>JAZBNR010000063.1:0-49958 GCA_036350735.1 Erythrobacter sp.
ATCCTGACTGGATAGGCGCGAGAGAATCTGCGCCGCCATCACGAACCAATCAGCCCGTTTTAACCCCTCGCCTTGTCAAGCTTCTCGCGCATTTGGTTCGTGTCAGCTAACCACCCACATCCGGCCATTAGCGGCGATGCTAGACGAGCCTGAGAGCTGACGGCCAGCCGCAGCCTGGGGTGGGCGGCAAGACCGCTTTACAAATCGCCGCCCGCGCTCTTCATTCGCCGCAAAGGGAGAACCGTCATGACCGATCCGCTCGATTTCACCGGCCGCCGCGTCCTCGTCACCGGAGGGTCGAGCGGGATCGGCAATGGCATCGCGCAAGGGTTTGCGGCGCGCGGAGCCGAGGTGATCGTCACGGGCACGCGGCCCGATGAGGGCGATTATCTCGAAGCCGAGGATAGCGATTTCACCGGGCTCGCCTTTGCCCGGCTCGATGTCACCGACCGCCTGGCCGCCGAGGCGCTTGCCCGCGAGATCGGCCCGGTCGATGTGCTGGTGCAGGCGCAGGGGATCGTGCGCTATGGCCGCGCCGAATTCGAGCGTGAAGGCTGGGACGAGGTGATCGCGGTCAATCTCTCCTCGCTGATGGACGTGGCGCGCGCGTTTCATGCGGGGCTTGCCGAGCGCGCGGGAACAATGATCGTCGTCTCCAGCGTGGCGGCGTTCCAGGCGGTGATCGGCCAGCCCGCTTATGCGGCTTCCAAGGCGGGCGCGGCGAGCCTCGTCAAGACGCTGGCCGAGGCCTGGGCGCGGGACAGGATCCGCGTCAACGGGATCGCGCCGGGGCTGGTGCCCACCAAGATGACCGCGATCATGACCGAGCATCCCGAGCGGCTGGAGGCGATGGTGAAGTCGATCCCCATGCGCCGTCCCGGCACGCCCGCCGAGATGGCGGGTGCGGCGCTGTTTCTCGCCTCGCCCTTGAGCTCCTACATGACCGGGCAAACGCTGGTGGTCGATGGCGGGCTGACGCTGAGCTAATCCGCGCGCCCGGGGTAACGAGGCGGCGCTTTCCTACGCAGGCCCCTTCGTGCGAAGGTGGGGCCATGGCGATGGAGCGACTTTCCGGCATGGTTTGCCCAGTCTTTATAGCGCGCGGGGGTGCCGAGGGAACCTGTCGGCACACACGGATTTATTTGCGCCTGGACTGTGCAACAGGCGGTTCAAGCGTGCTCTGTGCACGACCAAACGAAGGGAGTTGACCATGCAGTTCACCCGCCTTGGCCAGAGCGGCCTCAGCGTCTCGAAGCTGTGCCTCGGCTGCATGACCTATGGCGACACATCGAAAGGCTGGCACGGCGACTGGCTGCTGGGTGAGGAGGAAAGCCGACCCTTCTTCCGGGCTGCGCTGGAAGCGGGGATCAACTTCTTCGACACCGCCAATGGCTATGCCGGGGGCACCTCGGAGGAGATCACCGGCAAGCTCTTGAAGGAGATGGCGAGCCGCGACGAGATCGTGGTAGCGACGAAGGCCTTCATCCCATGGCGCCAGGCGCCCAACACCGGTGGCCTTTCGCGAAAGGCACTGATGCAGGCGATCGATGACAGCCTGGCGCGGCTGGGGATGGACTATGTCGACCTTTACCAGATCCACCGTTGGGACGATCAGACCCCGATCGAGGAGACGATGGAGGCGCTCAACGACATCGTGAAGGCGGGCAAGGCGCGCTATATCGGTGCCTCCTCGATGCACGCCTGGCAATTCGCGAAAGCGCAGGAGACGGCAAGGGCGAGCGGGTGGACCGCGTTCATTGCGATGCAGAACCAGCTCAACCTGCTCTACCGGGAGGAGGAGCGCGAGATGCTGCCGCTGTGCGAGGACGAGGGGGTGGGGGTGATCCCTTGGAGCCCGCTCGCGCGCGGGCGGCTGGCGCGTCCGCTCGGGCAGGAGACGGTGCGCAGCCGGACCGATGGCTTTGGCAAGGCGATCTACCCCGCGGATGCGGCCGACGATGCGATCGTCGAGGCGCTGGCGAGGATCGCGCAGGCGCGGGGGGCGGCGATGGCGAGCGTGGCATTGGCCTGGCACTTCACGCGGGGCCCGGTGGCGAGTCCGATCATCGGGGCCTCCAAGCCGCACCACATTGCGGATGCTGTCGCCGCGCTCGAGATCGTGCTCTCGGACGAGGAGATCGCCGCGCTCGAGGCACCCTATCGGCCCAAATGGCCGACCGGATTGGGCTTTGCGATGCCCGCGATGGATCGGGTGACGGTGCGCTGAGGCGGGTATGCGCGCGAATGTGACACACGGGGTCCAAGGGCCACAAACGCGTCACGAACGCGTCACAGATGTGCGTCACGCCGGGGCTGCTATCAAGGCAGGGGCCCCCGATGGACGTGATCAACATCTTCCTGACCAACGCCCTGGGGGAAAGCGTCGAGGACTTCGTCCACGATCAGCGCCGCTTCACCTTCGACCGGCTGACCGCGGAGGGTCCGCGGCGGCTGGTCGAGGGGCCGATGTGGGCCTTCATCGACTGGGTGATGGACGAGTGCGCCGGGCTCGAGATGTGCCGCCGTCTGCGCGCCGACCCGCGCACGAGCGAGGCGCACATCACCATGGTGCTCGAGGAGGACGACCCGGAGGACCGCCGCCGCGCGCTCAGGGCAGGGGCGGACGACTACGTGGTGGGCCCGCTCACGCGCAACGCGGTGCTCGACCGGGTGATGGCGCTGCAATCGCGCGGGGCCGAGCGGCTGGCGGGGCGGCGGTATGAAGTGGGAGACCTGTCGATCGACATGGCGGCGTTGCAGGCGCGCTGGGATGGCGAGCCGATCGTGCTCAGGCCCAACGAGTTCCGCCTGCTGCGCTTCTTCGCCGAGAATCCCAACCGCGTGCTCAGTCGCGAGGACCTCATCAACGGCCTCGGCAAGCGCGAGCCGCCCATCGACGAGCGCACGGTGGATGTATGGGTCGGGCGGCTGCGGCGGGCGATCAAGGCGGCGGGCGGGGGCAACCCATTGCGCACCGTGCGCTCGATGGGCTACGTCTTCGACCTCAACTGAGCAACAGCGCCGCAAATGCGGGAAGGCCGCCCCCTGCGCCGTGCAGGGAGCGGCCTTCGCGATTGCCGGTTCGTGATCAGAACTTGGCCTGAAGCCCTAGCTGGAAGCGGGTGCCGACCTCGAAGGTGTTCACCTCGATGCGGCCGGTCTCGTTCTCGAGGAACTCGAAGTTGTCGCGCCCGAACATGTTGCGCACCTCGAGGCTGAGTTCGAGCGGAATGCCGATCGTGCCGAGATCGGTGCGCGCGACGAAGTCGACGGTGAGGCCCGGATCCTCGACCACGTCGGGGGTGGCGAAACCGCGGGTGGTGACGCGCTCGCTGGCGTAGTTGAAGAGGAAGAACGCCTGCTGGGTCTTCTCAAGATCCTCGAAGCCGATCTGGAAGTTGGCCACGTGGTCGGACTGGCCGACCAGCGGGTTGCCTTCTTCGAACACGATCGACACCGGCACGTCGCCCACCACGGTGGGAACGAGCGCATCGGGATCGGGGATGCTGAGCTCGGAATCGGTGAAGGTGTAGTTGGCGATGATCAGAAGGTCCTTGGTCTCGAAGAACCCGCCGAGACTGCTGAGATCGAACCCGTAGACGAACTCGACTTCCGCACCGTAGAGCGTTGCCGAGGGGGCGTTGGCGAAGGTCGTCGTCAGGTCGCCGGTGCCCGAGCCGCCCAGGATGATCGGCTCGATCGGGTTCTCGATGTCCTTGTAGAAGCCGGCGAGGGTAACGCGGTTGCGACCACCGAGATAGTATTCGGCGCGGCCCTCAAGATTGACGAACTCGCTGTCGATCAGCTGCGCGTTTCCGCGGAAGCTGCGGTTCGAGACCGGATCGAAGTAGATCTGATCGACGAGCTCGCGGAACTGCGGACGCGCAATGGTCTTGGAGGCCGAGAAGCGCAGCTGCAGATCGGGGATCACTTCCCAGGTGATCGTCCCGCCCGGCAGGAAGTAGTCGTTCTCGAGATTGGTCTCGACCGGGCGCGTAGCGCTCTGACCCTCGGGGAGCGTCACCCGCTGCGTCGCGTCTTCGAAGCGCACGCCGACATCGAGGGTGATCGTGTCGGTCGGCAGCCAGCGCACCTGGCCATAGGCGCCGTGGACCTCGAGCAGCGCGTCGAACACCGGGAAATCGACAAAGTCGAGCACGTCGACGTTGAACCCGGCAAGCGTCGCCCCGTTGATGATGTCGCCCGGCTTGCGCAACCCGAGCAGGGCCGGCTGAAAGTCGACATCGGTCCGAAGGTCAGGCCGGATCAGTGGCGAATAGATGCGGCTTTCCGAGCGGCGCTCGGTGTCCGAATAGGCATAGCCGACCGTCACGTCGAAGGAGTCGATCCCCGACCAGGTGAGATCGACCCCGCCCGAATAGTTCTCTTCCTGCAGATCATCGAAGCTGACCGACTGGTTGAAGAATTCGTTGTCGCCGTCGAAATAGGCAATGAAGTTCGAGCCCAGCACGTTGCGCAGCGAATCGGCCGGCTCGTCGGCGGTGACATCGTTCGAGCGAGCGTAGAGAATCTGTGCGTTGTAGGGCGCTTCGCGATCGGTCCGGGCATAGCCCAGGCGGGTGTCGAGCGAGAAGTCGCCGTCGCCGAATTCGAACTCGCCGACGAGCTGGGTGTCGATCAGTTGGCGCTCGAACCAGCCGGTGCGCTGTTCGAGCAGATCCGCACCATCCTCGGAGCCGAGCGTCACGTCGAAGCCTTCGGCAAGGCGCGCCGTCTTGAGGGTGTCGCGGATGTAGAGATTGGTCCAGCGGATCGTGTTCTCGCCGAAATCGAGCCCGAAGCTGAGATAGCCATTCACCAGGGTGTTTTCATCCGTGATGAAGTTGGTCGAATCCTCGGTGATGAACGAAAAGTCGTCGATGCTCGCGCGCTGGTTGCGCACGCTGCGGTTCTGACGCTCGTTCTTGATACCCACGGTCGCGATGATGCCGAGATAGGTGTCGCCGCCAAGCTCGAGCGAGACGCCGCCCGCGATGTTGGCCGAGAAGTTGGCAGGAAGGCTGTCATCGCGCTGGAGGGTGACGAGGTTGGTCGGCAGGAGCTGGCCGGCGATCGCCTCGCGGCTGAGCGCATTGGGATTGTCGGGCGTCGCATCAAGCGGCAGCTGGTCAAACGGGATGCCCGTATCGATCGCCTGCCGGAGGAAGGAGGGAATGTCGCGATTGCCGTTGTCGAAGCCGAAGGAATCCCAGTCGGAGCCGAAATAGGTGAGGCCGTTCTCGAAAGTCGTCTCGCTATCGTATTCGCCGCTGATCGAGATCGTGAAGAAGTTCTCGACCGGGACGGCGCGGGTCGTGAGGTTGATCACGCCGCCGCCGAACTCGCCCGGATAATTGGCCGAATAGGTCTTCTGGACGAGGCTCGAGGCGATCACATTGGTAGGAAAGATGTCGAGCGGCACCACGCGGCTAAGCGGCTCGGGGCTCGGCAGCGGCAAGCCGTTGAGAAGCGCGAGCGAATAACGATCGCCCAGGCCGCGCACGAACACGCGGCCATCGCCGACGACGCTGAGACCGGTAACGCGCGAAAGCGCACCCGCGATGTCGCCTTCGCCCGTGCGCGCGATGTCTTCGGTGGTGAGGACGTTGAGAACCTGGGTGGAACCGCGCACGGGATCGCGCTGGCGGCGCCCGGTCACGATGATGTTGCCACCCGGGACCGAAACCTCGGGATCATCGAATTCCTCGTCCTCGTCGACCGCACCGACCGCTTCCGCCAGCGCGTCATCGGCGTCATCCTGGCTCGTCGGTGTGTCCTGCTCCTGGGCGAATGCCAGGGTCGGAAAGGTGAGTGAACTCGTGAGAAGCAGCAGCCCTGCCAGGCGCTTGCCGGTCGACATAATGCTAGACCCCCTCATATTAGGCCTGAAACGTGCGACGCCCGTAGGCACCATCTTGAAGCTGTAAAAAGGGGGGGCACTGCCGGACACAGCGTCCCCCCTTTCTTGATCAACCTGGCGGGCGTCAGCCTTCGCCGGCACGGATCGGGAGCGAGGTGCACGCGCTGCCCGAACCGAAGTCGATGATGCTCGAGTCGCAGGTCCAGCCCACAAAGCGATCATCGTCGGCACCGCTCACCGCGCCGATGAAGTCGGCTTCCTCGAAGAAGCTCGACAGCGTCGTCACGTCGAACGCCGGAGTGGCGCTGGCATCGAAGAAGAAGCCGTTCGTGAAGGTCACGTCCGTGTCGACCGTGTTGTTTGCATCGGCGGCGTTGTAGATCGCCTCGAGATTGGCGAGCGACGCGCCGTCGGTGGCACGCAGCGGCTGGGTGGCGCTGCAATCGCCGACGATCGAGTTGAAGGTCGGAGCAGCGCCGATCGTCTCGGGCTGGTCGATGCGCACGCAGGGCGTGCCATTGGCCTGGATGATGCCGTTGGCGAGGCGGATGCGCGAGCCGCCGCGGGCGCGCACGACCTGGTTTTGCCCGGTGTTCTGGATGAACGTGAAGTTCGAGACAGCCAGAACCGTCTGCGGGATCGCGGACGAGGAGAAGTCATCGGGCGGGCTGTCGAGTTCGATGATGCTGTCACCCGTGTTCGAGCGCTGGGCGACGACCACGTATTGCAGCGCGCCGATCGTGCCGGTGTCGGCGTCGATCGAGTCGTCCGAGGCGCCGATCACGGCGACGTTGCGCATGTTGACGGTGCCGCCGAAGAATTCGATCCCGTCATCCGAGCTGTTGAAGGACTGGATGTTGCCGAAATTGGTGCCAGCGCCAGTGCCGCCGGTGGTGAGCGCCTGGAGCTCGTTGCCCGGAGCGATCGCGAAGCCCGAATAGCGGATCTGGTTGAAGGTCATCGAGCCCGAGCTGTCATCGTCGTCAGCGCCGCCGAACACGGTTGGGTTCGTGGTGCCTTCAAGAAGCTGCTCGCACTGCGGGTTGGCGTTGGGGTTGGCGGCGGTGTTGAACACGCCGGTCGAGCAATCCGAAACCGGCGCGCGGCCGAGCAGGACGACGCCGCCCCACTGCTGGTCCGAATCGTCGGTGGTGAGGCCGATGACATTGTCGCGGCTGGTCCAGATGATCGGGCGCTCGGCCGTACCGTCGGCCTCGATCGCGTTGCCACGATTGACCACGATGAACGAGCGACCGGTCGCGGCATAGATGATGACGCCCGGTTCGATCTCGAGCGTGACTTCGGTGCCGGTGCTGCCAAAGCCCTGGTCGGTGCCGACATTGACCTGGCCGGACATCGAATAAAGGAGACCCGGAACATAGGGCAGGGTGTCGTTCTCGGCGTCGAACAGCGCGGGCATTTCGCAGACGCGATATTCGCCGGTCGGGCCGGTGATCGTGCCACGGTCGGTAAGGCCGCCGGTCGAGTTGATCGTGGGGCAGCCCGCCGCAGGCGTCACGGCGCTGCCGGTCGGCGTCGGGGTGGGCGTCGGGGTCGGAGTCGGCGCCGGATTGTTGATGATGATGTCGCCGCTCGTGCCGGGCGATACGATTTCGTCGGCGCCGCAGCCAGCCAGTGCAACGAGGCTGCAACCCAGAACGAGAGTGCGTTGAATGTTTTTCACAGCGTGCGGTCCCCTCAGTAACCGAAGAATCAAGAAGCGCGGAAGAAGCGCAGGCCGATGGCTAGGGATCGCACGTGACAGAATTTTTGCATTATTTCAGTTTGTGACAAACATCGCGAATATGACTAGAAAATGACTTATGTGACACGGTTGACCGTTGCCCTTTCATCACAGTGCCACTTGCGAAGATATTCTAAGCATCTGAAAAGAATGTCGAAAAATCTTTCAGATGACAAAAATATGAAATTGTTTCAGTTTTGTTGCATTCCTAAACCGTCAATGGCAGCATGGGTAAATCGAAAAAGGAGAGACCCATGACCCTCAATGCCATTGCAATCGCGATCGCGCTGGCGGCTGCGCCGCAGGAAACAGCCGCGACGGCGCCGTCCCAGCTCCAGGCTCAAGATCACAGCAGCAGCGAACAGCTGTCCTCGCGTGCGCTCGCACGCGGGGAAAGCGAGCTCGCGATTCGTCGGCTTGAACTGGCGCTCGACCAGCGGCCCGAGGATCCCGCGCTGCTCATCAATCTCGGCATCGCCCTTGCGCAGATCGGAGAGGATGCGCAGGCACAGACCATGTTCGAGCGCGCACTGGTGAGCTCGGAGCCTGTCGGCCTCGAGACCGCCGAGGGCAAGCTCGTCGATTCGCGCCGCCTCGCGCGCAAAGCCATGCGGATGCTCGAGCGCGGGGAGTTCACGCCGGACGAGACGGATCGTGTGGCGGCCAAATCGCCCAGGTGACACACGACTGAGCGGCTCCCGCCCCCGGCCTGGCGCATTTCGCCAAGCCCTCTGTCACCTCCTTGTCATTTAGACTAGACAAGGCAGATGGCTCCGGAGGGCCCGACCATGATTCTCGCGACCGCGAGGCACATTGCGACACCGGCCATGTTGGCCTTGGCGGCGGTTTTCGCCGCTCCGCCAGCGCTGGCCGATGTCATGGAAATCGATAGCGAGGGCGCGCGCTGGGTGGCGGGCGCCAAGGCCGCTGCGGCCCTCGAGCTCGCGCCGGTATTGCCCCTCGACCAGTCCGACGGCGCCCGTGTCGATCTCAGCGCGATGATCGTGCCCGATGCGATCATCGCCGATCCCCTCCTCAACGCTTCGGGAATTCCGGCGCGCTATGCGCCCAAGATCGCCGAGCTGAGCCAGCGTTTCGATCTCAGCCCGACCCTGCTCGAGGCGCTGGTGTGGCAGGAGAGCCGCTGGCGCGAGCGCGCGGTGAGCCATGCCGGAGCGCGCGGGCTGGCCCAGCTCATGCCGGGCACGGCGCGCTATCTTGGCGTCGATCCCGACGATCCGATGCAGAACCTTGAGGGCGGGGCACGTTACCTGCGCGAGCAGCTCGACCGGTTTGATGGCGATCTCGAGAAGGCGCTCGCCGCCTACAATGCCGGCCCGGGGCGGGTGATCCGCGCGGGCGGCGTCCCGAACATCCGCGAAACCCGACTCTATGTCGCCGCGATCATGGGCCGGCTCGCCGGCCATGCCCGCGATGACGGTCGCTAGATCGCCGACATTTCACAATTGCCACATTCCCGCAACATATGCGGTTGAAACAAGGACCATGAGCGCTTCCATGAATGCACCCTTCCGCCTGATCGCGCGCTCGCTCGCGCTGCTGAGTGCCCTTGCAATCCCGAGCCTCGCGCTTGCCCAGCAACAGACCGGAGATCCGCAGGGCGCTGGCCCGATCGTCAACGCGCTTGCCTGGCTGCAGGGAACTCTGCTCGGCACGGTGGCCACCACGGTCGCCGTCATGGCGGTTGCCGCAATCGGTTTCATGATGCTGACGGGGCGGATGAACTGGCGCTTCGGCGCCACTGTGATCGTCGGGGTCTTCATCCTGTTCGGCGCAACCACCATCGTCGCCGGCATTCAGGCTGCGGCAGGATAAGGCGAGGCAGGGAGCCGACCGCATGAGCGATCTCGTCCGCCACCCCGTCCACCGTGCGCTGACGCGTCCGCAGATGTTCGCGGGCGTGACGATGAATTTCTTCATCATCAACCTGATGGTGACGACGATTGCCTTTCTCATCCTCAAAAGCTTCTGGATCATCCCAGTGCCGATCGTGATGCACCTGATCGGCTACTTCGCCTCGCTGCGCGAGCCGCGCATCTTCGATTTGTGGATCACCAAGGTCTCGCGATGTCCGCGCGTGCCTAACTTCAAACGGTGGGGCTGCAATTCCTACTCGCCCTGAGATGTGATAATCGGACGTGACACGTGTTCGGCTCCCCAAGGAGGGGCTTTGACTATGGCCAAATGGATCGGACCGGCTAGCTGGGGCGCCAAGGAAGCGCGCGTCGGCGATCGGCTGCCTTATGAGCGGCTGATCGACGAGAGCACGGTGCTCCTGCGCGACGGCTCGGTGATGAGCGCACTGCAAATCCCCGGGCTCCTGTTCGAAACCGAGGATTCAGACGCGCTCAACGCTCACGCAGCGACACGCGAGGTGATGCTGCGCTCGACGCTGGATGCGCGTTTCGTGCTCTATCACCATGTCATCCGACGCCGGGTCGAGGTCGAGCTCGAGGCCGAATTCCCCGATCCGCTCTCGCGCCACATGGATGCGCGCTGGAAGGAGCGGCTCGCGGGCGGCTCGCTGTTCATCAACGACCAGTTCGTGACTCTCATCCGACGCCCCGCGCGCGGCAAGACAGGCCTGCCCGAACGCATGGCGCGGTTCTTCGCGCGCCGGGGCAAGGAAGAGCTCGAGGCCGATCCCAAGGACATTCGCAGCCTCAAGGCCGCGATCACCGGGCTCACCGCCTCGCTCTCGGCCTATGGCGCTGCGGTGCTCGGCGATTACGCCGCGCCTGGCTCGCACAAGGGTGCCAATTCGGAGATGCTCGAGCTGCTCTCCGCGCTCTACAACGGCGAGATGCGCCCGGTGCGCCGCCCTTCACCGGAAACCGATATCGGCCACATGCTGCCCTATCGGCGCGCGAGCTTCGGGCTCGATGCGATGGAGCTGCGCGGCTCGGGCCCGCCCGATTTCTCGGCCATTCTCGGGCTCAAGGATTACCCCGAGGCGACCTCTCCCGGCCTGCTCGATCCCCTGCTGCGCCTGCCTTACGAGATGATCGTCACCGAGAGCTATGCGCCGAGCGAACGCACCACGGCGCGCGAGCGGATCGATTTGGCGCTCAGGCGCTCGCGCTCGGTGGATGAGGAGGCCGCCGCCGAGCGCGCCGACATGATGGCTGCGCGCGATGCGCTGGGCAATGGCGGGGTCGGCTTCGGCGACCATCACCTGACCGTGCTCGTGCGCGAGCGAACGCTCGACCGGCTGGACGATGCGGCAGCCGCCTGCGCCGCAGCCCTGGCGGATACCGGCGCGATCGCGGTGCGCGAGGACATCAATCTCGAGCCCGCCTTCTGGGCCCAATTCCCCGGCAACGAGGATTACATCGTGCGCCGCGCGCTGATCTCCAGCGCGAACATGGCGAGCTTTGGCAGCTTTCACGGCTTTGCGCTCGGCCAGGCGAGCGGTAATCACTGGGGCGATGCGGTGACGCTGCTTGAGACGACGAGCGCGACCCCGTTCTTCTTCAACTTTCACCACGGCGATCTCGGCAATTTCTCGGTGATCGGGCCGTCGGGCTCGGGCAAGACCGTGGTGATGAACTTCCTCGCCGCGCAGGCCCAGAAATTTGCCCCGCGCACCATCCTGTTCGACAAGGATCGTGGCGCGGAGCTGTTCATCCGCGGGATCGGCGGGCGCTATGACCGGATATCGCCGGGGGAGCCGACCGGCTTCAACCCGCTCGCACTGCCCGACACGGCGGCGAACCGCGCGTTCCTGCGCGATTGGCTCGCGGTGCTGCTCAAGGCCGATGGGCCGGAAGAATTCGCGCTGATCGCCTCGGCGGTCGATGCGGCCTATGCCAACGATCCCAAGCTGCGGCGCCTGCGCCACTTCCGCGAGCTGCTCTCCGGTGCGCGGCGCCCCGAGACGGGCGATCTCGCTGATCGCCTGGGCGCGTGGATCGGCCATCCGGGCGGGGATGGGGGCGAGCACGCCTGGCTGTTCGACAACGAGCGTGACCTGCTCGATCTCGATGCCCGTGTGCTCGGCTTCGACATGACGCAGCTGCTCGAGAACCCGCGCCTGCGCACGCCCACGATGATGTATCTCTTCCACCGGATCGACGAGCGGCTTGACGGCAAGCCGACCATGATCCTGATCGACGAGGGCTGGAAGGCGCTCGACGACGAGGTGTTCGCCGCGCGCATCCGCGATTGGCTCAAGACGCTGCGCAAGCGCAACGCGCTGGTGGGCTTTGCGACTCAGTCGGCGCGCGATGCGCTCGAAAGCCGTATCTCGACCGCGCTGGTCGAGCAGACCGCCACCATGGTGTTCATGCCCAACAGCCGCGCTCGCCCTGAGGATTATTGCGACGGTTTCGGCCTCACCGATCATGAGCTGGCGCTGATCCGCAGCTTGCCCGCGCACAGCCGCTGCTTCCTCGTGCGCCAGCCCGATGCGAGCGTGGTGGTCCGGCTCGATCTTTCGGGCGCGCCTGAAGTGCTCACCATCCTTTCGGGCCGTGAGGCCTCGGTGCGGCGGCTCGACCTGCTGCGCGAGGCGGTGGGCGATGAGCCCAGCCAGTGGTATCCGGCGCTGACCAATCGGCCCTGGCCTGATGGTGCGGGCTCCGCGAGTGATGAGGACGATCTCCCGGTGTGGCAGGCAGCCGAATGAGCACGACCTGCGACCTGGCCGCCCAGCAAGTGGGCTCGGGCGTCGCCGCGGCGCTGACGGCGGTGGACTGCATCGCCGGACAGGTGAGCGAGCAGGCCTTCGGCCGCCTGTTCGGCGCCGACGGGCAGATGGCGATAATCCTCACCATGCTGCTGATCTTCTACGTCGCCTTCCTCGGCATCGGGCTGATGCTCGGCCGTGCCAGCCTCTCGGTGCGCGCGCTCGTGCCGCGGATGATGACGCTTGGCCTCGTGCTCACCTTCGCGACCTCGTTCGCCGCCTTCTCGACGGTGTTCTACAACCTGTTCGTGCTGGGGCCGGACTGGGTGGCGGGCGTGCTGACCGACACGCAAGGATCGGCAACGACCACCTTCGCGACCAAGCTCGATATCGTCTTCATCGCAGTGCAGGAGGCCTCCACCGGGCAGACCGATATCAACATGTTCTCGCCGCCCGGCATGATGTGGTTTGGCGCGATGCTGCTCCTGCTTGGCACGGTCGGGCTGCTGGTGACCGCGCGGATAGGGCTTGCGCTGCTGCTCGCGGTGGGGCCGATCTTCGTCGTGCTTGCGCTGTTCGAAGGGACGCGCGGCCTGTTCGTGGGCTGGCTCAAGGGCCTCGTCATGCTCGCGCTGGTGCCGATCTTCGCGGTGGTCGGCGGCTCGATCATGCTGGAGATGGCGGTGCCGATCCTTGCAAGCCTGGTGGCGGTGCCCGGCCAGATCGACCAGCAGGCAGCGATGGCGTTCTTCGTGGTCGGCTTCGTCCACTGCATGCTGATGCTGATGGCGCTGATCGTCTCGGCGCTGATGGTCGGCAAATGGCAGGTCTTCGGCTTTGCGGGCGGCGATGCCAAATACGACCGCGACCCCGCAGTGCGGGCGAACGCCCCCGCTGCCGCCCTTGCCGCCACCGCGAGCCGCGCTGCGCAGATCGCGCCGGTCGCGAGCGTTGCGGCCGCGCCGCGCCGGGTCGATGTTGCCGCTATGGCCGCTCCCACCGCTGCGAATGACACCGGCCCGCCATCCGTCACGAACGTGCGCGAGACGCGGGTCTATGCCGCCGGTTCACCGGGCGCTCAGGCGCAAGGCGATAGCGGCGCGCCTTCGCGCACGCGCGGGATCGGCAACCGGTTCCGCTCGGCCAGTGCAAGCTCGAAAAATCCTGCGCGCGCCAACCCCGCGCCCAGATCGGAGACACCGCAATGATTTCGAAGAGCCATGCGTGGCTCCCGGTGAGCGCCCTTGCGCTCGGCCTTGCCGCTATTTCGCCTGCGGCTGGAGCGGCGCAGGAGAGCAGCGACAGCCGCCTGATGACGCTCGTCTACGACGATGCCTCGGTCGTCACCATCCGCGGCAAGGTCAAGGTGCAGACCACCATCAAGTTCGCCGAGGATGAGGCGATCGAGAATGTCGCGATCGGCGATAGCGATGCCTGGCAGGTGCAGCCCAACAAGGCGCAGTCGATCCTGTTCGTGAAGCCGCTTGCGCCGGCGGCCAAGACCAACATGACGGTGGTCACGAACAAGCGCACCTATCTCTTCGATCTCGTTGCCAGCCCGCGCAACGCGCCGCTCTACGTGCTCGAATTCCGCTATCCCGAGCTTGAGAAGGCCAAGGAGGAGGCGCGCATCGCGGCCGAGGTCGCCGCCAAGGAGGCCGCGCAGGAACGCGCGAGCGAAGCCGAGCTTGCCGCCGCGACCGACCCCTATGCGGTGCAGGACCCGGCCGATCTCAATTTCGCATGGGCTGCTTCGGGCCCGCCCGACCTGCTGCCCGAACGCGCCTATGACAACGGCGAGGCGGTCTTCCTCACATGGCCTGCCGGAACTGCAATCCCCGCGATCCTCACCACCAACGAAGCGGGCGAGGAGGGTCCGGTCAACTTCACTGTGCGCGGAGACACGGTGGTGCTCGACCGGGTGCCGCTGCAAATCATCCTGCGCTCGGGCGAGGATCGTGCTACACTGGTTAATGAGGGTCCTGTCCAGCCCCGCTCTCGCAGCGCGGCAATGCCGCTGCGTGGGGCGCGCGGATCGTGAACGGGATCGAACGGGATATGTCGAGGGAGTTGAACTGATGCGTCTGGCCATGCGTCTTCCGCCCAAGAAGGGCGCTCAGGGTGCGCAGGAGAGCGCGCTCGATCCGCGCGAGCAGGAGAGCGCCGAGATCATCGACCTTGCCAGCCGCGCGAGCTTCCCCGCAGTCACCGAGCGCCGCTCGAAGACCGAGGGGTTGGGGCTCGCGGCAGGTGTCGCCATCGTTTTCGGTCTTGGCGCCGTCACCTTGTGGAGCATGAACGCGGCGCGCCTTCAGCAGCCTGAACCGGTTGGCAATCCCGAGGTCGCTCCGCCGCAGGCGGCCGCGCCTTCGGTCGAGCCGATCCGCGAAGAGCCCGTCCAGCCTGTTCCCGCGCCCTCGCCGCAGCGCGCCGATCCTGCGCCCGCGCCCGTGCTCGCCGCCGCGCCGCAGCCGGCGACCAATCCCTATGCCAGCCCGACGGTCATCTACGACGCGAGCCGCGCCGCCTCTCCTGGCAATGCTCTCCCGATCGCGCCCGAGATCGGCGCTGCAGCCTCGCGCACCGAGGGCACCAATGGGGCAGGGGGCTCGGCGGGCGAGTTCGCTAGCCGCATCGGCGGGGTCGGCGGAGGCCCGGCCCAGGCGAGTCAGATGGTCAATCCCTCTACCACGGTGACGCAGGGCACGCTCATCCCGGCCATCCTTGAGACCGCGATCAACACCGATGTGCCGGGCTATGTCCGCGCAGTGGTGAGCCAGGATGTGCGAAGCTTCGACGGCAAGCGCGTGCTCGTGCCGCGCTCCTCGCGCCTGATCGGGCAATATCAGTCAGGCGTGCAGCAGGGCCAGAAGCGCGCTTATGTGATCTGGACGCGGCTGATCCGGCCCGATGGCGTCTCGGTCAATCTCGCTTCGCCCGCAGTCGCCTTCGATGGGACCACTGGCCTTGCAGGCGACGTTGACAGCCACTTCTTCAAGCGGTTCGGTTCGGCCATGCTGCTCTCCGTCGTGGGCGGTCTCGGCGCGGTCGCGACCGGGGGCGTGGGCGGCGTGATCCTCGCTGGGGGAGCTCAGAATGCGGCGAGCCAGGCGGTCAGCGCGCAAGGCCAGATCAGCCCCACCATCCGCGTGCGCATGGGCGAGCCGATCCGCGTCTTTACCGCGCGCGATCTCGATTTCAGCACGGTCTCGAACTGAGCCAGCCAGCGCCCGACCCATGACTGCCGAGATCCATCCCTTGACCAAGACCACCGGCGAAGACGGCGAGGGCAAGGACATCGTCCAGCAAGGCGGCAGCCTCGTCGGACTGACCGAGCGCAGCGTCTATCTCGACGCCTATCTTGCTCCATTCCGGCAATGGCTCGATCGCGACACGATCACCGAGATAATGGTCAACCGGCCGGGCGAGGTGTGGGTCGAGGATGCGGCCGATCCGGGGATCAAGCGGATCGAGACACCGCATATTGACGATCGCCTGGTGCAGCGGCTCGCCGAACAGGTCGCCCGCGTCAGCCATCAGGGGATCAACCGGGAACACCCACTTTTGGGTGCGACGCTGCCGGATGGTGCGCGCATACAGTTCTGTGGTCCGCCGGCGAGCCGCAAGCACTGGATCATGGCGATACGCCGCCACCGCCGACTTGATCTGCCGCTGGATGCCTATGATAACGGGCCGCTGAGCGGCGAGCAGGCAATCGATCTGCCCGATCCGCAATATCAGCCGATCGCCTTCCTGCGCGAGGCGATACGTCACCGCAAGACGATCCTCATCTCGGGCGGCACCAGCACCGGAAAGACCACCTTCCTCAACGCGATGCTGGGCGAGATCCCGCGGCAGGAGCGCGTGGTGCTGGTGGAGGACACGCCCGAATTGCAGTTTCCGGGCGAGAACTCGGTTGGCCTTGTCGCGGTCAAGGGCGAGCTGGGCGAGGCCAAGGTTACCGCCAACGAGCTGCTCCAGGCAGCGCTGCGCCTGCGCCCCGATCGCATCGTGCTGGGTGAGTTGCGCGGCGCGGAAAGCGTCTCGTTCCTGCGCGCGATCAACACCGGCCATCCGGGCAGCTTCTCGACGATTCACGCCAACTCCCTGCGCGGGGCGCTCGAGCAACTCTCGCTGATGGTGATGCAGACCGGCATCGGGCTCACCCGTTCCGACACGATCGCGTATGCCTCCAGCGTGATCGACGTGATCGTCCAGCTCGGACGCGATGCCAGCGGCAAGCGCGGCATCACCGAGATCGCCGAGAGCCATTCGCTCGTCTGATTGTGAATGCTGTGTGACATCCGCCCACTCCTGATTTACTTCACGGGTGGCGGGCGACATGGGGCTGCAACGACATGTGCCGTGCGCGCGGGGTTAAAGCCTGCTTTGCGCATTGGCGCCTCCGGCCTGCAATCGCCTGAAATCGAATGAGGGATACATCGCCGATGAGCTCGATCGAGGCTTCCCAGACCTTGCCTTCGCCTCAGCTCGAGAGCCCGCAAGATGAGGGCGCCGCCTATTTTAATCGCGAGCTCTCCTGGCTCGCCTTCAACGAGCGCGTGCTCGCGGAGGCCTGCAATCCACAATATCCGCTGCTCGAGCGGCTGCGGTTCCTCTCGATTTCGGGAAGCAATCTCGACGAGTTCATGATGATCCGCGTCGCGGGCCTGGTCGGTCAGGCGCAGCGCGGGATCGAAAAGGTCGCGATCGACGGGCGCACGCCGACGCAGCAACTCGCCGCGATCCGCGAGAAGCTCGCCGAGCTTTCCGATCTGCAGCAGGAAATCTGGCGCTCGCTGCGTGAGGGCCTGGCCGAAGCCGATATTCACATCGCCGACGAACAGCGCGTCCGCCGGGAGGCCCACAAATGGCTTGAGGGCTTTTTCCTCGAGGAGATCCTGCCCGTGATCACGCCGCAGGCGCTCGATCCTGCGCATCCCTTTCCGTTCGTCCAGAACGAGGGGATGGGCCTGCTCTTCACCCTGACGCGCGATGCTGATCAGGAGCAGATCATCGAGATGATCCTGATTCCGAGTGCGCTCCCGCGCTTCGTGCGAGTGCCAAGCGAGATCGCAGGCGAAGCCGCGATCTACATCTCCATTGCGAGCCTCATCCAGCGCTACGCCAAGAAGCTGTTCCCCGGTTTCACGATCGAGGGCGATGGCCTGTTCCGCGTGCTGCGCGACAGCGACATCGAGATCGAGGAAGAGGCCGAAGACCTCGTGCGCACCTTCCGCACCGCGATCCAGCGGCGCCGGCGCGGACAGGTTATCCAGCTGGAGCTGGAAGAGGATTTCGATCCGACCGCCGAGCGCATCCTGCTCGAGCAATTGGGCGTTCACGAGGCCGCCGTGATCAAGACCGATGGCATGATCGGGATCGACGGGCTTGCCGAAATCGTCGGCGAGGATCGGCCCGATTTGAAGTTCGACGCCTATTCGCCGCGCTATCCCGAGCGCATTCGTGAGCACGATGGCGATGCCTTCAGCGCGATTCGCGAGAAGGACATCATCATCCACCACCCCTATGAGAGCTTTGAGGTGGTGGTCGATTTCATTCGTCAGGCCGCGGCAGACCCCGATGTGGTCGCGATCAAGCAGACCCTGTATCGCGCAGGCTCGCAGAGCGCTGTCATCAATGCGCTGATTGAAGCGGCGGAAAATGGCATCTCGGTCACTGCCGTCGTTGAGCTCAAGGCTCGCTTCGACGAGGAGCAGAATCTCAAGTGGGCAAGCAAGCTCGAGCGCGCCGGGGTGCAGGTTATCTACGGTTTCACGGACTGGAAAACCCACGCCAAGATCGCGATGGTGGTGCGCCGCGAGGGCGCGGGCTTTCGCACCTACTGCCATTTCGGCACCGGCAATTACCACCCCGTCACCGCCAAGATCTACACCGATCTCAGCTACTTTACCGCCGATCCGAAGCTCTGCCGCGATGCAGCCAAGATGTTCAATTTCGTCACCGGCTATGTCGAGCCGCACGCGCTCGAGCGGATTTTCGTCGCTCCGCTCAATCTGCGCGAGGAGATATATCGCCAGATCGACAACGAGATCGCCAATGCCCGCAAGGGCAAGCCCGCCGCGATCTGGATGAAGGCCAACCAGATCACCGACCAGGGCATGATCGACCGGCTTTATGCCGCTAGCGAGGCGGGTGTCCAGGTCGACCTAGTGTGTCGCGGAATCTGCTGCCTTCGCCCGGGCGTTCCGGGCATGTCCGAGAACATTCGCGTGAAGTCGATCATCGGGCGGTTTCTCGAGCACAGCCGCATCTATGCCTTCGCCAATGGCTATGCGATGCCGAGCCAGCACGCCTGCGTGTTCATTTCCTCGGCCGACCTGATGGGTCGCAATCTCGATCGCCGGGTGGAATCGCTCATCCCGATCGCGAAGGGTACAGTGCACGATCAAGTGCTCCAGCAGGTCTTGCTCGCCAACATGCTCGACACGGAACAGAGCTGGTTCCTTGCTTCTGATGGCACCTATCGTCGCGTCGAGTCGGGCGGCAAGCCGTTCAATTGCCACCGCTATTTCATGACCAACCCTTCGCTTTCCGGACGCGGCGGGGCGCTGGAAGCGGGGGCGGTGCCCAAACTCTCGCTCAGGAAGGGACGGGCGCACTAAGAGTGCGCCGAGTATCAGGTAAAATGCATTTCAAACGCAGGCGGGAAGATCGTGACGGTGCCTTTTCGGGCACGCGGCCCAACCGCGCCATCATCGATATCGGCTCCAACACGGTCCGGCTCGTCATATATGGCGGCTCGCCCCGCGCGCCCGCCGTTCTCCTCAATGAGAAGGTCACTGCCCGCCTCGGCCGCGACATCGGCAGCAAGGGCGCGCTCGCTGAGGAAGCGATCGACCTTGCCTTGCGGGCGCTGGCGCGCTTCGTGCTGCTGCTCGAGGATCTCGGGATCGCCGATGTTGAAACCGTAGCAACTGCGGCGGTGCGTGAAGCCCGCAACGGGCCGGACTTCATCGCGTCCCTGAAGGAGCTCGGCCTTGCCCCGCGCGTCCTTTCGGGTGAGGAGGAAGCGGTGCTGGGCGCGAGCGGGGTGGCAGGGGCCTTTCGCGATGCCTGCGGGGTGGTGGCTGACCTTGGCGGGGGCAGTCTCGAATTGGTCGATCTCGCCAATGAGCAGGCCGCCTCTCCCGTTTCGCTGCCGCTCGGCGCGCTCAGGCTGCCCGATTTTCGCGCCAAGGGTGACAAGTCGGACAATGCCATGCGCGATCGGATCGAACGGGTGATTCGCGAGCAGGGCGGCAAGCGCGCCAAGGGGCAGACGCTGTATCTCGTGGGCGGCACCTGGCGGGCGATGGCGGTTTTCGCGATGCAACTCGAGGGCAATCCGCTGAGCGATCCGCACGGCTTCGCGATGGAACCCGAGGCGGCGGACAAGGCGATCCAGGCGCTGGCTCGAGAGAGCTTCGATACGCTCAAGGCACGTAAACGCATCTCGACCATGCGCGCGGAAAAGCTGCCTGATGCGGCCATCCTGCTGTCTGCCATGCTCAAAGTGCTCGAGCCCCGAGGCCTCGTCTTTTCAGCATGGGGCCTGCGCGAAGGATTGCTCTACGAGCGTCTCGGCCCTGAGGACCGCGCCCAGGATCCGCTGCTCGCCGGCATCGCTGTTTTTGCCGGTCAGCGCGGTGCGCCCGCGACGCTCGCCGCGCAGATGGCTGGTTGGACTGCAGGCGCGGTCCCGGCCCGGATCGGGGGAGGCGAGCGGCTGCGGCTCGCCGCGACCATGCTGGCGCTCGCCTCGATGCAGATCGAGCCCAACCTGCGCCTGCCGCAGGCGGTCGACTGGGCCTTGCACAAGCGCTGGATCGGGATCGAGGCGCATGAGCGCGCGATGCTCGGCGCGGCCATTTCGGCCAATGGCAATGAACTCGATCTGCCTGCCTCGATCCATGCGCTAGCGAGCGAGGAAGCGCTCGCCGAGGCGATCGGCTGGGGCCTCGCGGTGCGGCTCGCCCGGAGGCTCGGCGGTCGCTCGCGCCGCTCGCTGCAGGTCAGCCGATTGCTGCGCATCGAAGACATGCTGACCTTGCGCCTCGCGCGCAGCCACGAGGCGCTTTACGGCGTGCCGGTCGAGAAGGACATGAAGCTGCTCGCCGGACACCTCGGATGCGCATTTCGGGTCGAGATCGTCGCGGACGATGCGCTTTACGGATCGGACTAGGTCTTGCTCGAGAAGGGCGAGAAGTCGGTGTCGAGATCGTAGAGGTCGACCCCTTCCGCCTTCTTGAGCCCGCCGACCACGGCATAGGTGACAGGGGTGAGCGCGGCTTCCCACAAGACCTTGAGCAGCCAGTTGGTGACCATCACTGTGACCACCGCCTCGGTTGTCCAGATGCCGAGAAAGGCGATCGGGTAGAAGATCACGCTGTCGACCCCCTGACCGACCGCGGTTGACCCGATCGTGCGCGTCCACAAGGCGCGGCCCTTGGTCCAGACCTTCATCTTCGCCATGACATAGGAATTGACGAACTCGCCCGCCCAGAAGGCGACGATCGAAGCGACCACGATGCGCCAGGTGCTCCCGAACACGCTTTCGTAGGTCTGCTGACAGATCGCGCCGGTCGGCCCGTCGGGATTGCCGCGGGCGGTGAGCGGCCCTTGTCCGTCGAACCCGCTGGCGGAGCACGACCATCCGTCGAAGGGCGGAAGGCTGACCACGATGAAGCTCATGAATGCGAGGAAGATCATCGCGGCAAATCCGGTCCAGATCACCCGCCGCGCCCGCGCGAAGCCGTATATCTCGGTCAACACGTCGCCGATGACGTAGCCCAGGGGGAAAAACAGGATACCCGCACCATAGATGAACACGCCGTCAGGCGCGGGCCACCAACCGCTGGGCCACCAGCTCACTTCCACGAAGGTGAGCTTGGCCGCCCCGATGATGTTGGAGAGCAGCAGGATCGCGACAAACGCGGCCATGACGAAATCGTAATACCGGAAGCTGACCGGCGCGCGGCTCGTCGCGACTATCCCGTCGTTCGGATCGGAATCGAAGGCTGCGGCGGGGTCCTGATCGGCCAAAACGGGATTTTCCATGAGGGAGGGACCTAGCCTTATTTGATTGCCGGGCAAAGCGCGCTATTGCCGGGTCGGCGCGCGCCCTTAGCTCATCTGGATAGAGCGCGAGACTTCTAATCTTGAGGCAGCAGGTTCGAGTCCTGCAGGGCGCGCCATTTTGTTCGCTGGTCGAGCAGATGCGGTCGAAGGGGGGGCGGATCAGTCACCCAGCAATCCAGTGATCGCCTCCTGCAGCTCCACCCGGCGATAAGGCTTTCGTAGCAGTTTCAGCTCCTGCATTTCGGTGATGCCGAGGTGCTGGAAGGCATAGGCTGGATAGCCCGAGGTGAACAGGATCCGCATCGTCGGGTCGATCTTCTTGATCTCTTCCGCCAGATCCTGCCCGGTCATCCCGCCGGGCATCACGACGTCGGTGAACACGAGATCGAACTTCTTGCTCAGTGAAAGCCGGGAGAGGGCCTGCTTGGCGTTCGACACCGCCGTCACCTCATATCCCATCTTGGTCAGCAATCGCTCCACATGGGTGCGCACCATGGGCTGGTCCTCCACCACGAGGATACGCTCTCCACGGCCGGGCCGCTCGGGATCGGAGCGCTCGGCGCGCTGCGCTTTACGCTGTTCCTGGTCGGCGAAGCGTGGAAGATAAAGCTCAACTCTGGTTCCTTCGCCCGGCTTGCTGTGGATCGCAGCGTGGCCGCCAGCCTGCTTGGCGAAGCCGTAGACCGTGCTGAGGCCAAGACCTGCACCCTTGCCGACATCCTTGGTCGAATAGAACGGGTCGAATGCCTTCGAGGCGACCTCTGGAGGCATTCCCTCGCCCTCGTCGCTTACCGAAAGGACGACGTAATCGCCCGGCTTGAGCTCCGGCGTCTCGCGTGGGGTGCCTTCACGCACGACGTGATTGCGGCAGGCGATTGCGATAGTGCCGCCCTTGGGCATGGCATCGCTGGCGTTCACGGCAAGGTTGAGGATCGCCTGCTCAAGGCCGTTCGCATCGGCCGACACGCGCCAGGTGTCCTCCGGGATGCTCAGTTCGAACCCGACCCACTCCGGAAGGCCTGATGAGAGCAGTTCGATCGTCGCCTCGAGCATGGGACGCATTTCGATGCGTTCCTTGCCGAGCGGGGACTGTCGCGCGAAGACCAGCAGGCGTTCGATCAGGCGGCGAGCGCTTTGCGATGCATTCTTGATCAGCTCGACCGATTCGCCCTGCCCCTTGTCTAGACCGGTCATCGCGAGAAGCTCGGCATTGCCGAGTATGACCATCAGCTGATTGTTGAAATCGTGCGCGATCCCGCCTGTCAGTTGCCCAAGCGCCTCGAGCGCGCGGGCCCTCGTGTAGCCTTCGGCCTGGCGCTTCTCGGCGCTGATGTTGCGCGCATTGCCCAACATCCGCGAGACGCGCCCATCGGGATGGCGGAAGACTGCGGCCTTCACGAGCATGTCGATGATCTCGCCGTCATCCCCCCTGAGGCCGTAATCGACTTCCCAGGCATCGTCGGATGATTTGAGGCAATTGCGAAAAGAGCTTTGCAGCTTTGCGCGATCCTCCTCGCGCACCCGCGTGAACCAGGTTCCCGCATCGGCGGCCGAAGCGGGGAGGTCGACCCCCAGCTTCTCGGGCCAGTCATGGCTGATCCACCACGTGTCGTTGTCGAAATCGTAATCCCAGAGCACATCGCTCACGCTGTCCGCAATGATCCGGAAGCGCTCCTCCTGGAGCTTCAACTGCGTGATGTCGCTCAGAATCGCCACGACGCCGAGCGGATCGCCCCGCTCGCCCAGCGGGCGTGCGATCGGGAGCATCTTGAGATTGTAGCGTCGGTCACCGATCGAGATGACCTCTTGCAAGTTCGCCTTGCTGGCATTGGAAGCGACCCGGGCGACGCGATCGAGAACGTTGCATGTCTCGATCGAGCGGCCAGGGACGACCTCGGGGAGAAGTACATTTGTCGCGGGATTGGTCTGGGTCACGATCCCGCTCGAATTCACAACGAACACGGGGTCGGAGATGTTGAAGTAGAGCAGATCGCGCGCCATCGCTCCGATATCGAGGCCGCGCGGCGAATAGAGCACCGGGGTGAGCAGCAGCAACACGAACGAAAAAGCGAAAGGGGTAGGATCGAACCCGAAGATCGTCGCCCCCATCGTAACGTAGCTCACATTGGCCGCCATCGGCGCGGCGGTGGCGAAGGCGAGGATCATCATCAGCGGCCGGACCGGCCGCGACGCACGAAAGGCCGCCACTGCGGCAATGCCGAAGCCTGAAAGAAGGAAGGCGTAAAGCAAGGCAGCTGAAGCGATGAAGAGCGGGCCATGTGCAAAGCGCGCCGATAGCCGGCCGTGCTGCACGATCAAAGCCGTCTCCTCGGTGTAGACCAGCTGATGCAGCGAATTGGTAAGCCCGGCGGCAGAGATCGCGATAACTGGGAGGGCAATCAGCGTTGGGACGAGCCAGCGTGGGCGCTCGGGCAAACCGAAGCAGAAGCTCCACAGGAAGAGGCACCAGGCCACCGGCGCGAGCGCGATCGCGGGCCAGGTTGCCGAAGCGGTCGCGACTTTGCAGGCGAGAACGGGCGTTGCCAGCTCAAGCATTGCGAGCCCCAGCCAAACGACCATCGCTCCGATGGTCGCGGCGAAGTATCGCCGACCGGCGAATTCCTCATGCACCAGGATCCAGACCAACAGGACGCCAAGCCCGAGGGCGCTCACGCCTCCGACATAAACGGCAATGTCGATCTGCAGTCCGCTGAAACACCCGCTAAGTCCCATCGGCCACCCCGAACTGCTGCGTGTTGAACGTCAGGCCATCAGGCACGCGCTGCAAGGCGGCGGGTAGATTGCGCTGGCTTGCCAAACATACCGCACCTAAACAGTCCGCCCGCTGCCCCGCAAGCGCAAACCGCGAGCCATCCCCCATCGATCGACCAGCGCAAAGCCCGGACGAAAGCCTGTTCGATCTGCAACCCTGCAGCGCAAGAGGTCGGTTGGCCGATCGAGGCCTCCCAGCGCAACCTGCCACACTCGTGGACGAGCAATTGTCAGCCGCGCTTGCGGGGCACCGGCCGCACGTGGCATACCCTGCACCGGGAAGGAACGGTCAAGATGCGCACATTCAGCCGAGCGGCCTGGCTCGTGGCCTCCCTGCTCGCAGCAGCGCCGCTGGCTGCTCAGTCGCTCGGCGAACTGGATGCGATCGCCGATGCGAGCGCAAGTGAGGAGGGCGGAATCGCGCTTTCGCTCGAGCAGACCGAGCGCGGCGATCTGCTCGGGGCGCTCGCGACGCTCGAGCGGGTCCTGGCATTGTTCCCGAAATCCGCCGAGGCGCGCTTCAACCATGCGATGTTGCTGTGCTGGCTCGACGATCCGCAAGGGGCACTGGCCGAGTTCCAGCGGCTCGAGGAGGACGATTATGCGCCCGGCGCGCTGGAGCAGGCGCGGGCAAACTGCGCTGCGGCAGGTGCGCCGAAGGAGCCTTCGGAACCATGATCCGGATGCGTGCGCCTTTTGCAGTCGTGCCCCTTTTTCTGGCAGCCCCGCTCGCCGCGCAGGAGCGGGTCGAGGTCGGAAATGCGGCAAGCGTTGCGGGCGAGGTGACCCTCGAGAACGAGCGGCTGCGCCGCCCGATCGAAGTTGAGCGGCGGCAACGGATCGCCTGGGGCGATCTCATCGAGACGCAGAAGAATTCCCAATTGCAGATTCTCTTGCTCGATCGCTCCAATTTCGGGATCGGCCAGCGCTCGAGGGTTAGGATCGATCGCTATGTCTACGATCCCAACGAGGGGCGCTCGGTTTTCGCCAGCTTACTCAAGGGGGCGCTGCGGTTCTTTTCAGGGGAAGACACAGGCGAGAACGCGGCGCAGGTGACAACGCCGGCAGGCCGGATCGGCATTCGTGGCACGGCGATCGACATGCTGGTGGGCGAAGTCGCCGAGGACATCGCTCAGGATGAACCTGCGGTCGGCAAAGTAGCGAGCGATGGCGACGAGGCGACGCTCGTCGTGCTGCGTGGCCCCGGCGCCAACGCGCTCTCGGGCATCGCGCCGGGCCTCGCCGATGTGACCGGGGCGGGTGTGACCGTGACGCTCGATGCGCCGGGGCTGGCTGCTTACATCCCGCGCAACGGCGCGCCGCCGATCGGCCCGTTCCGCATCTCGACCCCGGGTCTCATGCGGGTGCAGGATGAGATCGCGCCGCGCTGGGCGCGCAGCTTGAGCGATGGCGGCATCCCCGACGAGGCGGTGGTGGGTGCGGCGGCTGCGGCGATCCTCGGCATCATTCTCGGCACGAGGGGCGGCGATGACGACACGGACCGCTCGCGCGATCCCGATCGGAAAAGCCAGCAGGAGAGGCCACGGCCAAGGCGCTGAGCCGATCGCATCGGTAATTTCATCCCCTGGGCGCTGTCCAGCGGTGAGGGCCGCTCACTTGGCGGTCGCTTGGTAGACTCCATCCCAGTTGCCCCCGGGCGGATCCCGGCGCAGGCCCTCGATCCGCTCGATGAAGAGGCCGTTGAGGCCAGCCATGCCATGCGCTTCGTAAAGCCCGCGCGCCTCTCGAAGCTGCCCTTCCGCCTCCTCCCAGCGCTGCGTGCGATAGGCCTCAAGCATGGCCCCATGCGCCGCCTCGAGCGCCGCAAAGCTTTTGCTCGCTGCCAGGGTCTCGTCGCCCAGCAGCGCGAATATCGTCTCGGCCTGCTCGCGCCCGACGACGCGCACCCGGTCAAGCTCGAGCACCGCAAATCCCGCGATCCGCTCGGCCAGCGCCGCGCCGATGGCAATCGTCACGCCATATTGCTTGGTGAGGCCCTCGAGCCGCGCAGCGACGTTCACCGTGTCACCGATCAGCGTGTAGGACAGCCGCTCGCGCGAGCCCATGTTCCCGACGCAGCACAGCCCCGAATTGATCCCGATCCCGATCCTGACCTCGCCCGGCCAGACCGCGTTCCCGCTCTCGCCCTCGCTCGCATTGAGAATCTTGATCTTCTCGACCATTTCCAGCGCCGCGCGCGCGGCATTGGCGGGATGATCGGGATCATCGAGCGGCGCGTTCCAGAAGGCGAGGATCGCATCGCCGATATACTTGTCGAGTGTCGCCTTGCGCGCGAGCAGGATCGCGCTCATCGGGGTGAGAAAGGCGATCAGGAAATTGATGACCTCGCGCGGGGTGTAGCGCTCGGAGATCCGGCTGAAGCCGCGTATGTCGCACATGAGAACACTCATGTCGCGCTCCTCGCCGCCCAGTTGGAGCCTTTCGGGATCGGCTGCGATCTGGCGCACGAGTTCGGGCGACAGGTAACGGTCGAAGGCGGAGTGGATATAGCGCCGTTGCCGCTCCTCGCGGTAGAACACCGCGACCGTTTGCAACACATAGACCGCTGCCACCGCAAGGACCGGCCAGGTCGGATCCAGCAGGTAAGCCGCCGTGGTGAAGGCAAGCCAGCTTGAGGCCATAATTGCGCTGATTGCCGCAAGCGCAAACAAGGCTCCCCAGGCGGCGCCGAGGCGCGGAAGGATCAGCGCGGTCGTCAGGCCAAGGAACACCAGCAGCGCGCCTTCGAGGGCGCGCGCCCAATCTGGACGCTCGAGGTGATGCCCCGCAAGCATCTGCTCGGCTGCCACCGCATGAACGAGGACGCCCGCCTCGCGCTCGCCCAGAGGGGTCGAGACGAGGTCCTGCAAACCTTCCGCGCTGCCGCCGACGAACACTGGCCTGCCCGCAACGGCCTGTGCGAGGTCGGCGTCGGTGATGTCTCCTGCGATGATGTCACCGGCGGAAAGCACTGCGCGCTTGTCCGAAGCGGGGAAGTGGACCCACATCTCGGCGCTGTCATCCACCGGGATCTCGCGGCTCCCCACCCGCACAGCAACCGCCGCGCCCGGCTGTGACAGCGTCTCGCCGGTTCCGTCGCTCGCGAGCAGGTTGGGCGATCCTGCCCCCAGCGCCACTCGCACCGTCTCGAGCGCGAAGCCGGGGACCAGCTCGCCGTTATGAATCGCTGCGAGCGGCACGCGCCTCACGATCCCGTCCGCATCGCTTTGCAGGCTGACAAAGCCCGAACCCGCCGAGGCATCCTTGAGGATCGGCAAGGGCGGCAGGGCCGCGCTATAGGTCGCGACATCGCGGCTCGGCAGCGTGCCCGAGATCGTGAAGGGTGCGCGCGGCTCGACGGTTTGTCTGCGCGTTCCCCGATCGACGAAGAAATAAGCGACCACCACCGGCACCTGCGCGAAACTGCGCGCCAAGCGTTCATCGTGGCTCGGCAGGCCTCGAACTTGTGCGGCAACAGCAAGGTCCTCGTAGCGCCGAGCGAGCGCTTCGGGCGAGGTCCGGTCGGCTTCGGAAAAGACGATGTCGTAGGCAACGACACTCGCGCCCGCCGCGCCGAGGCGCTCAGTAAGCATGGCGAGATCGGTGCGCGGCCAGGGCCATTGGCCGAGCCGCTCGATCGAGGCCTCGTCGATATCGATGACGACCACCTGCGATGCTATATTCCCTTCCCACGGTGCAGCGCGCTGATAAGCGTCGAACACCTGCATCCGCACGCGCGCAAGCGGGCCGGGATCGAGCGCGAACAGCATCAGCACCAGCGCAGCCGCAACAAGGCCGCCCAGCGCCGGTCCGGAGTTCAGCACTCTTGCCAGGATCGTTTTCACAGGCGCCACGCCTCCCGTTGCGCAGGCCGAGGCTATGCACAAGCCTGCAGGAAAGCAATCGCCGCGGCCGGCGAGCGGCCGGCCTCTCACCAACAAGCCCGTTTTACCAAGGTGTTAACCAAGCATCGGCTATGCCCCCGGCCAAGCGCGACAGATCGCGCTCGGTCGAAACTCAGCGGCGCGATGCGAGATGGATGGATCACACGAGACTGGAGCACATAACGGCCTGATCGGACACACCGGCTTTGTCGGCAGCAACCTCGCGCGCCAGGCGCGCTTTGCGCGCGTATACAACAGCCGGACGATCGAGGGCCTTGGCGGCGAGCGCTTCGACGCGCTCGTGTGCGCTGCTGCGCCGGGCTCCATGTTCGAAGCCAATCGCGACCCCGCCGCCGATCGAGCCAAGGTGCATGCGCTGATCGAGCAGCTCGACCGGGTCGAGGCCGATCGCTTCGTGCTCGTCTCCTCGATTGCGGTGCTCGCGCGGTTCGATGGCTGCGACGATGAGGGCACGAGCGCCTTCCAGACCGAACTCGCCTATGGCCGCCACCGCCGCGAACTCGAGGCCTTTGTGGAGGACCGGTTTGCCGATCACCTGATCGTGCGGCTCCCGGCGCTGTTCGGGGAGGGGCTGAAGAAGAACTTGGTGTTCGACCTCCTCAACCCCGTTCCCTCGATGCTTCCGGCTCAAAAGCTCGCGGTGATCGGCGAGGCGCTGGAGCCGCCGCTCGCGCAGATGCTGTCCGAGCTCTACGCGCCAGGCGCGCTCGCCGGCGTGGCGATGCTCGACCGCGCGGCGCTTGCCCGCCACCCCAGGCGCGGGGTGCTCGAGGCGGCGCTGATCGCAATGGGCCAGGATGCAATCCAGTTCCATCACCGCGATACGACCTACCAATATTACGAACTTGCCCGCCTGTGGGCTGACATCGAGACCGCACTAGCCGCCGGCCTCACGCACCTTCATTGCGCGACCGAGCCGCTCCGGGCTGCGGACATCCACCAGCGCCTCACCGGGCGTCCCATGCCCGAGACGACCGCGCGGCTCCATGCCGAGAACATGCACACGCGCCATGCCGCGCTTTGGGGGCGGGAGGCGCCATATCTCGCCGATGCGGGCGAGGTGCTCGAACGGCTCGCAGTGTTTATCGAGCAGGCGAGGATGCCCGCATGAGGCTGGCGATGTCGAACATCGCCTGGGCGAGTGAGGAGCGGATTGCGGCCTATCGGATTATGGCCGAGGCCGGGATGACGGGGCTCGAGATCGCGCCGGGCCTCTTCTTTCACGCGGCCGAAGATCCCTTCGCCCCCGATCCCGCCTCGGCGCATCAAGCGCTCGCCGAAATGGCGGATGCGGGGCTTGCGCTTGTCTCGATGCAATCGCTGCTGTTTGGCGTCGAGGGGGCGGCGCTGTTCGAAGGCGAAGAGGCGCGCCACCGCTTCGAGCTCGGCATGATCCGCGCGATCGAGCTCGCCGGACGGTTCGGCATCCCCAATCTCGTATTCGGCTCGCCGCGGCAGCGCCAGGTTCCCGAGGGCGTGGCGATGGAGACTGCGCTTGGGCAAGCCAATGAGCTGTTCGCCGCGCTGGGGGACCGTGCGCTCGCGGTCGGCACGCGGATCGCGATCGAGGCCAATCCCGCCGCATACGGCACCAACTTCCTCACCACGCTCGGCGAGGCCTTCGCATTCGTAGAGCGGGTCGATCACCCCGCGATCACCGCGATCCTCGATCTGGGCGCGATGCACATGAACGGCGAATTCGAAGAAGTGCCCGCCCGGGTCGCGGCGATCGGCGCCCGGCTCAGCCATGTCCATGTCAGCGAACCCCAGCTCGCCCCCGCACCCGCTCCGGGGCGCGCACTCGGCCCGGCCTTCAAGGCGCTCGAGGCGGTGGGCTACCAAGGCGCGGTTTCGATCGAGATGAAGCGCTCCGAGCGCGGCCTTGCCGATGTGCGCGAGGCGGCTCGCAGGCTTGCCCAAAGCGCAGCGCGCGCGGAGCCGTGCCATGGCTGATATCGATCCCAAGCTCACCGAACCCTTGCGCGAGGATATCGTCGTGTCGGTCTGCTTCTCGGACCTGCGCCCTGGAACCGCGAGCTTTGCCGCCATCCGCCAGATCGCGAGCGAGCTCGACTGCGTCTACCGCTTCCGCGAGATAATTCTGGTGGTCGACCAGACCGAGCGTGAGGCTTTCCTGCCGCTTGTCGAGCAGGTCAAGGATGTGCGTCTGTTCGTCGTGCCGCGCGAGACCGAGTATTACGAGCGCCGGGTGATCGCCGCGGAAGAGGCGATCGGCGATGTCGTCTTCATCGGCGCGGCGAGCGAGATCGAGCACGCCGACGTGCTCGAGTTCATCAGCCACACCGAGCGCACCAATTGCGTCACGCTCGCCACCCGTCAAGCCGCGCGCCCGCTCGTCACCAGCCTCACCACGCCCATCATCGCGATCGGGCGGATCGCCGGGTTCAAGGTCAATTTCAACGACTTCCAGACGATCGCGCTGCCACGCACGCTGCTCAATCATGTCCTCGCACACGAGGCGCCCGAGCTGGCCCTGCGCTTTCCCCCGCGCGACCCGCGCGTGCCCTACCACTGCCTGCAGATCGCCAAGACCGATGCCGGACGTTTCACCCTGGCGCAATTGCCGCGCCGCGCGGCGCTGCTCAACAAGGTGCTGGTCTATCTTGCGCCCGCCATCCTTGCGATCGTCTCGCTCACCTCTAGCTTGCTCGCGCTGCTGGGGATCGGCTTTGGCTTCTATGTGCTGGGCGCCTGGCTGCTGGTCGACGAGCTCGCGCCCGGCTGGCTCACCACCTCGGCGATGCTGACGATCAGCGCGGTTTTCATGGGGCTCTCGACGCTGGGCCTCAGCCTCGGCCTCCAGCACATCCTCGGCCGGCTCGATGCCGGCAAAGCGGATCGCGTGGCCGAGGAGATCAACCGGATCGACCTGTTCGGCAAGGTCGCGCTCGATCTCAATGTCGAACTCGAGAGCGATCGCCCCATCCGCGAACTCGGCGAATCCTGATGGCCCAGGCGACGCGAACCGAATACGACTACCTCGTTATCGGGGGCGGCTTTTACGGCTGCTGCCTCGCGCTCTACCTGCGCTCGATCTCGCGGCGGGTGTTGCTGGTCGAGGCGTCGGACAGCTTGATGAGCCGCGCATCGCGGGTCAATCAGGCGCGCGTCCACACTGGCTTTCACTATCCGCGCTCGGCTGTCACCGCAGTCAAGTCGATGCTGCTGCACCAGCGCTTCATCAAGGATTTCCCCGAGGCCGTGGTCGACGATTTCGAGATGGTCTACGCGATCGCGCGGCGCCGCTCGAAGGTCACCGCCAAGAAGTTCCACCGCATGTTCCGCGATATGGGCGCGCCTATCGCGCCAGCCCCGCCGACGCAGGCTGCGCTGTTCAACCCCGACATGATCGAGGCGGCATTCAGCTGCTATGAGGTCGCGTTCGATTTCTCGATCCTTGCGCGCCAGATGGGAGAACGGCTCGCTGCGGCGGGCATAGCGGTGCGGCTCGGGACCGGTCTGGAGGCGCTGGAGGCGGGGCGGGACTCCATCGTTGCAACCCTCGGCGACGGGTCCGAGATCGCGGCGCGCTATGCCTTCAACATCACCTATTCGCAGATCAACGCGGTGCTCGCGAAGGCGGCGCTCCCACAGGCGAGCCTCAAGCACGAGATCGCCGAGCTCGCGCTGGTCGAGCCCCCGCCCGAGCTGCGCCGGATCGGCGTGACGGTCATGGACGGTCCGTTTTTCTCCTGCATGCCCTATCCCTCGCAGAAGCTTCACTCGCTCACCCATGTGCGCTACACCCCGCATGAGAGCTGGGCGGACGATGTCAGCCGGCGCGATCCCTATCGCCATTTTGCCGCAAGCGATCCGGAGAGCCGCCACGCCTTCATGGTGCGCGACGCTCAGCGTTATCTGCCCTGTCTCGCGGGTGCGCTCTACCAGCGCTCGATCTTCGACGTGAAGACAGTGCTCATCAAGAACGAGCACGATGATGGGCGCCCGATCCTCTATCACCAGAAGCCCGAGGGCAGCCGGGTGATCTCGATCCTCGGCGGCAAGATCGACAACATCTACGACCTGTTCGAGGCGGTGCGCGAGACCGCGCCCGAATTTGCCCGCCTCGATCAGCGATTCGTTCTTGCCGCTCGCGAAAATGTCGCGTCATGAAGATGGCGACGCGGTTCTGGCCTTCGGGCGGGGCAGCAGCCCTCGTGCTGTTCGCAGGCCTCCTCGCGGCGAAGGCGGCAGCCTTGCAGTTCGATCACAGCTTGCTCTCTATCGACGGGGTGCTCCAGACCTGGTTCGCGCTCGATAACTTTGCTGCCGGCAACCAATTGGGGCGTGAGTTTCAGTCTTATCTCGGGATAACGCTGATCCTCGCGCTGGTGCCCGCCTATCTTGCCTTCGGGCAGACGCTCTTCGCCTCGACCCTCGCTGCCAACCTGTTCGTGCTGCTGGGATCGTTCGCCACGGCCTATGCGATCGCGTGGTTCGTGCGGCCGATCGCTCGAAGACACCGGTGGGCGGCGGCTCTGGGGCTCATCCTCGTTTTTTTCTACGTGCTGCCAGTGGTGGGCGATCTCATCGAACAACCCTGGCCGCTCGCCTTCGAGCCGGGCCACTCGCTGCGGCCCGTGCGCGGCTATCTGCCATTTTTCGTGCTGCCGGTGTTCGTGTTTGCGCTGCGGGCCATCCTCGCGCGGGCCAGCGTGGCGCATGCCTTCGCGCTGGGGCTGGTGGCGGGGGCGGGGCTGTTGTGGTCCAACGATGCGGGCATTCCGCTGGTGCTCGCACTGGCGATCGCGCTCGGGCTGGCGCTGCTCTCGCGCCCTGTGCTCATGCTGCGCGGCCTCCTTGCATTCATCGGCGGCTGTGCGCTTGGCGCGGCGATCGTGCTGCTGCTCGTGACGCACGGCGAGCCCGGAGCGTGGCTGCGATACAACTTCGTCGACGTCGCGGGCGATCAGATCTGGTATTTCGGCCCGTGGGATCGCGAGGCGCGCATCCTCGCACCGCTCGATCTCATCTTCATCCTTCGGAACGACCGACCGGTCGCCGCGCTCACTCTCGTGCTGCTCACCGCGAGCGTGGCCATGGCGGCCGTGCGCCTGCTCCTTCGTCGAGGCTCGCGCGTGCACGGGGCCGCCTTCGTGTTTGTAGGCGCAAGCCTGATCGGGACCGCGCTCGTGCCCCAGATCGGCGGCCATGTGGGTTCGGGCTACAGCGATGTGACCGTGTTTTTCGGAGCCTGCGCGCCGTTCATTGTGAGCCAGCGAGTGTGGCTGCCGCTCGTCCGCCCGGCCTGGCGTGCTTTCGGGAGGATGCCGCTGCGGCTGGCGGCTTGGGGGGCGGTGCTGCTCATGCTCGCCCTCGAGGGCGCAGGGCTCGCTGGCGTGATCGCGCGCAGCGAGCGGACCGTTTATGTCGAGCCGCTCGGCTTCCGCGTGAGCCCCGCTTATGCCGCTGATCTCGCGGCGATGCGCGAGTTGGGGGCCCACTGGCGCGCTCGGGGGATCGCGCCCGATCGCCAATTGCTCTCGGTCTACGCCTCCGCGCTTGACATTGCCGCCGACAGCGAGAGCCCGACGGCGGTAGGCTCGCTGATCCACGCACTGGGGCCTGGGAACCGCGCCGATTTCGCTGCGCTGGTCGAGCGGCGCGAAGTGGCAGGCGTCACCACGATCGCGCCCGATTTCAGCGGATGGGAGGGGTGGCTCAGCCGGGCCAATCCGGGCTTCTTCGCCGCACTCAACGCTCATTATCGTCCGATCGGCCGCAACGATCAGCACGTCGTGTGGGTGAGGCGCGAGGAGCCCGTGCGGCCACTCGCGGACCGCGTCGAGTGTCGCGCCAGTGGGGTGTCGCAGAATGCTCTCGAGCTCGAGCTCACCGCCCCGCACAGCGGGATCGCGCAGATCGATCTTGTCCGCAGCGGTCCCATGGCGCGTCGTCGCAGCGCCATCCTCACCGTCACCGAGCAATCGCCTTTCGCCGGGCGGCAGACCGAGGCGCCCTGGCTCGGCTTCCCGCGCTATGGCGCTCCCAATGCGGCACGCCTTCCGCTCGAGGCCCCTGTGGAGGCGGGCACGCCGACGCGGCTACGGCTCGAATTGCTCGATGGATCGCCCATCGGCACTGCGCGGTGCAGCGCGAGCCTGCGCGAGGAGATCGACTTCACGCGCCTGCCCGCAATCCCCGAGGCAGTCGCCCGCCAGATCGCGCAGGAGCGGCGATGAGCGAGTTCCTGCGCTTCTTCTGCGTGACCGTCATCGGGCTGGTGCTCGATATCACGATCGCCTTCAGCTTGGCCGAACTCGCTGGCCTGCCGCTGTGGCTCGCGGCAACCTGCGGTTTCGTCGTCGCTGCGCTCGCGAACTACGCCATGCATCAGCTCTGGAGCTTCCGCACCGGCCCGCGCCGCCTCTCGGCCTTGCGTGCAGCGAAATATGGCGGGGTGGCGCTGTTGACCCTCGCCGTGCGTGTCGCGATCGTCGCCTGGTTGGAGGCGCTGTTCGGTGACGGGCTCGCGCTGGCGATCCTTCTCGCGGGCGCGGGCGGATCGTTTCTCGTCAATTTCAGCTTGAGCAAGTTCGTCGTCTTCGCGCAGCGCTCCGAAGGTGCCTCGTCATGACTGCGCAACCGATCGAGCCGCTCAGCTGCGAGGCCGCTTGGCGGGTGCCTGCTCATGATGTGCGGCTATACGGAGCCAAGCAGCACGCCCACGCGCTGGTCATCCCGGTCATCAACGAGGGTGAGCGCATTCGTGGCCAGCTCGAGCGGATCAGAGAGGCTCGCCTGCCGGTCGACGTGGTGATCGCCGATGGCGGATCGACCGACGGGTCGCTCGATCCAGCCTTCGTCTCCGCAGTGGGCGTGCGCTGCGTCCTCACCAAGACCGGCCCCGGCAAGCTCAGCGCGCAGCTGCGCATGGCCTATGCCTGGTGCCTCACCGAGGGCTACGAAGGTATCGTCACGATCGACGGCAACGGCAAGGACGGGGTCGAGGCGGTGCGAGAGATGGTCGCGAAGCTCGAGGAGGGTTGCGACTATGTGCAGGGCTCGCGCTATCTTCCGGGCGGCCAGGCCGAAAACACTCCGCTCGAGCGCACCATCGCCAACCGCCTGATCCACGCGCCGTTGCTCAGCCTCGCGGCAGGACGGCTCTACACCGACACGACCAATGGCTTTCGCGCCTATTCCGCACGCTATCTCACTCATCCGGGCGTGCGGCCATTTCGCGATGCGTTCATGGTCTATGGCCTGCTGTTCTATCTCACGGTGCGCGCCGATCAGCTCGGGCTCAGGACTGCCCACGTGCCGGTGCGCCGCTCTTATCCTACGAGCGGCAAGGTGCCGACCAAGATCGGCGGGTTTTCCTCCAAGCTGGCGCTGCTGGCCGAAACCGTCCACGCTGCGACCGGCGGCTACACGCCTGACAGCGCCGCGCCGCGCCTGCCCTCACTCGTTTGGCCCCTGCTGGCGGCGATCGTGCTCGCTGCCGCGCTGCTGGCAAGCCTTGTTGCCGAACCGCCATTCTCGCCCGATTCCTGGGCGCTATACGAGCTTTCCAGGACAGTCTTCGGGGAGTTCTACCGCTTCAGCCACTTTCGCAGCTATGCCTCGCAAAGCCCTTTCTCGAGCGCCTTCCCGCCGCTCACCCCCACGCTGGTTTCGGTCGCCGACGCGCTGCTGGCGACGGGCGCGCGCACCGGGCTCTATCTCGCCTTCGCCGCCTTCGTGGGTTTTGCCTTCCTCTCCGAGCTGATCGTCCGGCGCACAACCGGGGCGGCGTGGTTCGGCCTCCTTGCGGCCGCGCTCCTGCTGCTGGGGCCTGACATGCTGCTTGATGAATTGGGCGCAGGCCGGACGATCCCGTTGCAGATGCTGCTTTACGCGCTTGTCCTGCTCGGCCTCCTCGGCGCGCCCCAGATCGGCGTGGCGCGCTCGCTGGGGATCGGGCTCGTTGCCGGTCTGAGCGTGCTCAATCGTTTCGATGCGCTGCTGCTGCCGGTGTTCGCTGCGGGCATGATCGTCTGGATCACGGGGCGTTGGCGCCTTGGCGCCACGGCGCTCGCCGGCGCAGCGCTGGCCCTTGCCCCTTGGATCGCCTTTTCGCTTGCGACTTTCGGCACCCCCTTCGCGACCGACAATGCGGGCGTGGCCCTGACACTCGATCCGCGGGCTTTCGTCACAGACTGGTGGCCGAGCGCGCAGCCCAGCCTCGCCGACGATCCCGCCGCCTGGCTCTTGCGCCTCGGCGGCAATGTCGTGCGTTTCGCCCTGATCGCCGCGAGCCTCGCGCTCACGCCGATGGTGTTCGCCTTCGCAATTGGCGCAGCGCTGGTCTTCGGGCTCCAGCGGCTCGGCGCGCGGCGTCCGGGTGGGCACGGGGAGGGTATTTACGCGCCTCCCAGTCTCGTTGTGCTCGCCGCCTTTGCCGCCATGTGCCTCGCCATGCTCGCCCCGCAGATCGTCACCGGCTATCTTGAATACCGCTACTTCTGCGCGCTGTTCTGGGCCTGCTTTGTGGCGGTGGGCGCGTGGTTGATCGCGCACGGGCAGAGCGTCCACCAGCGCCGCGTCTATGCGCGGCTGTTGGCGCTGGCAGGTGCTATCGTGCTGGTGCCGGTGCTGGCCTGGCAGATTGCGAGCGCGCCTTCGGCCAAAGCATGGGCGCGGCTCGACAAGGCGAGCGCCATGCACGCGCTCGAACGCTGCATCGCTGCGCAGCCGGACGCGCGCATCCTCGTCCTTGGTGATGACACCTTTGCCGCGCGGGCCGGAGCGCTGGCGGGCCTTGCCACCATGATCGAGCCGCGCAATATCGCCGACGGTCGCCTCGATGCCACGGGCGCGCGCGCCTTCGCCGAGCATTGGAGCGTCGATTATGTCCTCGTCATGGACCCCGCCCGCGCTCGCTTCGCCCGCGAGACTTTCCGAGTTCGCCTAGTGGAAGGCTGCCCGCTCGAACTTTACCGGACGGAGCGTTGAGCGAAACCGCGCAGACGTGCCCTGCGTATCTTGGACATGGCAAATGTGAAGGTCTGGTTCGACGGCGCTTGCCCGCTCTGTTTGCGCGAGATCGCGCTGATGCGGCGGCTCGATCGGCGCGGGCGGATCGCCTTCGTCGATGTCGCCGCCGGGGCGGACCCCTCCTGTCCGATCGACCGCGGCGAGCTGCTCGCCCGCTTCCACGCCGAGGAAGACGGCACGATCCTGAGCGGCGCGGCCGCCTTCGCGGCCATGTGGCGCCAGATCCCGCCCTTGCGCCCCCTCGGCCTGATCGCGCGCTCGCCCGCCGTGCTGCGAGTGCTGGAATGGCTTTATCTGCGCTTCCTCAAGTTTCGCCCGTTCCTCCAGCGCCTCGCGCGCTGACCGCTTTGCGCTTGCCTTGAGCGGTGGATAGGCTGCATGTCGCGGCAAAACACTGCAATGGGAGAGCGACATGGCGGGCATGAGCGGCCTCAATTTCGGCGGCATGCAGAACGAGATCTACATGGCGGGGCTGCGCGGCGTCCTGCCTGATTTCCCCGTCGATTTCGCCACCCTCGAGAAGCGCGCACACGAGGCGCTTGGTCCGATGCTTACCAATTACATCGCCGGCGGCTGCGGCGACGAGCATACGCAGGGCGTCAATTCCAGCGCGTTCCATCATTGGGGCATGATCCCGCGCATGATGATCGATTGCGCGAGCCGTGACCTCTCGATCGAGCTGTTCGGTCATACCCTCTCGACCCCGCTCTTCATGGCGCCGATCGGATTGAACGGGGAGGCGACGCAGGACCGCCACGGCGACATCGACGCCGCGCGCGCCTCGGCGGAAACGGGCATTCCCTTCTGCGCCTCGACTCTCGCGAACGACCCGCTCGAGGACGTCAAGGAGGCTTGCGGCAAGACGCCCGCCTTCTTCCAGCTCTACACCCCCAAGCACCAGGCTCTCGCGGAGAGCCTCATCCAGCGCGCCGAGGCGGCGGGCTACAGCGCGATCGTGGTGACGCTCGACACCTGGGTGACGGGGTGGCGGCCACGCGATCTCAACGCCTCGAACTTCCCGCAGTTGCGCGGCAAGGTGTTGCAGAACTACTTCAGCGATCCGGTGTTTCGCTCGCTGCTCGCCAAGCCCCCCGAGGAGGATCCGCAGGCTGCAATCCTCACTTGGGCCGCAACCTTCGGCAAGGTGTTGACCTGGGAGGACATGGCCTGGCTCAAGTCGACAACCAAGCTGCCAATCGTGCTCAAGGGCATCTGCCACCCGGACGATGCGCGCCGCGCGGTCGATACCGGGGCGGACGCGATCTATTGCTCGAACCACGGCGGGCGCCAGGCCAATGGCGGGATCGCGACGATCGATCTTTTGGAAGACGTGGTGAAGGCGGCGGGCGAGGTGCCTGTCCTGTTTGACAGCGGGGTGCGCTCGGGCACCGATGCCGTCAAGGCTTTGGCCTTGGGCGCACGCGCTGTCGGGGTGGGGCGGCCCTACACCTACGGGCTGGCTCTAGGCGGGGCGAAGGGCGCGGCCTTCGTGCTGCGCTCGATTCTGGCCGAGGCGGACCTGCTCATGGCGGTCAACGGCTATCCGACGCTGAGGGCGGTGCGCGAGGCGGGCGCGATGCGGCAATAGCGGGCAGTCAACGCCGCACGGCGCAAGCTCTAGAGGCGATCACGAATTATCGCCATTTTCAAGCAATTCGGACTCGTTTTCCACAGCACAAGTGTTAGTTTGGCAACACTAACCAAAGCGCGAATCGGGGACGCGATTAATGGGACGACCGACGATTGTATCGAGCGGTCCGGATGCCATGGGCCGGACCGTCTGCTTCGAAGACGAAATCATGCGCCGCGCACGCTACGGCCGTATCCGCCCGATGGAACAGCACGAGACGATCAGCCGCCGCCTTTCGCGCTGGATTTCGTTCTCCCGGGCTTGAACTCAGGCGGCTTTGCTGGGCCGCGATGGCCTCAGCCGCCCGCCCGCGCAACCGTGACGAGCTTGGTCTCGGTGTAGCCGAGATAACCCTCTACGCCGCTCTCCGAGCCGAACCCGCTATCGCCCGTCCCGCCGAAGGGTGTCTCGGGCGAGCCAACCCCGAAGTGGTTGATCGCGACCATCCCGGCGCGCAGGGCATCGCCAAGATAGTGGCTCTCGTCGAGCGAACTGGTGAAGGCGTAGGCGGCAAGGCCATAACGCAGTGAATTGGCGATGCCGACTGCCTCCTCGATCGCGTCGTAGGGAACGATCCCGGCGATCGGGCCGAACGGCTCCTCGGTCATCAACCGGCTCGTGGGCGCGGGGCCTGCCACCACGGTCGGTTCGAAGAAGAAGCCCTTGCCCGCGATCGCAGATCCGCCGCTCACCACCTCGCCATTCTCGCCGCCGAGCGAGCCGACCAGCTCCGCCATCGCAGCGACTCGGCCAGGATGAGCAAGCGGCCCCATCGCGACGCTCTCGTCGCTGCTCGCATCGCCGACCTTGATCTCCTTCGAGCGCCGCGCGAATTCGCTGACAAAATCCTCGAAGATCGCGCGGGCCACTAGAAACCGGGTCGGCGAGACGCAGACCTGCCCGGCATTGCGGAACTTGGTGCCGACGCACGCCGCCACGGTGCGCTCGAAATCCGCGCTCGCGCCGATCACCACCGGGGCATGGCCGCCGAGCTCGGGGGTGAAACGCTTCATCCCTTCGGCCGCCAGCGCGCCGAGGCGCTTGCCCACCGCGGTCGATCCGGTGAAGCTGACCTTGCGGGTGATGGGCGATCGGATGAGGTGTTCGGAGATCATCGCCGGATCGCCGTGGACGAGGTTGATCACGCCTGCGGGAAGCCCCGCATCGGTGAAGCACTCGACCAACGCCTGCGCAGAACCCGGCGTCGTTTCGGCGGGCTTGAGAATGCATGAACACCCCGCCGCAAGCGCGCCGCCGAGCTTCTTGGCGGGCAGGTTGATCGGGAAGTTCCAGGGCGTGAGCAAAACCGCCGGGCCGACCGGCTCGTGCGTCACGCGCTGCTGGAGCAGATGGGCCCCGCGCACCGGCACCAGCCTGCCGCCCTGGCGCTTGGCTTCCTCGGCGAGGAAGTCGATGAGATCGGCCGCCCCCGTCGTTTCGCCCAGCGCCTGCGCGTGCGGCTTGCCCATTTCGCGGGTGACGATCCGGGCGATCTCCTGCGCGCGCTCGCGCAGCAGGTCGGCCGCGCGCCGGATGATCCAGAAGCGCTCGATCGCAGGGGTCGCGCGCCAGGTGCGGAAAGCCTCATCGGCCGCTGCCAGCGCCGCGTCGAGCTGTTCGATCGAGGCCTTGGGGCATTCGCCGAGCACTTGCTCGTTGCCCGGGTTGACGATCTGCATCGTGCCGTCGCCGCCTTCGCCGATCCACTCGCCGCCGATCAGCATCTTGAGGGTGGGGTAGGGTTTCATGGCGCGTTGCTCCTCTGCTCGGATGACGGATCTTGCCGCCCGCTCTCCCAGAGCGACCCGCGCTTTGCAACCGTGATTGGGGCGCGTTTAACTTTCGGAGGCTTGTAACTTTGTTGCGCCGCCTTGAGATGTGTCCTAGCGCGTTTTCGCAGCAAACCGGGAGAGAATCATGCTGGTCGGCGTCCCCAAGGAGATCAAGGTCCACGAATACCGGGTCGGGCTCACCCCCGAATCCGCGCGCGAATATATTGCCGCCGGGCACGAAGTGGTGATCGAGAGCGGTGCCGGAGCCGGCATCAGCAAGACCGACGAGGATTACCGCGCGATCGGTGCGCGCATCGTCGACAGCGCCGAGGAAGTGTTCGCCACTGCTCAGATGATCGTCAAGGTCAAGGAGCCGCAGCCCACTGAGTGGGTGCAGCTGCGCGAGGGGCAGATCCTGTTCACCTATCTCCACCTTGCGCCCGATCCCGATCAGGCGCGCGGCCTGATGGAAGCGGGCGTCTCGGCGGTCGCTTATGAGACGGTGACGGCACCCGACGGCTCGCTCCCGCTGCTCGCGCCGATGAGCGAGGTTGCAGGAAGGCTCTCGATCGAGGCGGGCGCGCATGCTTTGCGCGCGATCAATGGCGGGCGCGGCACGCTGATGGGCGGCGTTCCCGGCGTGCTTCCCGCCAAGGTCGTGATTCTGGGCGGCGGCGTCGTCGGCACGCAGGCCGCGCGCATGGCGGTGGGGCTGGGCGCGAATGTCGAGATTTTTGACCGCTCGCTGCCGCGCCTGCGCCAGCTCGACGAGATGTTCCAGGGCCGCGTCTCCACCCGCTATTCGACTGCGGGCACGATCGAGCAGGCGATCAGCGATGCCGACGTGGTGGTCGGCGCGGTGCTGGTGCCGGGCGCGAGCGCGCCGCACCTCGTCAGCCGCGAGGACCTGAAGCTGATGAAGCCGCGCGCGGTGCTGGTCGATGTCGCGATCGACCAGGGCGGGTGTTTCGAGACCTCCAAGCCCACCACCCACGAGGCGCCGACCTACGAGGTCGACGGCATCATCCATTACTGCGTCGCCAACATGCCCGGCGCCGTCCCGCTCACCTCGAGCTACGCGCTCAACAATGCGACGCTGCCCTTCGGCCTCGCGCTGGCGCGCCACGGCATCGAGGCCTGCCGGCTCGATCCGCACCTTGCTCCGGGGCTCAACGTCCATGAGGGCAAGATTGTGAATTCTGCAGTCGCGGAGAGCCTCGGCTTCTGACAATTGCAAATAAGCGCACAGCCGATCCGTGAAATTCAGCAGAGTTTCAGGGTCTTCGCGCTTATATCGGGGCTGCCGAGACAGACGCGATCAGGGCGCCCGACACGGGGTCGGGTAGAAGGGGTCGCGCAGCTTTGGGTAGCCCCTCACGATGAAGCACTCCAATCCCTTGCCCGTGGTCCGGCAGGTCAATCATGCTATCGACATCACGGCGCATGTCGCCCCTCGCAACGCCAGCGACAGGCTCGCCTTCGGCTTCGTCAAGGCGCTGCGCTTCGTTGCCGACACCTTCTTCGCCACCCGCTACGGCCACCGCGCCGTGGTGCTCGAGACGGTTGCGGCGGTGCCCGGCATGGTTGGCGGGCTGTGGCAGCACCTCACGGCGCTGCGCACCATGCGCGATGACGAAGGCTGGATCCGCACCCTGCTCGACGAGGCCGAGAACGAGCGGATGCACCTCATGACCTTCATCGAGATCGCCCAGCCGAGCGCGCTCGAGCGGCTGCTGATCGCGATCACGCAGATGGTGTTCTACAACTTCTACTTTTTCCTCTATTTGTTCGCCCCGCGCACCGCGCACCGGGTGGTCGGATACTTCGAGGAAGAAGCGGTGATCAGCTACACCTCCTATCTCGCCGAGGTTGATGCCGGGCGCCACGCGAACGTGCCCGCGCCCCAGATCGCGATCGACTATTGGCAACTGCCTGCAAATGCGCGCCTGCGCGACGTGATCATCGCCGTGCGCGCTGACGAGGCCGAGCATCGCGATGTCAACCACGGCTTCGTCGATGAGTTCGATGCCCGGCGCGCGCACAAGCCGCTCGAGGGCCGCACGCCGGCGTGATCACCGGGCAGCATCCTGCGCCGGCCAGCGGCGCACCAGCGCGGGAGGAGGCGAGGGGTTGAACTCGCTCTCCTCCAGCGCGGCGAGCGCACGGGCGCGGTCCTCCTCGCTGAAGGTGCCGGTGGTGAGGCAGAACTCGACCGCGTTGCCGCTGGGATCGGTGGTGTAGATCGAGTGGCACCAGTTGTGATCGATCTCGAACACCTCGAGCCCCGCCGCCTGCCAGCGCGCGCGCCATGCCTCGAGCTCTTCGCGCGTGGCAACGCTGAAGGCGTAGTGGTTGGTCATCGGCGGAAGGCCTGCGGCGCGGTTGAGGTCGAAGATGTAGTCCTCGGCGTTCGCGCCCTCGTGCAGCTCCCAGAAGGCGATGAAGCTCGTATCGTCGCCCCCCATGCGGTAGAAGAAGTGCTTGCCCCAGCCGCCGGTCATCAGCGGGGCGATCTCGACCTTGACCAGCTCGAACCCCATCACGCCCTCGTAGAACGCATGGGTCGCAGTCATGTCCTTCGCGGCCAGCGCCAGATGGTGATAGGCCATCACTCGCTCTCCTTGCGATCGACCACCGCCATCACGTCCTCGCTGAAGGCTGCGGGCGCGGGCACCTCGACCACGCGCTCGTCGACATCGTCATATTCGAGCCTCAGCGCCCGGCTCATCACCGCGTGCATCATGTAGGTGCAGGTGATGTAGGTGAGCTCGAGGATCTCTTCGTCGCTCAAGGCAGCCTTGAGCGCTGCAAACACCGGCTCGGGCACCCGTCCGCGCTCGAGCACCAGCGCATCGGTGTAGGCAAGCACGGCGCGCTCGAGCTGGCTGAAGCACTCTGCCACGCCCCACGCCGGGATCGCCGCGACCTGCTCGGCCGTCAGGCCGACCGCGCGCGCGGCCTTGCAGTGCTGCGAGAACACGAACTGCGATCCCACCGCATAGCCTGCCCGTGTCTGGCCAAGCTCGCGCAGGCGCGGATCGAGCTTGCGCTCGGGCGAACGGTAGAAGCGGAAGCCCTCGGTGGTGTGCTTGAAGGCGTCGGGCACGAGGTTGAACACGGTCCACCAATTGCCCGGCGTGCCGGTCGCGGTGCCGGGCTCGGCGACCGGATCGCGCTCCTCCCCGAACAGCGCGTCGAACACGCGGGTGGCATACCCATCGGCGGCCTCGCGGCCCGCTTGCCTAAGGCGCGGCATGACGGTCTCCTTCGCTCAGGCCGCCAGCCTAGCACAGCCTCACGCCTGCACCACCGTCTGCTCGATGCTGCCGAAGATCGAGTGGTTCTCCCGATCGCGCATCTCGACCTTGACCGTGTCGCCCGGCTCCATGAACCGGGTCGAGGGCTTGCCGTCGCGGATCGTCTCGATCATGCGGATCTCGGCGATGCAGGAGTAGCCCGCGCCGCCTTCGGCCACCGGCTTGCCGGGGCCGCCATCCGCGCCCTTGTTGCTGATCGTGCCCGACCCGATGATCGAGCCCGCGCACAGCGAGCGCGTCTTGGCGGCGTGAGCGACGAGCTGAGCCATGTTGAAGGTCGCATCCTGCCCCACCTCGGCACGCCCGAACGGCTCGCCGTTGTAGTCAACCATCAGGGGCAGGTGGATGAGCGAATCCTTCCACGCCTCGCCCAGCTCGTCCGGCGTCACCGCGACCGGCGAGAAGGCGCTCGCGGGCTTCGACTGGAAGAAGCCGAACCCCTTGGCGAGCTCACCCGGGATGAGGCCGCGCAAGCTGACGTCGTTGACCAGCATGATGAGCTTGATGTGCCCGGCTGCCTCCTCAGGCGTGACCCCCATCGGCACGTCGTCGACCACCACCGCGACCTCGCCCTCCATATCGCAGCCCCACGCGACATCGCCAAGCGGGATGGGGCTGCGCGGCGGCAGGAAGCCGTCGCTGCCGCCCTGGTACATCAGCGGATCGTGGTAGAAGCTCTCGGGCACCTCGGCATCGCGCGCCTTCCTGACGAGCTCGACATGGTTGATGTAGGCGCTGCCATCGGCCCATTGATAGGCGCGCGGCAGCGGCGAGTGCGCCTGACGCTCGTGGAAGCGCTCGCACGGCACCGCCTCGTGCTCGACATCGCGCGCCAGCACCTCGAGCTCGGGCGCGATCCGCGCCCAGTTGTCGAGCGCGTATTGCAACGTCGGCGCGATGTAGCCCGCCGCGCAGCAGCGGGTGAGGTCCTTGGAGACGACGACGAGCTTGCCGTCGCGGGTGCCGTTGTTGAGCGTTGCGAGTTTCATGAGGTCCTTTCAGGGCGGCCTTGTTCAGGGTTGTCTGGCTGGTTGTCGGGGTGAGCCCGCTGGAAGGCGGGCAGCGCAAGGCACGCCGCCTCGATCCGGGCGATGTGGGGGTGTGCGTCGACCTCGTAGTCGAACCGGCGCGCGTTGTAGACCTGCGGCAACAGCACCACCTCGAAGAGGCCCGGCTGGCCCATCAGCGCATCGCCCGTGCCCAGCTGCGCGAGCCGCGCCTCGACCGGCCTCAGTGTGCGCGCGAGCCAGTGGCGATACCACACGCCGATCTCCTCCTGGCTCTTGCCGTATTCCTCCTTGAGCCACTTGAGCACCGGCAGGTTGAGCGGGGCATGAAGCTCGGTCGCGATCGCATGAGCGAGCTCGCGCACGGTGTAGCGCTGCTCGACGCTTTGCGGCAGCAGTGGCGGCTCGGGATGCGCTTCCTCCAGCCATTCGAGCATCGCCATGGACTGCGCACGGTCGCGCCCGTCGGCCTCGAGCATCGGCACGCTGGCGAAGGGGTTGCGGCTGGTGAAGGCCTCGCCCTTCTGCTCGGCGGCGAGCAGGTTGACCCCGACATACTCGTATTCGATGCCCTTCAACTCGAGCGCGATGCGCAGCCGGTAGGAGGTCGAGCTGCGGTAGTAGCCGTGGAGACGCATCATCGGACGAGCCCCTCCACTCGTCGCTCACACGGCACGCTTGAACCGCCTGTTACACAGTCCAGAGGCATAAAACTTTCCCTTGCGCGGACTGGGCCTGTCGCGGCTGGCGAGGGGAGGCGGGGGAGGGCGAAGAATGAGATCATGGCGCATTCAATACATGGCAGGGGCCAGGTAGGACAGGCTCGTGGTGTTTGCATTTCCTTGCCTTCCAAGCCGCCCGCTCGCCCGCCCTTCCAGCCGGATCCTACCGGGAGACATTCCGGGTGGAAGGGCGGGGGGGCGGGCAGCGCGGGCCCGAGCGTGAGCGAGCGAACCGACGCGGGGGCGCGGGTGGCTTGGCTCCCCGGCACCGGCGAAAGCCGGAGCCAAGATCAGAACGCCGGGATGCCGGTGATCGCGCGGCCGAGGATCAGCGCGTGAACATCGTGCGTGCCCTCATAGGTGTTGACCGTCTCGAGGTTCACCGCATGGCGGATCACCTGATATTCCTCGGAGATGCCGTTGCCGCCGTGCATGTCGCGCGCCATCCGGGCAATGTCCAAGGCCTTGCCGACATTGTTGCGCTTGACGATCGAGATCATGTCCGGGCTGAAGCGGTGCTCGTCCATCAGCCGGCCGACGCGCAAGGACGCCTGAAGACCGAGCGCGATATCGCTCATCATGTCGGCGAGCTTCTTCTGGAAGAGCTGCGTGCCCGCGAGCGGTCGCCCGAATTGCTGGCGATCGAGCCCGTATTGGCGCGCGGCGGCAAGGCAGAATTCCGCCGCGCCCATCGCGCCCCACGAAATCCCGTAGCGCGCGCGGTTGAGGCAGCCGAAGGGGCCTTTCAGCCCCTCGACATCGGGCAGCAGCGCTTCGGCGGGCAGCTTCACCTCGTCCATCATGATCATGCCGGTGGTGGAGGCGCGCAAGCTGAGCTTGCCCTCGATCTTGGGCGCAGCGAGCCCTTCCATGCCCTTTTCCAGCACGAAGCCACGGATCGCGCCGCCATGCGCCTCGCTCTTGGCCCAGACGACGAACACATCGGCGAAGGGCGAGTTCGAGATCCAGGTCTTGGAGCCCGAGATGCTGTAACCATCGCCGTCCTTCCTGGCGTAGGTCTTCATGCCGGCGGGGTCCGAGCCCGCATCGGGCTCGGTCAGGCCAAAGCAGCCGATCAGCTCGCCGCTGGCAAGGCCGGGGAGATATTTGGCGCGCTGCTCGTCCGAGCCATAGGCATGGATCGGATACATCACGAGGCTCGATTGCACGCTCGCCATCGAACGATAGCCCGAATCGACCCGCTCGATCTCGCGCGCGATCAGGCCATAGGCGACATAGCTCGCATCCGCCCCGCCGAATTCCTCGGGGATGGTCGCGCCCAAGAGGCCGGCCTTGCCCATCAGCGGGAAGAGCTCGGGCGCCGAAACCTCGTCGCGATAGGCCTCCATCACGCGCGGCTGCAGCTCGCTTTGCGCAAAGCCGTGCGCTGCATCGCGGATCATCCGCTCTTCCTCGGTGAGCTGGCTCTCGAGATCGAACGGGTCCTCCCAGTTGAACGGGACGATGCCCGAGGCGGAGGTGGAGGCTTGGGCAGGGGTGGCTGGCGCGTGCACTGGTTACTCCTGAAACTAGTTTCACCGACCTATGTCAGGTCGCGGGCGAGGCTTCAAGGGGAAACCGTAGCGGATTTGATGCGCTGTGCGCATTGGTGGTGAAATAAAAGTGCCCAAAGGGCCGGCGCTCGCAGCAGATCAGGCGCTCCGGGCGCGTCGCACCGCCTTATCGACCGCGGCGAGCATGGTCGTGGGCGGGCAGGGCTTGGGCAGGGTGATCGCCCCGGGAAAGCGCTCGCTGATCTCTGCGGCGCTGAGGCTGCCCGAATGGAAGATCACCGGCACGTCATCGGCGATGAGCTGCGAGGCGAGATCGAAGGAGGATCCATCGGCCAACTCGACATCGAGAATGGCGAGCGCGGGCTTGTGATCCTGCGAGGCGGCGAGCGCCGCGGAGGCGCCGCTGTGCGGGCCCTCCACCTCGAAGCCGGCCTCCTCTACCGTGTCGCACAGATCGCATGCGATGATGGGTTCGTCTTCGGCGACAAGTATGGTGAGCGCCATAATCATTCTCTCCCGTCCAGCTACTGGACATGCAAGAATGTAACACAGCGTGGACGGGTGACTTACTAAATTATGCTATTGTTTGCCGAATTTCGCCTCGAATTCGGATTTATCGCCCTGCATCAACAGCTTGGCCTGCTCGACCCACTGATCTCGTTCTATTCGTCCCCTGAATCGGCCGAGTTGCGCATCGACTCGCTCGATATCGGCGGCATTCCAGTGGGCAATCTGCTCGAATCGGGTGATGCCAAGTTCGGCGAGGACCGCCACGAGCTTGGGGCCGACGCCCTTGATCCGCGTCAGATCGTCGGCACCGGCACCGGCACCGGCACCGGCACCAGCGGCACCAGCGGCACCAGCGCCGGCGGCCGGGGGCGGTGAAACGGGCGCGCGCGGGGCTTGGGCTGCGGGCGCGGATGTGGCTGCAGACTTTGGGGTGGCTGCCGGAGAAGGCGCGGGCGCGGGCGTGGCGAGGGTCCTCGTCGGCGTCACCGAAGCGCCCGCTTCGGCGTCGGCATCGGCGGGCGCGGCGGCGACGCCTTGCGAATTGGCGTTGGCTGAAGTCTCCCCGAACACCTTCTCGACCGCCTGGGGCGCATCGATCAGCGCCTGATTGCGCTGGGCCCGGCTTGCGCCCTCGTCGAGCACGTCGCGCGCCGTGCCGCTGTGCTCGTCGCGGATCACGTCGGTGCGCCGCGAGTTTCGGACGATGAACCACACGACCAGCGCAGCGAGCACCAGTCCGATGAGCAAATAGGGCAGGATCGAGGTAAGGTCTGGCGACATGGCGGGGAAGCTCTCCGAAGCATTGGGGTGAGGGTTCGCGCCTTTAGCAGCGCTTGGTGCTCATTCCAAACCCCGCAGGCCAAGCCCCGGTTCCCCGCCCCGGCGGTTGCGCGCGCGGGGTCAGCCGCCCTTGAGACCCGCCGCGAGCGCGTTCAGCTGAAGGAATTCCTGCCGCCAGAAATCGCTCTGCCCCCCGGCCAGCCGGCCGATATCCTCATGGGAATAGCCCATCATCAATTCATCGCCGCGCAGCACCTGGCCAAAGGCTGCGACCGCTGCGGCAAAGGCGAAATCGCCGCCGGGCGCGCGCGCGGCGCGCAAGGCTGTGCTGGGCACGGTGGTCTCGATCAGGCGCGAGGTGTCGCTTGTGGGCAGCTTGTAGCGCAGCTTGACATGCGCCGCCTCGGCGAGCTGCGCGGCAGCGGCCTTGGGCGCATCCTCATAGCGGCCCTCATAACGCCGGGCTGCGATCCAGCCCTTGGCGCCCGCGGGCACGACCTCGTAGATCGCGGTCACCTGGTGGCCTGCCCCGATATCGCCCGCATCGACCAGGTCATTGTCGAAATCCTCTTCGCGCAGCGCGCGGTTCTCGTAGCCCACGAGGCGGTATTGCGAGATCACCGCGGGGTTGAACTCGACCTGGATCTTGACGTCCTTGGCGATGGTGAACAGCGTCGAGCTCATCTCCTCGACCAGCACCTTCTTGGCCTCGAGCGCGCTATCGATATAGGCGTAGTTCCCGTTCCCCTTGTTGGCGATCTGCTCCATCATCGCCTCGTTGTAATTGCCCTGGCCAAAGCCCAGCGTGGTCAGCGTGATGCCGGTGTCGCGCTTGGCCTCGATCAGCTCGATCAACGCGTCCTGATCGGTCAGGCCGACATTGAAATCGCCGTCGGTGGCGATGATCACGCGGTTGACCCCGCCCTCGATGAAATTGGCTTCCGCGATGTTGTAGGCGAGCTGGAGCCCGGCGCCGCCTGCGGTCGATCCCCCGGCGGAAAGCGCCTCGAGCGCGGCGCGGATGCGGCGCACGTCACTGGTCGGCTCGAGCACGAGGCCCGCAGCGCCCGCATAGACCACGATCGAGACGCGGTCCTGCTCGCCAAGCTCGCCCGCCAGCCCTGAGAGCGCGGTCTTGACCAGCGGGAGCTTGTCCGGGCTGTTCATCGAGCCCGACACGTCCATCAGGAAGACAAGGTTTACCGGCGGGCGCTCGGTGCGGGCGATATCATAGCCGCGAAGGCCAATGCGCATGAGGTAAGTGTCGGCGTTCCACGGGCTCTTCGCGAGATCGGTGGTGACGCTGAAGGGCACCTCGCGCGTATCGGGCCGGGGATAGTCGTAACGGAAATAGTTGATCATCTCCTCGGTGCGCACCGCGGCCTGCGGCGGCATCGTGCCTTGCGAGAGAAACCGGCGGGTGTTGGCATAGGCGCCGGTATCGACATCCACGCTGAAGGTCGAGACGGGTTCGGCGCTGGTGAGCTTGACGGGCGAAACCTCCTCGCCGTCATAGCGCTCGCGGCCCGGATCGCTCGCGACCATCACGGGCGGCGCGTAAATCGCGCTCTCGGCGGCGGGAGAAGCCATCCGCGATGCGGTGATGGTCATGGTCTGCGGCGCGGGCGGCGGCGGCGGCGGCGGTGGCGGTGGCGGTGGTGGGACTGCTGAAGAAGCCAACCCGCAAATCGTCCAA
>JAZBNR010000064.1:0-7083 GCA_036350735.1 Erythrobacter sp.
GCGATCCTCGTCGCCTCGCGCCCGCATGGCGAGACGGCGGCGATCGCGCGGCTCCTGACCGAGGAATACGGGCTGGTCGCGGCCTATGTCGCGGGCGGGCGCGGGCGGCGCCTGCGGCCGGTGATGATCCCGGGAAACGCGCTCGAGGCCGAGATCAGGGCGAAGTCCGACAGCCAGCTCCCCTTCGCGCGGATCGAGCTCGTCACCAGCCGCGCCCCGTGGATGACCGAGCCGTTGCCCGCAGCCGCGATCCAGTGGGCCTGCGCGCTCACCGCCAGCACCCTGCCCGAGCGCAATCCCTATCCCTCGCTCTATCAGGGGCTGGGCGGCCTGCTCGATGCGATCTGCGCTGCACCGAGCGCGCGCGGCTGGCTGGCGGCGATGGTGGGTTACGAGGCGATGCTGCTCAGCGAATTGGGCTATGGCGGGAACAGGCCCGACCTTGCCGCCGCTTTCCCCGAGCAGTTCGAGGCCTTCCGCCGCCTCCACCGCCCGATCCGCGATCACCTGCTTGCCGATCGGCTGGCGGGTGTTATGGCCGCGAGGGTCGCGCTGGGAGAGCGGCTGAAACGCATGGTCTAGGTGAGGCTCACAGGATGAAGATTGCGATTTTTCCGGGCGACGGGATCGGGCCGGAGGTGACGCGCGAGGCGCTGGGGGTGCTGGAGGCGTTGTCGCTGCCCGGCCTCACCCTGTTCGAGGGCGATGTCGGCGGCATCGCCTACAAGCGCCACGGCCACCCGCTGCCCGAGGAGACGCTGACCATGGCGCGCGAATGCGACGCGGTGCTGTTCGGCGCGGTGGGCGATCCCGAATGCGACGCGCTGGAACGGCGGCTGCGCCCGGAACAGGCGATCCTCGGCCTGCGCAAGGAGCTGGGCCTGTTTGCGAACCTGCGCCCGGCGCGGGTCTTTCCGGGCCTTGAACACCTTTCCCCGCTGCGGCCCGAGATCGCCGCGCAGATGGACCTGATGATCGTGCGCGAGCTGACCGGCGATGTCTATTTCGGCGACAAGGGCACACGCGGCGCCGCCGACGGATCGAAGGAAGGCTGGGACATGATGTCCTACTGCGAGACCGAGGTGCGCCGCATCGCGCAGGTCGCCTTCCGCACCGCACGGGCGGGCGATGACAAGTTGCGCGTCACCAGCGTCGACAAGGCCAATGTGCTCGAGACCAGCCAGGTCTGGCGCGACACGGTGCGCGAGGCGGCGAGCGCGCATCCCGACATCGCGCTCGACCACATGTATGTCGACAATGCCGCGATGCAGATCATCTCCAACCCGCAGCGTTTCGGCGTGATCCTGACCGGCAACCTGTTCGGCGACATCCTTTCCGACCTCGCCAGCGCGGCGGTCGGCTCGATCGGGCTGCTGGCGAGCGCCTCGCTGGGCGAACGGCAGACCGCGCATGGCACTTTCGGCCTTTACGAGCCGATCCATGGCAGCGCGCCCGATATCGCGGGGCAAGGGCTTGCCAATCCGATGGCGACGATCCTGTCGGTGGCGATGATGCTGCGCCATTCGTTCGGGCGCGAGGCCGAGGCGGCGCGGATCGAGGCGGCGGTGGCGGGCGCGCTCGCCGACGGGGTGATGGGCCGCGACCTTGGCGGGGAGCACGGGACGCAGGCGATCGGCGCGGCGGTGCGGGAGCGATTGTAACGCTCTGCCGATGTCTCTCGAACTCGCCATCATCCTGCCGACGCTCAACGAGCGGGGGAACCTCGCGCCGCTCATCGAGCGGATCGAGGGCGCGCTCGGTCCGGAAGGGTGGGAGGTGCTCATCGTCGACGATGACAGCGCGGACGGCACCGCCGACGAGGCGCGCGCGCTGGCGCTGGGCGACCGCCGTATCCGGGTGATCCAGCGCATCGGCCGGCGGGGCCTTGCGAGCGCGGCGATCGAGGGCTTCTGCGCGACGCCTGCGCCCTTCGTCGCGGTGATGGATGCCGACCACCAGCACGACCCCGCGCTGCTTCCGCAGATGCTCGCCAGCCTAAAGGCCGGAGAGGCCGGGATCTGCGTCGCCAGCCGATTTGCCGAAGGAGCGAGCACCGCCGACTGGGACGCGCCCGAGCGCGAGCGGCTGTCGAGCCTCGCCAACCGCATCGCCCGCGCTATCACCGGAATCGACCTCACCGATCCGATGAGCGGCTATTTCATGCTCCCCGCCTCCACGGCCCGCAGGCTCGCCCCGCGCCTCTCGGGGATCGGGTTCAAGATCCTGCTCGACCTGCTGGCGACCGCGCCGCAGACGCTGGGCGCGCCCATGCAAGTGAAGGAATTCCCCCTGAAATTCGCCCGCCGCCGCGAAGGCGCCAGCAAGCTCGACCGCGCGGTGCTGTTCGACTTTCTCGCCGGTCTCTACGACAAGCTGCTGGGCCGGGTGATCCCGACGCGTTTCGCGCTGTTCGGGACGGTCGGCGCGCTCGGCGTGGTGGTGCACTATGCCGTGCTGGGCGGCCTGCTCGCGCTTGCTGCGGCGTTCTGGCAGGCGCAGGCGGCGGCGGTGGTCGTGGCGATGAGCTTCAATTTCTGGCTCAACAACGCGCTGACCTATCGCGACCAGCGCCTGCGCGGCTGGGGCCGGGTGCTGCGCGGCTGGGCGGGCTTCTGCGCGACCTGCGCGGTGGGCGCCTTCGCCAATGTCGCGGTGGCGACGTTCCTGGAGGGGCAGGGCGTGTTCTGGGCGCTGGCGGCGCTGTGCGGGATATTAATCGGATCGGTGTGGAACTATGCGCTATCCAGCCGGTTCGTGTGGGGTCGGTTCTGACGTTGCGGGCCTTTCGAACGTAATCGTGCTGGCCACGCAGGGCTGGAGCGGTACGTCGGTCGAAATTGCCAGCATCATCCGCGGCATCATACGCTGGAGGGCAGTTGATTGCGCTTCGCTTAGTACCTCGCGCGTGGCGAAGCGACAGTCGGCAAATTTGCCACTTTCATCAACCCGGCACGCGAAATCGACGGTCAGCGGGTAGGGCAGAAGGCGGTCTATATGCGAGGGCATTGCGCGAAAAAGAGTATCCCTGTCGATCGTCAACTCTCCGAGCGGCTTCGGGCAATTGAGCGCCTCATCGTCCTGAACGCTCGAGACTAGGGCCAGCAGGGCAAGAAGAGTCGGCTTCGACATCACCGCCACCCCTCGATCCACGTCCAGTCGGCAAAGCTCATCGGTCCGTCGAGCGGCGCGGCGCTCAGGATCTTGTGGAACAGCGCGAAGACCAGCACGCTCCCCGCCAGCACGCCATAGGCAAGGCGCGGCCTCCCGGCGGCGCGCAAATCGCTCAGCGACAAAGCCAGCGCCGCGAGCAGGAAGAGGCTCGGCATGACGTAGTGATAATAGAACTGCACCGGCTTGGGCGCGATCAGCCACAGGCCGAGGCTGACCCCATAGCCGACCACCACGCCGAGCTTGGCCCAGTCGCTGCGCCACAATCCCGCGACAAGGCACCACAGCAGCGCGGGCAGGCCCAGCAGCATCGTCAGCGGATTGCCGATCAGCATCACCCCGCGCTGCGCCCCGTCGGTGAATTCGTAGAGATACCAGATCGCGCGGCTGTTCAGCACCCATTGCTGCCAGGTGCTCTGATAGGTGTGGGGGGCGAGCACCTGTTGCTGCAATTCGAGGATCTCGAAATGCAGCGCGAGGATCCCGTCGCGCGCCAGCGGCGAGGGCTCGAGCGCGGTCCCGAGCCAGTAGCCGGGCAGGAAAGTGAGCGCATAGGTGGCGAGCGGCAGGAGGCCGAGCCAGAGGAAGGCCTCGTTGAGGCTGATGCCCGGCACCGGCACCCCCCGGCGGCTGGTGAACAACCGGCGGCGTCCGGCGGAAAGGCGCGCGGCGAAGAAGGTGAGGCCGAAGGTCATGGCGAGCGGCACCGCGTTCCATTTCGACCCGAGCGCGCAGCCGATCGCGATGCCGGTGAGCGCAAGCCGCCAGCGCCCCGTCTCCGGCTCGCGGCAGGCGGCGGCGAATTGCCAGGCGGCGAGCGCCAAGAAGGCGGCCATGAAGATGTCGAGCATCGCGATGCGCGCATGGACGAAGAGGTGGAAGCCCGTCACCAGCAGGATGCCGAAGGCGACGGTCGCGAAACGGTCCTGCCCCGCGTGCCACAGCGCGCGCATCGCCGCGCCCACCGCGAGCGTCCCCGCGACCAGCGACATCGCGCGCCAGCCGAGCGGATTGTCCCCGAAGATCGCTATCCCCGCAGCGATCAGCGTCTTGCCCAGCAGCGGGTGCTCGCGATTGTCGTAAGGAACCTCCGCGCCGGCAAGGGCGGCAAGGATGTCGCGTGCGGCGGGGAGGTAATGCACCTCGTCGAAATAGGGCGCGCCCGGGATCGTCAGGCGGATGCCGGCGAGCGCGGCGAAGAGAGCCGGGATCGCGAGGCACCAGCCCCACGGGTCGCTCGGGTGATGCGGTGGCGCGGGCGGCGCGGCAGGCTGCACCTCCCCCTGCGGCGAAGGCGCTGACATTTCAGGAGAAGCGGCCTCGACCATCGCGCAAGGCGATTAGGCGCGCGCCCGCGGCGGGGCAAGGGCCTTTGCGTGCCCCCCTCCTCCCCGCCTATGCAGCGCCGGGCTTCGCGGCCTCATCCGCGCGCGCATTCTCCAGCCAGAACAGCCGCGCACACATGGCGAGGAGGCCGATGCTGGCGGTCGAGACGACGAGCACACCCCAGAGCGGCAGGTTCATCCCCGCCTTGCGTGCCCTCGGCGCGATGAAGAACAGTGCGAGGATCACCGCGATGATGAGGTCCCACCACACCTGGATGCCGGTGAGGTTCTGCGAATGGTTGGTCCAGAACATGACGACGCCTTCCTGCGCGATCTGGACCGCGGTGTAGGCGGCAAAGCCGGCGCCCAGCATCGCGGCGACGATGGCGCTGCCCGCCCCGGTGCGGTTGGCAAGGACCGCAAGGAATGCCATCAACCCTGCGACGATACCGGCGATGAAGAAGATTTCGGTGGCGCTCATGGCCTTGCTCCTGCACTATGTAGCGACTGCTACGCCCAGGGCATAGCGCCATGTAGCGCCTGCTACAAGAGGAAAATGACGAGGACCGCCCTTTCGCGCGAAACGCTGTTGCCGAGGCTCGCCGCCCATGTGCTCGAACACGGGCTGGGCGGGGCGAGCCTGCGCCCCCTGGCGAAGGCGGCGGGGACCAGCGACCGGATGCTCATCTACCATTTCGGCAACAAGGAGACGCTGATCCGCGACCTGCTCGAACATATCGCCGGGATCTATGCGGCCGCGCTCGATGCGGCGCTGGGGGGCGAAAGGCCGGCGAGCCGGCAGGAATGTTTCGCGCGCATCCTCGCTCAGGGGCGCCAGCCGGCGATGCAGCCCTTCATGGCGCTGTGGTGGGAGATCGTCGCGGGTGCGGCGCGCGGTCTTCCCGGCTATCGCGCGGCGGCCGAGGCGATGATCGCGGGCCAGCTCGACTGGCTCGAGGCGCAGATGCCCGAAGGCGATCCCGACCCGAGAGGCGGGGCGCGCTACCTTCTGACCCTGCTCGAGGGCACGCTGATGCTCGGCACGGTCGGCCATGCCCGTACCGCGCGCGAGGGCCTGCTTGCAAGCGGGCTTGCGGGCGATATCACGGGCGATTAAGCGGGCGCGCACCATGAAGAAGACGACCGGAATGAACCGCGCCGCGACGCGCAGCTGGCGCCCCGCCACCCAGGCCGTGCGCGGCGGCACCTGGCGCAGCGAGCATGGCGAGACGAGCGAGGCGCTGTTCCTCACTTCGGGCTATTCCTATGACGACGCGCAGACCGTCGCCGATCGCTTTGCGGGCGAGGCCGAGGGGATGACCTATTCGCGCCTCCAGAACCCGACCGTGGCGATGCTGGAGGAACGCATCGCGCTGATGGAAGGGGCGGAGGCCTGCCGCGCCCAGGCGAGCGGCATGGCGGCGATGACCGCTGCGCTGCTGTGCCAGCTTTCCGCCGGGGACCACTGCGTTTCGGCGCGCGCGGCCTTCGGCTCGTGCCGCTGGCTGGTCGACCAGCTGCTCCCGCGCTTCGGGATCGAGACCAGCGTGATCGACAGCGCCGACAATTCCGCCTGGGAAGCCGCGATCCGTCCGAATACCAAGGTGTTCTTCTTCGAGACCCCGGCCAACCCGACGCTCGACGTGGTCGACCTGCAATTCGTCTGCGACCTTGCCCGCGCGCATGGGATCACCACCGTGGTCGACAACGCCTTTGCGACGCCGGTGCTGCAACGCCCGATGGAATTCGGCGCGGACGTGGTCGCCTATAGCGCTACCAAGCTGATGGACGGTCAGGGCCGGGTGCTGGCGGGCGCGGTGTGCGGCAGCGAGGAATGGGTGAACGAGGTGCTCCTGCCGTTCCAGCGCAACACCGGGCCCAATATCGCGCCGTTCAACGCCTGGGTGGTGATGAAGGGGCTGGAGACGCTCAATCTGCGCGCGCATCACCAGAGCCGCAGCGCGGTGAAACTGGGCGAGTTCCTCGAGGAGCGGGTGGTCAAGGCGGGCGGGCGGATGCTCCATCCGGGGCTGCCAAGCCATCCGCGCCACGACCTCGCCATGACCCAGATGGATGCGACCGGCCCGATCTTCGCCTTCGACGTGGGCGACCGGAGCCGCGCCTTCGCGATCCTCGACGCGCTCGAACTGATCGACATCTCGAACAATATCGGCGATGCGCGCACCCTCATGTGCCACCCGGCGAGCACCACCCATGCGGTGATGGGCGAGGAGGGCCGCGCGCAAATGGGCGTGACCGAGGGCCTACTGCGGATCAATGTCGGGCTGGAGGACATTGCCGACCTTGTCGAGGACATGGACCGCGCGCTGAAGGCTGCGGGGCTCTAGCGGCGCGGCCCGGCGCCGGGCCAAAGAGCCGGAGCAATCCGCGTGACGGACCACCCCGGCTCCCAAGCACATCCGCCCCCTTGAAATGTGGTCTCGAAGGGGACGGTGGAATCGACCATTCGTGGTCTTCAGCCAGTGCCACGATACATCGCGGCACTTTCCCCCTCTGCCAGCGAGCGCGCTAACGAAGCGCGAGGAAACTGCGCTAACGCGGCATTAGGGATGGCTGGCGGATTGCGGCC
>JAZBNR010000065.1:0-94384 GCA_036350735.1 Erythrobacter sp.
CGCCGACGCCGCCGCCGACGCCGCCCCCGCAGCCGTCGTCGCCGCCCCGCAGCCATGCGATGAACTCATCCCACCGCGCCCGCGCAAGGCTCTGCGTGAAAACCGCCCCCATGCTCGCGCGCACGGCCTCGGCGCTGAACGGGTCGGCGCAATCGTCGATAAGAATGAGCCCGCCCGCGCCCACCGCATCGCCGGTGCGCAGCATGGTGCCCAGATTGCCCGGATCGCGCAGCTCCTGCGCGACCAGCCAGATGGGCGCCGCCTCGCGGTCGATCGCGGCGAGGCCGGTCTCCCACTCGTCGAACACGCCGACCACGCTCTGTGCGTTGGCCTTGCCGGTGATCTTCGAGAGAATCTCGGGCGTGGTGGTTACGATCTCGCCGCCCGCCTCGCTCACCGCCGCCTCGAGCGGGGCAAGGAGCGGGGGGTGCTCACGGCCCTCGGCGCGGATCAGCGTTTTCGCAATGCGCCCGCTCGCGCGCGCATCCTCGATGAGCCGCAGGCCCTCGACCAGGAACTCGCCCGCTCGCCGGCGCTGCTTCTTGTCGCGCAGCGCCCGCCAATGCTTGACCGACGGGTTCGAGAAGCCGGAGATATGCCTGTGCATCAGGTGCCAGCCTGTGCGCGCAGCCGCAAGCACATGTCAACGGGTTCCACCTGAGCCCAGAGCCATGCGGATCTTGCGCATGCGGCGCTAATCCTCGCCGAACCCATCCTCGATCAGCGCCACGAGGCGATCTAGCACCTCTCCTGCGCCCTCGCCCTCGACGATCACCTCGACCGTGTCGCCCTTCGCCGCGCCCAGCATCATCAGTCCGAGGATCGAGCCTCCGGCCGCGCTCGATCCGTCCTTGACGACCCGAACGCGCACATCGCCATCGAGCGCCGCGACTGCTCCGACGAATTTCGCGCTCGCGCGCGCATGCAGGCCGCGCTTGTTGACGATTGTCACCGAGCGGGAGAGCGCGCTCATCCTGGCCTCCACCTCAACCCTTGGCTTCTTCAGCGACGCTTGCCGCGCCCGAACCCGTGCCCGAACCCGCGCCCGAACCTGCACCCGCGCCAAGCAGCTCGCTGGCGATGGTGATGTAGTTGCGTCCGGCAGTCTGGGCGGCCTGGGTCGCTTCTATGACGTTCATCGACTTGCGCGCGCCGGCGAGGCGGATCAGCATCGGCAGGTTGATCCCGGCGATCACCTCCACGCGTCCTGCATCGAGCAGCGAGATCGCGAGGTTTGAGGGGGTTCCGCCGAACAGGTCGGTGAGGACGATCACACCCGCGCCGCTATCGACAGCCGCGATCGCGCCTGAGATCTCGTCGCGGCGCTGCTCCATGTCGTCATTGGGACCGATGCACACCGTTGCGATCGCTTCCTGCGGGCCGACGACGTGCTCCATTGCCTCGACGAATTGCTCGGCGAGGCGCCCATGGGTGACCAAAATCAAGCCGATCATGTTTGAAATACGTCTCGCTCTGCCGCTGCGCCGCACCGGCGCTGTCTCGTCATGCCCTTTGCAAACAAGGGTTAACGCGCCCAAGCTGTCCGATGGCTTAAGGGCGGGACTGCCCTTCGACCCCGTCCGCCGCGCGCGAGCCCAGATTGCGATGCCGGACCGTGGGCGAAAAACCCGCCTCGCGCAAGCTTTGAGCCATGGCTTCCGCGGTGAAGACCGAGCGATGTCTCCCGCCGGTACAACCAAAAGCGACATGGACATAGGGCTTGCCTTGCGCCGCATAGCGCGGAAGCAGCGTCAGCAGCAGGTTGCGCATACCGGCAAACGCCTCGGTGAAGGCGGGATCGCGCGCGATGAACTCGCCCACGGGCGGATCCTGCCCGGTCAGATCGCGCAATTCGGGCACCCAGTGCGGATTATCGAGAAAGCGCATGTCGAACACGAGATCGGCGAGCGGCTGCATCCCGCGCGCAAAGCCGAAGCTCGAGAGTGTCAGCGTCATCGCTCCTTGCGCGCTCTTGCCGAACAGATCGCGCACGTGGCCCTGCAATTCGTTGCTTGAGAGCGCGCTGGTGTCGATCACCCGATCAGCCCAGCGGCGCAGCGGCTCGAGCAGCTCGCGCTCGGCCGCGATCGCCTCGCGCACCGCGCGGCCCTGCGCCATCGGGTGGCGGCGGCGGGTCTCGTTGTAGCGTCTCTCGAGCTCGTCGCTGGCGCAATCGAGGAACAGGAAGGTGGTAACGATGTCCCGCCGCCGGTTCAGGGACTTGGCCAGCGCGATGATGTCGGCGGGGACGAAGCCGCGCGTGCGGGTGTCGAAGCCGATCGCGAGCGGGACGGGGGTGGCCTGCTGCGCGCCGCTCTTCGGGGGAGTGGGCGCCGAGCTCAGGAGCGGTTCGAGAAAGCGCACCGGGAAGTTGTCGATCGTCTCCCACCCGAGATCCTCGAGCACGCCGAGCACGGTCGATTTGCCCGCGCCTGCGAGGCCTGTGAGAAGGAGCAGCCGCTGGGCGTTCTCGTCAGCCGTCGGGGAGGGCGCGTCTTCCATCGCCGCCTATCTCGCCGCTCGCGCGCCCGATGGGAAGGCCCTTTCTAGCCGCCGATGGAAATACGTGCCCCTGCCGCAGCGATGGGGAGGCCGTGAACGCGCAGTGCCCATTCGGCGCGCAATGCGGGCGCGATCGGACCGGGCGCGAAGGGAAGGCAGGGGACGGCGCAGCCCAGCATCTCACGCGTCGGCGCGCTCTCGGGCAGCCGCTCGGGCACGCCCTCGAGCGCGAGGATCAGTGCGAGCGGGGCAGCCTGCGCGATCGGCAGCGAGACGAGGCCGACACCGCGCACCTCGATCAGCCCCGCGCAGCGCGGCGGGGGCGCGGCGAATATTGTGTCACCCTGGCGCTTGAGCTGCACCCCGTCATCGCCGATCAGCCGCGCGCCGCGATCGATCAGGGCAAGGCATAGCGAACTCTTGCCGCTGCCTGGCGGACCCTCGATCAGCAGCGCGCGGCCCTCGATCGCGACCGCGCTCGCACCGATCCTCAAGGCTGGCCCGGCGCCTTGTTTCACCGGACTGATCACCGGGCCGGCAGGCGCAGCTTGAGATAGGCGCCGGGCGCGCCGTCGGGGCGGGCATGGGCGGAGAGCGTGCCATCATGCGCCTCGGCAATTGCGCGCGCTATCGCGAGGCCGAGCCCTGAATGGTTGCCGAAATCCTCCTGTTCGGGGCGGACCGAATGGAAGCGCTGGAACACCTTCTCGCGGTTTTCCTCGGCGATGCCCGGCCCGTGATCGGCGACGCTCAGGGTCACGCAATCGCCATCGTTGCGGATATCGACCTCGATCGGGGCTTCGGGGGGTGAAAAGGAGACGGCGTTGTCCAGCAGATTGACCACCACTCGCTCGAGCCGCGCGCCAACGCCCCGCACCACGGGCGCAAAGCCATACTGGGTCAGCACGATGCGATGATCCTCGTTCTGCGCGCGGTGCTCGCGGCTGCCGATGATCGCGCGCACGAGATCGGCGAGGTCGATCCGCTCGAGCGTGGCGCGGCTCATCTCGGCGTCGATCCGGCTCGCATCGGAGATCTCGCTGACCAATCGGTCGATCCGGCGCACGTCATGGGTTGCGATCTCGGTCAGCTCCCTGCGCAGCGCAGGATCCTCGACCCGTGGGAGCGATTCGATCGCGCTGCGCAGCGAGGCAAGCGGGTTCTTGATTTCGTGCGCGACATCGGCGGCGAAGCTGTCGACCGCGTCGATCCGCTGGCGCAGCGCGAGCGTCATGTCCGAGACCGCGCGCGCGAGCAGGCCGATCTCGTCGCCGCGCTCGGGCAGGCGCGGCACCTCGACCTCGCGCTCGCGCCCCTGTCGCACTCGCACCGCCGCACGGGCGAGCTGCGATAAAGGCGTGACGATCGTGCGCGCGAGGAACAGCGAGAGCAGAGCCGAGGCGATCAGCACGATCACCACAGCCGTGATCAGCGTGGTGCGCGCCTGGCGCACTGTGGCAGTTATGTCGACCGCGTTGCGCACCGTCAGCAGCGTCGCGCCGTTGAGCCCGACCGGGGCGGCGGCGGTGATCACCGGGGTGCCGTCGCGCCAGTCGTAAAGGTTCACCTGGCTCACCCCTTCCTCGCGTGCGCGGACCAGTTCGGGCCAGGCCTCGGCGGTCTGCGCTTCGGGCTCGACATAATCGGTCACCGGCTCGGCGGCGACGATCGTGTCGACCGTGCGATCGAGCCAGCGGGCGAATTGCTGCTCCCAGGTGTCGTCCTCGATGTCGTCGAACACGAAGGCCGGCTCGGCAAGCGCGAAGCTGTCCGCCCATAGCCGGCCCTCGGCATCGAACATCCTGAGGCGCATGCGCTGTTCCTTGCCGATCTGGACGAGCAGCGCCTCCTGCCGCTCCTTGCTCGCGCCTGCGAGCGCCTCGGCGGTGATCTGCGCCTCGATCCGCGCCATCTTGAACCGCTCGTTGATGAGCTGGGTGCGATAGCTGTCGAGATAGAACAGTCCGCCGCCCAGCACGAGCAGCGGCAGGATGTTGACGACGAGAATCCGCGCGGTGAGCGGAAAGCGGCCGGTGAAGCTGTGGCGCACATTTCCGTCCCGCAGCGCGCGCAGCGGCGTATCGTTCGCGATCCGGTCGCGCATCCGGGCTGAGGCGCTCATGTCGTTCATCGCGCGCGGCGGCCGGCCGCCTGATGCGGTTCAGCCGTCATTGAAGCTGTAGCCCGCGCCATAGAGCGTGTCGATTGCGCTGAAGCTGTCATCGACACAGCGAAACTTGCGCCGCATTCGCTTGATGTGGCTGTCGACGGTGCGATCGTCGACGAACACATCGTCGGGATAGGCCGCATCCATCAGCTGGTTGCGGTTCTTGATGACGCCGGGGCGCGCGGCGAGCGCCTCGAGGATGAGGAATTCGGTGACGGTGAGGCTGACCGGGCGATCGTCCCAACTGACATAATGGCGGGCAGGGTCCATGAACAGCCGACCGCGCGCGATGACAGGGTTTGCAGGCGAGGCGTCTGCCCCCTCCTCGCCGCCCTCGCGCAGGCCCGGCTCGGCGCGCCGCAGGATTGCGCGAATGCGCGCGGTCAAGAGGCGCAGCGAGAAGGGCTTGGCGATGTAATCGTCCGCCCCCAGTTCGAGCCCGGCTTCCTCGTCGGCCTCGTCATCCTTGCTGGTGAGGAAGATCACCGGCAGCTGCGAACGCTCGCGCACCCGCGCGAGCAATTCCATCCCGTCCATCTTGGGCATCTTGATGTCGAACACGGCAAGGTCGGGCGGATTTTCGAGCAGCGCTTTGAGGGCGGTCTCCCCGTCCGAATAGAGGCGAGTGACAAAGCCCTCCGCCTGAAGCGCGATCGAGACCGAGGTGAGGATATTGCGATCATCGTCCACAAGCGCGATCACGGCCGCCGCCTCTGGCGCGCGGCGCGCTGCGTCGGGCGCAGGACCATCGGCTTCGAGGGCCTGATCGGTCATGGCGCGGTCCGGCGAGAAGCGAGGCGGGGCGGCTGGGACATCACCTTGTGAATTAGCCGCTTTGCCCCCGCAAAACAATCCGCGCCAGTCCGTGCCACCGCTGTTCGCACCAGAGCGCGCACCGACCGGCCCGATCGGTTTGACGCCGCCCGCCCCCCCGCCTATGCGAAATGGCGAGAGGAGACAGGCCCGGCCTCGCCCGACTCGGACGCATCAAGACGTCCCCGTGCAAAGCTAGCGCCTTTTCTTGGGATTTTGGTGACACACGGTGCCTAGAGATTGCATTTACGGGTGTGCGCTGCATCGCATGCGCTTCGTGCATCGATCTTATTTGCGCCGCGCATGTGTCAAGGGACATGGACGGAAAGCGACACGATGAGCTTGAATGCGTTGGAAACCCCGCTTCTTTCGGACGGGATCGAGATCGGGGCCCAAATCAGGGCCAATCTCGGCACCGCGCAACTGGTCGAAGCGGCGCTCGCGCGCGGCGAGGGCCGGCTCTCGAAGGATGGCGCACTGGTGGTGGAAACCGGCGCGCACACCGGGCGCAGCGCCAAGGACAAATTCATCGTGCGCGACGAGACCACCGAGGAGACGGTGTGGTGGGGCCGTGTCAACGCCGCGATGACGCCGGAGCACTTCGCCGCGCTCAAGGAAGATTTTCTCGGCGAACTCGCTCGCAAGGAGACGCTCTACGTCGCCGACCTGTTCGGCGGCTCCCAGCCCGAGCACCGGGTGAATGTGCGCGTGATCAACGAGCTCGCCTGGCATAATTTGTTCATCCGCACCCTGCTGGTGCGGCCCAGGGCGCAGGAGCTCGAAGGCTTCGCGCCCGATTACACGATCATCGATCTGCCCAGCTTCCGCGCGGACCCTGCGCGCCACGGCTGCCGCAGCGAGACGGTGATCGCGGTCAACCTCACCGAGAAGCTGATCCTGATCGGCGGCACGCGCTATGCGGGCGAGATGAAGAAGAGCGTGTTCGGCATTCTCAACTATCTGCTACCGGCCAAGGGCGTGATGCCGATGCACTGCTCGGCCAATATCGGGCCCGACGGCAAGACGGCGGTGTTCTTCGGCCTCTCGGGCACCGGCAAGACAACGCTTTCCGCCGATGCCAGCCGCACGCTCATCGGCGATGATGAGCACGGCTGGTCGGACACCGCGGTGTTCAATTTCGAGGGCGGCTGCTATGCCAAGATGATCCGGCTTTCCGAAGAGGCCGAGCCCGAGATTTACGCCACCACGCGGCGTTTTGGCACAGTGCTCGAAAACGTCGTGATGGACGAGGCGACCCGCACGCTCGATCTCGACGACAACAGTCTCGCGGAGAACACCCGCGGCGCTTATCCCATCCACTTCATCCCGAACACGAGCAAGGACAATCTCGGCCCCGTCCCCGCGAACGTCGTCATGCTGACCGCCGATGCCTTCGGCGTGCTCCCCCCGATCGCGCGGCTCACGCCTGAGCAGGCGATGTATCATTTCCTCTCCGGCTACACCGCCAAGGTCGCCGGCACCGAGATCGGCGTGACCGAGCCCGAGGCAACCTTCAGCACGTGCTTCGGCGCGCCCTTCATGCCGCGCCATCCGAGCGTTTACGGCAATCTCCTCAAGGATCGGATCGCGCAAGGCGGCGTGCAGTGCTGGCTGCTCAACACCGGGTGGACGGGCGGCAAGTATGGCGTCGGGCATCGCATGCCGATCAAGGCGACGCGCGCGCTGCTGGGCGCCGCCTTGAGCGGTGAACTCGACGATGCCCAATACCGCGCCGATCCGCATTTCGGCTTCGACGTGCCCGTCAGCGTGGCGGCGCTGGAGGCGGCGGGCGTCGATCAGTCGATCCTCGATCCGCGCAGCACCTGGGCAGACCCGGCGGCTTATGACGCGACCGCGATGAAGCTCGTCCGGCTCTTCATAGACAATTTCGCCGAGTTCGCGCCCCATGTCGACGAGGGCGTGCGCAACGCCGCGCCGATGGCTGCCTAAGGCGATCACTAATCCTGTTCGCAGGCCTTCTTTCTGTCATCCGATCGAGCTAGGTTATGGCCGGGTCGGTGACAGGAGAATCGCTTATGAGCATGCTCAATTCCATCCTCAAGAACATCGGCGGCGCGCCCGACGATGTCGCCAATCTCGCCGCCAAGATCGGGATCGATCCGGCGCTCGCTGAAAAGGCGATCGCGGTGCTCGGGCAGACGCACCAGATGGAGGGAGACACGGTCGAGCTCGCCTCGGCGAAGACCGGGCTCGATACCGGCATCCTTGCGCAGATCGTTCAGCAGATCGGCGGCGAGGGCTCGCTGATGGAATTCGCCAATGCGATCCAGAACGATCCCTCCTCGTTCATGGCCCTCATCGATCGGGACGGCGACGGCAATCCGCTCGATGATATCGCCGGGATGGCGAGCGGGCTGTTCGGCAAGAGGTGAGCCGCGCGCGCTAGCGCATTTCCTGCGCGATCAGCTCGAGCATCGGGAAGCGTTCGCCCTCGGCGCGGCCTTGCAGCATCGCGACAAGGTCGCGCATCTGCTGACCCTTGGGACCGCCATGCGGGTGCGAGGCGAGCGGCGCGAGCGCGGCGCGGGCCTCGCCGATCCGCCCGTCATGGATGTGCATGAGGCCAACGATGAGCCATAATTGCGCATCGAACGGGGCCAGCTCGGCGGCGCGCGCGATCGCCGCCTTGGCGAGATCGCTGGGCTCTTCCCCTCGCGCGATGTGCGATCGATAGGTCATGATCAGCGGAAGCGGGTGGTCGTTTTCGAGCGCATTGAGCGCGCGCAGCGGCACCATCGCCGCCTCGATCGCCGCATCGCGCCCGGCCGGATCGCCAAGCGCTTCTGCCTGGCGGAACAGCGCGAGGCCCTTGTGCGCCAGCGCGGTCTTGTTCGCCGGCTCCAGCGCGAGCGCCGCCTCGGCAGCTTCAATCGCGGCTGCATCATCGCCTGAGGCGTATTCGGCCTGTGCGAGCAACGCCAGCACGGCCGCCTCGTCGGCATGATCTTGCGCGATGCGGCGCGCCTCCTGCGCCAGTGCCTCGGATTCCTCGTCCGGCGCTGCGCGCGTTGCCCGGATGCGCACCTCCATCATCGCCGCCTCGCCGGGAGGCAGCCGCCGCAGCTTCACCTCGCCGATCGCCAGCTCACCGGGGGCGAGCACGAAGCCCTCCTTGCGGCCCTTGCGCCAATGCGCGGTCAGTTCGCGTTCGAGCTGCGCGAGGCTGCCGAAAGCCTTCTGCGCCGCTTCCAGCGAAGGCGTCGCGCCAAGCACGCCCAGCCAGTAGGCGCGCAATTGTCCGGCGCGCTCCTCCCGCATCGAGAGGAAGTGGTAGAGCAGCCACGAGCGCGCGTAGAACGCCTCGCGCCCGAGCCCGCGATAAGGGTCCGCCGGGTCGAAATCGAGCAGTTCGCTCACCGAAATGCCCTTGTTGCTTGCGAAATGGAGATCGCGCCAGCGATGCACCGCGGTCAACCCCATCAGAAGCGAGCCGTCCTCGGCAAAACCCGTCGCTCCGAAGAATTCGGCTGCGCCCTCGTTCATCCACAGCGGCATCGCGAAGCGCGCCGAGGACATCAGGAAATGATGGGCGTATTCGTGCTGAAGGACGATCGTGGAGAGCGCGGGATAGCCCGTCCTGTTCTGGATATCCTGCACGAACGCAGCGCTGTTCCCGGCGCGCGGCATGTAGAAGCCGGCGATCCCGTTGGTGCCCGCGAGCTGCTCGACCGCGGCGGCATTGCCCACCACATAGACGCTCACGCGGTTGGATGGGCTGGGCGTCTCGATGTCGCGCCCGGTGAAACGCTCGAGCGCGGCGTGGTAGCGCTCGAGGTTCTCGGCGAAAAGGCGCACGTCGGCCTCCATGTCGTCGGCATAGATGACGAAGTGCTCGCTCGAGGCCTCATACCAGCCGGCGCGGGCCGGGGCTGCCGCGAGGATCGCGAGGAACGCGAGGGCGAGGGGGGTGATGCGCAATAGTGTGATCATGATCGCTGCCGGTGAGAAGCATAGTGCCCCGCGCCAGCATGAACAGCCCCGCTGAACCCGCGCTGTCCGGCGGGCCAGCGTGCTACTCCGCCGCCTCCTGCACCGCCTTGATCGCGCTTGCCGCCTGCCGGCGCGCATCGAGATAGGCCCAGATCCGGCTCACCACCACCGAACCTTCGCCGACCGCGCTCGCCACCCGTTTGACCGAGCCGGCGCGCACGTCGCCGACCGCGAAGATGCCATCCGCGCTCGTCTCGTAGGGGCTGCCGCGGCCCACCTCGGCGCCGGTCAGCACGAAACCCTTCTCGTCGGTCGCGACGAGGCCGGAGAGCCAGTCGGTGTTGGGGGCGGCGCCAATCATGATGAACAGCGCGGCCGAATCGATCACGCGCTCGCCATTAGGCGTCTTGAAGGTGACGCCGGTCAGCCATTCCTCCCCGTGCAGCGCGGTGATCTCGGTGTGGTAGTGGATCGTCACGCGCGGATCGGCCTCGAGCCGGCTCGAGAGATAGCTCGACATCGAGGCGGCAAGGCTGCCCGAGCGCACCACGAGATGAACATGACGCGCCGCGCGGCTCAGATACATCGCAGCCTGCCCCGCCGAATTGCCCCCGCCGATCACGACCACCTCGGTGTTGGCGCAGAACCGCGCCTCCATCTCGGTCGCCGAATAGAAAATCCCTGCGCCCTCAAGCTCGCGCAAATTGTCGAGCGGCAGGCGGCGATATTGCACCCCTGTCGAAACCAGCACCGCGCCTGCGCACACCTCCTGCCCATCCTCGAGGCAGGCGCAATAGGAGCCGTCCTCGCGCCGCGTGAGCTGCTCAACCCGGCGCGGCATGGCAAAGCGGGTGCCGAATTTCATCGCCTGGATCTGCCCGCGATAGGTGAGATCGGTGCCGCTGATGCCGGTGGGAAAGCCCATGTAGTTCTCGATCCGGCTGGATGTGCCCGCCTGGCCCCCGATCGCGGTATCCTCGATCACCAGCGCATTGAGCCCTTCCGAGCCCGCATAGACCGCTGCGGCAACGCCTGCGGGGCCGCCGCCGACGATAAGGAGGTCGTAATCGCGCTGCGAGCAGATATCGAGATCGAGCCCGAGGAACTGCGCGACCTTGCGCGGGGTGGGATCCTCGATCCGCTCGCCGGTCGAGAGATAGATACCCGGCTCACGATCAACGAGCGCGCACACCTCCAGCACTTCGGCCTCGCCCGAATTGAGATCGTAGCTCCTGAAAGGGATGCGATTGCGCGAGAGGAACCGCTCGACCGCCTGCACCGCGCTGTCGCGATCCGCGCCGATGCACTTGATCGCGCCGTTGCTCAATTCGAACTGGCGGCGGCGGCGCGCGGCAAAGACGGTGATGAGATGGTCCGAAAGCTCTGGGATCCGGCTCATCAGATCGAGCATCGCCTGGCGCGGAGCCTCGATCACGCGGGTGTCCTGAGCGGCGCGCATCCGCAGGAAATTGGTGCCGCGATTGAGGAAGGCGATCTCGCCCATGAACTGGGTCGGCCCGAGCGTCGAGGGCATCAGCCGCTCGCCGGTGTAGGGATTGACCACCTCGATCTCGCCTTCGAGAACGTAGATGAAGGTCTCCATCGGCTCACCGATTTCGGCGACGATCTCGCCCGCTTTGTAGAGCCGCTCGCCGCCGATCGCGCAAATCGCCTCGACATGCGCATCCGCCAGCGGCACGCGCCGCATCGTTTCGAGATCCTGCCCCAAGCCTTCCATCGCCGCCTCCCTGCAAGCCGCTGCGGCGCCCGAGCGCGGACGCTGCATCTAAATGGGTCGCGCGGCGCGATCGGCAAGGCTCAGGCGGTGCGGGCCCCGGCGATGTAGCGGCCGACGGTGTTCTCGACCACGCTGAGCGGCGCATTGCCGCCGAGCACGATAGCGGTGTTGAACGCGCGGAAATCGAAATTCTCGCCCAGCGCCGCCTCGGCCCGCGCGCGCTGGCGCACCATCTCGCTGTGGCCGATCTTGTAGCCGCAGGCCTGGCCCGGCCAGCTGCAATAGCGATCGACTTCGCTTGCGACTTCCTCCTCCTTGGAGCCATTGCGCTCGACGAAGAAGCGCCTCGCTTCCTCGCGGGTCCAGCGCTTGGAATGAATGCCGGTGTCGACCACCAGGCGGCAGGCCCTGAAGGCGATCGCTTGGAGGTAGCCCAGCCGCCCGACCTTGAACTCGTCATAGGCGCCAAGCTCGTCGGCGAGCTGCTCGGCATAGAGCGCCCAGCCTTCCGAGAAGGCGTTGAAGGCGAGGATCGAGCGGATCAGCGGCAGGCGGTTGGAATAGGTGCCCTCCCAGGCATGGCCGGGGATCGCCTCGTGGAAGGTGAGATCGGGCAGATCGTATTTCCGATGAAGATCGGTGGTGCGAAGATTGATCCACATGCGCGCAGGGATCGTCCCGTCCTTGCTGCCCGCCCCGCCATAGGCGGCCGGAGCGCCCGGCTCCTCGGAGAGCGGCAGGCGGCGGATCTCGAGCGGCGGATCAACCAGCGTGGTGAAGGCGCGCGGCATCTGCGCCTCGATGTAATCGAGCTGGCGCTGGATGAAGGCGACGATCTCGGCTCGGCCCTCGTCTCCGGGCGCAAACATGTAGGCCGGGTCCGATCCCAGCGCCTGCATCCGCTCGCCGACCGTGCCCTTGGTGTAGCCGATCTCCTTCAGGATTGCGTCCATCCGGGCGTGCAGCTCGTCGAGCTCGGCAAGCCCCTGCTCGTGGATTTCGTCGGGGGAGAGGTTGGTCGTGGTCGAGGCCTTGAGCGCCCAGTCATACCAGCGCTCGCCCTCGGGCTGCGCCCACATGCCCGCCTCGGATTTCGCCAGCTTGCGCTGCTCGCGCAGCTCGGCAAGCTGGGCTTCCAGCGCGGGGACGATCTGGGTGGTGGTGATGTCGTGCGCGTATTCGCCGTTTTCCCGGAGGCCCTCCTCGCCGAACTGCTCGACGATCTTGCTGGTGAGCGCGCCAGTATAGATGCCGCCCTCGCGCGCATCGGCGATGCTGCCCTCCATCTGCGCGATCGCCTTGTCGAGCAGGAAATCGGGAGGGACGAGGCCCATCGAGCGCGCCTCGCTGATGCGCTGCGTCTCGCCCTTGAGGAAGGCGGGAACCTGGCTCAGCCGGTTGAGATAGTGGTAGATGTCCTCCTGGCTGCGGACCGGCTGGGTCGCGCCGAAATGGCGCGGAAAATCGATATAGCCGCCGACATTCTGGATCACGACATAGGGCGCATTGCGCCAGCCGCCGACAGCGACCTCGCCATAGGGCAGCGCCATCCCCTCGAGCGCGGTGGCGAAGGCCGCTTCGACCACCTCGAAGCCGACGATCTGATCGGGAGTGAGCCCCTCGCGCGGATAGGCGCGGGCTTCGGCGAGCAGCCGGGTGAGCTCGTCGCGATAGGCCTCGCGCCCTTCCTCGCCGGGCGTGCCGAAGGTGCCGCGCAGGCTCGCATATTCGCCGGTGTCGACCCCGAGCGAGGTCGCGCGCGAGGGTTCGTGGGCGAGCATGGCGTAGGCGATCGCATCGAGCTTCGCATCGGCCGGGCTGACGGCGGAAGGGCCGGCGGCGCTGGCGGAGACGGGATCGGCCTTGCGCGCAGCGCAGCCGGCGAGCGTGCCCGAGGCGAGCGCGAGCACAGACACGCCGCCCACCCCAAGGGCCTGGCGACGCGTGACGTCGTGAAGATAGTCGTTCATTCCCGAGCGATTAGCGCGCGCAGGGGGTGGGATCAATCAGTCCTTGAGATCGTCGGGAACGCTCCCGCCGGCCTCGGCGAGCTTGCGCATCACCGCCTTGTGCAGGCGGATATTGTCCTCGGCCGAGCCTTCATAGCCGGTGATCCCGACCTCGCCGGCGAGCTCCTTGCGGTTTGCGTAGCTCGAATCGAGATTGAGCAACTTCATCAGGTCGACGATCGAGGTGCGCCAGTTGAGCGAATTCGCCCCAGGCACCGCGCTGAGGCGGGCGACCACATCGATTTCGCTGACGGGCTTGGGCGCGGCGGGCTTGGCGGGCGCGGCCGCAGGCTGGGCGGCAGGCGCTGCGGCGGGCTTGGCTGCAGGCGCCGCCTTCTTCTCGTCCTCGTCCGAACCCCAGATCGCATTCTTGATCGAGCTGAAAATTCCCATGTTACCCTCCTTGGCTTCAGCGGCTTTGTCAAACCCGATAGACCGGGGATGTTCCCGTGTCGTGACGCTTGCGCTAAAGCGCGCGCGATGAGGGATGCGAAGCGATGATCGACATTGTGCTCAGCCTGGTGATGCTGGCGGCTTTTGCGCTGCTGGCGGGCGCATTCGTGCTGTGGCGCCGCACCGGCGAGAAAAAGAACCCGGCGCTGATGGTGCTGCTGGCGCTGATCGCTGTCGCCAACGTGCTGATCTGGACGCTGCCCGTGGGCGAGGCGGGCTCGCTCGCGGATGATCCGGCCGCTACCCCTTAGGCAAGTAATGCAGCCCCCAACGGGCGCAACGCAGCCGCAAGCGCGACCGCGCGCCCCGCAGGGGCCCCGAAGCGAAGCGGAGGGAGCAGCCCCGAGGACGAAGGCGCGGATGCGCCTTCGCCCACAAACAACGGTCAAATGATCCTTCAGATCACTTGATCGGGCAATCGGGCGAGAGGCGGAAATCGAGATAATTGTCGACGCTGGCCATCATCTCGTCGAGCTCGTTCTCGAAGAAGTGGTTGGCGCGCGGGATTTCCTCGTGGTGGATCGTGATGTGCTTTTGCGTGCGCAGCTTGTCGACCAGCTTCTGAACCGCACCCGGCTGGACAACCGTGTCAGCCGCCCCTTGCACGAAGATGCCGCTCGCGGGGCAGGGCGCGAGGAAGGTGAAATCATACATGTTGGCGGGCGGCGCGACCGAGATGAAGCCGCGCACTTCCGGGCGCCGCATCAAGAGCTGCATGCCGATCAGCGCGCCGAAGGAATAGCCCGCGACCCAGGTCGTCTGCGCCTCGGGGTGGATCGATTGCACCCAGTCGAGCGCGCTCGCCGCATCGGAAAGCTCGCCGATCCCGGAATCGAAGCTGCCCTGAGAGCGCCCGACCCCGCGAAAGTTGAACCGCAAGGTGGCAAAACCGCGATCGACGAAGGTCTTGTAGAGCCGCTGCACGATCCGGTCGTTCATCGTGCCGCCGCCCTCGGGGTGCGGGTGGAGGATCATCGCAACCGGCGCGCGCGGGCGCGGCGGAGGGGAAAAACGGCCTTCAAGACGGCCCTCGGGGCCGGGGAAGATGACGGATGGCATCGGATGACCTTATGCAATGGGGTGGCGCACGGGGCCGGGTGGCTCCCGCGGTGGTCAGCCTTATATACGAGTCGCATTGCAAAGCGCAATTTTTTAAGAATCGTTCGCAACAAGGCGCAACTTCCGGACAGTCATGGACAGCCCCCGCATCTATCTCGATCATGCCGCGACCACGCCGCTGCGCCCCGAGGCGAGGGCCGCGATGGCGGATGGCTTCGCGCTGTGGGCCAATCCCTCCAGCCCCCACGCCGAAGGGCGGCGCGCCAAGCGGGCGCTCGAGGAGGCGCGCGCGCGGATCAGCCACGCCTTGGGCTGGGAGGGCGAACTGATCTTCACCTCGGGCGCGAGCGAGGCGCTGGCAATCGCGCTGGGTCGCAGCAAGGCCACGCGGGCGGTGGTGAGCGCGGTCGAACACGATGCGGTGTTTCGCGCCGCGCCCGATGCGCAGGTGTTCGACGAGACGGCGCCGCCGGGCGAGGACGCGGTGCTGGCGGTGCAGCACGTCAATTCGGAAACGGGCACGATCAACCCGGTGAGCGCAATGGCGCCGGGAGTGCGCGAGATGGGCGCGGTGCTGCTGTCCGATTGCTCGCAGAGCGCCGGCAAGCTCGCGCTGCCCGAGTGCGACATGGCGGTGGTCTCGGCGCACAAGCTGGGCGGCCCGATCGGCGTGGGCGCGCTGCTGGTGCGCGATTTCGCGCTGCTCGAGCCGATCGGCGGGCACGAGCGCGGCTACCGCCAGGGCACCGAGAACCTACCCGGTGCGCTCGGCATGGCCGCCGCGCTCGAAGCGGGAGAGTGGGCGACGACGAGAGAGGATCGCGCCGGTTTCGCGGCCGAGCTCGCGGGCGAGCGGCTGATGATCGGCGAGACGGTCGATTACATTTTCGCCCTCACTCATCCCGCGATGAGCGCGCAGGCGCTGCTGATCCGGCTCGATGCGGCAGGCTTTGCCGTCTCGGCGGGCAGCGCATGTTCTTCGGGCACGCTCAAGAAGAGCCGCGTGCTCGATGCTTTCGGGGTGCCCGATGATGTGGCTTCGCGCACGATCCGCGTCAGCCTCGGCTGGTCGACCATGCCGGGCGAACTCGAGCGATTCGTCAAAGCGTGGCGCTCGCTGACCTGAGCGGTTAGGGTGAGACGATGATTTATCTCGATTACCAGGCCACAACCCCGCTTGCGCCCGAGGCGCGCGAGGCGATGCTGCGCTGGCTCGATGGGCCGGGCGGCACGGGCTTTGGCAATCCGCATTCGCCGCACCCGATGGGCCGCCAGGCCGCCGCCGCGATCGAGGCCGCGCGCGACAAGGTCGCAGCGCTGTTCCCGCCGGGCGGGCGCGTCATCTTCACCAGCGGGGCGACCGAGGCGCTCAACCTCGCGATAAGGGGGAGCGGCAGCGGCGGCTCGGTGTCGGTCTCCGCGATCGAGCACGCCGCCGTGCTCGACACCGCGCAGGCGCTGGGGGAGGCCCACATCCTCAATGTCTCGAAAGAGGGCCAGTGCAACACCGCGCAGGATCTGCCGCAGGATGTGCGCCTCGTGGCGGTGATGCAGGTCAACAACGAGATCGGCACGATCCAGCCCACCGCCGATTGGCACCGCCGCGCGAAGGAGGCGAACGCGCTGTTCCTGATTGATGCGGTGCAGGCCTATGGCAAGCTCCCGGTGACGCTGGCTGACATGATCGCGGTCTCGGCGCACAAGCTCCACGGCCCCAAGGGCGTGGGCGCGCTTTGGGTGCGCGATGGCGTCACGCTGGAGGAACAGCAGACCGGCGGCGGGCAGGAGGCCGGGCTTCGCTCCGGCACGCTGTCGCCGGCGCTGATCGCGGGGTTCGGGGCCGCGGCCGAGGTCGCGCGTGAGCGGATGGAGGCGGACGCGGCGCATGTCGAGGCGCTATGGGCGCGCGCGCGCGACCTGTTCGACGAATGGGAGGTCAATGGCAGCGAGACCGCGCGCTGGCACGGCAATCTCAACCTGCGCCGCGAGGGGCTCGATGTTGCGCGGCTGATGTCCGAGTGCCGCGAGGTTATGTTTTCCGCCGGCAGCGCCTGCGCCAGCGGATCGGGCCGCACCAGCCATGTGCTAAAGGCCATCGGGCTCACCAACGCGGAGGCCAAATCCTCGATCCGTTTGGGCTTCGGGCGCTATACGACCATGGAAGAGCTTGAAAAGGCCGCGCGCGCGATCCATTCGGCGGTGGAGCAACAGGCCCGATGGGGCTAGAGGACGAACGCGCACAGCACATGCCCATGCCCATGCCCATCGCCATCACCTTCATCGATCCCCAGGGCCGCCGCATCGAGGCGCGGGGCGAACCCGGCGACAGCCTGCTGCGCGTGGGGCAAGCGGCGGGGCTCCCGCTTGAAGGCACGTGCGAGGGCCAGATGGCATGCTCGACCTGCCACGTGATCGTCGCGAGCGAATGGTTCGATCGGCTCTCCGAGGCCTCCGAGGAAGAGGAAGACATGCTCGATTTTGCCGCCGGGGTGCGCCGCACCAGCCGACTCTCCTGCCAGATCGAGCTGACCGCCGAAATGGACGGCCTCACCGTGAGCGTGCCTCCCGAAAGCGTCGATGCGCGCGGGATCTGAGGCCCCTCGCCTCGCAGCCGGCGCGCGCCGCGCTGCCGACTATTCCGAGATTCGCAGCGTTTCGCCGGTCTTCGCCGCTGCAATCTCCTCGCGGCTGAAGGGCAGGCGGTTCCACTCCTTGCGCGAATAGAGCCGGGTCTGATCGGCGTAATGCGGCGAGGCGGGGTTGGTCGATTGCGAATAGGAGAGGATCGCGTCCGCCACCGGGCCATCCTCGTCAAAGCCGACGATCTGGATATAGCTCGAGCCGTGCCGCGGCACGAGTCCGCCCTCGATGCGGTCGCCCTCCTGCATGTTGAGCACGCCCGCCCAGCCGGGTCCGCCATGGATCGCGATCGCCCCGCCGCCGGGCACCGGCTGGGTCAGCACCTCGCCCCATGGCGCATCGAGCGCGATGCCGCGTTCGGCAAGCTCGCGCGCCGCCTCGCCGAGCGCTTCGAGCAGCGCCTCGCCGGCCGCGCCGTCAGTCTTGAGATCGCGCGGGGTCGTCACCGGAGCCGCCGGATCGAACGGCACCTGCCACAGGTCGCGCCGCTCCATCACCTTGCCCCAGAAGGCGGCGAACAGATGCGCGCCGCGGCTCGTCGTCTCGAATTCGCGATCCCATCCCGCCAGCGCCGCGCAAGGCTCGGCGAGGCTGTTCGAGCCTTCGCACAGCGCCAAGAGCGGGCCGATCACAAGATCCGCCCCGAGGCTCTTATTGCCGAAGACGAGGCGCTTGGCAGCCTCGTGGTCCATCCTGGTCTCGGCGAGCAGCGCCGCGGTCTCGGTGTAGTTCGAGCGGGTGCGCAAGGAGAGCGGCTGCTCGTGCGCGCCGAGAATGGGCGAGAGCTTGCGATAAGGATGGGCGGGATTGCTCAGCCAGTAACTGTCGTTCGAGTTGGCGAGCCAATCGGCCCTCGTGCGCGAGGCCTGCTCGCTGGCGGGGAGCACTTCGCCGCCCCAGTCGCACTCGCTGCGCGTCCCATCGAGCAGGGTCACGCGGCTGGCGAAGAGGGGCGACATGGGCGTCCCGCAGCTTTGCGCCATCTGCGCCGAGACGTTCGGCACGGCGGTGATGTCGGCATGAAGCGCGTTGCCTTCGCGGTCGGCCGCGATCGTGTTGACCCATGGAATGCCGAGCGTCTCGCTCACCGCCGCCTCGATCTCGCCGACATTGCGCGCCTTGCCGATCCGCAGCCATGTTTCCATGCCGCGCTGGTTGCCGCTGTTGGCATCCTTGAGCGCGAAGACGGTCTTGTCATTCCAGGTGACGCCCTGGCTCGGCAGGGTCACGACGGGGCCGAACCGGGTCGAATAGAGCGTGCGGGTGACAGGCTCGGCGCCGCCGGGCATCGGCACGCTGACCGTCTTCGTGGTCATCTTCACCGGTTCGCCATCGATCATGTAGCTCGTCGGATCGCCCTGGGCGAGGCTCAGCGCATAAAGCGTGAAGTGGCGCGCGGCGGTGACGGTGTGGGTCCAGGCGACATCCTTGTTGAAGCCGAGCGTGGGCAGCGGCGTGCCCGCAAGGCCCACGCCCATCACGTCGTATTCGCCCGGAATGGTCGCGTGCAATTGCCAGAAGCGCAACGGGCCCTTCCAGGGGAAATGCGGATTGCCGATCAAGAGCCCGCGCCCGTCGGCGGTCGCCTCGCCGCCGAAGGCCCAGCCGTTGCTCCCGAGCCGGGGCTGGTCGCGTTCGTCCAGCATCACCTTGTGCGCCTGCGGCTGGGGCTTGCCGGGGGGTGTCGCCGCTGCGACGCCCGCGCCAAGCGCCAGCGAGCCCGCCAGCAGCATCTGCTTCTCGTTGAGGCGCAGCATGTCGTCGGGGCCGATCGGCTTCACCCAATCCTCGCCGCGGCAATCCTCGGGCAGGCCCTCGGCCCCGGCATCGCGCACGAAGCGGTTGTAGCCCGCGATATAGCCCTCGACGAGCGCCTGGACCCGCTCGGGCTGCTGCGGCCAGGTGGCGCGCAGCGCCTCGACGTCGATCTGGCTGCGAAAGAAGATGTCTGAGGTCAGATTGTCGACCTCGGCGAAGCCCAGCACCTGCGCGGCCTGCGGACCGAAATGGCGCGAGCGCTCGCCCGCGACGGTAACGAATTCCTCGGCGAGAAGGCAGATGTTGTCCTGCGCATAGGCATAGGCGATGCCGTAGCCGAGCCCTTGCCAGTCATCGGCAAGGATATGAGGGATATTGTAGGTGGTGCGCGTGATCTCGGCGCTGTAGCGGGCCTTGCCCGAGCCCTGCGCGTTGACGGCTTGTGGCATCGCGGCGATGGCAAGCGAGGTGGCTGCCAGCAAGGCGGCTTGGATACGCATTCGGCTCTCTCCCGGTCCGTTGTCCTGAGAGCGATGTATAGCGCCGCACAGACCTTCCTCAAGCCATGGAGTGCAAGCCGTCAATTCCCTTTGCGCATTGCCAGAAAGCCCCGCCGCGCGGTCAGGGACGCGCGGACGGGGCCGGGTCGCGGCCTTGTATGGAGGACAGGCCGCTTCCCTTTGCGAATCTGGCCTTTGCGAACTTGGCCTTTGCGAACTTGGCCTTTGCGAACTGGGCCGTTTGGAACCGGGCCGTTTGGAACCGGGCCTTTATGAGCCGGGTTCCGGGCGGTGCATCAGGCGGCTTCGCGCGCCCGCCCGATCGCGAGTGCATCCTTCAATGCCTCGGTGAAGGCGGGGATGTCGGACGGATTGCGGCTGGTGATGAGATTGCCGTCGACTGCAACCTTCTCGTCGATCACCTCGCCGCCTGCATTTGCAAGGTCGGTGCGGATCGAAGGCCAGCCGGTGACTGTTTTGCCCTTGATGATGCCCGCCTCGATGAGCAGCCAGGGCGCATGGCAAATCGCCGCGATCGGCTTGCCCGCCGCGTTGAACTCGCGGACAAGGTCGATCACCTTGCGCTCCATGCGCAGGATGTCGGGGTTCATCTGGCCGCCGGGAAGAAGCAGCGCATCGAAATCGCCGACATCGGCCGCATCGAGCCCGATATCTACGCTGACGCTCTCGCCCCAGTCGTCCTTGTTCCAGCCCTTGATCGTGCCGTCCTCGGGCGAGGCGATCGTGATGTGGGCGCCTGCCTCCTCGAGACGGCGCTTGGGTTCGAGCAATTCGCTCTGTTCAAACCCGTTAGTGGCGATAATGAGAACCTTTTTCATGGAAATCCCTCGTGTTTCTAATTTCTTACATCAGTCCAACGAGGACCTGCGGGCACTGTTCCTTGCAAGCGGTCTGGGCGTGCATCAGGTTCGGCCAGCCGAGCGACCGGTCGCCGCCCGCCGCAAACCAGCTGTGGATTGCGCTCTCCCGCCCCTGCGGCGCGCTTGCTAGACGGACAGGATGGCCGATCCGACCGACACCGATTCAACCGTGCCGCCCGAGGACGAGTTCGATCTCATCACCGATGCGCCCTTCGACGCAGCGCTCGAGGAGCGCTATCTCGTCTATGCGCTCTCAACCATCACCGCGCGCTCCTTGCCGGATCTGCGCGATGGGCTGAAGCCCGTGCACCGGCGCCTGTTGTGGACCATGCGCCAATTGGGCCTCGCGCCCAGTTCGGGCTTCAAGAAATCGGCGCGCGTGGTGGGCGAGGTGATCGGCAAGTATCACCCGCATGGCGATACCGCCGCCTATGATGCGATGGTGCGCCTCGCGCAGGATTTCTCGCTGCGCTACCCGCTGGTCGAGGGGCAGGGCAATTTCGGCAATGTCGACGGGGACAACGCCGCCGCCTATCGCTACACCGAGGCGCGCCTGACCAGGACTGCGATGGCCCTGATGGAAGGGCTCGATGCGGGCACGGTCGACTTCATCCCGACCTATAACGGCGAGGAGGAAGAGCCCGAGCTGATGCCGGGCCTGTTCCCCAATCTGCTGGCGAACGGCGCGAGCGGGATCGCGGTGGGCATGGCGACCAATATTCCCAGCCACAACGTCGCCGAGGTGATCGACGCGACGCTGGAACTGATCGACAACCCGCACGTGACCCACGAGCGGCTGATGGAGCTGATGACCGGCCCCGATTTCGCCACCGGCGGGCAGGTGATCGAGAGCGCGCGCACCATCAGCGATGCCTATGCGAGCGGGCGCGGCTCGCTGCGGCTGCGCGGGCGGTTCCTCGCGCCCGAGGCGAGCGATCCGGCGGATCGGGAGGCGGGGATCGAGCGGCTGGGCGGTGGCCAGTGGCAGCTCGTCATCTCGCAGATCCCCTACCAGGTGCAAAAAGGTCGCCTGATCGAGCAGATCGCCCAGGCGATCAACGACAAGAAGCTGCCGATCCTCGAGGATGTGCGCGACGAGAGCGACGAGGCGATCCGCATCGTGCTGGTGCCGCGCTCGCGCAATGTCGATCCGGACCTCCTCAAGGAGAGCGTCTTCAAGCTGACCGACATGGAGACCCGCTTCGGGCTCAACATGAACGTGCTCGATGCCACCCGCACGCCCATGGTGATGGGCCTCAAGGAGCTGCTCGAGCACTGGACGGCGGCGCAGATCGAGATCCTCCAGCGCCGCACGCGCCACCGCCTTGCCCAGATCGCCGCGCGGCTCGAGCTGGTCGAGGGCTACATCATCGCCTTCCTCAATCTTGATCGGGTGATCGAAATCATCCGCACCGAGGACGAGCCCAAGCCGGTGATGATGGCGGAATTCGGCCTGACAGACCGGCAGACCGAGGCGATCCTCAACATGCGGCTGCGATCTTTGCGCAAGCTCGAGGAGATGCAGCTGCGGCAGGAGAAGGACGAGCTCATCGCCGAGAAGGGCGAACTTGAAACGCTGCTCGAGAGCCCTGCGCGCCAGCGCACGCGGCTGAAGCGCGACCTGAAAGCACTGCGCAAGGACTATGCTGAGGACACCGCGCTCGGCGCCCGGCGCACGCTGATTGCCGAAGGCGGCGCGCGGGTGGAATTCTCGCTCGATGCGATGATCGAGAAGGAGCCGGTGACGGTGGTTCTCAGCCAGAAGGGCTGGATCCGCGCAGCGCGCGGGCATGTGCCGCTTGATCAGGAGTTCAAATACAAGGAGGGCGATGCGCTTGCCTTCATCCTCCACGCGCAGACCACCGACAAGCTGCTGATCGCCGGCAGCGACGGGCGCTTTTACACGCTGGGCTGCGACAAGCTGCCCGGCGCGCGCGGCTTCGGCGAGCCAGTGAGGACGATGATCGATCTCGAGGCGGATAGCTCGATCGCCAAGATGCTTGTCCATAAAGAAGGTGGACGGCTCTTGCTCGCCTCGAGCATCGGCAAGGGCTTTATCGCGCAAACCGCCGAGCTTCTGGCCGAAACGCGCAAAGGGCGCGCCGTGGTCAACCTCAAGGGCGATGCACGGTTGCAGGTGATCCGCGAGATCGCGCCTGCGCATGATCACGTCGCGGCGGTGGGGGACAATCGCAAGCTCGTGGTCTTCGCGCTCGATGAGCTGCCGGTGATGGCGCGCGGGCAGGGGGTGCAGCTCCAGCGATATCGCGCCAAAGAGAAAGGGGGGGGCGGCCTTGCCGATGCGACAACCTTCACGCTTGCCGATGGGCTCTCCTGGCGCATGGGCGGCTCGGGCGAGCGCACACGGACCGAAACCGAGATCGGTATGTGGAAGGTCGCGCGCGGTGCGGCCGGACGCCTGCCGCCAACGGGTTTCCCGCGCGACAATCGGTTCGATTGAGCCGGATGCGAAAAGGGCCGCGCCGGATCGGTTCCGGCGCGGCCCCTTGCGCGACCCTTTGAGGGGTTTGAGATTACTGAGTAGCGCCCGCTGCGCTCATCGAGGCAGCGCTCGCGCTGGATTCAGGCGCGTCGCTCTCGGCCATCATCTCCCAGCCTTCGGCGGTGTGCTTGACCGGGCCTTCAGCCGTCTCGACGATCGCGCCCTCGGGCACTTCGGTGGTGAATTCGGCGAGCTGCGTGCCGGTGTAGAGCGCGGTCAGCATCCCGGTTTCATTGACCGCGAAGTGTTCGCGCTTGAGGCTGATCACGCCTGTCTCGTTGGCGACGATGATCTGCTGGCCCGCCTCGTCCATCGCAAGGATGGTGCCTACAGGAACGCTGTCCGCGCTCATCACGGCCGCGCCATCGACGAGCGCTGCATCGAGCTTGGCGTTCGCCTCGGCCTCCATCTGCGCCATCATGCTGTCGATCTGAGCCTTGGTGGCGTTGACCGTCCACTTGCCTTCGCGCTCGACAACGGCGTTGGAGGGCAGCGGCGCCTTGTATGAGCCGGTGTCGACCAGCACGGTCGCACCGTCATTCGCCTCGACCGTGCCCACGGCGGTATCGTCGACCTGGCTGTAGATCGTGGTGCCTGCATCCTGCGCGTAAGCCGCGAAGGGGGTGAGAGCGAGGGCGGCGGCGCTGAGTGCCATCTTGCCGAATTTCATGATGTTAGTCTCCAATCGGTATTCACAAAGGGGCACCGATCGAGGATCAGCACCGAACGGGAATGACATGCGGAGCGCCAGACGCTTCGTCCTGAAGGACGTCCTCCGGGGAGACCGCTTTTCGCAAAACACCCACCCGCATGGAAAAACCGAAATTTTCCCAAAGCGCATGGCTGTGCGAACGATATAAACGATCAATCAGCGCGGAAGGTTCCCACACATCCTTGTGGTAGCGCAGCACATTGCTGCAATGCAACAAGGTTGCATTCCGTTGTCACTCTAGCAATCTGACCTGAAGCACGGCTTAACGCATTAATCTTGGCCGAGAATTTCGTCGAGCAGGGCCTCAACCCGCGCCTTGTGCGGAAATCCTTCGGCGATCCAGCGCCGCTCCACCGCCTGCAGGATCCGCGCGACCTCCGGCCCCGCGCCCACCCCGCGCGCGACGATCGTCCCCCCCTTGAGCGGGAATTGCGGCGGCTCCCAGCTCTCAAGCGGGGAGAGGGACGCGCCGAGCAACAGCAGCCGGTCGACCGCGAATTCGGGCGAGATCCGATAGGCGAGCGCGCGCGGCTCGGCGGTGTCCTCCTCGCGCCGGTCGGCGGCCGAGACCAGCCGCGCGCGCTGCGCCTTGGAGAGCCTGAGGCGCGCGGACACTGTCTCGGCGACATCGGTGGAGGGCGGGAGCAGCGCGGCGAGCCGCCGCAGCGGGCCGGGCGCGGCGCCTTCCTTCGCCTCGTGCGCGATCAGCCGCTCGAGCGCGTTCACCATCGCGCCGCAGGTCTCGGGCAGGACCACGCCCAGCACGGAGCGCTCGAACATCCGCCGCACCGTCGCCCCCGGATCGGGCAGCGCCAGCAGCTTCAAGAGCTCGTCCGCGATCCGCTCGCGGCTCAGTCCCTTGAGCGTCGGCGCGAGCCGGGCGCAGGCTTCCTCGGCCTCCTCGTCAAGCGCTGCGCCAAAGCGCGCCTGAAAGCGGTAATAGCGCAGGATCCGCAAGTGATCCTCGGCGATCCGCTCGGCGGCCGCACCGATGAAGCGCACCCGCCGGGCGGCCAGATCCTCGAGCCCGCCGAAATAATCCGACACCTCGAGCGTTTCGGGGTGGGCATAAAGCGCGTTGATCGTGAAATCGCGGCGCGCCGCATCCTCACGCCATTCGCTCGCAAAGGCGATGGTCGCGCGTCGCCCATCGGTGGCGACATCGCGCCTGAGGGTTGTCACCTCGACCGTGCCGGCCCCCTCGTGGCCCTTGAGGATTGCGGTGAGCGTGCCGTGCTCGATCCCGGTGGGCACCGTGCGAATGCCCGCCGCCTCGCAGCGCCGGATCACCTCTTCGGGCACCAGGGGGGTCGCGCAATCGACATCGACCGCCTCGATCCCGAGCAAGGTATCGCGCACCGCTCCGCCGACCCAGCGCGCATTCTCCGCGCCCAGCGCGGCGACCAGCGCAGCGAGCGCCGCGCTTTGCGTCCAGGGGGCGGGGGGAAGCGTGTGCGACATGATCGAAGGGCCCTGCAAGGCCAGGGGCTTAGGCGCTGAGCGCTGCAACATCAATCCGGCGCGCAAGGTTGAGGATGATCGCCGCGGTCACGCCCCAGATGCGAAAGCCCTCGTGCTCAAGCTCGTAATAGCGCCGCATGGCGCCCTTCCACATGGTTTCATGCTCGGTCCAGCTTTCGCGATTGAGCACCAGCTCGAGCGGTGCCTCGAACCACGCCGCGACCTCGCGCGGGCAGGGAACGAGCGGGAGATCGGGCGGGATCACGCCCACCACCGGGGTCACGAGAAAGCCCGTGCCGGTGTGATACGCGTCGCTCGTCCCGATCACGCGCACCGCCTCAGGCGGCATCGCAAGCTCCTCATGCGCCTCACGCAGTGCGGCCGCGATGGCATCCTCGCCCGGATCGATCTTGCCGCCGGGAAGCGCGACCTGCCCCGGATGATCGCGCATCGAGCGCGGGCGCTGGGTCAGGATCACGCTCGGGCGCTCTCGCTCGGTCACTGCGATCAGCACTGCGGCGGGCGTCACCCGGTCATCGGCAAAGGCGGCATCGCTGAGCAGATCGGGGCATTCGCGCGCGTGCCCTTCCTCGAACAGGCGCGCGAGGCGCTCGAACAGGTCCGCCAAGGTCCGCCCCTGCCCTGCGCCTAGCCCGCGGCGATCAGCGAGAAGATCGCACCGCCGCTCGTCACCAGCCAATCATCGCCGCTCGTCGCGAGCGCGATCTCGGCAAGCTGGTTGTAGGTCGAGCGGTTCAATCGGGCCTCGCAGCCGCGCCGCACGTGGAGATAGATCGCCGGCGTCTCGGGATCGCCCGCCGCGCGGATCGGGTGCTCGGGGCCGGCGATCACCAGCTCGTCGGTGTTGAGTCTGAAAGCGATGTCCGAGCATTTGGGCTCGCAATCGGTCGCGATGAAGGCCGCATCATCGACCTCGATGTGGAGCTTCTCGAAGGGCGAGAGCAGCCAGTGCGCCCCTGTCTTGTCGCGCGTCAGGAGCCCTGAAAAGGCGCGCACCATGGCAGGGCGGTGAATCACGCCGCCCTCGTGATACCACGTGCCGTCGGCGGCGATGCGCATGTCGCTCTCGCCGATATTCTGCGGGTTCCACTGCTCCAGCGGCGGCAGCTTGCGCGCGGCGACCGCCTCGGCGATCTGCGCAAGGGTCATTTCGGCGAGATAGGGCGGGGGTTCGTAGGGCATGGCTGTGTAACGCCATGGCGCAAAGCGCGGTTCCGGGGAAGGGGCAGCCTTTTTCCCGCGCTTACGCGCCTGCCTGCTGTGGGGGCCAGGGCGCGAGCATCCCTTCGGCGGGCATCGCCGCCAGCGCCTCGCCGCGCGCGAGCAGGCGATGCGCCTCCCAGGGGCCGGGGCAGCGCCACCCGCCTGTTGCCACGGCGGAAAAGCCCCATCGGCCATAATAATCGAAATCGCCGATCAGCACCTGCGCGAAGGGGCTGTGCCCTTCGGCGGCGAGCCTGCTCTCCGCATCGAGCATCGCCGCCATCAGCCCCTTGCCGAAGCCCTCGCCCTGCCGCTCGGGCAGGACCGCGACGGGGCCGACCATGATCAGCGGAAGCGGGCGCCCCTCGCGGTCGATCAGCGCGATCGGCCAGCACTGGATCGTCGCCACCAGCATTTCGTCCGCATCGAGCGCGGCGAAGCTGAGCGCGGAAAGCCAATCCATGCCTGCCCGGATGCGGTAGGCGGTGCGCGCGTGGCGATCCGGGCCGAAGGCGCGATCGAGCACCTCCTCGATCATCGCCGAGGGGACGGCGTCGAGCGGGATGATCGAGGCGGTGTTGTCGTTATCGGGAGCGGCGGCCATGGCTGCGGGCGCGGTTAGGCGCTTTTGCGGGCGGGCTCAAGCGCTTGCTGGCGTCGGCGGCTCACATCGTCAGCTTGAGGATGCGCCCGTCCCGCCCGTCTTCCGCGAGCCAGATCGCGCCATCCGGGCCCTGCTCGATCGAGCGCAGGCGCTTGCCAAAGTCATAGCGGGCGACTTCGCGCGCGCTCGTGCCCTCGATATCAACCCGCACCAGCGCCTCGATCTTGAGCCCGGGGATCAGCGCATCGCCCTGCCAGGGTGCGAACATCTCGCCGGTGTAGATGATCATGTCGCCCGGCGCGATCACCGGGTTCCACCAGGTTGCGGGGCTCGTGAAGCCGTCGTCCGCGCTGTGATCGCGGATCGGATCGCCGTTGTAATGCTCGCCGTTGGAGCGTTCGGGCCAGCCGTAATTAGCGGCGCGGGTGACGAGGTTGAGCTCGTCGCCCCCGGCGGGGCCATGCTCGGTCTCCCACAGGCGGCCCTGCGCGTCGAAATCGAGCCCGAGGATGTTGCGGTGCCCCCACGACCAGATCGCGGGGTCGCCGCCCTCGCTGGCGAGCGGATTGCCACTCGCGGGCGTGCCATCGAGATTGAGGCGCACGATGGTGCCGAGCGTGTTCGAGGGATCCTGCGCAGGGCTCATCTTCTGGCGGTCGCCGCTCGCGATGAAGAGGTGCTCGCCATCGGGCGCGATCGCCAGACGATGCGAATAATGGCCGCGGCCTGAAACCTTGGGCGCCTGGCGCCAGATCACTTCGAGGCCCTCAAGCGCGCACTCGCCGCCCGTCTCGCAGGTGATCATGCCGCGTCCGACCGCCGCGCCGGCGGTGTCGCCTTCGCCCGCTTCTGCCCAGCTCAGATAGATCGTGCGCCCTTCGATGGCGTCGTCTGCTTCGGCGGGCAGGAAGGCGATGTCGCCCAGGCCCCCCTGTCCGGCGGCGAGCACTTGCGGCACGCCCGAGACGGACGCGGTGCGGCCCGAGGCGGTGTCGAGCACTTTCATCGTGCCGCCCTTCTCGGTGATGAAGAGCATCTGCGTGCCCGGCGCGAACTCGATCGCCCAGGGGCTGTCGAATGTGCCCATCTCGCTGACGGTGAAGGGCGCCTTTGCGGCCTGCGCCTCGCTCTTGGCGGCGCTGGTGGCGCTGTCAGCGGCGACCATGGTGGCGGCGCTGTCCCCATTTTCGGCATTGGCGCAGCTTGCCAGCAGGCAGGCGGGCAGGACAAAAGCGAGCGAAAGCTGCGAATGTGAGATCATGCTTCGGGTAACTCCAATGTCTGCAAATGGGTCCGCGCCCCTTCTGATCGGGGTGGACGAGGCCGGGCGCGGGCCGCTGGCTGGCCCCGTGGTGGCCGCAGCGGTGGTGCTGGAGGATGGACTACCGCCAGGCGTCGCCGATTCCAAGGCGCTTTCGCCCAGGCGCCGGGGCGAGCTTGACGCCGAGCTGCGCCAGCGCGTGCGATGGGCGGTGTGTGCGATCGAGCCCGAGGAGATCGACCGGCTCAACATCTTCCAGGCGACCATGCTGGCGATGACCCGCTGCGTTGCCGAGCTGACGGCGCGCTGCGGGAGCGAGGTCGAGGTGCTGGTGGATGGCAACATGACGCCCGCGGGCCGCTGCGCCGAGTGGCGCTGGCGCGCGCGCGCAGTGGTCGGCGGCGATGCGATCGAGCCAGCGATCTCGGCCGCCTCGATCATCGCCAAGGAATGGCGCGACCGGCTGATGATCGAGGCCGCCGCGCGCCACCCGCTCTATGGCTGGGAGCGCAACAAGGGTTATGGCACCGCCGAACACCGCGAGGCGCTGCGCCGCCACGGCCCGACCCCGCTCCACCGCCGCTCCTTCGCCCCCGTGGCGCAGATGTGTTTGCTGTAGAGGCACGCTAACGCTCGCGCGGAACGCGCATCCGCGCGTTCCTGGGTGCCTTGCCGGCCCACGCCCCCGCCCTTCCGCCCTTGAGGATACCATTCCGGGTGGAAGGGCGGGGGCGTGGGCCGTCAAGCCACGCGAGCGATAGCGAGCACAAACAAGCAATCCCGGGCGTCAGCAAGCCTAACGCTTTGCCATCCACACCCAGCGTCCCTAAGTAGCCGCCCGTCATGATCAACGCACTTCTTCTCAGCATCGCCGGGCTCGTGGGGCTCGCCATCGGCGGCGAATTGCTTGTGCGCGGCGCTGTCGGCATCGCACAGAAGCTCGGCGTCTCGACGCTCTTCACCGGGCTCGTGATCGTCGGCGCGGCGACCTCGATGCCCGAGATGGTGGCGAGCGTTCAGGCCGCGCTCGAAGGATCGCCCGGCATCGCCTGGGGCAACATTGTGGGCTCCAACATCGCCAACACGCTGCTGATCCTCGGCGTCGCCGCGCTTGTCACCCCGATTGTGCTTTCGGGCACGGGCCGGCGCGATGCAGTTGTCGCGCTCGGGGTGACGCTGGTGCTGTGGGCGGTCGCGCTCGCGGGCATTGGCGCTGTGTGGATCGGGATCGTCTTCCTCCTCGGCATCCTTGCCTATATCGTGTGGCGCTATCGCTATCCGGGCGGGGCGCCGATCGATCCGGTGGAGGACGAGGGCGCGATCAGCGGCGTCGTCTCTGCCGGGCTGTTCGTGGGCGGGCTCGTGATCCTCGTGCTCGGGGGACAGGCGCTGGTGAGCGGCGCGATTTCGCTGGCGACCCTGCTTGCGGTGCCCGAGACGGTGATCGGGCTGACCGTGGTCGCGGTCGGCACCTCGCTGCCTGAACTCGCCGCCTCGGTTGCCGCTGCGCTGCGCGGCAAGCCGGGGCTCGCCTTGGGCAATGTGGTGGGCTCGAACATCTACAACATCCTGCTGATCGGCGGCGCAACCATGACGATCGCGCCGCTGCCGTTTCCCGCCGAGCTCGCGGGCCTGCAGATGGCGATCCTCACCGCGAGCGCGGCGGGCCTGCTCGCGCTCTTGTGGTTCGCGCGCCGGATCGGACGGGCGCTCGGCGCGGTGCTGCTCGCCGCCTTCATCGCCAACACCGCGCTGGCTTTCGCCTAGACGAACGCCTTGGCAGCCAGATCGCGCATGTAATCGCGCGCCCAGCGTTCGGCCCCGGCGGGATCGGCAGGCATCCCACCTTCCGCATTCGCCGCCGCGCTGATCTCGTCGCGGCTGTTGACCTTGGGGAACTTCACCCCCGGCACCTCGACCCCGAGAAAGGCGCACAAGGGCTCCCAGCCGTCTTTCGGGTGGAACACCAGCAGGCGCTCTGGCGCGATCGTGTCGATCACCTTCTGGTTTCGGCGCCGATACCAGTCGGTCATGAAAGCGCGATCGCGGATGTCGCCGCCGCCGAAATGGCTGAAGATGACGCCGTGCATCATCTCGCCGAGCGGAGTGCCCACGGCGCCCCCCTGCATCGCGTCGGAAAAGATCGTCTCGCTCACCGATTCAAACCAGCTGTCGGGATCGCGCGTCGTCAGCACCACCTTGGCGGCTGGATAATGCGCGGCGAGTTCGCGCCAGTAGCTTGCGGAAGGATAATCGCTCGTCGCGCGAAACCCCTCGAAGATCGCGTCCCAGTCGGGCCGGCCCTGCGAGGCCGCGATCCACAGCGGGATCTGCCGCGCGCCATCGGCGAACACTTCGACCATGTGGTGGCACGGGCCAAAGCCCAGTTTCTCCAGCGCGAATTTCATCGAGAAGGTCGCGTTGCGCCCCAATCCTGCGGCGATCACTTCGAGTGCCATGAAACACCCCCATACTGCGATTGTGCGACCCTGCGCGCGGTTGTGGCAGGTTTGAGTCCTCAGCGCCACACCCCCTGATCTGGAGTCCCGCGCAAGCGCGCGGACTCAACATCTTGTGCCGATCCCCTTTCGTTCCGCGCCGCAGCTCGCACCCGTTACCCTTTGTTAACCATAACCCCTTCAGAATCCGTGCTTGACGGGCGAGGCCCGAGGACTCATGCCTGTGGATAAGTGGGCAAACAGGTTTCAGGCGAGGGCATTGGTGGGCGTGATCGAACAGGCACAAGCGGCTGCAACGGCGAAACGCGCGCCCGCACCCACCCGCGCGCGTGCGCCTCACGATCTTCCCATCGGCCAGATCCTTTCCGGCGACTGCATCGAGGCGATGCGATCGCTCCCCTCGGCCTCGATCGACTGCGTGTTCGCCGATCCGCCCTACAACCTCCAGCTCGGCGGCGATCTCAACCGGCCCGACGGCTCCGGGGTCGATGCCGTCACCGATCACTGGGACCAGTTTGAAAGCTTCAAGGCTTATGACGAGTTTACAAGGGCCTGGCTCGGCGAGGCGAGACGAATTCTCAAGCCCGACGGCTCGCTCTGGGTGATCGGCAGCTATCACAACATCTATCGCGTGGGCGCGGCCTTGCAGGATCTGGGCTTCTGGATCCTCAACGACATCATCTGGCGCAAGACCAATCCCATGCCCAATTTCAAGGGCACCCGCTTCACCAACGCGCACGAGACGCTGATCTGGGCGAGCATGGGCGAGAAGGCACGGTATCACTTCAATTACCGCGCAATGAAGACCTTGAACGATGAACTTCAGATGCGCTCTGACTGGGTGCTGCCGATCTGCTCGGGCGCCGAAAGGCTCAAGGAGAACGGGCGCAAGGCGCACCCGACCCAGAAGCCCGAGGCGCTGCTCTACCGCGTGCTGCTCGCGACGACCGAGAAGGGCGATGTCGTGCTCGATCCCTTCTTCGGCACCGGCACCACGGGCGCGGTCGCCAAGCGGCTGGGGCGCGAATGGATCGGCTGCGAGCGCGAGGACTTCTACCGCGAGGTGGCGACGAAGCGCATTGCCAAGGAATTGCCGCTCGATGAGAGCGCGCTTCAAACCATGCAATCGAAGAAGACCGCGCCGCGCGTCGCCTTCGGCACACTGGTTGAAAATGGGCTTGTCCCGCCCGGCACGCAGGTGTTCGACAAGAAGCGCCGCTGGAGCGCGCTGGTGCGGGCCGATGGCTCGCTCGAACATGCGGGCACGGGCGCAGCGCGCGCGCAAACGGGCTCGATCCACGTGCTCGGCAAGGACTTGCAGGGCGCGCCCTCGTGCAATGGCTGGACCTTCTGGCATTACGAGAAGGGCGGCGAAATCCTCCCGCTCGATGCTGCGCGCCAGCTTTACCTGCTCAGCATCGAGGACTGAGCGCAAGAAGGGGCACTGGCCCGCAAGGATGCGGGAAAAGTCGCGCGCTGCGCTGTCCTACAGCGCGGCTTTGCGATAGCTCTTGCGGCATGTCAGCATCCTCGCCCCGCGCCGATCTCGCTCCGCGACAAGGCCTGCTCGCCCCCTGCGAATTTTTGGTCTCTGGACTGTGTAACAGGCGGTTCAAGCGTGCTGCAGGAGCGATGAAATGAGCCTCTCGGTCATGCTCCAGCCGATCGCGCTCGCCGCCTCGCCGCAGGCCGTCGCCGAGGAAGCGGGCGGGGGCGCGATCCGGCTCGGCGGGAGCCTCGCCTATGCCAGCCGCTTCGCGCTGGTGGTGCGCGAGGAGGGGCGCGTGATCGAGCGGCGGCTGTTCGGCGTGCGCGAGGCGATGGGCGTGCTCGGCCGGCTCGAGGGCGATCTCGGAAGCGAGATCGGGAGCGAGGCGGTGGAGCAGTGGGAGCACCTCTCCCGCGTCCATCCGCCGCTCGAGCTTGGCAACCGCACCGTGCGGCTCGATCAGCCGCAGGTCGTCGGCATCCTCAACGTGACGCCCGACAGCTTCAGCGATGGCGGCGCCTTCCTCGACAAGCCTGAAGCAGGCCGCGCCCATGCCGCTGCCATGCTCGAGGCCGGCGCGGCGATCATCGACATCGGCGGTGAGAGCACGCGCCCCGGCGCGCAGGCGACCTGGGAGGGCGACGAGATCGAGCGAGTGCGCCCGGCGGTCGAGTACTGCGCGGCGATGGGCGCCGCGATCAGCGTCGACACCCGCCGTGCTGCGGTGCTCGAGGCGGGGCTCGCGGCAGGCGCGCACATGGCGAATGACGTCTCGGCGCTGCGCCATGATGAGCGGATGGGCGAGGTGGTTGCCGCTAGCGGCTGCCCGGTGGTGCTGATGCACGCGCCGGGCGCGGGCGAGGACCTCCACGAGGGCGGGGACTATCAGGACGTGGTGAGCGAGGTGTTTGCCTTCCTCAAGGCCGCGCGCGCCCGCGCGATCGCGCGCGGTATCGCGCCTGCGCGCATCGTGCTCGATCCCGGGATCGGCTTCGGCAAGTCGCTGGCCGACAACCTCGCGCTGATGAATGCGCTCCCCGCCTTCCACGCGCTCGGCAGCCCTCTGCTGGTGGGCGCGAGCCGCAAGCGCATGATCGGTGCGCTCTCGCGCGAGGAGGCGGCGGACCGGCGACTGGGCGGCTCGCTCGCGCTGGCGACACGCGCGATGGAGGCGGGCGTGCAACTCCTGCGGGTCCACGATGTCGCCGAGACGGTTCAGGCGCGCAATGTGTGGCGAGGCCTGCGCGATGCGGCGCTGACCGACTTCAGCCAGCTGGTGGCGGACTGAGGGAGCGGTGGGAGGAGCGTCAGCCCGGCGAGGCGGCGCTGCCCGCCAGCAGCCCGCCATCGAGCGTGAGTTCGGCGCCGGTCATGTAGGCGCTCTCCTCGCTCGCGAGGTAGAGCGCGAGGGCGGCGACCTCCTCGACCGTGCCGAAGCGCTTGAGCGGCGTGTCGGCGACGAGCGCGGCCATGCTGGCCTCGCGCTCCGGCCCCTCACCCAGCATTGGCTCCCACATCGGGGTGAGCACGGCTGCGGGGTGGATCGAGTTGCAGCGCACGCGCCAGCCTTGTTGCGCCGCGTAGAGCGCGACCGACTTGGTGTGGTTGCGGATCGCGGCCTTGGAGGCGGCGTAGGCGGCCGCGCCCGGGATGCCGACGAGCCCCGAGCGCGAGGAGAGGGTGATGATCGAGCCGCTCTGCGCCTCGCGCATGGCCCTCAAGCCATAGCGGCAGCCAAGGAAGGTGCCATCGGTGTTGACCGCGTGGACCGCGCGCCAGTCCTCGAGCGAGGCGTGCTCGGGGTCGTGCGGGACGGGATCGCCCTCGAAGCCGGTGATCCCGGCGTTGTTGACCACCACGTCGGCACGCGGCAGCCGCTCTTCGAGCGCGGCCCAATCGGCCTCGGAGCGGACATCGAGCGGGGCGAAGTCGCAGCCGATCGCGGCGGCGGCTTTGGGGCCTGCGACGGTGTCGATGTCGGTGAGCAGCACTTGAGCGCCCTCGCGGTGGAACGCGGCGCAGATAGATTCGCCGATGCCGCGCGCACCGCCGGTGACGACGCAGATGGCGCCTTTGAGCTTGGACATGAGGAGACCTCGGGACTTAGGACGTTCAGGGACAGCCGTCGTGCGCGGATGCGCTGGGGAGCCAGTGGGGTGATGGCCGCATCAGCGGTGGTGCTGGTTCACCTGACTTGCTCCCTGCCCGAGTGTACGGCGGGGTTAGCGGAGCGGGGCGGGGCAATCAAGCCGCGTTGTCGATCCCAAGGTCGGAGAGCTTGCGATAGAGTGTTGAGCGCCCGATCCCGAGCCGGCGCGCGACCTCGGTCATGCGGCCGCGATAATGGCCGATCGCGAGGCGGATGACATCGGCCTCGATCTCCTCGAGCGGGCGCAGATTGCCGTCCTCGGTGTAGAGCATGACGCCGACGCCCTCATGCGCGACCGGCGGGCTTGGCGAGGTGTGCTCTCCGACCTGCTCGGCGATCTGGGGGAAGCTCTGCGCGGTGAGCGTGTCGCCCTCGCAGTAGACTGCGGCACGAAACAGGACCGACTGGAGCTGGCGGACATTGCCGGGCCAGTCATAGGCGGCCAGAAGGCCGAGCGCGCTCTCGCTGACCGAGAGGTGGAGGAGCCCCGGCTGCTCGCCGATCCTGGCGAGGAAGTGGCGGGTGAGTGCGGGGATGTCGCCGGCGCGATCGCGCAGCGGCGGAAGGGTGATGCGGGTGGGGCCGAGCCTGTGGGCGAGCTCGGCGTCGAACTGCTTGCCGGCGACGAGCGTCTCGAGCTCGATGTTGCTGGCCGAGAGCAGGCGGACATCGACCCGGAAGCCGTGCGTCGCCCCGACCGGGCGCACGATGCCGGTCTCGAGCGCCTCGCGCAGGCGCTGCTGCGTGGCAAGCGGCATCCGGTCGATCTCGTCGAGCAGGAGCGTGCCGCCGTCGCAATGCTGCATCGCGCCGATCTGGCGGTCGAAGGCGCCCGGGAAGGCATTGGGCTCGTGACCGAACAGGACCGATTCGATCGAGTTGGGGGGAATGCTGGCGATATTGATGACCCGCAAGGGGGCCTTGGCACGCGGGGAGGCGCCGAACATGGCGCGCATCAGCATCTCCTTGCCGGTCCCGCTCTCTCCTTCGATCAGGACGTGGCCGTGCCCGCGCGCGGCCTTGGCGGCCTGGGCGAGCGCGGTGCGAAAGGGGGGCGCGGTGCCGATCATCGCGTCGAAATCGAGGCTCGCCGACATCTTCTCGGTGAGCGGCGCGAGCTCGTCGCGCGGGGCTTCGCGGGCGGTGACTGCGCGCAGGGCCTCCATCAGGCGATCGGGCGCGATCGGCTTGACCAGATAATCGCTCGCGCCTGCGCGCATCGCCTCCACGGCGAGCAGCGGCGAGGCGCTCGTGGTGAGCATCAGGATCGGGAGAGCGGGGCGGCGCTCGCGCAGCTCGCGAATCAGGTTGCACGCATCATCGCCCGGCACCCACTGGTCGAGCAGGATCGCCGAGAGCTGCATCCCCTCACGCGTGCCCAGCATCGCGATCGCGGTCTCGGCATCGCTGGCGACCACCGTGCGCCAGCCATCTCGCGCGGCGATCGCGGAGATGAGACGGCTTTGCGCCGGCTCGTCGTCGATCAGCATGACCAGCTTGGTGCCAGTGTTGATGCCGGTATCCGACATTGCGTCTCCCTCGCGCCCGATGAAATGCCCCCGCGGCAACGCCGCAGAGCGAACCTTCGGCGTGATCTAGCGCAGCCGGGTAAAGACCAGATTAAGGCTGTTGCCCGCCCGGCCTGCCGGGCAAAGCGAGGAGTGCAGGGCGAGCATCAGCACTTGAGCAAAGCGAAACCCTTCGATACGGCCAGCGCAAACGCACGGTGCGGGCAGACGCTCCACGCGAGGCAACCTTTGCCGCCTTGCACCGTTGGGGATGATTCAAGGGAGTTACTGACGCATGGCAACGCATGACCTCGACAAGTCGAAACGGCTCTACAGCGGGTTCATATCGACGCTGAAATGGGTGGTGCCAACGATCGCGGTGATTGTTCTCATCGTGATCGCGCTGATCGCCGGATAGAATTTGGAGGGGCGTTTGAAAATTGCTGTTTTGAAGGAGCGCGCGCCAGGGGAAACGCGCGTTGCCGCCACGCCGGAAACGGTGAAGAAGTTCGAAAAGCTCGGTGCTTCGCTGTTCGTCGAAAGCGGCGCGGGGCTGACGGCGTCGATCACGGACGAGGCGTTTCGCGAGGCGGGAGCCGCCGTCGGCACGGCGGCCGAGGCGGTGAAGGATGCTGACATCGTGCTCGGCATCCAGGCGCCCGACCCCGCCCTGCTCGGCGGTGCCAAGCCCGGCGCGATGGTCGCGGCGCTGTTCGATCCGTTCGGCACCCAGAAAGGCAAGGGGCGCGAGCTCGTCGAGGGTTATGCCAAGGCGGGGCTCGAAGCGCTCTCGATGGAGTTCATGCCGCGCATCACGAGGGCGCAAGGGATGGACGTGCTCTCCTCGCAGTCGAACCTTGCCGGCTACAAGGCAGTTCTGGCTGCCGCCGATGCCTATGGCCGCGCCTTCCCGATGATGATGACCGCGGCGGGCACGGTGCAGGCGGCGCGCTGCTTTATCATGGGCGTGGGCGTTGCCGGGCTGCAGGCGATCGCCACCGCGCGCCGGCTCGGCGCGCAGGTTTCGGCAACCGATGTGCGCTCGGCCACCAAGGAGCAGATCCAGTCGCTGGGCGCCAAGGCGATCTTCGTCGAGAATGTCGCGGGGATCGAGGGCGAGGGCTCGGGCGGCTATGCGACCGAGATGAGCGAGGAATACAAGGCCGCGCAGGCGCAGCTCGTTTCCGATCACATCGCCAAGCAGGACATCGTCATCACCACCGCGCTGATCCCGGGCCGCGCCGCGCCGCGCCTGATCACCGATGCGCAGATCGCTACGATGAAGCCGGGCAGCGTGATCTTCGATCTCGCGGTTGCGCAAGGGGGCAATGTCGAAGGATCGGTGGCGGACGAGAGCGTGGTCAGGCACGGGGTTACCATCATCGGCTATTCCAACACTCCCGCCAAGCTCCCCGCCGATGCTTCGGCGCTGTTCGCACGCAACCACTTCACCATGTTCCAGGCGTTTTGGGACAAGGAGACGGGCAAGCCGGCGTTCGACGAGGAGATCGGGGGCGCAATCCGGCTGACGCAGGGCGGCGAGATCGTCAATGAAAGGCTGCTGGGCTAGGCGCATGGGTCTGCTCAACGCCACTGTATGGGACGCGGAAGATGCCGCCGACGACCTTTCGCACGCACTCGCGCATGGTGAGCGCGTGCGTTTCGCATTCAAGCTGGTGCGCGATTCGATCCTGTTCACAGACCGGCGGATCATGATGGTCGATGTGCAGGGGATGACAGGCTCCAAGAAGCGCTATCTCTCGATCCCTTATCGCGCGATCACCACCTTCTCGATCGAGAGCGCGGGGCATTTCGATCTCGACACCGAACTGACGCTGACGGTCTCCGGCAGCGAGCCGATTGCGCTCAATCTCAGCCGCGGGGCCGATGTGCCGGGGCTGGTGACGCTGCTCACCGAGCATCTGGCAGCCGGGAAATAGGGGCAACTTTCCATGGACTTCATCTCAATTCTCTCGATCTTCGTGCTGGCGTGCTTCGTCGGCTATTATGTGGTCTGGTCGGTCACCCCGGCGCTGCACACGCCGCTGATGGCGGTGACCAACGCGATCTCCTCGGTCATCATCGTCGGCGCGCTGATCGCGGCGGCGGAAGCCGAGAACCCCATCGCCAAATACCTCGCGCTTGCAGGCGTGGTGATGGCGAGCATCAACATCTTCGGCGGCTTTGCCGTGACCGAGCGCATGCTCGCGATGTATAAGAAGAAGGAGAAGTGAGGATGGACTTCTCCCTGCTAGCCGCCGGCGCGTCCGGCGAGGGCGCGACGCCGGCCTGGGCGATGCTCGCCTATCTCGCGGCCGGCGTGTTCTTCATCCTCGCGCTGCGGGGCCTTTCGAGCCCTGCCTCGAGCCGCGCGGGCAACCGCAACGGCATGATCGGCATGGGGCTAGCCGTGGGCACCACGCTGGTGATGCATGGCACGAACCTCGTCGAGATCGCGATCGCCATTGCCATCGGCGCCATCCTCGGCGTCACCATCGCACGGCGCATCGCCATGACCGCGATGCCCGAGCTGGTGGCGGGCTTCCACAGCCTCGTCGGCCTTGCCGCGGTGGTGGTGGGGCTGGCCGCATGGCTCAACCCGGCCGCCTTCGGGATCACCGATGCGCTCGGCCAGATAAAGCCGGAAAGTCGCATCGAACTCGGCCTCGGCATCGCCATCGGGGCAATCACCTTCTCGGGCTCGGTCATCGCCTTCCTCAAGCTGTCCGGGCGGATGAGCGGCTCGCCGATCCTGCTTCCCGCGCGCCATGTCATCAACTTGGGCACGCTCGCCGCAATCATCGGCCTCATCGGCGCCTACACGCTCTCGGGCGCGGGCGGGCCGGGTGAGGGGCAATTGGTGATCTGGATCACCGTGCTCGCCTTCCTCATCGGCTTCCTGCTGATCATCCCGATCGGCGGGGCGGACATGCCGGTGGTGGTCTCGATGCTCAATTCCTATTCGGGCTGGGCGGCCGCCGCGATGGGCTTTACGCTGGGCAACAGCGCGATGATCATCACCGGGGCGCTGGTGGGCTCTTCGGGCGCGATCCTCTCCTACATCATGTGCCGCGCGATGAATCGCAGCTTCATCAGCGTGATCGCGGGCGGCTTTGGCGCGGAGAGCGGGGGCGGCGGCGATGGTGCGCCACGCGAGCAACGGCCCTACAAGCAGGGCAGCGCCGAGGATGCTGCCTACATGCTCGAGCAGGCCGAGCGGGTTATCATCATCCCGGGCTACGGCATGGCGGTGGCGCAGGCGCAGCACGCGCTGCGCGAGATGGCAGACACGCTTAAGGAAAAGGGCGTCGAGGTCAAATACGCGATCCACCCGGTCGCAGGCCGCATGCCCGGGCACATGAACGTGCTCTTGGCCGAGGCCAACGTGCCCTATGACGAGGTGTTCGAACTCGAGGACATCAACTCCGAATTCGCGCAGGCCGATGTCGCCTTCATCATCGGGGCGAACGACGTGGTGAACCCCGCGGCCAAGACCGACAAGTCCTCGCCGATCTACGGGATGCCGGTGTTCGATGTCGACAAGGCCAAGCAGGTCTTCTTCATCAAGCGCTCGATGGGCGGGGTGGGCTATGCCGGGGTCGATAACGACGTGTTCTACATGAACCAGACCGTGATGCTGCTCGCCGACGCCAAGAAGATGGTCGAGGAAATCGTGAAAGCGCTCGATTGATGAGAAAGCTGCTGGCCGGCGTGCTGCTGCTCGCCGCGCTGGCGGCGGCGGCGCTGTTGACGGGGCTCGCCGATCCGCTGGTCAGGTGGCGCGTGGAAAGCGCGCTGCTCGCCTCCGGCGTCTCGGAACGGCGAGCCGAGTGCATGGCCGAGCGGATGGTGGACCGGCTCACCGTGTGGCAGCTCTACCGGCTGCAATCGGGCATGGCCGCGCGCCCCGGCGAGCCCGAGGAGGGCTATGGCCTAGGCGAGCTGATCAAGCGGCTGCGCCGGGTCGAGGATGGCGAGGCGGTGGCGGTGGTGACGACCAGCGCGGCCTTGTGCGCCGTGGGCATCGGCTAGGGCGCCTCTTCCTGAGTTCTTAGCGCGCTCTTGCATTCCCCGCGCGCCCGGCCATGATGGCCCGGATACGAGAGGGGAGGCATCACATGATCCGCACACTCATTGCCGCAGCGCTGCTCGGCTGTGCTCCCGCAGCATTGGCCCAAGGAAGCCACGCGGGTCACAATGCGGCGCCAGTTGCTGAAAGCGCAAGCGATCCGGCGGGCGAGCGCGTCGGAACCGAGTTCATGGTGTTCGACACGGGCGTGGAGGGTGCAGCGCACCAGCACTTCCTGCGTGGCCTCGCGCTGCTCCACAATTTTGAATACGACCGCGCCGCCGCCGCCTTCCGCGAGAGCCAGCAGGCCGACCCCGACTGGGTTATGTCCTATTGGGGCGAGGCGATGACGCACAATCATCCGTTGTGGGAACAGCAGGAACTCGCCGCCGCACGCGCGATCCTCGCCCGCCTCGGTCCGAACCCGCAAGCGCGCGCGGCCAAGGCGCGCACCCCGCGCGAGGCGGCATGGCTCGGTGCGGTCGAAACGCTCTACGGCGAGGGCGGCACCAAGGAAGCGCGCGATCACCTCTATCTCGCCAAGATGCGCGCGCTGCACGCGGCCGATCCTGCCGATATCGACGCGCGCGCCTTCACGGGCCTCGCAATCCTGGGCACCTCGCATGGCGGGCGCGACATCGCGCTCTACATGGAGGCCGCTGGCGTGCTCGAGCCGGGCTTCATGACCCATGAGCAGCACCCGGGCATCCTCCACTACCTGATCCACTCCTACGACGATCCGATCCACGCCCCGCTCGGCGAGCGCATGGCGGCGCGCTACGCCAATGTCGCCCCCGATGCGGGCCATGCTCAGCACATGATCAGCCATATCTATCACGCGCTGGGCGACTGGGAGGCATCCGAACGGGCCAATGTCCTGGCCGATGCGGTGGTCGACCGGCAGCGCGCCAGCAGCGGGCTCGCGCCCAATTCCTGCGGGCATTACAACGAATGGCTGGTCTATGCCCGGCTGCAACTCGGCAAGGATGCGAGCGATATCGTGAGCGGCTGCCGCAGCCAGGCCGAAGCGCATATCGCGCGCGGAGCCGCCAACCGGCTGGGGTTCGGGGCGGCCTCCAGCTACGCGGCGATTGCGGCGTGGCAGGGTGTCGATACGGGCGTCTGGCCCGACCGGATCGACGAGGGCACGGGCGAGGGCTTCCTGCTTGCGCGCATGATGCTCGCCCACGCGCGGGCGCTGCAATATCGGGACGACCCGCAGACGGTCGAGACTGCGCTGGGCGAATTGCAGGCCGTGGCGGATGCCTTCGCGCTGGTGCTGCCGCAGGTCGCCCCCGACGATCGCACCAGCGTCGCCTGGGCGCAGCGCGCGGTTGCGCAGGTCGATGCGATCCGCATGATTGCTGCGGGTGAGCGCGATGCGGGCCTGATCGCCCTGCGCGCCGCCGCCGAGGCGGAAAGCGCGCTGCCCGTGGTGTTCGGCCCGCCCAACATCGCCAAGCCGAGCTGGGAGGTGCTGGGCGAGGAATTGCTCGCGCTGGGACGCCAGCAGGAAGCCGCCGAAGCCTTTCGCCGCTCGCTCCAGTTCGCGCCCAACCGCAAATTGTCGAACGCAGGGCTCGCGGCGGCGACCGGCGGCTGAGAATGCGCGCTTGCCTTGTCCCGCCGGGATGGGGCACATTCGCGCAAGACAGGTCTTGGGAGAGACGAGAAATGATCCGAGTGACACTGGCCGCCGCATTGCTGGCGAGCGCCGCCCCGCTTGCCGCCGAGACCCACACGATCGCCGCTGGAGAGGGCGCGCAGGAGCGTCTGCAGGAGGCGCTGATCCTCGCTGAGCCGGGCGACGTCATCATGCTCGAGGCGGGCCGGTACGAGCTGACCGACGGGCTCAGCCTCGATGTCGAGGGCGTCACGATCAGAGGCGCGGGGATGGAGGGCGAGAGCGCGAGCATCCTCGACTTCACCGATCAGGAAGGCGCGGGCGAGGGGCTGCTCGTCACCTCGGATAACGTCACCTTGCGCGATTTCGCGGTCGAGAATGCCAAGGGCGACGGGATCAAGTCCAAAGGAGCCGACAACATCATCTACCACGCGCTGCGGATCGAATGGACCGCCGGGCCAAAAGCCACCAACGGGGCATACGGTATTTATCCGGTCGAAAGCTCCAACGTGCTGGTGCAGGACAGCTATGTGCGCGGTGCGAGCGATGCGGGCATTTATGTCGGCCAGTCGGAAAACATCATTGTGCGCCGCAACCGCGTGGTCGAGAATGTCGCCGGCATCGAGATCGAGAACTCCAACCGCGCCGAAGTCACCGAGAACCTCGCGACGCGCAACACCGGCGGCATCCTTGTTTTCGATCTGCCCGGCCTGCCGAAAGTGGGCGGGGGCGATGTGCTCGTCGCGCGCAACGCAGTGATCGACAACAACACCGACAATTTCGCGCCCGAGGGCAATATTGTCGCCAGCGTGCCTGCGGGCACGGGCGTGATGGTGATGGCGAACACCAATGTCCACGTGACCGACAATGCGCTCATCAACAACGCGACCAGTCACGTGATGCTGATCGCCTATTCGCAGCCCTATTCGGACGAGCGGTATCAGCCGCGCCCGGTCGACGTGCTGGTCAAGGGCAATGTGTACGGTTCGGGCGGAACCGCACCGGACTTTGATGGCGGCGAGATGCTGGTGGCGGCGATCGGCGGTGCGCTGCCGCCGGTGCTCGCGGACGGTCTGCAAGAGGGGCTGATGGTCGAGGATGCGGTACCGGTGCTCAGCCTCGGGTTGACCCGAGTGGGCCAATCGCGCGCCGAAGCGCAGCCCACGCTGATCGAGCCGACCGGCATGGGTGAGGCGAAGCGGCTCGCGGCGGTGACGTTGCCCGCAGAGCTGGAGGCGCGGCTCAGGTGAGGTTGAAGTGAATCGGGGCATCGGGCTGCTGATCGGCGCTGCCGCCGCGCTGGCGGGGGCGATCGGCGCGCGCGCGCTGCCGACCGAGGGCGTGCGCGATGCGATAGTGCTGGGCGAGGCGCTGCCCGAGGGCGCCAAGGGCGGCTATCCCGATCGCCTCTCCGACTACGGCTTCTTCGAGGATGCCGCCGCTCGCGCACCGCGCAGTGGGGTCGTGCCCTATTGGCTCAACATCGCGCTTTGGTCCGATGGCGCGGACAAGCTGCGCTACATCTACGTGCCGGTCGGGGCCGAGGCGCTGGCACAGGGCGACGGTCTGCTCGATCTCCCGGTTGGCAGCGCGATCCTCAAGACCTTTGCCTTTGGCGAGGGCGCCGACCAGCGCTTCATCGAAACGCGCGTGCTGCTGCACCGCGCCGAGGGCTGGGTCGCGCTCCCCTATCTGTGGAACGAGGAAGGCACCGAGGCCCGGCTCGCGGTGGTCGGCGCGCGCATGGAGCTCGACCGGCCCGACGGCACGCGCATCAACTACCGCGTGCCCAACAAGAACCAGTGCAAGCAGTGCCACGTCAAGGATGGCGCTGTGACCCCGATCGGTCCCAAACTGCGCAACTTGGCAGCCGGCGACCTAGCACGACTCGGGATCGAGGAACGCGCCGAGCGCCCGCTGCCGCAATGGGAGGAGCGCTCGCACGCCGATCTCGATGCCACCGCGCGCGGCTATCTCGACGTCAATTGCGCGCATTGCCACCAGCCCGGCGGGATGGCGTCCAACAGCGGGCTCGACCTGCGCTTCGAGCAGGACGATCCCCACGCCATCGGCATCGCCAAGCCGCCGGTCGCGGCAGGGCGCGGGGCGGGCGGGCTCGAGGTATCGATCGCGCCGGGCGACCCCGATGCCTCGATCCTCCTCTACCGGATGGCCTCGACCGAGCCCGGCATTGCCATGCCCGAGCTTGGCCGATCGACCAATGACGCCGAAGGCATCGCAGTGGTGCGGCGCTGGATCGCCTCGATGGAGCCGGCGCGTTGAAATGGTTCTGGCGCATCGCGGTCGCTCTCGTGGCGGTGCTCGTGATCCTCTTCCTCGTCTTCCGCACGCCGGACACCGATCCGGCCGTGATGCGCGCCAAATATGGCGCGCCGCCCTCGCAATTCGTCGAGATCGGTGACGGTGTCGAGGTTCACCTGCGCGATCAGGGGCCGCGCGATGGCGACCTGCCGCCTATCGTGCTGCTTCACGGCTCCAACGCCGATCTGCACACCTGGGATCCGTGGGTCAGCGACCTGGCACGCGACCATCGCGTGATCCGGTTCGATCAGGTCGGCCATGGCCTTACCGGGCCTGACCCGGCGGGCGATTACAGCCGCGAGAACTACGCGAGCGACATCGCCGAGGTGCTCGACGCGCTGGGCGTCGGCCAAGCGATCATCGCGGGCAATTCGATGGGCGGCAAGCACGCGCTCGCCTTTGCGGTGGCCTATCCCGAGCGGGTCGCCGGGCTGATCCTCGTCGATGCAAGCGGGCCTCCCATGCCCGAAGACCCCGCAAGCGATGAAGAGGATGATGGCGGCAATATCGGCTTCGCGATCGCGCAGACCCCCGGCATCAACCGGATCGTCGAGCAGATCACCCCGCGCAGCCTGATCGCACAGAGCCTTGAGCAGAGCGTCTCAGTCAAGTCGGTGGTCACCGAGGAGGCAGTCGATCGCTATTGGGAGCTGCTGCGTTATCCGGGTAATCGCGCGGCGACCATGAAGCGGTTCTCCTCGCCCTACGATCCGCTGACACGCGAGGAAATCGCGGGCATCACCGCGCCGACGCTGATCCTGTGGGGGGAGGAGGATCGGCTGATCCCGCTTGCTGCCGGGCGCTGGCTGGAACAGGCGATGCCCGATGCCCGGCTTGTCGCCTTTCCCGCGATCGGCCACCTGCCGCACGAGGAGGCGCCCGAGGCGACGCTTGCAAGCGTGCGCGATTGGCTGTCGAACCTTGAAACCCCTATCCAAGCGCGCGAAGAGTCGCTTATACCATCCAGCGATAGCTAAGGCGCTGGGTCCTGGCTGCATCTTCCTGAAGCGCATACCTGATCCGGGGGCTGATTTTGCGAAAACTGGGACTGATCGGGGGGATGAGCTGGGTCTCCACCGGCATTTACTACGATCGCATCAATCGCATCGTTCAGCGGCGTGCCGCGCCCATGGCCAGCGCGCCGCTGCTGATCGAAAGCCTCGATTTCGCCCAGCTGTATGCCCTTCACCAGAAGGAGGACTGGCGCCGCGCTGCGGGCGTCCTCTCCGAAAGCGCGAAGCGGCTCGAAGGAGCAGGTGCGGGCGCGCTCATCATCGGCGCCAATTCGATGCACAAGCTTTATGACGATGTCGCCGCTTCGGTTGACATCCCGATCCTGCATATCGCCGACCATGTCGGGCGTGCGTTGCGCGAGGCGGGCCATACCAACGCGGCGCTGCTCGGCACGCGCAACGTCATGACAGAGAGCTTTTACAGGAAGCGTCTTGTCGCGCAGGGGCTCGATCTGCTGCCGCCCGACATGGCCAATGTCGATGCGCTCGATTCGATCATCTACGATGAGCTGATGGTCGGCAAGGTCAGCCGCGATGCCCAGCGCGCCTTGAAGACGATGATCACCAACAAGTCGCAGGAAGGCGCTGAGGCGATCATCCTCGCCTGCACCGAACTCAATCTCGTCGTTGATGTCGATGCCAATGTCCTGCCGGTGTTCGATTCGACACGCATCCACTGCGAGGCGGCGGCAAACTTCATTCTCGAAGAGGAACTGGTCGGCTGAATCTTCGATTGGTCGCTCATCGAGCACAATCTGACGCATCTGAAGCACTTCCTTGATGCAATCGCGATGCCGCTGCCTAGGTGCGCCGCATCACATCGTCATCGAACTGTCACCGGCCGCGGTCGAGACAAGTTCGGGCTCTCGGGTCGCAATCCGATTGCCCTGTGAGGCCGTCCGTCACCCCCCCAATGCACCCGGCGGGCGGCCTCATTAACCACGTCGCTTCCCGCCCTGGTCCGCATCCGGGAAGGTTGCAAGCGCGCGCAGTTCGGTGAGATTCACGAAGTGTTCCTGTTGAGATGGGCGTCGCGCTGACCTAATCGCGAGAGCGTGATGACCCGTGCGCCTTATGCCGCCGATCCGACGGCCCATCGCGGCCGAGAATTTGCGGCCGACGGGACACGCGCCCCGGCCGAGCCTGCGCGCGGGATCGAACGCCGCGGACCTCGCAGCGACTTCCAGCGCGACCGCGATCGGATCATCCATTCGATGAGCTTCCGGCGCCTGAAGTCCAAGACGCAGGTCTTCATCGCGCCCGAAGGCGATCATTACCGCACGAGGCTCACCCACAGCATCGAGGTCGCGCAGATCGGCCGGGTGATGGCGCGCGCGCTCGGGCTCGACGAGGATCTGACCGAGGCGCTGTGCCTCGCGCACGATCTGGGCCACCCGCCGTTCGGCCATGCGGGAGAGGCGGCGCTCTCGGAGGCGATGGAGCGCCACGGCGGCTTTTGCCACAATGCACAGGCGCTGCGCACCGTGATGCGGATCGAGAGCCCCTATCCGATGCACGAGGGACTCAATCTCACCTGGGACTTGCTCGAAGGGCTTGCGAAGCACAATGGCCCGATCGACGCGCCGGGCTGGGCCCTCGCCGAGCTTGATGCGGACTTCCCGCTCGATCTCGGGACGTGGCCCTCGCTCGAGGCGCAGATCGCCGCAGTTTCGGACGACATCGCCTATGACAATCACGACATCGACGATGGGCTTCGCGCGGGGTTCCTAACGCTTGACGAGCTGCTCGAGCTCGATTTCCTCGCGGACCAGTGGCGGGCGGTCGAAAAGCGCTTTCCCCGCGCCCCGCAGGATCGTCTGTTGCGCGAGCTGGTGCGCGATCAGATCGGGCTGATGGTCAACGATGTGCTCGAACACACCCGCGGGCAGGTAAAGGGAATGGTTTCGGTGAGCGAGGTGCGAGAGGCGGGGCGGCAGCTGGCGGGGTTCTCGCCGGGGATGGCCAAGGCCGAGCGCGGCCTCAAGGCCTTCATGTATGAAAAGCTCTATTACCACCCTGAGCAGGTCGCCGCCTCGCAGCGCGCGAGGGATGTGGTCGGCAGGCTGTTTGCAGCCTATTCGCAGGATGTCTCGCTGATGCCTGAAGCGTGGCGCGCCAAGCTGCCCGAGCATGATCCGCAGCGCTCGCGCGTGATTGCCGATTTCATCGCGGGCATGAGCGACAAGTTTGCGATCGAGCAATGCAGCGCGATCTATGGCGAGCGCCCGCGGGGTCTGTCGAATGTCTGATCTGCGGCGCGGGGGCATTATGGACGATAATGCTGACCTGCCTCGGGCACGGGGCGAAAAGGCTCCGGTGCGCATCGGCCTCGTCGGGGCGACCGGTCTTCTCGGGCGCACGCTCATCGAGATCACCTCGGCGGGCGATCATGCGCGCATCGTGGGCATTGCGCGGCGCGAGATCGCGATGCCGCCGGGCGCCCGCATGGAGCTGTTCGTGGCCGATCCTGCCAAATGGGGCGAGGTGCTAGAGGCGGTGCGGCCGCGCGCGCTGATCTGCGCGCTGGGCACAACGTGGAGGAAGGCCGGGCGCGATGCCGAGGGTTTCCGCGCGGTCGACCAGACGCTGATCGTGGACACCGCGAAGGCGGCCAAGGCTGCGGGCATTCCCAACCTCGTGCTTGTCAGCGCAGCGGGGGCTTCGGTGCGCTCCAGAAACCTCTATTTCCAGATCAAGGGCGAGACCGAGACTCTGGTCACCAAGATCGGCTTCAAGCGGCTCGACATTCTGCGCCCCGGCCTCCTGCGCGGCGAGCGCGAAGGCGATTTCCGCCCGCTCGAGCGCGCCGCGCTGGCGCTGAGCCCGGTGATCGATCCACTGCTCAAGGGCAGCTGGGAGATGTTCCGGTCGGTCGATGCGCGGCTGGTGGCGCAAGCCGCGCTGGGGCTCGCGATGCGGCGAGCGGCGGGGCGTTTCACCCACGACAACGAGGCGATGCGCCGCGCCGCGCGGGAGTGGCGCCGGGCGACGGGAGAGGAATGATGGAGATGCGATGATGGATTGGCCGCTCGTCTTCAACGCGGTGAACTTGGCGGCGCTCGTCGCCTGGGCGCTGCTGATCCTCGCGCCGCGCTGGCCCGCTTTGCTCTCGGGCATTCTCTATCTCGGCGTCGGCGGGCTATGCGCGCTGTATGCGGCGTTGCTCGTCAGCGCGCTCACGGGATTGATCCCCTCGGGCGCGGGCGGCGCGGATTTCACCACGATCGCCGGCATCCGCGCAATCTTCGCGAGCGATGCGGGCGTGGTGATCGGCTGGACGCACTATCTTGCCTTTGATCTGTTCGTCGGCCTGTGGATCGCGCGCGATGCGGATGCCAAATTCTTCTCCCGCCTGGTGCAGGCGCCGATCCTCGTCGCGACCTTCATGGCAGGGCCGCTCGGCCTCATCATCTGGCTCCTGATCCGCGAGCCGCGGGCTCGCGCGAAAGGTCGGTTTTCCTAGCGGCAAGTGGCTGGACGAAGCGATCGGACCTGCTAGTCTTGCGCCCAACGATGGGAGAGAGAGGCCCGATGACCACCAGCGAGATGACCGCCCCTGCCAAGAGCGATCAGGCGGCCGAGGATTACCTCACCTTCGACGAGCATCTCACTCATTGGGCGAAGGCGCGCCCCGATGGGGTCGCGCTGCAGGAAGGCGAGCGGATCACCACCTATGCCGAGGCCGATCGGCTGACGCGGCAGCTCGTGGCTCAGTTGCGATCCAAGGGCATCGCGCAAGGGGACCGGATCGCCTGGCTGGGCAAGAACTCGGACCGATATTTCCTGCTACTCTATGCCTGCGGGCGAATGGGCGCGGTGATGGCCCCGATCGGCTGGCGCCTCGCCCCGCGCGAAATCGGCTATATCCTGAGCGACACCGAGGCGAAGCTGGTGATCGCCGGCGGGGATTTTGTCGCCAGCGCTGAGCAGGTCGCCGGCGGCATGGATGATGGCCCAGCGGTGGTCGAGGCTGAAAACTTCTTCGCTGCCGCAGCGGGGCTCGAGCCGGCCAGCATCGATCCCATCGATCCCGATGAGCCGGTGCTCCAGCTTTACACCTCGGGGACCACGGGCAATCCTAAGGGGGCGCAGCTTTCCAACCGCAATTTGTTCGGCCTGCGCGGGCCGGGCGCACGCGCGGGGCTCGAATATCTCGATTATGAGCCCGATGACTGTATCTTGTGCGTCATGCCCATCGCCCATATCGGCGGGACGGGTGTCGGCGTGATCGGCATGTCGAGCGGGGTGCGCTCGCTGGTCCAGCCCGAATTCACGCCTGTCGGCCTGATCGAGGCGGTCAAGGATGGGGCGACGCACATGTTTCTCGTGCCTGCGGCGGTCCAGATGGCGATCCAGCACCCGCTTGCGGCCGAGACCGATTTTTCCGGGCTGCGCTATCTCATGTACGGCGCCGCGCCGATGCCGCTCGAGCTTTTGAAGCAGGCCGTGCGCACCATGCCGCAGACGGGCTTCATGCAGGTCTACGGGATGACCGAGACCACCGGGACAGTCACCTATCTTCCGCCCGAGGATCATGACGTCGAGGGCAACGATCGGATGCGCTCTGCGGGCAAGGCGCTGCCGGGGGTCAAGATCGAGGTACGCGGACCGGACAACAAGGAGCTGCCGCGCGGCGAGATTGGGGAGGTGTGCATCCTCTCGCCCTCCAATACCAAGGGCTATTGGAAGCTCCCCGAGGCGACCGCAAGCACGATCGACCCCGACGGCTGGCTCCACACCGGAGATGCCGGGATCATGGACAATGATGGCTATGTCTACATCCAGGACCGGATCAAGGACATGATCATTTCGGGGGGTGAGAATGTCTATCCCGCCGAGGTCGAGAGCGCGATCTACGGGCACCCGGCGGTGGCTGAGGTCGCCGTGATCGGCGTGCCGAGCGAGAAATGGGGCGAGGAGGTCAAGGCTTGCGTCGTGCCGAAGACCGGCATGGAGATCGATGCGAACGACGTCATCGCCTATGCCCGTGAGCGGATCGCAGCTTTCAAGGCCCCGAAGAGCGTCGATGTGATCCCCGAAATGCCTCGCAACGCCTCGGGCAAGATCCTGCGCCGCCAATTGCGCGCGCCATACTGGGAGGGCCGCGAACGGCAGGTGAACTGAGCCGTTCGCCGCGCCCGAGATGAAACGCCACGCACCTGCCACGTTGCGCAATCGCGATGCGATCGCGCAAGTGCTCGAAGGGGAGTTGCCCGCTCGGGGAACGGTGCTGGAAATCGCCGCCGGTTCGGGCGAGCATGCGGTCTATTTTGCAGGCAGGTTCCCCTCGCTGACCTGGCAGCCCACCGATCCGGACCCGGCAGCGCTCGCCTCGATTGAAGCCTATCGTGATGAATATTCAGGCAGGAATTGCGCGCCGCCGCTCGCGCTCGATGCGGCGCGACCTGAAGGCTGGCCTATCGCGACAGCTGATGCAATCGTGTGCATCAACATGGTCCATATCAGTGCGTGGGAGGCGAGCGAGGGGCTGTTCGCTGGAGCTGCCCGATCATTGAGCAAATCCGAAGCGCCGCTGATTCTCTACGGCCCTTTCTACGAACAGGGAGCGGAACCGGCGCCATCGAATGTCGCATTCGATCATTCGCTGCGGGCGCGCGATCCATCCTGGGGCATCCGGTATGTCGAGGCGTTGGACGCGCTTGCCCAACGATTGGGCATGCACCGCACAGCACGCCACGCAATGCCGGCGAACAATCTGACGCTGGCCTATCGCCGCCGATCGGACGGCTAGTCGATGGCCTTTTCGCCCGCCCGGCCAACCGATGAGATGTCTTCGCCCAAACCCTTGACGGTGTTGCAGGCGGCGGTGGTCAACAAGGCAGCACCCGCAAGCGCTGCGGCCAGAAAACGAAGCATTGCCAAACCCTTTCAAACAGCCCGGAACCGCACACCGGGCGCGCCGGCCTCCCGTCATTCTTTTGCAGCCTTAATCGAGGCTGCACAAGCGATATGCAAGTCCGGCCGCCGGGCTGAATTTGCGACAGGCTGTGCCTAGCCGTCGATCACATCCTCGCCTGCTTCGCCGACGCTCTCGATATCCTCGCCCGCGCCCTGCACGGTGTTGCACGCGCTCGCCATCGCCGCGAGGCTACTGGCAGCGAGAATTGCGAGGGTGCGGCGGCTGAATGGGGTGTGAGCCATGGTGAACTCTCCTTCGAGTTGATTGCCTAATATCTAATCAAGCGCTCAAACCCCCGCTTGTTCCGGCACCGCCTTGGCCTGCCGGGCGAGCATCCGCTCGCGCACTGCGATGAGCGCGCCTGCACCGATGATGAGCGGGGCTGCGATCCATAAGGTCGCCGGCGGGGCGCGATCGAACACATACAGGCCATAGGCGGTCGCCCAGAGCAGCGAGGTGTAATCCATCAGCAGGATCACGGCAGCGGAGCCGAACCGCAGCGAGGCTGTGAGCAACAATTGGGCAATCGCCCCGCACAAAGCCATCGCAACGATGATCGTCCAGGTCTCGCCATCATGCGGTGCGTAAAAGAAGGGCAGCGCGAGCGCAGTCAGCGGGGTTGTCAGCAGCACGAACCAGAACACGATGCTCCAGGGGGCTTCCGTCTTGTTGAGATCCTGAATCTGGAAACTGATCAGGGCAACAAGGAAAGCGGCGACGAGCCCCACCGCAGTGCCTACTGGATCGATGCCTGCAGCTCCCGGCCGGGTGAGCAGCAAAACGCCCGCAAAACCCAGCGCGACCGCGCCCCAGCGATAGCGCCCGACCCGCTCCTTGAAGAGAAGGACGCTCAGCAGCACCGCGAAGAAGGGGGCCGTGAAGCTCAGGGTCGTCGCCTCAGCGAGCGGCAGCAGGACGACCGCGCCATAGACGAAGAACATCCCCGTGATGCCGTAGGCCGCGCGCAGGAAATGCGCGCCAAAACGGCGCGTGCGGACCGCTTGCAGTCGGCCAAGCGCGGCGAGCGTGGCGGTAACGACCACCAGTGTGATCGCCTGGCGCCAGAACACGAGCTCGGCAAGATGCACGCCCTTGGTGCTCGCGAGCTTCACGAGCATCGCCATGGTCGCAAGCGAGCCCGCCGTCAGCAGGCGCAGACCGAGCGCAAGGAACGGCCGGGGGCGGGCGATTGAACCATCCATCGCGCGCTCGCTTGGCGCAAGCCCAGCCATTGCGCAACCGCGCATGGGGGCTAAAGCGCGGCACAAGATGGGCCTTCTGGATCAACTCGCGCTCGCAAGCGATGCCGTTCAGCTGGCGCTGGCGGGGGCCGGCTTCTGGCTGGTTGCGGTGTTCGCCGGGATCATGGAGTGGCGCCGGGGCAGGTCGCGCTCGGTCGAGCGGCTGGAGCGGGTGGGCTGGGTTCCGTGGCTCGCGATCTTCATCATGAGCGCGGTGATCGGCGGGGGTATGCTCGCGCTGAGCCTGCCGGCGGTGCTTGGCAGCCTTTAGGCGTTTGATGGCGCGACAGCGCGCCGGTCGTTCAGGCCTTGCCTTCTGCCCCTAGAGGCAGGCTTCAAGGTAAGCCTGGTCGAAACCGAACTGGCGCGCCTTCTCGAGCGTGTAGGGGCGAAGGCCCGACGAGCGGAATTCGCCGAGAATCTTCCCGTCCTCGCTCTCGTCGAGATATTCGAACTTGAACAGCTCCTGCGTCACGATCACGTCGCCCTCCATCCCGATCACCTCGGTGATGTTGGTGGTGCGGCGGCTCCCGTCGCGCAGACGCTTAACCTGCACGATGAGGTCGACCGATTCGGCGATCTGGCGGCTGATGGCTTCCTTGGGGATCTTGATGTCGCCCATCAGGATCATGTTCTCCATACGGCCGAGGCATTCGCGCGGGGAGTTGGCGTGAAGCGTGCACATCGAGCCATCGTGACCGGTGTTCATCGCGGCGAGGAGGTCGAAACACTCCGCGCCGCGGATTTCCCCCAGAATGATGCGGTCAGGGCGCATACGCAGCGCATTCTTGACAAGGTCGCCGATCGTGATCGCGCCCTGGCCTTCAAGGTTCGGCGGCCGGGTTTCGAGCGGCAGCCAGTGCGGCTGCTGCAGGCGAAGTTCGGCGGCATCTTCGATCGTCAGCACGCGCTCGCCCGGATCGATCATCTTGGAAAGGGCGTTGAGCATGGTCGTCTTACCCGAACCGGTGCCGCCGGAGATGACGATGTTCATCCGGCAAGCGCCCGCGATCTTCAGTGCGGTGCACATCTTGTCCGACATCGAGCCGAATTCCTTGAGCATGTCCAAGGTGATCGGCTTTTCGGAAAACTTACGAATGGAAATCGCGGTGCCGCGCAAGCTGAGCGGCGGGACGATCACGTTGACGCGGCTGCCATCCTTCAAGCGCGCGTCGGCAAGCGGCGTGGTCTGATCGACGCGGCGGCCGACCTGGTTGACGATGCGCTGCGCGATCTGGAACAGGTGCTGCTCGTCGCGGAACCGGATCGGCGCGATGACGAGCTTGCCCTTTTTCTCGATGTAGGTCTGGTCCGGGCCGTTGACCATGATGTCGGACACGTCCGGATCGTTCAGCAATTCCTCGAGCGGGCCGAAGCCGAGCAGCTCGTCGATCAGCACCTTCTCGAGCGCGAACTGCTCGCGCCGGTTCAGCGTGACCTTGAGCTCGGCCAGCACCTCCATGATGATCGGCCGGAATTCCTCGGAGAGTTCCTCTTTCGAGAGCGTCGCTGCCGCCTCGGGATCGACGCGCTCGAGCAGGCGCGGGAGCACCTGTTCCTTGATCTTGTGAACGCTCGCCTCGAACCCGCCGACCTCGGACTGGTTCTCGTTGATCGATTGCATGCGCTCGTTGAGGCGACTCATCGCCTCATCGGTACCGCCCTTTGCGGCCGAGGGCATCGGAGGCACTGCCTGGGGCTGCGGACGCGGCGGTGCCGATCCGCCGCCACCGCCGGGGAGCGGCGGAAACTGGTCTCCGCCCATGGGCGCTTCAGGAATGCGAGCAGTGTTGCCGCCGCTCCCTTTCATCGGGCGAGCGACACCGAAAGCGGGCTTGGCGCCCGGCCGAAGACCGCCAGCGTTGCCCTTTTTCCCGAATGCGCTCATTCAAAGCCCCCGAGGCGTTTGTTGCTTTTCCAATCGTGCACCTCGCTCAACGGCGGCGAAGAGTGCCTCTCGAAGCGTGGTGAATAATTGGGAAAGCTTATTTTTTCCCTAAGGATTGATCAGAAGCGGGACGGGCCCCAGGCGGGACGGGCCCCAGGCGGGCCGCTGCATGCCGATGTTGCGCACGAACAGCGCGACACTGCGCGAGCGAAGATCATTATGCGGGCGGGATGGCCGCATCGCGCGCGTGATTGCGCACGGCAAGCGGAGCGCTGGATCGCACGCCGCTTGACACCGGGTGCGCGGATGTCTCTTGCACTGGCAAACCCGCCCCGTTCAGCTGAACAAGGCCTGCAGCTTCATGCGTCCATCAACCTCCACCGGCTTCGCCTATGCCTTGACCGGCTTCGCCGTGCTCTCGGTCGGCGATGCGGTGATCAAGACGATGGCTGGGGAGTGGCCGGCCCATGCCGTGGCCGCGCTGCGGTTCACGTTGGGGGCGATCGGCCTTTCGGTGTTGCTGTATCGCAGCGAGGGGGCGGGCGCATTCGTGCCAACCCGGCCCTTGCTCCAGATCGGGCGCGGGGCGTGCCTTGCCTTCGCCTCGACCGCGTTTTTTTCGGCGATCTACGTGATGCCGCTGGCAGAAGCGATGGCAATCGCGTTTCTCGCACCGATCCTCACGCAGATCCTTGCCGGAATCTTTCTCGGCGAACACGTGCCCGGGCGGGTCTATGGGGTATCGCTGGTCGCGCTTGCGGGAGTGGCGATCATCCTGCGGCCCAATCTCGCGCTGCTCGGCTGGGCGGCGCTCCTGCCGCTCGTCTCGGCGTTTTTCTTCTCGATGCTGATGGTGCTCAATCGGGCGAGCGCGGGGCAGGGCAGCGCGCTTTCGATGCAGGTCTTCGTCGCGGCGATCTGCGCGCCGATCCTGATCGTGCTGGCGCTGGGCGCCAAGCTATCCGGGATCGAAGCGCTCGATTTCGGCTGGCCGAGCTGGAGCGTGATCGCGCGCTGCGCCTTCGTCGCGGTCACCGCAAGCACGGCGCACTATTTGGCCTATCTCGGCACGCAGCGCGCAGGGGCAGCCGAAGTGGCGCCGGCGAGCTACGTCCAGATGCTGGTAGCCATCTTCATGGGAGCGCTCTTCTTCGGCGATCTGCCCGATGGCTGGACCCTGCTTGGCGCCACGCTCATCATCGCTTCCGGGCTCGTGCTGTGGCGCGACGGACGGCGGCGGGCGCGGGCGGCGGAAACAGCGTTGGGCGAAGCCATCGCCGAGCGTGCATGATACGGAAGAATGCAATGGAAGTGGGCGGGATCTGAACGATGTGTGGGATAATCGGTATTGTCGGCAGCAACGACGTGGCCGATCGGTTGGTCGACGGATTGCGACGGATGGAATATCGCGGCTACGATTCCGCCGGGCTGTGCACGCTTCACGAAGGCCAGCTCGTGCGTCGGCGGGCCGAGGGCAAGCTTGCCAATCTCGTGGAGGTGCTGCGCGAGGATCCGGCGCCCGGCCAGGTCGGGATCGCGCACACGCGCTGGGCGACCCACGGTGCCCCCACGGCCCAGAACGCGCACCCGCACGCGACGGGCGAGGTGGCGATCGTCCACAACGGCATCATCGAAAACTTCAAGGAACTGCGCGCCGAACTCGCCCGGGCAGGCCGCGTGTTCGAAAGCGAGACCGACAGCGAGATCGTCGCGCATCTCGTCTCGGTCCAGATCGAGGCCGGGCGCTCGCCCGAGGATGCGGTGCGTGAAGTGCTGCCGCGCTTGCGCGGGGCCTTTGCGCTGGCGATCGCATTTCGCAGCCACCCAGGGCTGCTGATCGGGGCGCGGCTCGGCTCGCCCTTGGTGGTGGGGCATGGGACTGATCCGGCGAACCCCGAGATGTATCTGGGTTCGGACGCGCTGGCGCTCGCTCCGCTCACTCAGCGGATCACCTATCTCGAGGAGGGAGACTGGGTGGTGATCCACAGCGACCGGGCCAAGATCTTCGACGCCGAGGGACGTGAGACGATCCGCCCCGTCCAGCCTTCGGGTGCCTCGGCCGCAGCGGTCGAAAAGGGCAATTATCGTCACTTCATGCAGAAGGAGATTTTCGAGCAGCCCACCGTGGTCGCCCAGACGCTCGCCTCCTATCTGCGCCGCGAGGACAACTCGGTCGCCCTGCCGCAGTTCGATTTCGACATCTCGGGGATCCGCCGCCTGACGATCGTCGCATGCGGCACATCCTTTTATGCCGGGATGGTCGCCAAATATTGGTTCGAGCAATTCGCCCGCGTCCCGGTCGATATCGATGTCGCCTCCGAGTTTCGCTATCGCGACCCGGTGTTTGAGGAGGGGGGGCTCGCGCTGTTCATCTCGCAGAGCGGCGAGACAGCCGACACGCTCGCGGCGCTGCGCCACTGCAAGGCCAACGGCCAGGTGATCGGGGTGGTGGTGAACGTGCCAACCAGCACTATGGCGCGCGAGGCCGACCTGCTCCTGCCGACCCATGCCGGGCCCGAAATCGGGGTCGCCTCGACCAAGGCCTTCACCTGCCAGCTCGCCGTGCTCGCGGCGCTGGCCGCCCACATGGCGGTCAAGAAGGGTCTGATGAGCCGCGCGGAGGAGCAGGCGCTGGTCGGGCAGTTGCTGGAGGCGCCCGGCGCGCTCAACGCCGCGCTTGATCACGACGAGGACATCGCCGCCATGGCGCACCTCATCGCACCTGCGCGAGACGTTCTTTACCTGGGCCGAGGACAGGATTTCCCGCTGGCGCTTGAGGGGGCGCTAAAACTCAAGGAAATCAGCTATATACATGCGGAGGGCTATGCCTCGGGCGAGATGAAGCACGGGCCCATTGCGCTGATCGACGACGAAGTGCCGGTGGTCGTGATCGCGCCTTCGGGTCCGTTGTTTGAGAAGACGGTCTCCAACATGGAAGAGGTGCGCGCACGCGGCGGCAAGGTGGTGCTGATTTCGGATGCAACAGGGATCGAGGCAGCGGGCGAAGGCTGCCTCGCGACGATCGAGATGCCGCTTGCCCACCCGCTGATCTCGCCGCTGGTCTATGCGATCCCGGTGCAGCTGCTCGCTTACCATGTCGCGGTTGTCAAAGGCACCGACGTCGATCAGCCCCGCAATCTGGCTAAGTCGGTCACCGTGGAGTGAGAGCGGGCCCGGCGCGCTGCGGTGCGTGTCTGCAAGGAACGTGCAAAGCTGCCGGATGCTTTACGGCCCCCTAACTATTTGCGGTTATCCGCGTAGACCGTGAAGAATACATCCGCCCCATCGCCGGAAAGCAACGGCACTCTCTCCTTTTCTGCCGTTCTGGGTTTAAGCGACCAGGGCGAGGCTGACTGGGCGAAGCTGCGCGGGCTGCAATGCTCGGCGATCGGCAAGATGGCGTTCCTGCGGGCATTCTCTCACGCCATCCTTGCAGTGTTCGTGGCGCGGATTTTTTTAGACACCGCTCCTGGTCTCTACATCCTTGGATGGGTGCTCGCCCTTGCCGCCCTGCATACGCGCGGGGCGCGGATCGACAGCACGCTCGTTGATGCCGATCGCCGCAAGATCACGCGGCAGGAATACTGGCGTCAAGCCACGACTTCGCTGGTCTCGGGCATCCTGTGGGGGGGATCGGTGTTCCTGTTCGCGCCCTTCGGCAGCCCGGAGGATCTGACCGCGCTGCTCCTCGCGATCGCGATCGTCGGGGCGGGCTCGATCTTTTTCGGCACGTCTTCGCCCATCGGCACCGTGCTCTATATGATGACCGCAGGCATTCTTGCCGCGATCTACCTTGCACTGGCCGCAGCCTGGATGCCGATGGCCGCGATCGCGGTCTTCTCGATCGTGACCTCGCTCGGCGCGATCCAGGTTGGCCATGCCTATCTTTCCGGGGAACTCTCCAAATTCGCGATCGCGGAGAAGGAAGAAGTCGTCTCCCTGCTCCTGCGCGAATTTGAGGAGAACGAGGCCGATTGGCTGTGGGAAGTGGACACCACGCGCCGGATGCGTTCGGTCAGTCCGCGCTTCGCCTTCGCGCTCGCCTGCAACCAGAGCGAGGCGGAGGGCAAGCCGCTGCTGGAATACATTGCGGGCACGGGCTGGAAGGAGGGCCACTTCCCGCCCAGCCTCCACGAACTCGCTGAAAAGCTCAAGAACCGCGAGAACTTCTCGAACCTGCTGGTTCAGGTCTCGATCAAGGGCGAGGAGCGCTGGTGGGAGCTTTCAGGCACCCCGATGCGCGATGAACGCGGGCGTTTCATCGGTTTCCGCGGAGTCGGCTCCGATGTCACCGAACAACGCCTGTCCGACCAGAAGATCGCCTATCTCGCCCGTTTCGACACACTGACCTCGCTTCCCAACCGCCTGCAGCTGACCGAGGCGCTGGGCGAGGCGTTGCGCTACGCCGAGCAGTGGCGGACACGCTGCGCGCTGCTGATGGTTGATCTCGATCGCTTCAAGGCGGTCAACGATTCGCTCGGCCACATGACCGGCGACAAACTGCTCGCGCAGGTCTCCTCGCGGTTGCAGGCGCTGATGGACGAGAATGCCATTTGCGGGCGCCTCGGCGGCGACGAATTCGCGATCGTGATCCGCGATGCAAGCAACGCCGATCTCATCCGCAACTTCGCCCGACGGGTGATAGACACCCTGTCCGAGCCCTACCAGGTCGAGCAGCACACGCTCTATGTGGGCGCCAGCGTCGGCTCGGCGGTGGGCCCGCGCGATGGCAAAAGTGTCGAGGAATTGATGCGCAATGCCGACCTTGCGCTGTATCGGGCGAAGGATGTGGGCGGCGGAGAGCATTGCCGCTTCGAGCCGATGCTGCACGCCTCCGCCGAGGAGCGGCGCAAGCTCGAGGTTTCGCTGCGCAAGGCTCTGGGGCGCGAGGAAATGGTGCTGCACTATCAGCCTGTGGTCAACGCGCGCAGCGAGAACATCGTCAGTTTCGAGGCTCTGGTGCGGTGGAATTCGAGCGAACACGGCTTTGTCAGCCCCGGCAAGTTCATCCCGCTGGCCGAGGATACGCGCCTGATCGTGCCGATCGGCAAGTGGGTGCTGCGCCAGGCCTGCCGCGAGGCGCGCGAATGGCCCGAGCACATCAAGGTCAATGTCAACGTCTCGCCCGAGCAATTGCTCGAACCCGATTTCCACAAGGAAGTCATCGATGCCCTTGCCGAAAGCGGCCTGCGCCCGGAGCGGCTCGAGATCGAGGTGACCGAAAGCGTGTTTCTGCGCGATGCCAGCGTGGCGCGCAACGCGCTTGAACAGGTGCTTGCGCTGGGCTGCACCGTTGCGCTCGACGATTTCGGCACCGGCTATTCTTCGCTCGGCTACCTGCGCAAACTGCGCTTCTCGACGATCAAGGTCGACCGCAGCTTCGTCCAGGGCGCGGCCCAGGGCAGCAACGAAAGTCTCGCAATCATCAACGCGGTGGTCGCCATGGCCAACAGTCTTGAGATGACGACGACCGCCGAGGGAGTGGAAACCGCCGAGGAGGTCGAACTCATCCGCAATCTGGGCTGCGACAAGATCCAGGGCTTCTATTTCGGCCGCCCCATGACCAACGACGAAGCGCGCCGCCTTTTCGTCCTGTCGAAAAAGGTGCCCGCCTAGCTGTTCATGCTGGCCCGCCGGTGCGTTCAGGCATTGACGAGCGCCGTCACGATATTGGCGAACAACCGCCTCCCGTCGTCTCCTCCAAGCGACGGGTGCGAGGCTGGCTCGATCGCACGCTCGGGGTGCGGCATCATGCCCAGGACCCGGCCATTCGCGCTCAGCACCCCGGCGATGTCACGCAGCGACCCGTTCGGCGAGCCGCGCTCGTCTTCGGCGTAGCGGAAAGCAATCCGATTCTCGGCTTCGAGGATTTCGAGCGTCGCCTCGTCGGCGAAATAATTGCCGTCATGATGGGCGACGGGAATGCGGATCGTCTCGCCGGGGGTGAAACCGTGAGTGAAGGGCGAGGTCACGTTGCAGACCGAGAGGGTCGCGGTGCGGCAGACAAAGCGCTGGCCCTGGTTGCGCATCAGAGCGCCGGGTAGCAATTCTGTCTCGGTGAGGACCTGAAAGCCGTTGCAGATGCCCAGGACGGCCACGCCGCGCTCAGCTGCGGCGATGACGGCGCGCATCACCGGGCTCTTTGCTGCAATTGCGCCGCAGCGCAGATAATCGCCATAGGAGAAACCGCCGGGCAGGGCGACAAGATCGAGCCCTGCGGGAAGCTCGGTGTCGCGGTGCCATATGCGGGAGGGTGCAGTGCCGGTGACAGCCTGGAGGGCAACCGCAAGATCGCGATCGCAATTGGAGCCGGGGAAAGTGATCACACCAGCCTTGAGGCTCATCGCGCCGGCTCCGCAGCTGCGGGCGCGAGGCGCTCGATCTCGAAATCCTCGATCACGGTGTTGGCGAGCAATTGCTGGCACATGGCGCGCAAGGTCTCTTCGGTCGTGTCGTCCGCAACCTCCAATTCGATCAACCGTCCCATCCGCACGTCCTCGACGCCCGAAAAGCCGAGCGATTCGAGCGAATGATGCACCGCGCGCCCTTGCGGATCGAGCACGCCGGGTTTGAGGCGGACGAAAATGCGGGCTTTCATGAACGATGACCTCCTGGTGCCTGGTTGGCTTTCACTTGGCGCATATAGCGAGGCGCGGAGTGCAGCGCACCCCCGCGTTTTCCGGATCCAACGGCGATCGAGGCGATCTTAGATGTCGCTATTCTGCAACAAGTGTCGCAAGATCGACCCATCAGCGACCTTCAATCGCAGTATTTCGCACCTGCGAACTCGCCCGAATCGGGTAAATCTGTCAGCGCGACTGCGGTCGCGTCATCGGACCGACCGAATTTCAGGGGCCCTCACCATGTCACATCGCCTTTCCAATTCCCGTGCTTTCTTGCGCGCCCGTTGGGCTGCGTCCACCATGCTGACCGCCGCCGCGCTCGGTCTTGCCACGCCTTCCTTCGCGCAGGACTCGGTCGGAGAGAGCGCCGAGGAAGAAGGCCAGCTGCCCTCGATTATCGTCACCGCCAACCGTCGCGAAGAAAACCTTCAGGACGTGGCCGTCTCGGCCGATATTCTTGACCAAGGTCGCGTCGGCGCGATCTTCAGCGGGGCCGCCGATACAACCGCGCTCGCGGGCAGCGTGCCCGGCCTCAATGTCGAGAGCTCGAACGGCCGCGTCGCCCCGCGCTTCTACATTCGCGGCCTTGGCAACACCGACTTCGATCTTGCCGCCTCGCAGCCGGTCTCTGTCCTGATGGATGAGGTCGTGCTCGAAAACGTGACGCTCAAGAGCTTCCCCATCTTCGACGTCGAGCGCATCGAGGTGCTGCGCGGGCCGCAGGGCACCCTGTTTGGCCGCAACACGCCTGCCGGTATCGTCAAGATCGACACTGTCAAACCCGGCTTTGATACCGACGTGGCGCTCAGCCTCTCCTACGCCTCGCTCGACACGATCTCGCTGAGCGGCGCGATCGGCGGCGGAATTGTCGAGGACACGCTCGCCTTCCGCGTCTCGACCCAGCTTCAGCGCCGCGGCGACTGGATCGACAACGGTTTCACCGGGCAGGAAAATGTGCTCGGCGGCTACACCGATTTCGCCATTCGTGGCCAGCTCCTCTTCACGCCGAGCGAGCGCGCCAGCATTCTGGCCTCGGTGCAATATCGCGATCTCGATGGCAGTTCGACCTTCTTCCGCGCTAACGTGCTCGGACCGGGCGACAACGAGCTCAACGAGAACTACGACCGCGACGTGGTGTTGTACGATGCCGGCGGCGGCAACCCTGCCGAATACCAGCAATTCGGCGCCACCCTCCGGTTCGATTACGAGTTCGACGCCGCCACGCTCACCTCGATCACCAGCTATTACACCAGCGAAGGCTTCAGTCGCGGCGATGTCGACGGCGGCAATCTCGTGACCGGCCCGGGCTTCATCCCGTTCCCGTCGGATACGCAGGATTCGATCGACCTCGAGCAGTTCACTCACGAGGTGCGGCTCGCTTCGAACGGCGATGGCCCATTGAGCTGGCAGGCCGGCGGCTTCTTCTTCGACAGCGACTTCGACGTGACCACGATCGGATTCACCTTCCCGCCCCCCGTCACCGTCAATCACACGAACCAGTCCTACGCCCTGTTCGGCCAGCTGTCCTACCAGCTCACCGACATGCTGCGCGTGACCGGGGGCCTGCGCTACACCGACGACGAGAAGGATTTCTTCGTCCGCTCGGGTGCTGCGCCGCAGCCGGTCTCGGTCCAGGATGACCAGCTCAACTGGGACATCAGCCTGTTCGCCGACGTTTCCGACACGACGAGCCTCTATGCCAAGGTCGCTGATGCCTTCCGCGCTCCGACGATCCAGGGCCGCGACGTCGCCTTCTTCGCGGCACCCTCGGTAGCGCAGTCGGAAAACATCACGAGCTACGAAGCAGGCTTCAAGAGCGAGTTCGCCGGGCGGCGCGTGCGGCTCAATGGTGCGGTGTTCTACTATACCGTCGAGGATCCGCAGTTCACCGCCGTTGGCGGGGGCGGCAATTTCGTCCAGCTGATCAATGCGAACAAGGGCGAGGCCTACGGCTTCGAGCTCGACAGCGCCTTCCAGGTCACGCCCGAATTCCAGATCACGCTCGGCCTTGCCTACAACAACACAGAGATTCAGGACGAAAACCTCGCGGTCGGCATCTGCGCCCAGTGCACCGTGACCGATCCGACGGTCGATCTCGGCGGTTCGACCCGGGCGCTGGTCGATGGCAATCCCTTCCCGAACGCACCCGAATGGAGCGGTGATTTCACCGCAAGCTATACCATCCCGATCGGCGACAACGACGAATTCTTCGTCTTCACCGACTGGACCTATCTCGGGGAGACCAACTTCCTTCTCTACGAGAGCCTTGAATTCAATGCCGACAGCCGCATCGAGGGTGGGCTTCGGATCGGCTACCGAGGCAATGACGGCCAGTACGAACTGGCGGTTTTCGCCCGCAACATCACCGACGAGGACAACGTGCTTGGCGTCGTCGATTTCAACAACAACACCGCCTTCGTGAACGAACCGCGGGTGATCGGCGTCTCGGTCGGCTTCAACTACTAAGCCCGCCAGGCGCTCGCCCATCAAGCGAGAGGGCCGGCAAGGAGACGCATCCTGCCGGCCTTTTTCTCGTCCGAGGCTAAGCGCCGGTGTCGGCACCCGGCGATGCCGGCGGCTGCGCTGCTTCTGGCAGGACGAGGAACTGCACCGCGTCGTCGCTCGCCAGATATTGCCGCGCAAGCGCCTGAATATCCTGCGGCGTCGTCGCGGCGAGCAAGTCCGGATAGTCGAGGAAACGCTCCAGCCGCTCGGGCTCGCTCTGGGCACGGGCGGCTAGGCCGAGCCATCCCCCCAAACTTTTGAGCGCGTTCTGATAATCCTCCTGCAAGGGCCGGCGCGCGCGCTCCAGCGAGTCTTCATCGATGGGTGCCGTGCGCAGCCCCTCGATCAGCTCGACAATCGCTGTGCGCGCCGCTTCGACCTGTTTCGCATCGACCGAGACGGAGACGAGGAAAGTGCCATAGTCTTCGTAATGATGGCTCATGTCGCTCCCCGCTCCGGGGGAATAGGCTTGGCCGAGCTCCTCGCGCAGTTTTTCCTGCAGGAGGATGCGCACGACCCCGGTGAGGAGCCGCATCTGCGCGAACTTGACTGGATCGCTGTCGTCGTCAGTCGGCCAGACGAAGCGGATGAGCGCCTGGTCGGCTTCCCCCTGGTGACGCAGCACATACTGGCCGCGCTCGTCGGTGAAGCTGCGCTGTCGGCCTTCCTCGCGCGGGCGGAAGTTTGCCTCGCGCTGCGGGAGCGCGCCGAAGGTCTGCGCGACCGCGAGAATCGCCGCTTCCTCGTCCAGATCGCCCACCAGCGCGATTTCCAGCGCCCCTACGGTGAGGCGGTCGGCGATCGCTGCCTCGAGCTGTGCGAAATCGAGCGCGAAATAGGCCTCGCGAGGTTGCAGCGAAAAGCGCGGATCATCGTCAGACAAGATCGCCCCGCTGCGCGAATCATAGGCGCGCTGGGGGGTCGCGGTCAGCGTCTCGAAGAAGTCGTCGATACCCTTGCGGAACCGCGCGACCGCCTCGGGGCGATAGCCCGGATCGGTGAGGAAGGCTGCCGCGAGTTGCAGCTGAAGGAGGAGGTCTTCGGGCGTTGTCGCCCCGCTTGCGACAAACGCGTCGGTGCCCGAGCCGAAGTTGAGGCTCACGGTCCGCCCAGCGAGAATGGTCGAGAGATCATCTTGGCTGTGCTCGCCAAGCCCGCCGGCGGTGAAGGAGCCAGCGAGGTAGGTTCTGAGCGGGTCCTCGCGCGTGTTCATGAGGTCGCCGCCGTCGAGCGACATGCGAAAGGCGATGCGGTCCTTGTTGATGTCGGTCGACTTCAACGTGAGGCGCACGCCATTGGCAAAAGTGATCGTGCGCAGACCGAATTCGCCGGTCCGCTCATCGGCGACGACGCGGCCGGGCTCGCCGAAATCGGAATAGGCGAACTCGATCGAAGCCTGCTCCTCGGGTGGCGCGATCGGAAGCGCCATCGCCTCCTCAAACGTCGCCCGGAGCGCAGCTTCGCCGCCTTCGGGCGCTGTGCGCCCGGTAAAGCGGATCAGCGGATCCTCGATCCCTCCTGCTTGCGCCTGGAGCGCGTCGAGAACAGCCTCGGGGGTGATTATCGGCTCGAGCGCGTTGAAACGCTCGAGCGCGCTCTGCGGTGTCGTCGGCACGATCTCGTTGGCGACAAGCCCCAGCGCATCGCCGACGAACACAGCATTGCTGCGCGTTTGCGCCGAATTGACCGCGTTCTCGAGCGCGGCGCGCTGCCGCCTTACCTGCTCGGCAATTTCGGCTTCGGTAAAGCCATAGGCCAGCGCCTCGTTGACAGTGCGCACAGCTGTCAGCATCGCTGGGCGCCAACCGCCCTCCACACTGCGGATCGAAAGGGCGGTGGTGCGAGCATCTTCGAAGAGATCCCCGGTCCCGAAATCGGCGCTACGAAAGGGTGCTTCCTCGGCGCGGGCGAGTTTCTCAAGACGGCGATTGACGATGCCGTAACCGATCGAGCGCAGCACCTTGCGAGCCCTCGTGCGCGCAGTGTCGGGCTCATCGACATAAGGATACAGCCGCTCGATCCGCACCTCTTCGGGAAGCGCGGGATCGAGATAGATGTCGGTTTCGCCCTTGCGCGCGGGATCGATCGGTCCAGCCTCGGGCTTCGTCGGCGCGGGCGGCCCGCTCCAGTCGGCAAAAGCCGCGATGACCTTGGCCTCGATCAGGTCCACCGGAAAATCGCCCACGATCACGAGCACGGTATTGGCCGGCGTGTAGGTCCGCTCGTAGAGTGCGCGAAGGCGCTCTGCATTGGCCGCGAGAATGACGTCCTGGGTGCCGATCGGCAACCGCTCTCCAAATCGTGCGCTGGGGGCAAAGAAGGCGATCTGGTCCTCGAACGCACGCTGGCGAAAGTTCGCCCGATCTCGTTTCTCCGCGAGGATGATGCCGCGCTCGCGTTCGATGGAATCCTCGGCGAGGGTGAGCTCGCTCGCGGTCTCGCGCATGAGCATCAGCGCGGTGTCGAGCAGATCCTCCTCGTTGCGCGGCAGGTTCAGCATGTAGGTGACGGCCTCGAACCCGGTAGACGCATTTGTGTCTGCACCGAAGGCCAGCCCCTCGCGCTCGAGGAGCTTGATCATCTCGCCTTCGGGAATGCCGGCCGAACCGTTGAACGCCATATGCTCAAGATAATGGGCAAGGCCGCGCTCCTCGTCAGTCTCCTCGAGCGAGCCGGAGCCGATCCGCATACGCACCAGGGCGGTGCCTTCGGGGGTCGCATTTTCGCGCAGGATGTACCGCAAGCCGTTGTCGAGCACGCCGAAGCGGTAGTCCGGATCGACGGGTAGGTCGCTCGCCTCGAAGGCCCAGGTCGGCTCCTCCCCGGATGGCGAAGCGACAGCCATCGCGCTGTCGGAGCCGGCTTCCTGAGCGAGGAGAGAAACGGGCAGGAAGAGAAGGGCTAAAGGCGCGAGGGCCACCTTAGCGGCGCGCGGGACGAAGGTCATGGAAAGACGGATACTCCGAATTCAGTTTCGGCGACCCACCCTAGCGCTGCAATCCTGTCTGTCAGCTTACTTCTTGGGCGGCGGGGGCCGCAGACGCGAGCGGTGGCTCGATAGATCGAGCACTTCGCCCGGCTGATTGTCCTCGCTCTGCAGCAGGCCGAGCCGCCGCGCGACTTCGCGGTAAGCCTCTTCCTCGCCCCCGAGATCACGGCGAAAACGATCCTTGTCGAGCTTTTCGCCGGTCGCCATGTCCCACAAGCGGCAACCATCAGGGCTGATCTCGTCGGCGAGGATCACGCGGCTGTAATCGCCATCGTAGAGCCGGCCGAACTCGAGCTTGAAATCGACGAGGCGGATATCGATCGCGGCAAACATTCCGCACAGGAAATCGTTGATGCGGATCGCCATCGAGGAGATGTCGTGCATCTCCTCGTGGCTCGCCCAGTTGAAGCAGGCGATGTGCTCTTCTGCGACCATGGGATCGCCGAGCGAATCGTCCTTGTAGTAATACTCGATCAGTGTGTGCGGCAGCGGCTCGCCTTCCTCGATCCCGAGGCGTTTTGACAACGAGCCCGCAGCGACATTCCTCACCACAACCTCGAGCGGGATGATCTCGACCTGGCGGATCAACTGCTCGCGCATGTTCAACCGGCGGATGAAGTGCGTGGGGATCCCGATATGCGAGAGGCGCGTGAAAACGTGCTCGCTGATACGGTTGTTGATTACGCCCTTGCCGTTGATCGTGCCCTGCTTTTCGGCGTTGAAAGCCGTCGCATCGTCCTTGAAATACTGGATGAGCGTGCCGGGTTCGGGCCCCTCGTAGAGGATCTTGGCTTTGCCTTCGTAGATCTGACGGCGACGCGACATGGCACCAACCCCTTTAGACGCGTGGTGCCCGGGGGCGGAATCGAACCACCGACACGCGGATTTTCAATCCGCTGCTCTACCCCTGAGCTACCCGGGCATCCGCTGCGGCGACATCACACTGGCTGTGCCTTGAGAATGTGCGACGGCGAGCAAATGAGAGCGCGCCTATGGCGAAGTGACACAGGCTTGGCAAGGGGTAAATCAGTCTTGTTCGTCCCATTGCTCGCTCGTCAGTTCCTCAGGGCTCGCCGGAGGGCCGGGCACGGCATAGCCATCGCCGAACCAACGGGCGAGGTCTCGGTCCTTGCAGCGCTGCGAGCAGAACGGGGCGAAATCTGGAACGCGGGGCTTGCCGCAGATCGGACAGGGGCGAGAGGCGGTCTTCATGCGGCGAGAAGTTGGGCGCTGGGCGCTTCGAGTGCAAGGGCGGGATCGGTCTCGATCCGCAGCTCCTTGCCGGTCCGTCGGGCAAGCTCTTCGAGCCATTCGGGCCTGATCTTACCGGGGAGCGCTGGATGAACGCGCAGCAGCAGAACCGAGCCGGCGCCATCGCACCTCTCGGCCACGCGCAGGGCAAATCGCGCGCACAGCCCCACGCGTGCGCGCGCAAAGCGGTGGAGCAACGAAGGACCGGTGAGGCGGGCGACGAGCTGAACGAGGCCGAAGCCATTCATGGCGGTCGCCTCGTGCGGCCAGTCCGCAAGGGCGCTGCCGAGCGCAGCATCGAACGCCTTGCGCTCCTCCCTGGTCCTGAGGGTCGGGAAGTCGATCCCGATCGAGCCGCCGATGTCGAACCAGCGGATTGCCCGGGCGATCGTCTGGGCGCAGGCACTGGAGGAAATACCCGGCACGCCATCGACGTCTATCAGCGTCATGGCCGGTGTGGCGCTGCACAAGATTTCACCACCCGCGAAGGCGAGGCTCCCGCTCGAAGCGGCGTGCCAGACCTCCTCCCAAAGGCCTGCCTCAAAAGCGGGCACCACGCGTGCTCCGGGCAATCCCCTAAGGGGTGAGCGCAGCGCGGTTGCCTCCAAATCGGGCAGAGTGCCGGGGTCAGGAATTATCCAACGGGCTTGAGCCATTTTCAGGCGTCCGCGCTCGGCGATGGCTGCACGAAAAATGCGCACTTGCCCAGTGGTGCCTTCATTGATGCTTGCTGGAAGGTGATCGACCAGCGCCTCTGCCCCGTTTTCGAGCAGCACCACGCCGCGCTTCGAGCCACCCTGCTTCTTTTTCAGCACCGCGCCGACGATCGCATCCGCCACCAGCTCGCCGGGCCAGTGGATCCTGGCGGCCTTGACCTGGCTTTGTTCGAGGAGCAACGCGCGATGCTCGCCGATCCCCTCCTCGACCAGCCAGCCCGATGCCACAAATTCAGGCAATGGCGAAGCCCGCCGACTTGAGCAGGATACGTGCCTCATAGAGCGGCAATCCCATGATCGCGGAATGGCTTCCCCTGATCCATTGGACGAGGCTCTCCGCCGATCCTTGGATCGCGTAGCCTCCCGCCTTGCCGCGCCATTCGCCGCAGGCGATGTAACTGTCAATCTCTTCGCCCGAGAGCGTCTTGAAGCGCACGCTGTTCTCACTGAGCCTGGTTCGTACGCTGCCATCGGGGGTGCGCAGGGCAATGCTGGAGAGCACGGTGTGCCTGCGGCCCGAGATCAAAGCGAGACAGGCGCGCGCTTCTGCTTCGTCCTCGGTCTTTGGCAGGATCCGGCGCCCCGCTGCAACCACTGTGTCGCCTGCCAAGACATGGCCGGAGGCATCAAGCGCCAGCGCTTTTTCGCGCGCCATGCGCACGGCATAGTCACGCGGGCGCTCGCCCTGGTGCGGGGTTTCGTCGATGTCGGCGGGCGCGATCGCATCAGGCGTGATGCCAAGCCTCGCGAGCAGATCGCGGCGGCGCGGGCTGGCCGAGGCGAGGGTAAGGTGCGGCAAACCGGAAGGCTCGGCGCGCGATGGCGCGTTATTGCGGGCCAGGCCCGCCGCGCCCTGGCATGAAGCGATAGGTGATGCGAGCCTTGGTCAGATCATACGGCGTGAGTTCGCACAGCACCTCGTCGCCCACCAGCACTCGAATGCGGTTCTTGCGCATCTTGCCAGCTGTGTGGCCCAGCACTTCATGGCCGTTTTCAAGCTCAACCCGGAACATCGCATTGGGCAGCAATTCCACCACACGCCCGCGCATTTCGAGGAGTTCTTCTTTAGCCATGCATTTCCTTCAATTGGCTGCGGCGGGATATGTTCCGTCGATCTGAAGGCGCGCTTTAGCGATGGCGTCTTGAAAAGACCAGACTTCTTGATTGTGCGGAGCAAAAGGCGTGTTCGTGCATTGGGAGGCGGTCCTGTCACTCCCATAGCCGCAGGACGCGCTTCGCTTCCGGTCAAGGTGCAAACCGATACACGAATGGCGTTCCCGTTTGCACGAACCGCGTCCAAAGGCCTCTTCTTAAATGATTAAATCGCGTTTTCGCTCCTCGCCGCTCACCTTGCGCCTCATGACCGGCGTGTGCCTGCCTGCTTTTTGGGCAACATCGGTCGTGACTACGGCCGGCGCAACAGAGTTGATCGGCCCAGCCGCCGAAAGCGTGGTTGGGCAGGCCGTTCCTCAGCCCGGCCCTGAAATCGCGCGCGACCAGCAGGACGAGCCTGATTCGGAATTCGGCACCGATACAGGCGGAGGCGAGCCTTCGGGCGGCACGGACGAGGCGGGCAATGAGATCGTCGTCTCCGGTCTGCGCCTGCGCGGTCAGCTCGATGTGACACAGGCGCCGCTGCTCGAACTCGGCGAGGAGGACATCGCCGCTGAAGGCGTGGCCTCGATCGCCGAGCTGGTCGCGCAGATCACAAACCAGACCGGCTCCGCGCGAGGCCGCGGGGGCGGGGGACGACCCGTCATCCTCGTCAATGGGATCCGCACCGGCTCGTTTCGCGAGCTGTTCCAGTATCCGCCCGAAGCGCTCGCCAAGGTCGAGGTGTTCCCGGAGGAAGTCGCGGTGCGCTTCGGGTTCCCGCCCGATCAGCGCGTCATCAACCTCATCCTCAAGGAAGATTACGCGAGCCGCGAGGTGGAGCTGGAGTTTGAGGGGCCCGCGCGCGGAGGCAATTACTCGCGCGAGCAGGAGTTCGGCTATCTGAAGATCGCCGATGGTGCACGGATCAACCTCAATCTCACCGCGCAGGACACCTCGCTGCTGACGGAGAACGAGCGCGGCATCCTCCAGGCGCAAGGCTCGATCTCGGATCTTGCGAGCGATCCCGATCAGGCTTTCTTTCGCAGCCTTGTGCCTGACAGTCGCCAGCTCGAGGCGAATGCGAGCTGGGCCAAGGCCTTCCTCGCGAGCGGGATCTCGGTGAGCGCCAACGCCAACTATCAGCGCAATGACAGCCGCAGCCTCGATGGCCTCAACATCGTCACGCTCACTGATGCGGACGGTCAGAGCCTGCTGCGCACCTTCGGCGCGGACGACCCGCTCGAGCGCCGTTTCTCGAGCGATACCGCGGCCTTTGCCGGTTCGCTCACCGCGCCCGTCAACGCCTTCCGCCTCACCAGCACGGTGGACGCGAACTTTGCAGAAACCACCACCGAGATCGACCGCCGCTTCGATACGGCTGCGCTTGAGATGGCGGCGTTCGAGGGTTCGATCGATCTCGACAGCGACTTGCCGAGCCTTGCTGAGGCCGGGTTGGACACGGCCCGCGCGCGCACTTGGGAAGCGGTCAACCTCAATACCTTGCGCGGGCCGATCGTCGATTTGCCGGCCGGAGAACTCCTCGCCACCTTCGACATGGGCTACAGCTGGAACCGGATCGACAGCTTCGATACACGCACCAATCAGGACACGCGCCTCACGCGGGGCAACATCCAGACCGGCGCCAATTTCGTGATCCCGCTGACGAGCCGCCGCACGGGCGTGGCGGACGCGCTCGGCAGCTTCACGCTCAACGCGCAGGTGGGGCTGGAGGAACTTTCCGATTTCGGAACGCTGGGGGACTATAACGTCTCGCTCAACTGGCAGCCGATCGATGATCTGGAACTCTCGGCGACCTACATCTTGCGCGAAGTGGCGCCCTCGCTCGCCAATCTCGGCAATCCGCAGATCGTCAACCTCAATGTCCCCGTGTTCGATTTCACCAACGGGGAAACGGTGCTCGCGACGGTCATTACCGGAGGAAATCCCGAGCTGCCCGCCGAGACCCAGCGCGACTGGAAATTCGCCGCCAACTGGGAATTGCCGTTCATCGACAATACCCGTCTGACGGTGGAATATATTCGCAACCGGTCGGACGATGTTGTGAGCGCCTTCCCGCAGATCACGCCCGCGATCGAGGCGGCGTTTCCCGGGCGGATCACCCGCGATGAGACGGGACGGCTGATCGCGCTCGATCGGCGCTCGGTCAGCTTCGCCGAGACGCGTGCAGACCGGCTGCAGATCCAGCTTTCGACGCGCGGGAGCTTCGGGGAAGGCTCGGGTGGTCGCAGCGGCGGCGGGCGGGGTGGCCCGCCTCGGGGCGGCGAGGCGCGCGGCGGCCCTCCGGCTTCGGCGGGCGGCGCGGCGGCGGCGGGCGATTCCGGCGATCGGCGTGCGGCCTTCATGGCGTTCCGCTCGCGCGCGTGCGCCGATGACGGGCTGGCATTCCTGACCCGCCTGATCGAGGCGGCGGATCGCGGCGAAGATCTCGAGTCGATCCTCCCCGGTGCCCGGCCAGACCAGGTCCAGCGGATCGTCAGCCGGCTGCGCGGTGCGGATGCGACAATCCGCCCGGAAGCGATCGAGCAGTTCCGTGCGCAGGTGTGCAGCCTCGATCCATCGACGTTCGGCGGCGCACCATCGGATGGAGGCGCACCGGAGGGCGATGCAGGCGGGCCGCAATTCGAGGCTCTGCGCACGCGGCTGTGCGGCGAGGACGGTCTTTCAGAAATGCGCGCACTCATCGCCCGGATCGAGGCGGGGGAAGACGTCTCGGCGATCTTCCCGGGCATGAACACCGCATTCATCAAGTTCGCGCTCGACCGGGTGCGCGCTCCCGACGGGACGATCCCGGATGCAGCGCTCGAACAGTTTCGCACCCGGATTTGTTCGGCGCAGCCGGCACCCGGTGAGGGTGCGGGGTCAGGTCGGACCGCCGGTGGACCTCCAGGTGGCGGGGGCGGCCCGGCCTTCAATCCGCTGGGGGGCGCGCGCGAGGGCGGCTGGCGTTATTTTGCCAATCTGACGCATACGATCGAACTGCAGAACGAGATCCTGATCGCGCCAGGCGTGCCCGTGCTCGACCAGCTTGACGGCGATGCGACGGGCCAATTCGGGCTTGCGCGTCATTCCACCAGGCTCGAAGCTGGCCTGTTCGGGAAGGGAGTGGGGATGCGCTTGTCCGGGCGCTACACCGGTCCTGCACGCCTCGACGGCGCCGACCTTCCAGGCTCGACCGACCTGTTTTTCGGCGATCTGGCGACCTTCGACATTTGGCTTTTCACCAATATCGATCAACTGACCGGCAGCGACAGCCCGCTGCTCAAGAATGTCCGGGTTTCGTTCCGCATCGATAATCTGTTCGATGCGCAACTCGCCGTGCGCGACGAGAATGGCGAGACGCCGATCAATTACCAGCCTTTCCTGATCGATCCTGTTGGCCGGTTCATCGGGGTCGATATTCGCAAGCTCTTTTAACGCAGGTCAGACCGCATCGAGACTTGGAAACAGCCAGCGCTGATGGAGCGGGGCTTCGAACGGCCGCCATTCGCCTTCGGCCTGCGCCAGCCGATCGGCGATCGCGATCATCACGCTCGGATTGACGCCGAGTCCGCAATGGCTGGCATAGACTCTGATGTTTTCGGTTGGCTGGTTGGATACGGTCCGCTCGGGAGACTGCACACTGCCGCGCCAGTGAACGATACCGTCGGTCTTCGTCAGGATCGAGGTGGTTGGCACGGGCGGGGCGATGTCGAGCCCGCGAAACTGGCCGCCGCGCACCCTGTCCGGTTCATCGCCGTTGAAGAAGCGGAACAGGCGCGCGGCGTTAGTGTGGTTGCGATCGTCGGTGATCGGGCTGCCGAGGCTGATGACGAGGCGCACCTTGTCAGGATGCAGCTTGGCAAGCTCGCGCGCAAGCACGCCGCCAAGGCTCCAGCCAATCAGCGACACCGTCCGACTGCCGCTCTCGGTGTAGAGCCGGTCGAGCTGGTTCTCGAGCTTGTCGATAAGATCCTCATTCACGCGGACATTGCGGCCGGAATCCCACCCGTGCGCATCGTAGCCGAGGCTGCTGAGCAGGCTGCGCATGGGGAGGGTGGAGCCGTTGGAAGCCATGAAGCCGGGCATCGTGAGCACGGCATGGCCGTCGCCCTGCGGCAGCGCCGAGAGCGCGGGGCGCATGGCGTAGAACGAGGCGAGTTCGAGCATCGCGCGGCCTTCGGTGAAGGTCCAGAAGCGGTTGGGCGGGCGCGGGATGTGAACTTTCGCTGGATTGTCGATCTGGTCGAGATCGAGCGGGTCGGGATAGAGTGAGGGCATCAGGTGCTTTCCTTGGCGATGCGCGCGGCCGAGGCGCGCGCGGGCTTGCGTTTTACTGGCATTGCCCCGCCGGCCTTGGCGGCGTCCTTAACAGGTGTTGGTGGCCGCTTGGCCCGCTTGGGTTTCTCAGCCGAACCGGCCTTGGAGGGCGTTGACTTGCCTTTGGGAGCGGGCTTTGGAGCAGGCCTGGCGGCGGACTTTAGGGGCGCTGACTTGCCCCGGACGCCGCTGTGTGCAGCCGCGAGCATTTCCTCGAAGCTCGCCTCCAGGCACTCGGCGTAGAATTCGGGATCGGGCATGATGTCGCGGCAGGCGGTGAAGCTGATAATCGCCTCGTCGATATAGCTTTGCACCACATGAGCGAGCCCGAGCCCGTCGGTCAGGCAGATGAGCGAGAGCGCCATGCTTTCCATCCGCGCGCCTGCCGAATAGATCGGGATTGGCGGGCCGGGGACGTTGGTGACCACCGTGTTGAACGGCATGGCGAGCCGGTGCGCGAGGCTGATCCGATTGAACAGCTGCGCGCCCAGCGCCATGTAAAGCAACGGGTTGACCTTGGACACCTCGGTCATCGTGCGCGCCCCGATTGCATTGGTCAGCGCCTTCGAGTTGCGGGTCTGCGAAAAGACGTAGGCGAGGCGCTCGGTCGGATCCGCCAGGTGCGTGCCGAGCGGGGCGATCATCGCGGACACCTGATTGCCCATCGCGCCCTTCTCGTCGGTCGCGCGCACCGAGATCGGTGCCATCGCGGTCATCGAGGTCTTGGGAAGATCGTCTTTTGCGGTCAGATATGTGTTGAGCGCGCCCCCGATGATCGCGAGCGCAACATCGTTGACTTTCACCCCCTCGTCAGGAAGCAGCGAGCGGATCGCCTTGACATCGGCAAGGCAAAACGAGCGCCCGTCGACCACGCGGTGCGGCGATATGGTGCGGTTGAAGCGCGTGCGCGGCGGGACATAGTCGCTCGTCAGCTTGAACTCGCGCGTGACCAGTCCCTTGATCGCGCTCGCGACCCCGGGGACTGCCTGCGCCGCCACGCGCGCCTGTCGCACCGGATTGATCAGCGCATTAACATAGGATTTGCCGAGCAGTTCGACTGGCCCCGGAATTTTCTCGGGCTTCCAATCGTCGGGCTGGTTGGGCGGTGTGATGCTGGGCGTGATGGTGTGGAGCGCCTCCATCAGGTCGATCCCGCTCATCCCGTCGATCGCGGCATGGTGAACCTTGGTCACCATGCCATAGCAGCCGGGAGGGAAACCGCGGACATTGTCGAGCCCCTCGACAACGGTAAACTCCCACGGTGGACGTATGAGATCCATCGGACGAGCGAAGATGCGCGCGGTCTGAATGCAGAGCTGGCGCCAGTCTCCGGGCTTGGGCAGCGCCACGTGGCGAACGTGGTATTCGAGGTCGAAATTGGGATCCTCGATCCAGTAGGGGTAATCGAGGTCGAACGGCACGCGCACAAGACGTTGGCGGATGGTGGTCGAAAGCTGCATCCGGCTCTCGATGAAACCGAGAATGTCCTTGAAGCGAACAAAGCCGCCGGGCGCTGTCTCGGGATTGTAGATCAAGAGATTGCCGATATGCATCGGCGAATTAGGCGATTCCAGCGCAACGAACGAGGAATCCATGCCTTGCAACTGGCGCAAGCGTCTCTCCTGTAATACCCCTGTTGGGGCGCGTCCGCTTTCGAACCTTTGCGCAGTGAGTAAGCACATTTCAGGCCGGAAACAACCTTCCGCAAGCGTCAGGATTGCGTCTGTCGCACTCCCGTGGACACATTCTTACAGCGCTTCCCCTGCTGCAACCCCGCTGGCCCAGGCCCACTGGAAATTGTAGCCGCCCAGCCATCCGGTCACGTCGACCGCCTCGCCGATGGCGAAAAGGCCGGGGACGCGCTTGGCTTCCATCGTCCGGCTCGAAAGTTCGCTCGTCGCGATCCCGCCGGCGGTGACTTCGGCCTTCGCGTAGCCCTCGGTGCCGGTAGGGCGAAATCGCCAATCCTGTAGCCGGGCGGCGGCGGCGCGCAGCGCCTTGTCGGGGACATTCCCGATCTCTCCCTCGATTCCGAGCCTCGCCGCAAGCGCATCGGCCAGGCGCTCGGGCAGGTGTTCGCGCAGCACCGCCTTGAGCGTGGCGCGCGGGCGATCGCGCTTGGCGGCGAGCAGCCAATCGCTCGGCGCATCGGGAATGAACGCGATCCCAACCTCCTCGCCGCCATGCCAGTAGGACGAGACTTGCAGGATCGCGGGGCCGGAGAGCCCCCTGTGGGTGAACAGCGCGGCTTCTTCGAACGCGGTCTTGCCGGTGCGGGCTTGAACGCGGGTGGAAACGCCCGAGAGCTCGCGAAACAGGATGTCGGGATCGCCAAGGGTCAGGGGCACCAGCGCAGGGCGCGGCTGGACCACCTTGAGGCCGAACTGTCGCGCAATGCGATAGGCGAAATCGCTCGCGCCCATCTTGGGGATGGATGGCCCGCCGGTGGCGATCACGAGGCGCGGCGCGCGGTAGACCTCGCCGCCATGGCAGACCACTTCGAACTCGTCGCCGCTCCCGCCGATCGAGCTGATCTCGACGTTGCAGATGATGTCGACCGTGGGTTCGCACTCGGCGAGCAACATCGCGACGATCTGCTTCGCCGAGCCGTCACAGAAGAGCTGGCCGAGGGTCTTTTCGTGCCAGGCGATGCCGTGCTGCTCGACCAGCGCCAGGAAATCTGACGGTGTGTAGCGGGCGAGTGCGGATTTGGCGAAATGCGGGTTCTGCGAGAGGAAATTGGCGGGTCCAACGCCCAGATTGGTGAAATTGCAGCGCCCGCCGCCCGAAATGAGGATCTTCTTGCCCGGCTTCTCTGCCTTCTCCAGAACCACGACGCGCAGGTTCCGCTTGCCCGCCATCCCGGCGCACATCAGGCCAGCGGCCCCGCCGCCCAGGATGATCGCGTCGTAATGGTGCATCAAGTTGGCGATAGAGCGCGCGGGGCGCATTGCCAATTGCCGCATGCAATCCCTATTTCGAGGCGATGGCGAAGACCGAGGCCGGCACCCCCAATGACCCCCGCGGCGCGGCGCGGTTCAACGAAGACCGCGCGACCCACACGCTCGCCAGCGCGCAGCCCAACCTCGAGGTGGGGATCGAGGCGATCCGCGAGACGGTCAAGACCCTGCGGCCCGTCCCCGGCGTTTATCGCATGCTCGATGCGCGCGGCGATGTGCTCTATGTCGGCAAGGCGCGCAGCCTCAAGGCGCGGGTATCGAACTACACGCAAACGAAAGCGCTGACGAACCGGCTGTTGCGGATGGTCTCCCAGTGCCGCGCGATGGAGATCATCACTACCAATTCCGAAGCCGAGGCGCTGCTGCTCGAGGCGCAGCTGATCAAGCGTTTCCGCCCGCCCTTCAACGTGTTGCTGCGCGATGACAAGAGCTTCCCTTTCATCCTGCTGCGCGCTGACCACGCCTTTCCGCGCATCCACAAGCATCGCGGCGCGCGCAAGGCCAAGGGCAATTACTATGGCCCCTTCGCGAGCGCGGGCAGCGTCAACACCACGCTGAACGCGCTGCAGAAGCTGTTTCTTTTGCGCTCGTGCACGGACAGCTTCTTCGAGCGGCGCGATCGGCCTTGCCTGCTCTACCAGATCAAGCGCTGCTCGGCGCCCTGCGTCGGGCGGATCGGGGAGCAGGACTATGATCTGCTGGTGCGCCAGGCGAAAGACTTTCTTGCCGGCCGCTCGAGCCAGGTGCAGGCCGATCTCGAGCGCCAGATGGCAAAGGCCGCAGAGAATCTCGACTTCGAGACCGCCGCGATCCTGCGTGACCGGCTGCGCGCAGCAACTTTCATCCAGGGTTCTCAGGCGATCAACGCCAAGTCGGTGGGCGATGCCGATGTCTTCGCATTGGCTGCCAAGGGCGGGCAGATCTGCGTCCAGGCCTTCTTCATTCGGGGTGGCCAGAACTGGGGCCATCGCGCCTTCTTTCCGAGCCACACCAAGGAGATCGACGAGGCCGAGGTGCTCTCCGACGTGATGCTGCAGTTCTACGAGGAAGTGCCCCCGCCGCCCAATGTGCTGGTGGATCGCGACCTGCCCGAGCGCGAGTTGATCGAGGCGGCGCTCAGCGAGTTGGCGCAGAAGAAGGTCGCGATCTCTATCCCGCAGCGCGGCGATCGCAGGAAGCTCCTGACACAGGCCGAGCGCAACGCTGCCGAAGCGCTTGATCGGCGGCTTGCGGAAACGGGGACGAAAGCCAAGGTCCACCGCGAACTTGCCGAGTTTCTCGAGCTCGAAGAGCCGCCGCAGCGGATCGAGATCTACGACAATAGCCATATTCAGGGCGCCAAGGCGGTCGGCGCGATGGTGGTGGCCAGCCCGGAGGGGTTCGAGAAATCGCAATATCGCAAGTTCAACATCCGCGAAGCACAAAGCAACGATGATTTCGGCATGATGCGCGAGGTGATGCGCCGTCGCTTCCGCGCCTTTGCCGAAGGAGCCGAGCCCGCGGAAAGCAGCTCGGCCAAGAAGGGTCATGAGAGCATCCTGCCCGATCTCATGCTGATCGACGGAGGCAAGGGCCAGCTCTCCAGCGTCATGAGCGTGCTCGAGGAATACGGGCTCGCCGATGACGTGCCGGTGGTCGGTATCGCCAAGGGGCCGCATCACGGACGCGAGGGGCGAGAGGTGTTCCACTTCCCCGACGGGCGCGAGAAGACCCTGCCGACCAACTCGCCGGTCCTGTTTTACGCTCAGCGTCTGCGCGACGAAGTCCATCGCTACGTGATCGGTGCGCACCGCGCGAAGCGCTCGCGGGCGATTTCCGCCAGCCCGCTCGACGAGATTCCCGGCATCGGCCCGGCCCGCAAGCGCGCTCTGCTCCTCCATTTCGGCACCGCGAGCAAGGTGCGCGCCGCCGCGCTCGAAGACTTGCAGCGCGCGCCTGGCGTCAGCGCGAAGGTCGCGCAGCAGGTCTACGATTTCTACCACGCGAGCGGCTGAGCCCGGTGCCTACGCGCTCCTCCTAACTTGATGCTCAAGATACTTGGCGCCAATCTCGGGGAATGGAACCTGTCCCGTTGCCCCCACTTCTTGCCGCCATGCGCGCGCTTCAGACAGTTCTCGAGGATTACGATGCGGCCGCCAGCCAGCGGACGGGGCTGGGGCGCAACGATTGGCGCTGTGTGCGGATGCTGGTCGAAACGGGCGCAGCCCGCCCCAGCGCGATCCAGGCAGCGCTCGGCCTCACGAGCGGATCGGTTACTGCATTGCTCGATCGGCTCGAGCGGCGCAATCTGGTCCAGCGCGCGCATGATGCCAGTGACCGGCGCGCTCTCCTCGTTTATCCGACCCAGGCCGCAAGATCGCTCTTCGAGAATGCGCACGCGCCGCTTTCACAAGTGACTGCGCGCTTGAGCGAAAGGCTGGGGGAAGACCGCAGCGCCGTTCAGATCAAGCAGTTCACCGATTGCGCGCGCCTCGTCGAATGGGCTGGCGCCAAGGGCATGTGACAGCCCCGGCCGGCGTGTGGCGCGCAAAGAAAAAGCCCCGCGGCACGATGGCAGCGGGGCTGTGCGAGGTTCGCTTTCGCGGGTGATAACTCAGTTGGGATAAACCCAGGTTGAGCCTCGTGCGAGGTTTTCGCTCGCGAAGGCCCAGTTCAACTTGTTGTCGACGACCGCATCCAGATATGCCGGACGCTTGTTCTGGTGGTCAAGATAATATGCGTGTTCCCACACATCGACCGTGAGCAGCGGGTTGAATTCGCTGTCTGCGAGCGTGTCGCCATCGTGCGTTTCCTCGATCGAGAGCTTGCCGCCCTTCTCGGCGAGCCACACCCAACCGCTCGCGAAATGGCCCGCGCCGCGCTCCTTGAGCTTCGCCTTCAAATCATCGACCGAGCCGAAAGCTTCTTCGATCTTCGCCTTGAGCTCGTCGGAAGGCGCGGTTTCCTCGGCCGCCATCGAATGCCAGTAGAAGGCATGATTCCAAGTCTGCGCCGCATTGTTGAACAGCCCCTGGTTCGATCCGCGTGCGGCCGCCACGATGTCTTCCAGAGCCGCATCGGCATGTGGGGTGCCCTCGATCGCGGCATTCATCTTGTCGAGATAGGCCTGATGGTGCTTGCCGTAGTGGAAGGAGAGCGTTTCGGCCGAGATTGCGGGAGAGAGGGCAGTGTCTTTGTAGGGGAGGTCGATCAGGGTGAAAGCCATCTGTTATACGCTCCTTGCGTCAGTGCGAGTGGACGGGGGATGAGCTGTTGAAATGCTTCGGACCAACAAAAGTTGCAAGTCTGACTCCGAAAAATCAGCCTGGTTCCATGACCGGATGACGCTGTGGTTGCGCCTGGTGTGCACTTCACGGGGCGACAGGAATCCCGACAGTTGTCGAGTAAGGTTGACCTGGCTAATCTTGAGCGATGTTCGGCTTCATCGTCAAAAGAGTAAGGGGGCGAAGCATGGAGCCCCTTTTGCCACAAGGCACGATCGCGGTCTTCCGCGCGGTCAGCCGGGTGAAGCGCGGCGATATCGCGCTGGTCAACCACCCGGAACTCGGCTGGATCGTGCGGTCGGTCTCGGCAGTGGGAAGGACCGGACGGGTCTCGCTGCAAGCCTACTCGCGCAACGCCAGCGAGGCGCGGAGTGCCGGCATGGTGGCGCCTGAATGCGTTAAGGGTCGCCTCGTTCTGCGGGTTCTGGGTAGCGCCCTCATTCCGATGCCTGGTCGAACGCGCAGGACCCCCGATCCCCGATCCGTCCAGGAGCGATAACCGATCTCAACCCTCCAGCGCTGAGCGGGCGCTGGCCTGCGCCGCGTGAAACGCGCGGTCGTTTCGCAATTGGTCGCGCTCAACCCACGTCGCATGCACCCCGCTCGAAATCTTGTGCGGCAGCGCCGCGCGGGCGATAGGTCCTTTCGTGACATCGCCGGCGTCGAGGATCGCGAGGCTTGAGGTCGCGGTGTTCTCGTCGATGAGGAAGGTGACGAGATAGCCCTCATCTTCTGCACGAGCACCTTTGCGCGGCACCATCGGGCTCTCGCTGGCATAGACTCCATCGGGCAGCGTGTAGACCTGCTCTTCGCCCGTCTTCGTATCGTGGCGGACATAACCGTTGAACAGAAACCAGCCCGGCCGCGACGTAGTCGACCAGACATAGCGGCTCGGCCTCATCAGGTAGGCCGGATTGATCATCCCGAATTCCACAATCTGATCAGAGAGGCGTTCCTCCCGAGTTTCGCCGGTCGAGAGATTGAACCGCCAACGGTGGAGGCGGGGCAGGAACGAGTGCTCATCGACATAGGCCATCATGTGGGCGTATTCGCCCGCGCTCTCGATCGGATCGGGCATCGGCCTGTCTTGGAAATAGCCTTCGAGCACCACCTCGTCGCCCTCGTCGCCGCCTACCTCGTAAGCGTTTGTCCAGTGGAGCACGTAGGTGGGTGACGCCTCGAACCAGCGAATATCATCCGGCTGGCCGTGGCGCGGGATGAGGGCGAAGCGCGTCGGCAGACCCTCATGGATCCGAGCTGCGTGGATATTGCGCTCGAGCAGTCGCTCATCCCAGAACAGCGGCATGTCATTTAGGATCGACCAGTTCTTCGTGATCGCCATGTCGTGCGGCAGGCGCGGGCCGGGCAGGGGAACGGGCACGTAGTGCGCAAGCCTGCCGGCGCGATCGACGACGCCGTAATGCATGAAGGGCGCGTGCTTCGAATAATTGAAGAACATGAGCTCGCCCGTTTCCTCATCAACCTTGGGGTGCGCGGAAACGCCATCAAGGGGCCCCCAGGGTGCCTTGCCAAGATTGTCGAGCGTGACGGGATCGAGCTGCCAGGCCTCGCCGCATTGATAAAGCGTTGCGAGCGCGGTGCCCGCATGAACGATGATGTCGGTTGAGCCCGTGTCCTTGAGTCCGCCATGCGCGCCGAAGCCGGGCCGCTTCGACGTCCCATGAGGGTCCATCAGTCCGCCCCACAGCGCCTCGCCTGCGATCTGCTCCGCCTCGAAGCAATGCGTGCGCACGAAGCGGTTGCGATAGCTCGCTTTGCCGCCCGTTATGCTGACCTGGTGTATCATCGCATCGCCATCGAAGGGATGATGACGACCGAGCGGCTGGTGCACCGGGTTTTCGGTGTTGCGCAGATAAATGCCGTCGATGTCCGAAGGGATCTCGCCCTCGATCACCTCGAGCTGGTCGACATCGACCTCCTCGTGGCAAGGCGTCCAGGGGCCAGAGAGATAGGGGTGGTTGCTCGGGCAAAGGGTGGTCCTCACCGGTCGGTGGCGGGTGATCTGCATGGTATGGGCTCCTCTCCTCGATTGCCGAGAATAGCGCCCGGGCCCATGTTGGCAATCGAAGGGGATTTGATCGGGGTCAATTACTTTGGGGCTGGCGAGGAGGAATATCGTTGGACGAGAGAACCAAGGGAGAGACAACCATGAAATCGATTCTGCTGCACATCGGCAGCGACAGCTGCATGGACGCCCGCTTGCAGGTCGCGCTCGACATTGCGCGCTCGACCGGCGGGCACGTCACCTGTCTCCAGACGGTGAGCTACGAAGTGTTCGCGCCGGGCGACTTCTACGGCTCGGCCCTCGCGGCTGCGATCCCGCGCATTCGCGAGGCCGCCGAGGAGCTGCGCAGCCAACTGGAAGCACTCCTGCGAAAGGAGGATGTCTCGTGGGACTGGCAATTCCTGTATGGCATGCCTGAGGATCGTCTGCTCGAGCAATCGGCCTTGCACGATCTCATCCTCGTGGGTCCGCACGATATTGGCGATGACGAGCGCAAGGCGCCTTCGGCGATGGCGGGCGAACTCGCGCTCAAGGCGGCCGTTCCGGTGATGGTGGTGCCGGGCCACATGCGGGGATTCGATCCCGCAAAGCCCGTGCTGATCGCCTGGAATGGCTCGAGCGAAGCCTGCGTCGCGATGCGCGCTGCGGTGCCGCTGCTGAAGCTGGCGGGCAAAGTCTATCTTGCGAGCGTGGCCGAGGATTCGACGCGCGATCGGATGCTATTCTCGTCAGGCGACGGGGCGAGGTATCTGAGCCGTCACGGGATCGAGTCCGAAGTGCTCGAGATCGAGAAGGGCAACGCCAAGATATCCGACACGCTGTTTTCAGAGGCCGCCGCGCGCGATTGCGCGATGGTGGTGATGGGCGCCTATGGCCACTCGCGGCTGGCCGAGATGCTGCTGGGCGGGGTGACGCGGCGTAGCCTGACCGATCCGCAATTGCCCATCTTCATGGCGCATTGAGGTCGCGCGCCTGCGCCGTGTCAACCCCCGGCCTGACCTTCTAGCGCGGCGATGCGGGCGGAGATGTCCGGATCCTCTCCGACAGCGCGCAGATAGCGGCGATATTCGGCAAGCGCGAGGATGCGGTTGCCGAGCGCTTCCTCGAGCTGCGCCGAGAAGAGGGTGAACTCGTCGTTTCCGCGAAAGGTGCGGCGGGCCTCCTCGCCGGTGCGGCGCGCGGTTTCGAGATCGCCGGTGGCGAGTGCATGGCGGGCCTTTTGCCAAACGAGGAACGGCATCTCGGGGTGCTGCTTCATCGCGCGGTCGATCGTTTGCCCGGCCTCCTCGTAGCGCTCGAGATCGAGCTGGATGCCAGCGATGACGGCGAGCGGCGTCGGCTGTTCGGGCTTGATCCTGCTCGCCTCGATATAGCTCGCCAGCGCCTTTTCCGGCTCACCCTCTCGAAGCGCGATCTCGCCCAGCACAATTCGCGTTTCGTAATGCTTGGGATCGGCGGCAAGAGCCTTCTGTGCGAAGCTCATGGCTTCCTCGGGCAGGCCAAGCTCCACGAGTTTGTGGGCGGCGAGCGCGTTGAGCGGCGCGCTGTCAGGATAGGTCTCCAGCGCCAGGTCCATGCCGGGCTCGAGCCGTTCCATGTCGTCAAGCTCGCTCAGGGCCCAGAGCCTCAGGTAGGCCTCGCGCTCGCTCAATTGCTCGGGTGCAGTCCCGTCAAACAGCGTGACGGCATTCTCGGGCTTGCCCTGGAGGATAAACGCATGCGCCATTGCCGTCCGCCGTTGATCGCGCGAGAGATCGTCCTCGGACAGGCTCTCGATTGCCGCCATCGCGGAATAACCGTCGCCCAGCTCCAGCATTAGTTCCATCTGCAGGAGGTATGTGCGTGGATCGGCTCGGTCGCTTTCGAAAAGATCCGCAAGATGCGCCCGGGCGCTGGTGAAGTCACGCGCTGCGATCGCGCTTGCAGCATCTTCATTGGTCGAGGGTTCGGCCGTTTCGCAGGCGCTCAAAGCTAGGAGCACAGCGAGCGGGAGACCGGTCAGTTTCAAGAAGCAGTTGCGCAAGAGAAACATGGCCGCGAGTTAGCGCGATCGCGGTAAACAACCCATAAACCCTCACGCAAAAGGGGCCGCTTGGGCGCGAAGCTCAAGCGGCCACTAATGGCGGGTGGTGATCGATTTCCTAACCCCGCGAGGGTTCTTGCGAACGCTTACTTGCGAGCGATCTTCTTCTTGAGAGCCTTGCGGCCGCCCAGCGCAGCAGCGGCGCCCGCGCCGAACAGCAGCACGCCGCCCGGAGCCGGAACCGGTGTGCCGCCGGTCGTGGTGCTGCCGCTCGAGGTCGAGGTCGACGTCGAGGTGCTGGTCGAGGTGCTCGTGCTGGTCGAGGTGGAAGTGACCGGCGGTGGGCACGACTTCGTGCACTTCGACGACTTGGTGCTCTTGCTGAAGGTGAATGCGTTCGCGTCGGTTGCCGTAGTCGCCGCCACCGATGCGGTCGCGATCGAAACGCCGACGATAGCTGCCTTGGTGAGTTTCATATACTGCATGTCTAAACCCCTTGCTTTGCTCATGGTCCTACGAAAAATCTCAGTGCCAAAGGTAAAGCAATGGACGTGCCAAACTCGGTTTATCCAAGGTTTTTCGGGGCTAGCGAAGGTTAACGCGATTTTCCGGCATCAGTGATCTGTCAAAAATCCTGACAGTTTTGGCCCTTCATCCATCAGCCGAGCGGGCAACGGGAGGCGAGGGTCAGTCCCGCCAGATGCCGATGATGTGCGCGAGCGGCGTCATCTGCGTGTTGGCGAATTCGTCGAATTCAGCGCTCTTTTTGGGATCGGGGAAGTAGTTCCCGCTGATAGAGACGCGCTTCTCCTCGCTCATGTTGCGCTTGGTGAAGTGCGGGGCGTAGGACGGGAAGATCGCGATGTAGCCGACCTGGGGTTCGATCTCGAACATGTTGCGCCGTGCCACAGCGTCCATCGCGAAGACCAGTGCGCCGCTATTGGCGGGATAGTTGGAATAATAGGCCCAAGACAGCCCATCGGGACAGCCGTTGCGGATATGCGTGTGATAATCGGTATTCTGGCCCGGATTGAGGATGTGGCCCCAGCTCTCGGCCTCCTCGCGAGGCTCGAAATGGGGGTTCAGGGTCCGCACGAAATCGTCGATCCGCGTCAGCAGCTTGTCGACCTCGGGGTGCTCGTAGGGCAGAAGCGAATCCTCGGACTTGGTGTCGCCCACCTCCTCGCAGCGCCGATCGGCCTCCCTCGCAACCACGGCGCGCGTGATCTCGTCATTATCAAGGTCGGTTCCGATGGGGACATAGAGGTGTCCGATCGTGAGCATCGGCGAAAAATAGGCGAACGGATCCTGTGCGATGGGGGTGACGTGCTGGGCAGTGGGGTTGAACGGCTTGTTCATGGAAGTCCTCCGGTTTCTCGCCATGATTACCGGCCGCTTAACCCTCGCGCGCTTAAGAACCTGTAAAGCGGCATGAGGCTTTCGGGGAAGCGCGGGCTAGTCGCCCTTGGGCAAGGGGTGCGCGCGCTACTCGCCCTTGGGGCGACGCTTGCGCATCATGCCCTCCTGCGCGACGCTGGCGACCAGTGTGCCCTCGCGTGAGAAGATGCGCCCGCGATTGTAGCCGCGCCCGCCGCCGGTCCATGGGCTGTCGGTCGCGTAGAGCAGCCAATCGTCCGCGCGCGCATCGGCGTGATACCAGATCGCGTGATCGAGGCTTGCGCCCACCAGTTCGCCGCGCATCCATGAAAGGCCGTGGGGAAGGGCGCTGGTGCCGAGCAAGGTGTAGTCGCTGGCATAGGCGATGATAGCACGATGAAGCGCAGGGGTGTCGGCCTCGCCGCTGATGGGGGCCGCAGTCCTGAACCAGCTGTGGGCCAGAGGCGCGCGCGGCTCGCTGCTCATCCAGTGGAGCTGATCGACGGTGCGCAGCTCGATCGCACGCGGGCGCAGCATCAATCGCCGCTGGGCCTCGGACAGCCTTTCGCCGAGCCGATCGGCGAGTGCGCCGCGCTGTTCCATGTCGCTGACCAGGTCTTCGGGCTGGGGAACAGCCGGCATCGGCGCATCGAGATGTTCAAGACCCGCTTCGGGCACCTGAAAACTCGCGGTCAGGTTGAGGATAGGGACGGCCTCGCCCGCCTCGTTCTCCTGCGCGGCCACGACCCTGCGATTGGCGAAGCTGCGCCCGTCGAAATCGCGCTCGATGCGGTATTCGATTGGCGGCCCTTCAACTCCGCCGCGCAGGAAATAGGCGTGGAGCGAATGCGCGGCCTTGGGCTCGGCGACGCTCGCCTGCGCCGCCTGCAGCGCCTGGGCGATTACCTGTCCGCCGAACACCCGGCCGATGCCGTCCGTTTGCGGACGCCCCTGATAGATGTCGGCAGCGCGCTTTTCGACCGTGAGGAGCTCGACGAGGCTTTCCACCAGAGCCTCGGGTGTCGGTGTATCGTTCATGCGCCGGGGCCATGCGGCGAGCCTTGGTGAAGGTCAAGCAAGAGCCGACCGGGCAAGAAGAAACCCCGCCGAACTTGCATGCGGCGGGGTTTCGATGGCGCGAAAGGAACAGGTTCAGCCCGCTCCGGCCAGCGCGGCGAGCAACAGCAGCGCGACGATGTTGGTGATCTTGATCATCGGGTTGACCGCCGGCCCGGCGGTGTCCTTGTAAGGATCGCCGACGGTGTCGCCCGTCACCGCGGCCTTGTGGGCCTCCGAGCCCTTGCCGCCGTGATGGCCGTCCTCGATGTATTTCTTGGCGTTGTCCCACGCCCCGCCGCCGGCGGTCATCGAAAGCGCGACGAACAGACCGCCCACGATCACGCCCAGCAGCAGCGCGCCAAGCGCTGCGAAGGCGTTGTCTTGCCCCGCGATCAGGAGGATCACGAAATAGGTCACGATCGGGGCCAGCACCGGCAGCAACGAGGGCACGATCATCTCCTTGATCGCGGCCTTCGTGACGAGATCCACCGTGCGGGCGTAGTTCGGCCGGCTGGTGCCCGCCATGATGCCCGGATCGGCCGCGAACTGCTCGCGCACATCCTTGACCACGTCGCCCGCCGCGCGGCCAACTGCCGTCATCCCCATCGCGCCAAACAGGTAGGGCAGCAGTGCGCCCAGCAGCAGGCCGACGATCACATAAGGGTTCTCGAGGCTGAAATCGACGTTTGCATCGGGAAAGTATTCCCGAAGGTCCGCCGTGTAGGCCGCGAACAGCACGAGCGCGGCAAGCCCGGCCGAACCGATGGCATAGCCCTTGGTGACGGCCTTGGTGGTGTTGCCCACCGCATCGAGCAGGTCGGTCTTCTCGCGCACGCTGTCATCGAGCCCGGCCATCTCGGCGATGCCGCCAGCATTGTCGGTCACAGGCCCATAGGCGTCGAGCGCCACGACCATCCCGGCGAGCGCCAGCATCGCGGTCGCGCCGAAGGCAAGGCCGATCAGCCCTGCGAGCTGGTAGGCCGCGATGATCGCGGCGATGATGACGATGGTCGGCAACGCGGTCGATTCAAGGCTGATCGCGAGCCCCTGGATTACATTGGTGCCGTGGCCCGTCTCCGAAGCCTTGGCGATCGAGCGCACCGGGCGATAGGCGGTGCCGGTGTAATATTCGGTGATCCAGATGATGATCCCGGTCAGCGCGAGACCGATCAGCGAGCACAGGAACAGGTCCATGCCGGTGAAGGGCACGTTCTCGGTCCCCGCATTGAGCACCGTGCCCATGTCGCCCAAGGCATATTGCGTGACGAGATAGATCAGCGGGATGGCCAGCACGGCGGTGACGATGAAGCCCTTGTACATCGCGCCCATCACGTTGGTTGCCCCCGGACCACTTGTGCCCAGACGCACGAAATAGGTGCCGATGATCGAGGTCACGATACACGCGCCACCGATCAGCAGCGGCAGCGCCATCATCGGCAGCAGCAATTCGCCCAGCGCCTCGCCGAACAGCAGCGCGGTCAGCACCATGGTGGCGCCGACGGTCACGACATAGGTCTCGAACAGGTCGGCGGCCATGCCGGCGCAATCGCCCACATTGTCGCCCACATTGTCCGCGATCACCGCCGGGTTGCGCGGGTCGTCCTCGGGGATCCCCGCCTCGACCTTGCCGACGAGGTCCGCGCCCACATCCGCCGCCTTGGTGAAGATGCCGCCGCCAAGACGCGCGAAGATCGAGATCAGCGAGGCGCCGAAGGCGAGGCCGACGAGGCCGTCGATCACCGTGCGGCTCGCCGGTGCGAGCGCCATCGGGCCGACCAGAACGTAGAAGAACACGGCGATGGCAAGCAGCGCAAGGCCCGCCACCAGCATGCCCGTTATCGCGCCTGCACGAAAGGCCAGCGTGAGGCCTTCCTGCAGCCCCTTGCTGGCGGCCTGCGCCGTGCGCAGGTTCGAGCGGACCGAGATGTTCATCCCGATATAGCCGGCAACCCCCGAAAGCACGGCACCGATGACGAAGCCGACCGCCGGAATAAGCCCAAGCGCGACCGCGACAATCACCGCGACCACCACGCCGACGATCCCGATCGTGGTGTATTGCCGGTTCAAGTAAGCCTGCGCGCCTTCCTGGATGGCACCGGCAATCTCCTGCATCTTGGCATTGCCCGGATCAGCCCCAAGCACCTGGCGGCTGGTCACGAGGCCGTAGACGATGGCAAGCAAGCCCAAGCCGATTGATATGAGAATTAGCTCCACAAACGATCCCCTCAGTCATGTGGTTATGTTTTCGTGTCCCATGGCGGAGCCTTGCTCGAAGGTCCGCTGTGCGCCGCAACTTACGGCTACCGGGGCGCTAGGCAAGCCCTTGGATGAGCAAAGCTGTGAGCGGCCTCGCTAGCCGTGGCGATAGCCCAGATTGGCAGGATCGGTGTGCGGCGTGCCCCCGAGATAGAGCGGCGCGTCGCGCTGCGGCTCGACCGAACCGATCCGCGTGGCGGGCACGGGCAATTCCGTCTCGGCCGGGCTGGTGAACAGCAATTCGTAATCGTCGCCCCAGCGGATGCAGTCATCGAGGCGGGAGGCTTGAGCGACCGGGATGAGCTCGGGATTGAGGCGGAAGGTGACGGCGCTCGCCCGCGCCATGCGCCATGAATCGAGCATCAGGCCATCGGATACGTCCATCATCGCGCTAACATGCGGTGCGAGCGCATAGCCTTCGGCGAGGCGCGCCTGCGGGCGGTTGAAAGCTTGCGCATGCTGCTTGTGGCCTTCGAAACCGAGCATGGCGGCACCGATAATGCCGGTGACATAGATGCCATCTCCCGGGCGAGCGCCCGCGCGCGAGGGCACGGGGAGATGGGTCGCCTCGCCGATCGCAGTAATTCCGAAAGTGCTGGCGCCCGTCGCTGCAATCGTGTCCCCGCCCAGCAGCGGAACGTCGTATGCGACGAGTGCATCGCGCAGGCCGTCGATGAATTCGGCATCGTCGCGCCCGAGCGAGGCGCCCAGGACGATCCCGAGCGGCCGCGCTGCCTTTGAGGCAAGATCCGACAGATTCATCGTCACCAGCTTCCAGGCGACATCGGAGGATTTCGCCTCGGGAAGGAAATGCGTGCCCTCGGCCATCATGTCATGTGTCAGGATGAGCGCGCGTCCGCCGAATTCGAGCACGGCGCAATCGTCTTCGAGGCCGCGGGCGCCTTCGTGCAGCGGCAGCGAGCGCAGGCGGCTGACGAATTCCAGTTCGTTCATGGGCTTCCAGACATCCTCTCGATCCCGCACGGGACGTAAACCCATTCGCCGTGCGGCGAAAGCCAAACCGGGCGCAGGTTTGGGGATGGCCGATAAGTTCAGCTGCGAACGTCGCTCGCGATGGCATCGAGCACGCCGTTCACGAACTTGGCCTCGCGATCATCGAAGAAGGCTTTGGCGACATCGACATATTCACTGATCACGCTTGCCTTGGGCACGTCGGGGCGGGCGATCAGCTCGTAGGCACCCGCGCGCAGGATCTGCAGCATGGTCTTGTCAAGCCGCGCCAGAGTCCATCCTGCGGCGAGTTTCTCGGCAAGCCGCGTGTCGATCTCTTCGTGCCGCGCCGCGACCCCGCGCACGAGATCGTCGAAGAAATCAACCTCCGCTTCGGCATAGAGCGCCTCTCCGTGATCCTCGTCGTCGATCTGGCGGCCGAGGCGGTGCTGGTGAAACTCGTCGAGCAGTCGATTGAGCGCGGTGCCCTCCATCTGGCGCTGGTAGAGCGCCTGAACCGCGGCGAGACGTGCGCTCGAGCGCGCCTGGGAGCGTGCGGGCGAGCTCATGTGAGGCGCAGCTTGACGGATTTGGCGTGTGCGGGCAGGCCCTCGGCCTCGGCAAGCGTCACCGCCGCCGGCCCGATCGCCTCCAGCGCCCCTTGATCGAGCGAGATAAAGCTGGTGCGCTTCATGAAGTCGAGAACGGAGAGCCCGCTCGAAAAGCGCGCCCGGCGCCCGGTCGGCAGGACATGGTTCGGCCCCGCGACATAATCGCCGACCGCCTCGGGCGTGAGCCGCCCGAGAAAGACGCTGCCGGCATGGCGGATCGAACGCAGCAACTCTTCGGCGACTCCCTTCTCGAGGGCCAGTTCGACATGCTCTGCGGCAAGGCGATTGGCGATCGCGGGGACTTCGGCAAGCATGTCGTTGACGATGATGATCGCGCCATTGGCATCCCACGAGGCGCGCGCGGCCTTGGCCGTTGCAAGCGAGACGAGTTGCAGGTCGATGCTGTCTTCGACCATGCGCGCAAAGCCTTCATCATCGGTGATGAGGATGCTCTGCGAGCTGGGATCGTGCTCGGCCTGGCTGAGGAGATCGGCGGCAATCCAATCGGGATCATTGTCGCCATCTGCGATCACTAGGATTTCCGAAGGGCCTGCCACCATGTCGATGCCGACCACGCCGAACAGCTGGCGCTTTGCTTCGGCGACATAGGCGTTGCCGGGGCCGGTGATGACGTCGACCGCCTTGATCCGCTCGGTGCCGTAGGCAAGCGCTCCGATCGCCTGCGCCCCGCCGACCCGCCACATCTCGTCAATCCCGACGACATGCGCTGCGGCCAGCACCAGCGGGTTGGAATGGCCCTTGGGCGTGGGCGTGACCACCACCACGCGCTCCACACCCGCCACCCGCGCGGGGATCGCGTTCATGAGGAGCGAGGAGGGATAGGCCGCGCGTCCGCCGGGCACGTAGAGCCCGGCCGCATCGACCGGCCGCCAGATCGCGCCAAGGCGCACGCCCGCCTCATCGGTATAGTCGCGATCCTCGGGAAACTGGGCCTCATGATAGGCGCGCACCCGCTCGGCGGCGAGCTCAAGCGCGGCGCGCTGTTCGGGATCGACCTGTCCGTAGGCTTCTTCCATCCGCTCCTTGGTGACGATCCAGTCGGCATCGTCGATCAGTGGATAGCCGTCAAACCGCTGGGTCAGTTCCACCAGCGCCTTGTCGCCCGAGCCCTTGACGTCGGCAAGGATCGAGGAGACCTGGCCGGCGACGGAGTTTTCCGTCTCGCGCCGGGCGTTGACGAGGCGGTTGAAGCGCACCTCGAAATCGGGATCAAGGGTAGAGAGCCTCTGCATCAGGCGGCATCCCTCCTGCAGCCGTCGGCCCGCCTGCTGGCATCCTCGCGAAAGGCGCTGACAAGCTCCGCCACGCGCGGGTCCGTCTTGAAAGCGGCGCGGTTGACGATCAGCCGGGCCGAAATGTCGAGGATGCGGTCGGTCTCGACCAGGCCGTTCTCCTGCAAGGTCCGCCCGGTCGATACGAGATCGACGATCTGCCGGGCGAGACCGAGGGAAGGGGCAAGCTCCATCGCGCCATTGAGCTTGACGCATTCGGCCTGAATCCCGGCGCGCTCGAAATGTCGGCTGGTGAGGTTGGGATATTTGGTCGCGACGCGCAAGTGACTGGCCGTCCCCGCTTCGACCGGATCATCCTTCATCCGCGCCACCGATAGGCGGCAATGGCCGATGTCGAGATCGACCGGGGCATACAGATCGGCATAATCGAACTCCTCGATCACATCCGATCCGACGATCCCGATTTGAGCCGCGCCATGCGCGACGAACGTGGCCACATCGAACGCGCGCACACGGATGAGCCGCATGTCGGTTCGGGTGGTGTCGAACGAAAGCGAGCGGTTCGCCTTGTCGAAGAAGCTTGCGTCGGGCACGACGCCCGCACGTTCCATCACCGGCAGCGCCTCGTCGAGGATGCGGCCCTTGGGAACGGCGAATGTCAGCGGTCTGAGCGTGCCGGAGAGAGATTGGGTCGTCATTGCGCGGCGGGATTTAGGCGGTGGACGCCTAAAGGGCAATGCAATTGGCGTGCGGCACTCATGAAGGAGGATGGCGGATGGGGATCAAGAACGCACGCTACCGGGCGATTGACCCTCAGGCGACCGGGGCAGAGGCGATCGCGGACGCGTTCGAGAACCAGGTCGCCTATTGCCGTGACAATGGCGCGCCGATCACCGCCAGCGTGTGCCAGGCCTTGCTGGAGCTGATCGCGAGCGAGCGCGGGGGGGTTGTGATGGAGCGGGTGCGGCGGTGGAAGGGAGCGCCGCTCGCCGATGCGCTGCCGTTGCGGATCGCGGGAGGGCTCCATGGCCTTCACATTTCCGGTGATGCGCCAGAGCTCGCTGAGATCTATGATGGGCAAAGCGCGATCGCTCGGACGGCGCTCATTGCCGATGCGCTCGAGCGCCACGAAGCGATGTTGCTTGGCTGGCTCGAAAGTCCTCCGCAAACCAACGAGGCAGGCCGTTCGAGCAATTTTGCCGCGGGCCTCCTATGGCTCGCCGAACAGGGCTTGCCGCCCCGCTTCGCGCTCAACGAATTCGGGTCGAGTGCCGGGATCAACCTGTTGATGGCTCACTATTTCTACGACCTTGGCGGCGTGTGCCTCGGCGCTGAGCGAGCGGACATGCGGCTCAAGCCCGAATGGCGCGGCAATCCGCCGCCGGCGCAATCTATCGAGATCATCTCGGCGCGCGGTTGCGACGTGGCGCCGCTGGACCTCACCGATCCGCGCGAGGCCAACCGGCTGCGCGCCTACATCTGGCCCGAATTCACCGAGCGCTTTGAGCGGCTCGAGGCCGCCATCGAAGTCGCAAAGGCCCATCCTCCCGAAATCGCTCGGGAAAGCGCGGAAAAGTTCGTGGAGCGCGTGCTCGGCGAAGCGCCTGTTTCAGGGACGACCCGCATCATCATGAATTCGGTGGTGTGGCAATACGTCCCCGCCGACCAGCGGGCGCGGATCACGTGTGCGATCGAGACAGCCGGGGCTCAAGCCTCGCGGCAGACCTCGCTTGCCTGGATCTCGCTCGAGGCCAACCGCGACACCCATCGCCACGAGCTGACTGTGCGACACTGGCCGGGCGGCCGCAAACAAGCTGTGCAGCTCGCGGTTGCCCACCCGCATGGCGCCTGGATCGAGTGGCGCGGGGCCTAGCCGGTCGGCTCGAACACCGTTCAGGCCTCGTCGGTGCGCCAGCGGAACTGGAATTCGAGCTCGTGCATCGGTCCTTCCTGCTCGTGCTCGATAGAGAATTCGCTTCCCGCAGGCACAAGGATCCGCTCGTTATCGACCTGGATCGTGAAATCCTTGCCCTCGCGCAGCGCCTCGATCAGACGCTCCAGCTTCTGGATGTTCTGGTTGGTCGAATAGGTCTTGGTGACGTCGCGCCCTCGCTCGACTTCGTTGGTCATGGGGATCTCCGATTTAGCGAATCCCGTCCCGACTAGCGCATCAAGGTTGCAGGAATTGGTCCATTGCCGCGTTCACTGCATCCGGCGCTTCCCAGGGCACGAAATGGCCACAATCGTGCACCTTCTCCAGCGTTAGCGGATCGATGATCGCATCGAGGCCCTCGAGGTTCGCAGGCGGAAGCGCAAGGTCGTCCATCGCCCAGATCACCAGCGTCGGGATCGTCAGCTTCGGCAGCGTCGGCGGGGTGAAATCCGCCGGCACCTCGTACGGCGCGTCCATCGTTGGCACGTCGATCGGGCTCGCCCGGTAATAGTTGAGCATCCCGAAGGCGGCATCGCGGTTTTGCCAGTCGCGCAGCAGCGCATCGCGCTCCTCCGGCTCCATTGCGCTCGGGCGGTCCCACTTCACTTCCTTGAGCAGCAGCCCGGTGAGGCCGTGTTCCTTGACGAGCGCATCGTTGGCGGGATCGCGGAAGCCTCGGATATACTGGCTCGCCTCGCGCTGGGCGGGATTGGTGTAGAGCAGTTTCTGGAAGATCGAAGGGTGGGGCGCATTGGCAATGATGGCGCGCTCCACGCGCATATGCTGTCCGCCGATCGCCACCCCCCAGGCGATCGCGCCGCCCCAGTCGTGGCCCACGATCGTAAATTTGCCGATCCCGAGCGCATCGGCGAGCATGAAGACATCGCCGATCAGCTTGTCCGGGGTATAGGCCTCGACCTCCTGCGGCTTGGATGAGCCGCGATAGCCGCGCTGATCGGGCGCGATGCAGCGGAACCGGTCCCTGAAATGCGCGATCTGGTGGCGCCAGGTGCGGTGGCTTTCGGGAAAGCCGTGGAGGAAGATCAGTGCTGGCGCATCGACCGGTCCCTCGTCAACGCACATGAGGCTGATGCCGTTCGCCAGGTGAACCCGCTTTTGTTCCATAGCCTCAGGCCTCGCTTTCCATCTTGTCCATGTAGCCGCTGGCAACCAGCGCGGCGAGCTGATCGAACAGCGCATCGGGCGTGCGGCGCATCTCTCCCATCGAGAGCTCCATGCCCTCGGCCACGATGATCTC
>JAZBNR010000066.1:0-2182 GCA_036350735.1 Erythrobacter sp.
CCGAGGGAGGTGTTGATGAACGTCTTCATCGTCTCGTCCCCACCGGCGCGCGCCGACAGGAACGCCTTGGCCATGGCCTCAAGCCGCACCCAGGGCGAGTAGATCTCGTTCAGGCGGAAGCCCGCCACGCCCGCGAAGGGCTGCTCCGCCACCCAATGTCCTTTTGAGACGGCCGCCCAGCGGGTCTCGTCCCGCCAAGCCGCATCGCATTCCGCGCAGTGGTAGCGCGCGGTTTCGGGCCGGTGGTCGCCCTCGGACCCCTTGCTCCAACGCACCTGTGTCCAGATCAGCACCTGTTCCGCCCCGCAATCCGGGCACGGCACCCAGAATCGGCGCTGATCGCTTTCCTCGAAGGCTGCCTCGATCCGGCTGGTGCCCTTGTTCGTCGGCGTCGAGACCAGCACGATCTTGCGGTTCCAGAAAGTCACCGTGCGTTTCCGGGCGAGGTTGACAGGATCACCCTCGGCACCCGCGCTGAACGGGTAGCGGTCCACCTCGTCGCAAAGCAGCAGGCGGATCGGGCGGCTGGCCAGACCCGAGGGTGCGTTCGCGCCCACGATGGTCAGATGCCCGCCCGGAAACCGCTTGTGCAGGATCTTGTTGTTGCCGTCGCGCGAGCGCGGATCGGCGATCTTGCCCTGCAGACAGGGCGTGTCACGGGCCATCGGCGAGAACCGGTCCTTCGACCAGGTTTCCGCGTCGCGCTCGGTCGGCATCACCACCATGATCGGCGCGGGATCCTGATCGATGTGATAGCCGCAGGCGTTGTTCAGCACCTCGGTCTTGCCGACCTGGGCGGAGGACATGATGACCACCGTCTCGGTCGAGGCGTCCGAGATCGCCTCCATGATCCCGCGCTGGTATTCCGCCCGGCTCGTGCGCCATTGCCCGGGTTCGGCGCTGGCCTCAGAGCTCAGCCGCCGGTTCTGATCCGCCCAATCGCTGATCGTCAGTTCCGGCGGCGGGCGCAGCACCTTCAGCGCCGTCTCCACCGTCCGCTTCAGGATCGGCGAGCCCGTCAATGTAAGCGCTGGCTTCGAGTTGGACATCTGGCTGCGCGAGATCATCGAGCACCTCGCGGATGGTCATTCGGATCAGGTTCCGGGTGTCTCCGACGGTTGATTGTTCAAAAACCTGCGGCGCCAACCGGTCCGGCAGCGCGAGCAAGCGGGTGCGCAGAAGCGCCAGGACGGCGATCCAGGCGGCCTCGATCTGCTCGGCCGCGATCAGCGCGCCGCGCTTTTCCTCGGCCTCCATCTCGGCAAGATCAGCCCGCGCCCGAATGAAGCGCGCCCGCTCGGCCGCGTAATCCGGGGCACCGGCCTGCGCCTTCGTCGCCTGATCGCGCAGATAGCGGACATAGCCGCGCACCGATCCGATCAGGTCGTACTGGCCGCGCTCGGCCTTCGGGATCACGCCCTCGCGGCTCAGCTGCTGGACCCGACGCTCCGAGAGATCGAGGAGCCGCGCGATCACGCCGATGGGTTGCGTGGCTGACGACATGAGATGATCCGCGCGCTCCGATTAAAGCCATGTAATTGCTGCGATTATACTGGATGATGTGCCCCGGCAGAGCGAAGCTGATGCTACGAGAACGATGCACCCACGGAGCCTGCCATGACCCTCGCCGAACGCTACAACCTTGAAGCCGCCCGCCTGCTTCCGCACATGGCCGCCGACCTTCAGGTCGATCCTGCCATCAACCGCGCGACCGAGATCGACGAGATCGTCTTCCGGCGCGGCGAGTTTCTGGGCGGCATGGCCTGCGCCATCCTCGCGATGATCGAGCAGAAGAACTGAGGGGCAAGATGATGACCGACCGCCACCAACTCCGCGCCGAAAAGGCCCAAAGGAACCAAGAAGCCGCACTGGCGGCTTTCATGGAAAAGAAGGCCGAGATCGACACGATGCTCGTCCGCCTGCAGAGGCTGAGCGATGACCACTTCAACGCCCATCCCGACGAGATCAATTGGGGCCACGTCGGCACCCTCGAACACTACGCGAGCCTTTTGAAGCGCACTACCGACAGCGCGTTCGGCGAAGGCGAATTCGCAGACTGACCTCCGGCATCGCCGGACCATTGCCGCGCGCGGGCGCGGCTTGGGGTCGTAGAAGGGACCGCGAAGACCGCGAACCGAATACGGAGACGACCCCATGATCCAGCTTTCCGATACCCAAGCCA
>JAZBNR010000067.1:0-32074 GCA_036350735.1 Erythrobacter sp.
CGGACTCGATCCGCCAATTCGCGCCTTCGCGATAGAGCCGCTCGGCCCGCACCGACCAATCGACCGCAAGCGGCTCGGCCATGGCCCTGATCGGCCCGTTCATGCCCGGCACGCCGACGAAGGCAGGGTCCTCGCTCGAAGCTGAAGCCGCCTCCCAGCGCGCCACCACCCCCATCGCTTCCCACTCGCTAACCGCCGCGCGGAAGGCTGGATCGCGCGCGGTGAAATATTGCGCGCCGTGATCGAACGCAACCGTCTCGCCGGCGATCTCGGCCCGGCGGGCCGCCATTCGCCCGCCTGGCCCGCGTCCCTTGTCGATCACGCGCACGTCGCGGCCGGCCTGTGCGAGCGCAGCCCCGCACGAGAGCCCCGCCATCCCGGCGCCGATGATGCAGATTTCGCTCGATTTCATGTCCATGGCGGGTGCAACGCAGGACCCGGCGCCAGGTTTCAGCGCGTCGTCCCGATCAAGGCGCCGAGCGCTCCACGCTCGCCTCGGCCAACAGCAGCGAGAAACGCTTCTCGGCATCGAGCCACCGCGCCACCGGGTCCCAGCCGCCGGCCAGCAGCAGCATGTTGGAGGTGCGAGGATCGAACTTGTGGCTGTTCTCGGTGTGGATCGTCTCGCCCTTGGCCATGGCAAAGCCCTTGCCTGCAACAACGAACGCGAAGCCGCGCGTCGCGACGAGGTGCATCTCGATCCGCGCGTGCTCGTCGTTCCAGCGCGCCTCGTGCTTGAGGGCGTCGAGCGGGATGTCGCCGCGCAGCTCGCGATTGATCCGAGCAGCGAGGTTGAGGTTGAAGCGCGCCGTCACCCCTGCGGCATCGTCATAAGCGGCGAGCAGGGTCTCGCGATCCTTGATGAGGTCCATCCCGATCAGCAGCTTTGCGCCCTCGCCCAAGGTCGCGCGCATCTCGCGCAGGAAATCGACGGCACTGCCCGCGATCATGTTGCCGATGGTCGAGCCCGGGAAGAAACCGAGCTTGGGCATCGCCTCGACAGCTGGCGGAAGCTCCACCCGGCGCATGAAATCGGCCTCGACCGGATAAACCGGCAGCCCCGGAAATTTCGCCGCCAGCTCGTTTGCCGAAGCGCGCAGGAATTCGCCCGAAATATCGAGCGGGACATAGGCGGCCGGATCGATCGCCTCGAGCAACAGCGGCGTCTTGACCGAGGAACCCGAGCCGAATTCGACCACGCAGCGCTCTGGCCCGACGAGCTTGGCGAATTCGCTCCCCCGCGCCTCGAGAATCTCGGTCTCGGCGCGCGTCGGATAATATTCGGGCAGCCGGGTGATCTCCTCGAACAGGTCGGACCCGGCCGAATCGTAGAGCCAGCGCGCGGGGATCGCCTTCTGGTCTTGAGCAAAGCCCGAAAGGACATCAGCGCGAAAGGCGGTGTCCACCCCCTGCTCGTCCCGCTCCACCAGTTTCAGTCCCGATTTCGTCGTCATGAGGCTAAACGTCCTTTGCGAGGCGCAGCCCGGTGAACTGCCAGCGCTGATGGGGGTAGAAGAAATTGCGGTAGGAGGTGCGCGAATGGCCCCTCACGGTCGCGCAGCTCGCGCCTCTCAGAACGCACTGCCCGCTCATGAACTTGCCATTGTATTCGCCAACCGCGCCCGCGGCGGGCCGGAAGCGGGGATAGGGTAGATAGGCCGAGCGGGTGAATTGCCAGCAATCGCCGAACAGGGCGTCCCCGCCGTGCGGCAGGGGTGGACCGGCATGGTCGAGCTGGTTGCCCGAGGCGGGATCGTGCGCGGGCGGGCTGCCCGCATCGTCCTGCCCGCGCGCGATCGCTTCCCATTCGTGTTCGGTCGGCAGGCGATGGCCCGCCCAGGTGGCGAAGGCGTCGGCCTCGTAATGGGAGATGTGCGCGGCGGGCGCGTTAGGATCGCGCGGCTGCCAGCCGGCATGAGTGAAGTGCTCTGGGCCATTCTCGCCCTCGCGCCAGTAGAGCGGCGCGGCAATCCCTTCGCTCTGGACGAAGGCCCAGCCGTCCGACAGCCACAGCGAGGGCGTCGCATAACCGCTGTCAGCGATGAAAGCGTCCCACTCGCCGTTGGTGACGAGCCGGTCTGCCAGCGCGAACGGCTCGAGCAAGACCCGGTGATGCGGGCCTTCATTATCGAAGGCGAAGCTGGCCTCCTGATGGCCGACATGCGCGATCCCGCCGGGGTGAATGTGCCATCCCATCTCGCCGACCGGCTCGCACGGCGCGCTCTTTTGCGCCGGCCACATTGCCGGGCCGATCGGGTTCTGGAACAGCGCGTGCTTGATGTCGGTCAGCATCAACTCGACGTGTTGCTCCTCGTGCGCGACGCCGAGCGCGATCAGCGCCTCGTGCTCGGGCAGCTCGAGCAACGGCGCCATCGCCGCATCGACATGCGCACGCCAAGCGAGGATCTCGGCCAGCGTAGGGCGCGAGAGCATTCCCCGCTTGCCCCGCGCAATCCGCGCGCCCTCTGCCTCGTAATAGGAGTTGAACAGGAACGGATAAGTCTCGTCGAACCGGCGATAGCCCGGCGCATGATCGCGCAGCAGGAAAGTCTCCCAGAACCACGTCGTGTGCGCGAGGTGCCACTTGGCGGGCGAGGCATCTTCCATCGACTGGAGCGTTGCGTCCGCTTCGCTCAGAGGCGCAACCAGCGCCTCGTGCAGCTGCCGGATGGCGGCGAAGCGTGCCGCCACGCCTTCCGCAGGCTCGCGCCGTTGCAGCGTCGCCTTGGGATCGCTGCGCGCTAAACCCATGAAAAATATCGCGCTCGCTCAATCATCCGATTAACATGAAGGAAACATATGACAAAGGGAAGGCATCGCGCTCCCCTTAAATGATAAGCCGCAAGGTAGATGCGTCAGGCCGCCCGGGCCAGCACCACCTTGTTGCGCCCGCTCTTCTTCGCGTCATACAGCGCCTGATCGGCGCGTGCGAACAGCGCGAGTGAGCTGTCGCACGGGGCGAGCGCGGCAAGGCCCACGCTGACCGTGACCGCAGGCATGTCAGGCAGCGCGCTGCCATGAGCGATCGCGGCGCGCAGGCGCTCGGCAAGCTGCTCGGCCTGGCAGCGATCGGCGCCGGGCGCGATCCAGGCGAATTCCTCGCCGCCGAGCCGGCCCAGCACATCGCCCACGCGCGTCTGCCCCCGCGCGATTGCGGCTATCCGCTCGAGCACACGATCGCCCGCGAGGTGGCCGTAAGTGTCGTTGACCCGCTTGAAGCGATCGATGTCGAAGGTGATCACAGCAAGAACGCCGCCGCTCGCCCGCATGGCCAGGATCAGCCGATCAAGCTCGCTCATGACACGGCGCCGGTTGGCAAGGCCGGTGAGCGGGTCGGTCTCGGCAAGCCTGCGCGCCTGGTTTGCGGCGCGCTCGGCCTTGCGCCGGGAAATCTCGAGCGCACGCTCGCGGCTGACCTGTTCGGTGATGTCGCGCAACACACCGAGCACCCGCACGACCTCGCCGCCGCCGCCGCGCAGATTGCATGCCTGCACCAGCAGCGAGCGCGGCTTGCCGTCATAATCCTCGCCGTCGAAGCGCAATGTGAAGGGCTCGCGCTTATCGGCATGGTCGCGGGTGCGCCCCACAAGGTCGATACCGCTTGCGAACAGCAGCGTCTCGACATCGCCGGGAACAAGTTCCTCCTCCTCGCCGATGCCGAACATCCGGCGCATGCCAGGTGACCAGATCTGCTCGGCGTTCGCGGGATCGTATTGCCAGAAGCCGAGATCGGCGATGCTCTCGGCCATGCGGACGGTGCGCAAGAGATCGCCCATGCTGCTCGCCCGTGCCCGCGCTCGGCGATTGGCCTCGCGCACGGCGCGACGGCTCGCGATCACGCCGGCGAGCGAGCCGAGCGCGACAACGCCAAGGACCACCACGAGCAGCAGCAGACCCTCATGGCCAAGCGCATTTGCGAGCGAGACGGGCTCGAGGCCGGTGACGGCAGGGGACTGCGCGCCAAGGAAGGACGGGGTGCGATCCACCATGGGCGGGAGGGTTAACGGGAAAAACCTCCCGTTAGCCGCAACCTAACCCAAGTAGAGCTACTTAGGCTGCGTCGGCGTGGCGGACCGAGGCTTCCTCGTTGAGCATTTCTGCAAGCAGGAAGGCGAGTTCGAGCGATTGCTCCGCGTTGAGGCGCGGATCGCAATGGGTGTGATAGCGATCGCCCAGCCGTTCGTCGGTGATCGCGACGGCTCCGCCGGTGCATTCGGTCACGTCCTGGCCGGTCATCTCGATGTGGATGCCGCCCGGATGCGAGCCTTCTGCGCGGTGAACCGCGAAAAAGCCCTTCACTTCCCTCAGGATGCGATCGAACGGCCGCGTCTTGAACCCGCTCTCGGACTTGACGACGTTGCCGTGCATCGGATCGCAGGACCACACCACCGGATGCCCCTCGCGCTGGACGGCGCGGATGAGCCGCGGCAGGCCGTCCTCCACCTTGTCGTGGCCGAACCGGGCGATCAGCGTCATGCGACCGGCCTCGCGGCCCGGATTGAGTTCGTCGAGCAGCCGGATCAGCGCATCGGGCTCGAGGCTGGGCCCGCACTTCATGCCCAGCGGATTGCCGATCCCGCGGGCGAATTCGATGTGCGCGCTGCCCTCGAACCGGGTGCGATCGCCGATCCACAGCATGTGCGCGCTGGTCGCATACCAGTCGTTGGTGAGCGAATCGCGCCGGGCGAGCGCCTGTTCGTAAGGCAGCAGCAGGGCTTCATGGCTGGTGTAGAAGCTCGTGCCCTTCAATTGCGGCACGGTCGCGGGATCGATCCCGCATGCTTCCATGAAATCGAGCGCCTCGCCGATCCGGTCGGCCGTCTCGGCGAATTTCACTGTCCACGGGGTGCGGCCCATGAAGTCGAGCGTCCATTGGTGAACCTGCCGCAGGTTCGCATAGCCGCCGCCGGCAAAAGCGCGCAGCAGGTTGAGCGTGGCCGCCGCCTGGCTGAAGGCGCGCACCATGCGCTGCGGATCGTTGCGCCGCTGGACAGGGTCGAACTCGATCCCGTTGATGTTGTCGCCGAAATAGCTGGGCAGCGTCACGTCGCCGATCGTCTCCGTCGGCGCAGACCGCGGCTTGGCGAACTGCCCCGCCATCCGCCCGACCTTCACCACCGGGCGCTTGCTGGCGAAGGTCATCACCACCGCCATCTGGAGCAGCACCCGGAAGGTGTCGCGTATGTTGTTCGGGTGAAACTCGGCAAAGCTTTCAGCGCAATCGCCGCCCTGCAAGAGAAAGGCGCGGCCTTGCGCGACCTCGGCAAGATCGGCCTTGAGCGCGCGCGCCTCGCCCGCAAACACCAGCGGCGGATAGGATGCAAGCGTGGCTTCGGCCTGCGCCAATTCCTCGGCGTCCTCGTAATGCGGCAGGTGCCGGGCTTCAAACGACTTCCAGCTGTCGGGGCTCCAGGTGCGGTCCATGTCTCGATTTCTGTCTGCTAGCTAATCTTCATCCTGCAAGACGGCGCGTTAGCACAGCGCGCGCCGGATTGAACAGCGCGAAGGTTCCCGTCAAGACGCGCCTTTAGCGCCCGCCCGGATCGCCGAGCGAGCCGGTCTTCATCGCGCTGACCTGCGTGTTGCCCGGGAGATCGGCGAGATCCAGCCCCTCGGGCAAGATCGCGAGGCGCAGCGGGGTGCGCTGGCCAAAATAGCGCTCGGCAAGAAACTGCATGATCTGAGGGCTCGTCTGCGAGAAATCCCCCAGCAGCGTGCGCAGCCGCGCCACTCGCTGCGGGTCGCGCGTGGCGCCCTCCAGATTGTAGAGCCAGAACAGATTGCCGGTCGAGGCGCGGCGGATGAGCTGGCCCAGCGGCTCGGTGACGCGGGCAAGCTCGTCCTCGGTCGGTGGCTTGGCCGCCAGATCGCGCGCGATGCGATCCGCCTCCGCAAAGAAGGTCGGCACGAATTCGGGCTCGAGCTGCGCGAGCGCGGTGATCGTGCCGCCGCTCTCGATATCGGTCGGCCACTTGGAGAAGACCTGCGGCGAATAGCTCGCCCCAGCCTGTTCGCGCAGCGCATCGAGCAGACGGTTGTTGAAGACCTGGGTGAGAATCTCGAGCTGGCGCGATTCGCGGATCGCCTCCATGCCCCCGCCGCTCGGCCAGGCGACCACGGCTGCGGCCTGGTTCTCGTCTCCGCGATGCTGGAGGACGGTGGCATCGCCGGGGCCCTGCGGGAAGCCGGGCACGCGTTCAGCGATTGCGGGGTCGATCGGCTCGCGCGGCGGCAGCGCACCGAAGGTCTCGGCGAGCTTGGCGACGATCGCATCGCGATCGAACTCGCCGAACACCAACACTTCGATCGGGCCCTGCCTCAGCAGCGGCTCCCACACCTTGCGGAAGCCCTGCGGTGTTACCGCCTCGAGCGCGGAAGGATCGGGCGTCGCAAAGCGCGGGTCCTTGTCGGTCACGAGATATTTGAGATCGCGGTTGATGATCCCGCCAGGGCTCGTCGAATAGGTGTTGTAGGCAAGACTGGCTGCGGCCTTGGCGCGCAGCACCGGGTCGGCATCCCACCTTGGCATGCCCAGCTTGGCGGCAAACAGATAGAGCTGATCGGCGACATCGCTCGAGCGGGTCTGCGCGGTGAAGGTGAACACCGCATCGTCGATCCCGAAATCAAAGCCGAGCTTGCGACCATTGGCGAGGCGATCAAGATCGTTCTGGTTCAGATCGCCGAGCCCCGCGCCGACCAACGCCATCTCGCCCATAGTCGCATAAACCGCGCTCTCCTCGTCGAAAGCGCGATAGCCCGCTCCGAAGCGCACCTTCACCGTCACCCGGCCCGGCTCGGCGTCGTTTGCCCAGACGAGCGCGCGCACGCCGTTGTCGAAATTGACCTGCTCGACCTCGAGCAGGCCGATCGGCTGCTGGCTCGTGATCGTGCCGGGCTTGCCGATGGGCGGCAAGTCCTCGAACTTGATCGTCTGCGCCACCAGCCGAGCGCTCGAATCGACGTCGACTTCGCTGGCGAGTGCCATGCGCAGCGCGGCGGCATCCGCTTCGCTCACGCCCGGCGTCACATAGACCGAGCGCACCACATCGCCCTCGAACAGTGCTCGCGTGCGCGCGAGCACCTCGGCCGGGTTAAGCCGGACCTTCATCCCGCGAAACACGCTCAGCACCACTTCGGGCGAGGCGACCGTCTCGCGGATGTCCACCGCGTTGACGATATTGTCGGCGAGATCGGAGCCCGACTGGACGCTGCGCTGCTCAACCTGATTGGCGAAAGCGACGTCGAATTCAGCCGCCTCGCGATCGATCTCCTCCTGCGTGGGCGGATTGGCGATCGCATCGGCGATCACCGCGCGCACGTCCCTGAGCGCCGACTGCCAATCCTCCGACAAGGGCGCGAAGGAGACGAAGGTCGCATCGGTCGAGCGCGAGATGTCCTGCTGATTGACTTGCGCATAAAGGAAGCTCCCGCCGCTGCGCGCGCGCGCCTCGAGCCGGCGGTTGATGATCGCCTGAGAGACCGCATCAAGCAGCAGGCCCTCGTTGTAGACGATCGTGTCGTCGACCTTTCGCCATGGGCGCATGATCGCATAGGTGAGATTGCGCGGCAGATCGGGCTCCACCGCCACGCCGAGCTCGCCGATTGGCCAATCGGTGCCTGCCGCTCGCACCGCGTCAGCCGGCGCGATCGGGTCTCCGAAATCGGGCGCTTCGGCCGGCTCGCCTTCGCCCTGCCAATCGCCGAACCACTTCTCCACGAAGCCGGCGAGCACCATCGGGTCCGCATCGCCCGCGACCACCACCACGGTGTTCTCGGGGTGATACCACCGGCGGTGAAACTCCGTAACGAGCTTGCCAGTGGCGGCCTCCAGCGTCTCCTGCGTGCCGATCGGGCTGCGCGAGGCGAGCCGCTGACCGGCGAAGAACGTCTGCCGCGTGAGATTGGCGACCCGCTCGCCGGCCCCGCCACGCTCGCGCTTTTCGGCGAGCACGATCGGCAACTCGATCGCGACATTGGCATCGCTGAGCACCGGCTCGCGGATCATGCCCGAGATATACTTGAAGCTCTCCTCGAGCTTGGCGCGATCGGCGTTGGGCAGGTCGATCTTGAAGGCGGTGTGGGTCGGGCTGGTCTCGGCGTTGGCATCGGCGCCAAAGGTCGCGCCGAGCCGCTGCCAGGTCGCGATCGCCTCGCCGGGCCCCAGATACCTGCTCTCGCGGAAAAGCAGGTGCTCGAGCAGGTGCGCATAGCCCTGCTCATGGTCGCGTTCGTGGAGCGAACCGGCATCCACCCGCACCCGGATCGAAACCTGCCCCGGCGGCACACCGTTGCGCCGGACCGCATAGCGCAGGCCATTGTCCATCTCGCCGAACAGCCACTCGTCATCGACCGGGACATTGCTGCCGCGATAGAGCCAGGGAACCTCGCCCGCGGTCTGCAGCGCGGTCGGCTCGGGCACCGCGATCTCGGGCGGCGTGGGCGCCGGTGCCATTGCTGGCGGGCTGTCCTGAGCGATGGCGGGAAGAACGAAGGCGAACGGCGTCGCGAGGAGAACAAGGGCGCGCAGGCCCCGCGCAAGGATGGTCATGGGCGCCATATACGCGGCAAAGGGCTGAAGGGATAGTGAATGCACGCAAGAGATTTGCCCGCTTGTCGCGAAGGGCCGGGCACCTTATTTTGTAGCCCATGTTCATCGAAACCGAAACCACGCCCAATCCCGCCAGCCTCAAGTTCCTGCCCGGCCGCCCCGTCATGCCGAGCGGAACGCGGGAGTTCGCCTCGCCCGAAGCCGCCGAGGCCAGCCCCCTTGCGCAGGCGATCTTCGACACCGGCGAGGTCGTCAATGTCTTCTTCGGCAGCGATTTCGTGACCGTGACGGCGGCGCCCGGGGTCGACTGGAGCGCGCTCAAGCCGCAGGTCGTCGCGATCCTGCTCGATCATTTCGTGAGCGAGGCACCGTTGTTTGCAGGGGGCAGCGCCACGGGCATTGCGGTGCCGCCCGAGGAAGCGGAGATGGCGGTCGAGGATCGCGAAGAGGATTCCGAGATCATCGCATCGATCAACGAACTGCTCGAAACCCGCGTGCGCCCTGCGGTCGCCGGCGATGGCGGCGATATCGCCTATCGCGGCTTTCGCGACGGCGTGGTCTATCTGTCGCTGCAGGGGGCCTGCTCGGGCTGCCCCTCGAGCACGGCCACGCTCAAGCAGGGGATCGAGGGCTTGCTGAAACATTATGTTCCCGAGGTCGTTGAAGTGCGAGCCGCCTAGGATCTCACGCAGCCTCAAGGATTTTCATGACCCAGCAATTCCACGACACCGTCCTCTCGGGCGATGCGCTCGCGCAGCTGTTCAACGAGGCGCGCACCTATAATGGGTGGCTCGACAAGCCGGTGAGCGAGGAACAGCTGCACGCGATCTGGGATCTGATGAAGATGGCGCCGACCTCGGCCAACATGCAGCCCGTGCGCATCGTGTGGGTGCGCTCGGACGAGCAGAAGGAGCGGCTCGCGAGCCTCGCGATGGAAGGCAATCGCGACAAGATCATGGCCGCCCCTGTCACCGCGATCATCGGCTACGACATCGATTTCCACGAAGAGCTCCCCTGGCTCTTCCCGCACACCGATGCCAAAAGCTGGTTCGACGGGGACGAGGAGGGCCGCCGCGAGGGCGCCTTCCGCAATTCCTCGCTCCAGGGCGCTTACCTCATCATGGCCGCGCGCGCGCTCGGGCTCGATTGCGGGCCGATGTCGGGCTTCGATGCCGACAAGGTGAACGAGGCCTTCTTTGCCGACAACCCGCGCCACCGCGTGAACTTCCTGTGCTCAATCGGCTATGGCGATCCGGAAAGCATCTTCGACCGCTCGCCGCGCCCCGATTTCGAAAAGTTCAACACGATCGTCTGAATTGCGCCGCGACTTGCGGGCCTGACTTGCGGGCGCGCGCGCGCTGAGGCAGGAAATGGGCCATGCGGACCCTCGCCATTGAAACCGCCACCGAGGCGTGCTCTCTCGCTCTGTTTGATAGCGGCGAACTCATCGCGCGCGATCACCGCGTGCTGGGGCGCGGCCATGCCGAGGCGCTGATCCCGATGATTGCCGGGCTGCCGGACAGGGGCCGGGCCGAGCGCATTCTCGTCTCTCTTGGTCCAGGCAGCTTCACGGGCGTTCGCATCGGTCTTGCCAGCGCCCGCGCGCTCGGCGTTGCGTGGGGATCGCAAGTGCTGGGCTACCCGACGCTCGCGCTGGTCGCGGCGATGGCACGGGCGCAGCGACCCGGAGAGCCGCTAACGGTGAGCATGAAGGGCGGTCACGGCGAATGGTTTGTCCAGAACTTCGACAGCGAAGGCGGCGCGCTCGGCGAGGCCGAGAGCCTCGCACCTGATGCCGCTGCGCGCAACCAACGCGCTGCGCTGATCGTGGGCTCGAGCGCCGAAGCGTTGGTCGCCCATGCAGGCGGCGGGCTCGAAGCGATCGCGCTGCTGCCCGAGGCCGCCCGGGTGATGCTTCTTGACCAGAGTGCACTCACTTCCCGTCTCAGCCCGATCTACGGGCGCCCGCCCGATGCGCGGCCGCAATCGCCCGCACCGCAGGGCAATTCCAGCGAGGCCTCCCTTGCGTGAGGCACCGCTCAGCCGCGGCGCACTGCTGGTCGAACCCATCATGGAAGTGATGGAAGCGGCGTTTGACCCGGCCTTTGGCGAGGCGTGGAATCGGCGCCAAGTGCGCGATGCCCTGCTGCTGCCGAGCACCCATGCGCTGATCGTCGCTGCCGACGGCACACCTCTTGACGAGTCCATGCCGGCTGACCCGCGCGCGCTGCCGCCCGCCGGTTTCGTGCTCTCGCGCCATGCCGCAGGCGAGGAGGAATTGCTGCTGATCGCGGTCAATCCGCGCCATCGCCTGCATGGGCTCGGTGAAGCGCTGATCCAGCGCCTGCTGGCGGCCGCCCGCGCCCGCGGAGCGACCCGGATCTTCCTCGAAATGCGCCGTGGCAATCCGGCCATCCATCTATATCGGAAGCAGGGTTTCGAACCGATCGGCGAACGGCGCAACTATTACCGCACAGCGGATGGTAGCCTGATCGACGCCATTACTTTTGGGCGATCAATCTAGATTTGAGTCTGCTCAACCCACCTAAATGCGAAGTTGATCGATGAACAATGCGTCCTCTTGCAATGGCGAAACCGGTGGGCCATGACGCGCGAATCGGATTAAAAAAAAGTCCGAAGAACAAAACAAACGAGGAACTCATGCAAGACTTGGAAACCGAAATGAAGGAAACGTTAATCACACTCACCAGCGACATCGTAGCTGCCCATGTCAGCAACAACGATGTCAGTGTCGACGACGTGCCCACCCTCATCACGAAAGTGTATACGGCGCTCTCGAACCTGGGCGAACCGCCTGCAGCCAGCGAAGAACGGCCCGAGCCAGCCGTATCGATCCGCGCCTCGGTCAAACCCGATTACATCGTGTGTCTTGAAGACGGCAAGAAATTGAAGATGCTCAAGCGCTACCTGCGCACCAATTTCGACATGACGCCCGAGGAATACCGCGCGCGTTGGAATCTTCCTTCCGATTATCCGATGGTTGCGCCCAATTATGCCGAGAAGCGCCGCGATCTGGCCAAAAAGATCGGCCTCGGTCGCCGTCCCGGTGCCACGCGCACGCGCCGCAAGCCCAAATAAGCTCCCGGCTTGTGCTGCTGCACCGGAGCCATCGCAACTTGAGCCTTCCGCGCGTGAGAGTTAAGTGGAACGTGGATAGCCGGATGGCGGAAGCTTGAATGCGGCGCAATTGCCCGTATTCAGGTGACAAGGAGTGTTCGCGTGACCCGCAAGATCGATCTCGAGGCGCTGTGCGCTGAAAAAGGCCTGCGCATCACCGAGCAGCGCCGCGTCATCGCCAAGGTGCTCTCCGAGAGCGAGGATCACCCCGATGTCGAATTGCTCCACGCCCGCGCCTCGGCGGTCGACCCCAAGATATCGATCGCGACCGTCTACCGGACGGTGCGGCTGTTCGAGGAGGCGGGGATTCTCGATCGCCACGACTTCGGCGATGGCCGCTCGCGCTACGAACCCGTGCCCGAGGCGCATCACGATCACCTGATCGATGTCGAGACAGGCAAGGTCGTCGAATTCGTCGATCCGGAGGTCGAATCGCTCCAGCGCCAGATCGCCGAGCGGCTCGGCTATCGCCTCGTCGATCACCGGATGGAGCTTTATGGCGTGAGGCTCTCGCGCGAAGAGAAGTAGGCGAGCGCAAGGGGTCGCAGCGGATCGTGAGGGAGTTCGGATGAACGGACCAGCGGACAGGCCTGAGGCCCCGATCGGCAGGCGCGAGGCGCGGGCTTGGGAGGAGCGCGTGCGCGCCGCGCGCGGAGAGAAGACGCCGATTTCCGCTGCCGGCTGGGTGCGCATCGCCTTGCGCGCGCTTGCTCTCCTTTTGCTGATGCTCGTGTTCGTGCCGCTGCATTATCTTTACCGCTTTTTCGCCTACGGTTCGCCCTTTCCGATGCTGTTCCTGCGCTATGCCGGTCGGGCGTGCGGGGCGCGGGTGAGGACCGTGGGCACGCATCTGAAGCGCGACGTTTTCTACATCGCCAACCATATATCTTGGATCGACATCCTCGCGATCGCAGGCGCGAGCGGGACGGCGTTCGTCGCCAAGGCCGAGCTTGCGAAATCGCCGCTCGTAGGCTGGCTCGCCTCGCTTAACCGCACCGTCTTCGTCAAGCGCGAGCACCGCCTGGGCGTCGCCGAGCAGATCAACGCGCTCAGGGAGGCGCTGGCGGACAACTGGTCAGTCACGGTCTTCCCCGAAGGCACCACCACTGACGGGCAATCGCTGCTGCCGTTCAAGACCAGCATGCTCTCGGTGCTCGAACCGCCGCCGCCCGGCGTGCTGGTGCAGCCGGTGTTGCTCAATTACGGCAAGGTCGCCGAGTGGATCGGATGGATCGGCGAGGAAGGCGGGTTCAACAACGCCAAGCGGGTGCTCGCGCGGCCGGGCTCGTTCACGCTCGACCTGCACTTTCTTGAGCCTTTCAGCCCCGCCGATTTCCGCGGCCGCAAGGCGATCAGCGCAGAGGCGCGGCGGCGGATCGAGGAGGCCCTGTCCGAGGCGCTGGGCAAGCCGCTGCGCGATTTCAGCCACGATGTCGCCCCGGTGCGCTATTCGGCCCCGCGTGCGGCAGTGCCGAGCGAAATCGCCGAACGCGACTGAGGCTATAGCCCCGCGCGCACCAGCCAATCATGGAACAGCCGCACCGGCCGGCTTTCGAGCGCGGTCGGCTTGCACACGAACCAGTAGGAATAGGGGCTCTGCACCTCGACGCCGGGCAGATTGGTCAGCCGGTTGTCGGCTGCACGGCGCAGGTGATCATCGTGCATGATCGCGATGCCGAGCCCTTGCGCCGCCGCCTCGAGCATCAGCTGGCCGCTGTCATAATGGTCAATCGCAGCGGGCTCCATCTCATCGAGACGATTGGCCTTCTTCCAGGCGACGAAGCTCTCGGGCAGCTCGTTGTGGATGAGGAAGGTCTGCTTGGCGAGGCTTTCGCACGTCACCTCGTCGCCGACCGCGCGCGCGACCTCTTTCGAGCAGATCGCATGAACCAGGTTGTGATCGAGCCGCACCGCGTGCAGCCCCGAGGCAGGCCCGCGCGAGAGGATGATCGCGGCGTCGAGCGTGTCGCCCACCCGGTCCTCAAGATGGGGCGCTGTGTCGATGTCGATGTGGAGCAGCGGATGGCGCTTCCTGAGCTCTCCCAGCCGCGGGAACAGCCGCTGGCTCCCGAACATCGGCAGCACGCCGAGCCGCAGCCGCAGCAGCGCGATGTTGTCGGACTGGCTCTCGACCGCGCGTGCGAGTGATTCAAGGTGCGGGTTGACCGCCTCGTAGAACGCCTGCCCCTCGTCGGTCAGCTGCATCGACTGCCGCGCGCGGGTGAACAGCTTCTTGCCGACGAACTCCTCGAGATTGGTGATCCGGCGCGAAAGCGCCGAAGGGCTGAGCCCGATCTCCTCGGCAGCGGCACGCGCCGAGCCCAGGCGCACGGTCCGCATGAACGCTTCGAGCGCGCGCAGCGGCGGCAAACGACGTGAAGGCATCCCTATCTCCTTGCTATGCCTGGAGATACGCACGCCGGGCGAGTTGGATGCAAAAAATCGAAGGCGTCTTGTGCGCGGCCGCGCAAGCATGCGTTTATTGCAACTCGCTCGCAACTTCGGCGCTCGCCGGAGCGTGCAGCCGCAAGCGCTTCACATGCGTCTCGTCGCCGTCTGTCACCTCAATGCGCCACCCGCTCGGATGTTCCACCACCGCCCCCACCGGCGGCACCTGCTCGGCCAGCACGAAGGCGAGCCCGCCCAGCGTGTCGACCGCCTCTTCGACCTCGGCCAGCCTCGGGTCGACCGTGTCCGCCACATCGCGCAGCTCGGCGCGCGCATCGCAATCCCACATGCCCTCGCCAATCGGTACGATCAGCTCCTGCGGCAGCTCGTCGTGCTCGTCCTCGATCTCGCCGACGATCTCCTCGACCAGGTCCTCGATCGTGATCAGCCCGTCGGTCCCTGAGAACTCGTCGAGCACGATCGCGAGGTGCACCCGGCGCGCGCGCATGTCTGCGAGCACGTCGAGGGCCCCCCTCGCCTGCGGCACGTAGAGCGGCTGGCGCATCAGCACCGTCCAATCGCGCGGAGGGCGCTTGCCTTCGGCGAGATAGGGGAAGACGTCCTTGATGTGGATCATCCCGATCACATCGTCGAGCGTCTCGCGGTAGACCGGCATGCGCGAATGGCCGTGCTCGGAGAAGGCCGCGACCAGCGCATCCCACCCGATCGAGGCCTCGACCGCGACGATCTCGCCGCGCGGCACCGCCACGTCGTCGGCATCGTTCTCGGAGAAGTGGAGCAGGTTGCGCAGCATCTGCCGCTCGACCGGCGAGAGGTCGCCGCCGCGCCCGCCCGACACCTCGTCAGGCGGCGAATCGCCGTTCTCGCCCTCGTGCTCGTCGATCGCTTCCTCGAGCTGCGCGCGCAACGACCGGTCGCCCTCGGCAACACCGACCATCTTCTTCAAGGCGAGCCCCAGATTGCTCCAGAGCCCGCTCGTACTCTCCGCGTCTCCCGCGGTCGATCCTGGTTCGGGCATGTCGGCCCCTGAGGGTGCTCCTCTCATGTGATGGCCTCATATGGGTTACGAATGCCCAGCTTTGCAAGTATCGCAATTTCGAGAGCCTCCATCGCCTCGGCGTCTTCCTCGCCCGTCTCGTGGTCGTGCCCGGCAAGATGCAGGAACCCGTGGACCAGCAGGTGCGCGGCGTGATCGGCAAGGGCGATGCCCTTTTCGCCCGCCTCGCGCGCGCAGGTCCCGTGCGCGAGCGCCAGATCGCCCAGCATCGCCGGCGGGCCTTCCCTCTCCAACCCGAGCAGCTCTGCCCGCTCGAGCATCGGGAAGCTGAGCACATTGGTGGCACGATCGCGCCCGCGCCACTCGCGGTTGAGCGCGTGGACCTCCTCGTCGGTGGTGAACAGCACGCTTGCGGTGAGGCGGGGATGCGCGAGCTCGGCCAGCGCCGCGCCCGCGGCCTCGCCGCAGCGCTCGGCCAGCGCTTCCCATTCCTGTGCCGAGCCGGACCAGCCCTCGACGGCGCAATCGAGCTCCATCAACGCCCCGCCCATCGCATGTGAGGAACGCTTGAACCGCCTGTTACACGGTCCAGGCGCAAAAAACCTGGCCCCGGCGCAGCTTGCCGCACGCACCCCCGCGCGCCACCCGCGCGCACGCGCCGCTGCGCGCGCAGGCGCAGAAAATCGGGGCTGTCTGCCATCCTGATGAAACGGTTCATGCGCCCGCCCATACAGCACCGCGCGCCCGGTAGGAAAGCGCCGAGCCGCCGATCGTGCCCGGCAGGCACGAGCGCCGCCCGGTTTGACCCCTTTCCTGCTTTGCGCCTATGACCTCCCAACCATAGGGGCAACCAGAGAGGGCTCGCATGGCCAGTTCCGATCTCACCAACATTTACACCGCCTCGGGCGAGCGCGAGATGCGCGATGCTTATGATGCATGGGCCGCGCGCTATGACGAGGATGTCGTCTCACAAGGCTACATCACTCCCGCGCGGGTGGCTCGCGCGCTCGCGCGTTTCGTCGGCCCGGATGCGCCAGCGGTGCTGGATTATGGCTGCGGCACCGGGCTTTCGGGCGAGGCGCTGAGGCAAGTCGGGTTCGATACGATCGACGGAGCGGACCTTTCCCGCAAGATGCTCGATATCGCGCAAGCCCGCGGGGTCTATCGCGAGCTGCGGCTGGTGGAACCCGAGGCGCCGCTCGCGCCCGAACTGGGGCAATACAAGGCGATCGCGGCGGCGGGTGTCATCAGCAAGGGCGCTGCCCCGGCCTCGCTCTATCGCGAAATGCTCGAAGCGGTGCAGCCGGGCACCAAGCTTGCCTTCTCGATCAACGATCTGAGCATGGCCGATCCCGACTATGCCGGGCTCGTTGAGCAAAGCATCGATGCGGGCAAGGTGGCGCTGCTGTTCGAGGAACACGGGGACCATCTGCCGCAATACGCCGACAATGCGGGCTCGACCGTTTACGTGGTCGATCGGCTCGGCTGAGGCGCGCGCAGGCGCGGCAAGCCCGCCTGGGATCAGGCGTCCGGCCCCTCATAGGCCTGAACGATCCGGCCCACGATCGGGTGGCGCACCACGTCGGCGGCGGTGAAGCGGATCGTGCCGAAGCCTTCGATCCCTTCGAGCCTTTCGACTGCATCCTTGAGGCCGCTCATCCGATCCCCGCCGGGAATGTCGACCTGCCGCGGATCGCCGCACACCACCATCCGGCTGTTCTGGCCGAACCGGGTGAGGAACATCTTCATCTGCTCCTTGGTGGTGTTCTGCGCCTCGTCGAGGATCACGAAGGCATCGGCCAGCGTGCGCCCGCGCATGAAGGCGATCGGCGCGATCTCGATCTCGCCGGATGCGATCCGCCGCTCGACCTGCTCGGGCGGCATGCAATCGTAGAGCGCATCGTAGAGCGGGCGCAGATAGGGATCGACCTTATCCTTCATGTCGCCCGGCAGGAAGCCCAGCTTCTCCCCCGCCTCGACCGCCGGGCGCGAGAGGATCAGCCGCTGGACGCTGCCGGCGACGAGCTGCGCCACCGCCTGCGCCACCGCAAGATAGGTCTTGCCGGTGCCAGCGGGGCCGAGCGCGAAGATGATGTCGTCGCGCGCGAGGCTGCGCATATAGGCGATCTGGGTCGCCGAGCGCGGCACGATCGTCTTGCGGCGGGTGCGGATCATGATCGGCGGGCCGCTGGTGTCGCCGCTGATGATCCCCTCGAGGGTGGGCTCGTTCGACATCGCGATCAGCGATTCGATCGCGCCCGCATCCAGATCCTGCCCCATGGCGAGCCGGTCATACATGGTGTTGAGCGTATCGCGTGCGCGCGCCACCGCATCGTCCGGCCCCTCGATCACGATCCGGTCGCCGCGCGCGTGGATGAACACGCCCAGGCGGTTTTCGACCTGCACCAGATTGGCATCGAACTGCCCGAACAGCGCGCCGAGCAGCGACTGGTTCTCGAAGGAAAGCTCGGCCTGCGCCCGGCGCACGCCCGAAGGGCGCACGGGATCGGGCGAAAGCTTCGGGTCGGCGGTGCGGGAGGGTCTTCTTCCCATAGGTTCCTTTCAACGCGGACGGACAACGACCCGCCTGCCGACTCGGAGGGTAAGCGCGGCGGCGCGCAAAGCAAGCGGGCGGGCCGCGCATGGTCGTGGAAAGTCATCAGCCTGCCACAATGTTGCTCGGTGAGCCGACGCGCGGGGCTCAGGCGGAGACAGCCTCATGCAACAGCCCGCGCAGCGAGTTCGGCCCCGCCTCGGCGAGCGTCACCTCGACGAGCTCGCCGATGGCGCAGTCGCGCTCGAACCACACGCTCTGGAGCCAGGGCGACTTGCCGAGCCACTGGCCCTCGTGCTTGCCGCGCCGCTCGACCAGCACCGTGCAGGTCCTGCCGACGCTCGCCTGGTTGAAGGCGAGCTGGTCCCGGTTGATCCGGACCTGGAGGCGCTGGAGGCGCTCGTCCATCACCTCCTTGGCGATCTGGCCGTCCATCGTCGCCGCCGGGGTGCCGGGGCGCGGCGAATACTTGAAGCTGAAAGCCTGCGCATAGCGGACCTCGTCGATCAGCGCGAGCGTCTCGGCAAATTCGGCCTCGGTTTCGCCGGGGAAGCCGACGATGAAATCTCCCGAAAGCGCCATGCCGGGCCGTGCGGCGCGGAAGCGTTCGAGCAGGCGCAGATAGCTCTCGGCGGTGTGCTGGCGGTTCATCGCTTTCAGCACCCGATCACTGCCCGATTGCACCGGAAGGTGGAGGAAGGGCATCAGCTTCTCGACCTCGCCATGGGCGGCGATGAGGTCGTCTTCCATGTCGCCCGGATGGCTGGTGGTGTAGCGGATGCGCTCCAATCCGTCCTCGCGCGCCAGCGCCCGGATGAGCCCGGCGAGCCCGATCGCACGGCCCCTTGTGTCCTCGCCGCGCCAGGCGTTGACGTTTTGCCCCAGCAGCGTGATCTCGCGCGCGCCCGCTTCGATCAGTTTGCAAGCTTCGTTGACGAGATCGTTGAACGGGCGGGAGATTTCCGCGCCGCGGGTGTAGGGCACCACGCAATAGGTGCAGAACTTGTCGCATCCCTCCTGCACCGTCAGGAAGGCCGTGGGCGAGCGGCGCTTGCGCTGCGGCAGGCTATCGAACTTGGCGATCGCGGGCATGTCGGTGTCGCTCGCGCGCTCGCCCCTCGCTGCCTTGTCGAGCATCGCGGGCAGGCGATGATAGGCCTGCGGGCCGACCACCATCGAGACCGCCGGCGCGCGCGCCATGATCTCCTCGCCCTCGGCCTGCGCGACGCAGCCCGCCACCGCGATGAGCGGCGTCTTGCCCGCTTGCGCACCCGCCTTCACCAGGCGGCCGATGTCCGAATAGACCTTCTCGGCAGCCTTCTCGCGGATATGGCAGGTGTTGAGCACGACAAGGTCCGCCTCCTCGTCCTCGGGCGCGGGCACGATGCCGCGCTCGGCGAGCAGCTCGGCCATGCGCTCGCCGTCATAGACGTTCATCTGGCAGCCGAAGCTCTTGACCCGGAAGGTTTTGGGAGGGGTTTGCGCTTTCATGAGGCTCGCGCCCTTAGCCGCAATGACGTCTGCGTTCAATCGCGGGTGCACAAACCGGCAAATCGCGATAGGGCGATGCTCGCATGAGTCGGCCCGCCACCCCTTTTTCAAGCACACCTTTTTCGAGCAGCGCCTTTGCCAGCACCCTGGCGAGCCAGCTGGCCGGATGGCCGGTCAGGGACAACACCGCGCTCGACAGCCTGTTCTACGATGTGGATGCATTGACGCGCGACGAGCGCCGCCAGCTCGCCGCGCGCGAGAAGCCGGAAGGGATCATCCTCGAGGTCGGCCCGTCCTACGCCCCCAGCTTGCGGATCTGGCCGGGAATCGAGGCTTGCGATTGTCTGCGCGATGATTACGCCGCGCTCACAGTCGCGGGCGTCGGCAGCTCGGCGGTGGGCGCCGCGGCGCTCGCGCGCAATGTCGCCGATGCGCTCGATGCGCCGGTGCTCGGCGTCGTCTCGGGGCTCGGGCTCGCCGATCTCGGCTCGGAGGCGTTGGGCGGCTTTTTCCTGTTCGGCGGCCTCAACGCGATCCGCCATGCCGGCACCCCGTTCGAGGCGTGGCACTGGCTCGCCCCCCCGATGCTGCGCCCGCGCGATCCGGGCCACACCTTCCGCATGGCGCGCGAGAGCGCCGATGTCCGCGCGATCCGCGAACTGCTGGGCGACGGCGGCGTGAAGGTGCCCTATCTGGTCGGCCATTCGAAGGGCAATCTGGTGCTGTCCGAAGCGCTCTACGCGCTGCGTGAGGCCGACCGGCAGGGCTTTCGCAAGGCCGCTGCGGATATGCGCGTCGTCACCTTCAGCGCGCGCATCGCCATGCCGCGCGAGCTCACATGCGTGACCGACGTGATGGGCGAGCTCGACACCTTCGGCGCGCTCAATTCGCGCCCCGACATCCCGGTCGATGTCAGCGTGCCGGCCGCCTGGCACCACACCAACACCCGCCTGCCCTTCCACCTGCCGGTGACGAAGGTGCTCGGCCAGATCGCGCGGCGACCGGGCGGCTGAACCCCGCTTAAGCCACGCTCGCCCTCACGATCTTGCCCGGCTTTTGCGGCGGCTCGCCCTTGGGGAGCGCGTCGATGTGTTCCATGCCGCTCTCGACCTGGCCCCAGACGGTGTATTGCCCGTCGAGGAACTCTGCGTCCTCGAAGCAGATGAAGAATTGCGAATTGGCGCTGTCGGGCACCTGTGTGCGGGCCATTGAGCAGGTGCCGCGCACATGCGGCTCGGAATTGAACTCGGCCTTGAGGTCGGGAAGATCGGAGCCGCCCATGCCGGTGCCGGTCGGATCGCCGCCCTGCGCCATGAAGCCGGGGATCACGCGGTGGAACACCACGCCATCATAAAAGCCCTGGCCCGCGAGCTCGGTGATCCGCTCGACATGGCCCGGCGCAAGATCGGGGCGCAGCTTGATGACGACGTCCTTGGGTTCGCCGTCTCCGGTGTCGAGCGTGAAAGTGAGCGTGTCGGCCATCGTGTGAACTCCTCTGGCTGGTTGAGGTCCGCTCGGGCGAGCGGGACAGTGGGGCTCCATAGCAGCCCTCACCCTCATGTCACCCGCCCAATAGGGCCTGCCCGTCCACTGACTTGCTTTTCACACCTCCGCTTCTAAACCCGCCCGCATGATCGATCCCTCCGCCTTCGATGATGATACGCTGACCGCGCCCGAGCGCCTGCCCGAGGACGCGCGGCCCGACGACCGTATCGACGATGCGCGTCACGATGAGGAGAACCGGCTCAAGCCCAGCTATCTTGCCAGCGTGCGCGACGCGCTCGACGAGGGCGACAAGGGCCGCCTCTACGATCTGGTCGAGCCGCTCCACCCGGCTGACATCGCGGACCTGCTCGAACTGGTCGATCGCGACGAGCGCGTGCGCCTTGCCGCTGCCATAACCGACCTGATGACGAGCGAGGTCGTCGCCGAGCTCAACGATTTCGTGCGCGAGGAGATGATGCAGGCGCTGCCGCCCGAGGCGGTCGCCGCGATCACCGAGCAGCTCGAGACCGACGATGCCGTGCAGCTCCTCGAAGACCTCGACGAGGAAGATCAGCGCGCGATCATCGCCGAGCTCGAGCCCGAGACGCGCGCCGCGGTCAATTCGGCGCTTGCCTATCCGGAGGAGACCGCCGGGCGCCTGATGAGCCGCCACGTCATGGCGGTGCCCGAGCATATGAAGATCGGCGATCTCATAGATTTTCTGCGCGATCAGGGCGATCTCGAGCATGATTTCCACGAGGTCTTCGTGGTCGATGCCGCGTTCCACCCGGTCGGCACCTGCGCGCTCAACTGGATTCTCACCTCGCCCCGCCACATCGCGCTGACCGACGCGATGAAGCGCGACCAGACGCTGATCCCGGTGACGATGGATCAGGAAGAGGTCGCCCTGATGTTCCAGAAATACGCGCTGATCTCGGCCGCGGTGGTGGATGAGAACGGGCGGCTGGTCGGGCAGATGACGGTGGACGACATCGTCCACATCATCTCCGAGGAAGCGGGCGAGGACGCGCTGCTGCTTTCGGGCGCGGGCGATGGCGACATCAACGAGCCGATCCGCGAGGCCTATTCGAGCCGGGTGCGCTGGCTGATCGCCAATCTCGGCACGGCGGTGATCGCGAGCCTGATCATCGCTTTCTTCGGGGCGGCGATCGAGGCGCTGGTGGCGCTCGCAGTGCTGATGCCGATCGTCGCCAGCATCGGCGGCAATGCGGGCACGCAAACGATGGCGGTGGCGGTGCGCGCGATCGCGACCAACCAGCTGACGCGGGCGAACACATGGAAGATCGTGTGGCGCGAGCTGCGTGTGGCGCTGCTTAACGGGGCGACGGTGGCGGTGCTGATCGGGATCGCGGCGGGGGTGATCTTCGAGCCGATGATGGGCGCGGTGATCGCGCTCGCGATGGTGATCAACATCGCAATTGCGGGGCTTGCGGGCGTGCTGGTGCCGGTGGTGTTCGAGCGGGTGGGCCAGGATCCGGCGCTCGCCTCCTCGGTGTTCGTCACCATGATCACCGATTCGATGGGCTTCTTCGCGTTTCTCGGCCTCGCGGTGGCGACGGGGCTGGCACCGCTCTAGCTCTCCGGTGGATTGAGCGCCCGCCGCCGGTGGGATTTTGCGCGCAAAGTGCCTAGCTTGATGTCATGCCCCTCCATCTGACCAAGATCGCCTTCGGCGCCAAGAGCTATTCCGACATCGAGCGCTGGTATGCCGGCCGGCGCAGCCCATACCTCACCACCAAGAATCGCCCGATCAGATGGGAGCAGTGCATCGGCGGCTCGCTCTACTGGATCCACCAGCACGCGATCGTGGCGCGCTCGGTCATCACCGGCTTTACGCAAGGCCCCGACGGGCGCTGGCGGATCGAGCTCGAGCCCGAGCTGATCCGCGTCCACCCCCGCGCCAAGCGCGCGCATCAGGGTTGGCGATATCTCAAGGGCGATCCCCCGCGCGATCTCGCTCCCGGCGAGGACATCGGCGATGCGCTGCCGGGCAAGCTCGCGGCAAAGCTCGAGAAGCTGGGGCTGGTCTAGGGTGAGCGGCGCTGCCGGATACCGGCCCTATGCGCCGCTGCTGGTGCCCAAGCCGTGGGGGGATAGCATCTGGACGGTCGACGGGCCGGAGGTCGGCTATGGCTTCATGGGGCTCGCGATCCCCTGCCCCACGCGGATGAGCGTGGTGCGGCTCGCCAACGGCGATCTGTGGGTGCACTCACCCGTCGCGCATACGCCGGATCTCGCAGCGGCGCTCGGCGAGCTGGGACGGGTGGCGTATCTGATCGCGCCCAACCTGCACCACTACGTCCACCTCGCCGAGTGGCAGGCGCGCTACCCGGATGCGCGGGTGTTCGCCCTGCCCGCGCTCGCCGCTAAGTTCGCTCTGGCTGGCTTTGCCGATCTCCACGAGGTTGCGGACGAACCGTGGAGCGGGCAGATCGCCACGATCACGCTGGCGCTGGGGGGCTTCAGCGAATGCGTGTTTGTCCACCATGCGAGCCGCACGCTCATCGTCACCGACCTGATGCAGCGCTTCGAGGCGGAGCGCATCGTGAGCCCACTGATCCGCCTGATCCTCCGGGCGGGCGGGGCGATCGGGCCAGACGGCCAGCCCACGATCGACATGCGCTGGGCCTTAAGGGGCCACCGCGCGGCGCTCGCGGCGGGGCTGAAGGCGGTGCTGGCGCTCGAGCCCGAGCGGATCATCCTCTCGCACGGCCTGTGCTTCGAGAGCGACGCGCGGGCCGCGATCGAGCGCGCCTTCCCCGCGCTGGTGCACGGCTGACCGCCCAATCGCGTTAGAAGCCGGAACAAGTGCACCTCCTTTCCCATTGATCGGGAAAGGAGAATGCACATGCCAGACCGCCAGAGCCGTCACCCCGACAACGATCTCATCGATGAAATGCAGGATGAGAAGTCCCCCTCGCAGGGCTCCTCCGCCGGGGGCAATGTGGGTCGCCGCGTGGGCAAACGCGACGAACTGCACCGCGCGACCGACCCCGATAACCGCGAACCGGTCGTCGGCAGCGACAATCCCGCCGACGACGAGCGCAAGGGGCCAAAGGCCATGCGCGCGATCCGCAACGGCGATTCGAACTAGGCGGCGTTCGTCGCGCCCGCGTCCCTTGGCGGGCGCGGGATGAGCGCAGGCGTGTTGGCGCGGTAGCGCTGGTAGGCGGGATCATCGCCCCAGCGCTCCTGCGCTTGACGTTCCTGCAGGTTGATGCCCGAAACCTTCGTGAGCAGCAGCGTCACGAATACGGGCGAAATCACCACCAGCCACGCCCAGCCCTGCAGCACCGGCACCGCCATGATCAGCATCCCCGTCCACAGGGTGATCTCGCCGAAATAGTTGGGATGGCGCGACCAGCGCCACAGGCCCACGTCGATGAATTGGCCCTTGTTCGCAGGGTCTGCCTTGAACCGGCTCTTCTGCGCATCGGCCACGGTCTCGATCGTGATGCCGGCAAGCCACACCAGCGCGCCCGCCCAGAACCACGCATCGAGCGCCACCTTTTCGCGCGCGGTGATCGCGGCAAAGGCTACGGACGCGGTCAGCACCACCCACAGCCCCTGCAGCGTCCAAGCGACGAGAAAGCGCGAGGGGCTCACCTTGATCTTCTCGAAACGCGAATCGGTCCCGCCCATGGCGTGGATGCGGATGAACAGGAAAGTGCCGAGCCGCACGCACCACACGATCACCATCGCCGCCATCGCGATGCTGCGCGCATCGAGCATACCTTGCGCCGTGTAGGCGGCATAACCGGCGAACAGCGTCACGCTCGCATAGGTGATCGCGCCGGTGGTATCGTAATAGGTATCGGCCTTGGCGATAGCCGAGGGCACGAACACCGCCCAGTTGATCGCCATTGCGAGCAGTGCGCAGGCGAAGAAGGCGGAAGTGCCGCCGAACTCGACGCTCTCCTGCCCGGCGAAAAAGCCGAAGCCGAGCGCGATCGCGGCGGCGACGAGTGTGGTGAAGATGCTTTTCATGGTGTCCCTGTCTACACCTAAATTACGCGGCGTTGCTGTTGCCGGATGCCTGCTGCCTAACTCGCCACTCGCTCGGCCACCCGCCGCAAGGCGCTGACATAGGTCTCAGGGCTTTGCGCGCCCGGGATCATGAACTTGCCCTCAACGATCATCGCAGGAACCCCCGTGATGTTGAGATCCCATGCCCGCTGTTCTTCGGCCACCACCCGCGCCTCGAGCGCAGGGTCCTCCAGCGCGGCCTTCGCCGCCTCGCGGTGGAGCCCGGCCTGCGCCGCGATGTCGAGCAGCGCAGCGCGATCATTGAACGGCACGCGGCGGTTGAAATGGGCGCGGAACAAAGCGAGCTTCAACGCGGTCTGCACCTTTGGCCCCGCCTCCTCGAGCGCGAAGGTCAAGAGCTTGTGGCAGTCGCGCGTGTTCCAGAGGCGCTGCGGCGGGCCCTCGCCCTCGCCCTCCCACGCAAGCGACACGCCTGCCTCCTGCGCGATCGCCTTCATCTGCCCCCGCATCGCCGCGCCCTCCTCGGCCGAGCGGCCATATTTGCGGCTCATGTGCTCCTCGAAGCCCTCGCCCTCGGCGGGCATCGAGGGGTTGAGCTCGAACGGGCGCCAGCGCACCTGCGCCTCGATCTCGCCCTCCAGTTCTTCCAGTGCGCGGGTTAGCTGACCGTAGCCGATCGCGCACCAGGGGCACATGACGTCGGAATAGATGTCGATCGTGAAGGTGCGGGGCGTATCTTTCATGCGGTCTTCTCCAGCCACCATTTCAAAAGGCTGTGCGCGATCGCGGCTGGCGGCGGGGCGGTAAAGGCGGTCTCGGCGCCGTCGCCCTCATAGCCCTTGGCATGCGCGATCGCGTCGGCCACCTCAGCGCGGGTGAACCAGCGCGCCTCCTCCAGTTCCTCGACATCCAGCGTGATTGCGGTCTCGTCGGTCCGGCAATAGCATCCGATCATGAGTTGGCTCGGGAAGGGCCAGGGCTGCGTTGCGACATATTCGACATCGCGCACCCTCAGCCCCGCTTCCTCGAACACCTCGCGCGCGACCGCCTCCTCGACCGTCTCCCCCGGTTCGACGAAGCCCGCGAGCGCGGAGAAGCTGCGCGGGGGAAAGCGCGGCTGGCGCCCGAGCAGGAGGCTTCCCCCATCGAGCGAGGGGTTCTCGACCAGCATGATCGTCACCGGATCGGTGCGCGGGAAATGCTGCGCCCCGCAATTCTCGCAGCCGCGCTGCCAGCCGCCCTTGGCAAGCCTGGTGGGCGCGCCGCAATTGGCGCAGAAGCGATGGCGCGCATGCCAGTCGACGAGGCTGCGCGCGCCGCCATAGATCGCCAGGTCAGGCGGCGAGAGCTGCTGGATCGCCGCCCAGGCGCGCGGCATGGCATAGGCAGGGCCGGTCGCGCCCTGATCGGGCACCGCGGCGAAGCAGGCGCGATCCTCGAGCAGTCCGAGGAAAACGAGTTCGGCGTCTTCGGGCACGTCCGCCAGCGTGCCCCAGAGGAGCCCGCCCGCATCGTCGATCTGCGGCAGCAGCCCGTCGAGCAGCAGCACCCGCGCGCGCCAGTTCATGTGAGCAGCGAGCTTGGCGGGATCGCAGCGCACTTGGTCCGCACGGTCGATCGGCGAGCCGGCGAAGGCAACCGGCGCGGTCTTGGTGAGCGCTGCAAGCGGGACGGGAAACGCCGCGTCCGCCATCAGGCGGCCTTCTGGCCGCGCGCCGCCTCCATCGCGGCCATGTCCTTCTCCATCGCGGCGAGGAATTCGTCGCGCACCGGATAGGCATCTGACGGCATATATTGCGTCCACAGGCCCGTGCGCAGCCCCAGCTTGAAGTCGACCGCGCCCAGCGTGCCCGCCGCCCCGCCCCAGCCAAAGGTGCTGCCGAGCGAGCGCCCGCCCGCGCCATGCCCCTCGCCCTCGACCCACGAACCGGCGGTGTCGACCGTGCCGGGGATGAGGTTCGAGGTGCCAACGCGCACGGCCTCCTCGCTCATGATCCGCTCCTTGCCAAACATGCCGTAGCCCAGCACCATGCGCAGGAAGCGGTCATAGTCGCGCGGGCTGGAGACCAGCCCGCCGCCCCCCGAGGGAACGCTCGGCGGATCGAGATAGATCGAGTTGGAGGCGGGATCGAGCGGGAGCAATTGCCCGCCGAGCACGCCGTAATTGTCGGTCAACCGGTCCTTCTCGCTTTCCGGCACGGTCATGAAGGTGCTCGTCATGCCGAGCGGATCGAACAGGCGCTGCTTGAGGAAGGCCTCGAACTCCATGCCCGAGGCGACCTCGATCACCCTGCCCAGAAGATCGATCGAGCACGAATAGCTCCACCTGGTCGCGGGCTGATACATCAGCGGAAGGCCCGCGAGGTTATCCGCCCAGACCTCGAGGCTGGGCACCTCCTTGGGATCGGGCACGCCCGGAATCGGGAAGCGGCTGACGCGCCCGCCGGTGATCCCGTTCTCGACATAGGCCTCAAGCAGCGGGCCCTTGCTGGTGATGAGATAGCCGAGCCCTGCGGTGTGGGTGAGCAGCTGGCGGATCGTGATCGGCCGGATCGCGGGCACGGTGTTGTCGAGCGGGCCTTCCGGATCGACCAGCACCTGCATATCGCGAAACGCCGGGAGCACTTCGTGCACCGGCATGTCGAGGGCGAGCCTGCCTTCATCGATCAGCATCATCGTCGCCATGCCGGTGATCGGCTTGGTCATCGAATAGATGCGGTAAAGCGTATCCACGTCGACCTCGTAGCCACCGCCAAGGCTCATCTTGCCCCCGCCCACGGTGTGCGCGTGATCCTCCTGACCCCAGCCGAAGGTCAGCATCATGTTGGCGACCTTGCGCTCGGAGACATAGCGGTTGGCCATCGCCGCCACATTGGGCCAGCTCTCGTCGATATTATGCGCGAGCAACTCGCGCCCGAGCGGCAGCCCGGCGAGCGCAGCGATCCCTGCAAGAGTGCCGCCGCCGCGGATCAGCGCGCGGCGCGAAATGTCGGACGAGAGGATGGGATCGAGCGCGCCTGGCTCGAGGATGCGGGTGGCCATGTCAGAGATTCTCCCGGAGATGTTTGAGCGCGTGATGGGGCAGATGGGCGCGAGGGTCAATCGCCCTGCTCGCACGCCAGATTGTCTGATTGAGAGCTTGATTTCGCGGGGTGTAGTATATAAATAACACACATGCTCAACCTACTCGCATGGCTGCTCGGCCTCATCTCGCTCGTCATCGTCATCCCCTCGACGATCCCCTTTCTCGGCTGGGGCAACTGGCTGGCCTTGCCTCTGATCGTGCTGGGCGTGATCCTGGGCGCGCTCTCCTCGCACAACAGCGGGCGCAATTTCTGCCTGATCGTGCTGTTGATCGCCGCCATCCGCCTCTCGATCGGCGGCGGGATTATCTGATCTGATCGCAAGCGCGAGCGCGGCGGCCTTGGCGAACAGGCTCGGCAGGCCCGCCTCTTCGAGCTGTCCGACCGGCCACCATGTGCCCTCGCCTCGAGGATCGCGCGTGGTCTGAGCGCGCTCGACCCTCAGCGTGAGATGCGCGTGGGTGAAGGTGTGACGCACCGCGCCAAGGCTTGACCACGTGGCTTCTAGCGGCGCCTCGCCGGTCCCATCGGCGCGCGCGCTCCAGCCGTCATCGGGCAGCGCGCGCATCCCGCCAAGCATGCCCTTGCCTGCGCGTGTGACGAGCCAGACATGGCCCTCGCGCTCGATCCAGAAGGCGGTGCCGCGCCGCTCTGGCTTGGCTTTCTTCGCGGGTTTGACCGGCAGGGCCTCGGGGTTTCCGGCCGCATAGCCGGCGCAGGCCTTGCGCAAGGGGCACAACATGCAGCGCGGCGCCTTGCTGGTGCAGATCGTGGCGCCCAGATCCATCACGCCTTGCGCGAAATCGCCGGCGCGCCGCTTCGGCGTGATCGCCTCGGCCTTTTCCCGGATCGCGGCGCGCGCGCCCGGCAGCGGCTCGGCAATCGCGAATAGCCGCGCCACCACCCGCTCGACATTGGCATCGACCACCACCGCGGGCTTACCGAAGGCGATCGCGGCCACTGCGGCGGCGGTGTAGGCGCCGAGGCCGGGAAGCTCGCGCAGTTCGCGCTCGGTCCGGGGAAACCCGCCGCGCTGCGCCACCGCGCGCGCGCATTTCACGAGATTGCGCGCGCGCGAATAATAGCCCAGCCCCGCCCAGGCGGCCATCACCTCCTCCTCGCTCGCCGCCGCCAGCGCCTCGACATCGGGCCAGGTTTGCGTGAACTTCTCGAAATAGGGCTTCACCGCGGCGGTCGTGGTCTGCTGGAGCATTACTTCGGAGAGCCACACGCGGTAGGGCCGGGCGGGATCGGCCGGAGGGGGATCGCCGGGCGGATTGCGCCAGGGGAGCGCGCGCGCGTTGCGATCATACCAGGCGAGCAGGATGTCCGAGATGGTGGCGGTCACGCGGCGTCTATGGCATGGGCAGGCTTGTCATGGGAAGCGACACCGAAAAACCCGCCAGAAAGATGGCCAGCAAGACGGCCAACAAGACGGCCCGCCCCTACACCCGCCCGCGCGGGGGAGGCGCGCGCCCGATCGGCGAGCTCATGCCCGAGGTCGGTCGCACCGCCTTTCGCCGGTTCGGTTTCGTCCAGAGCTCGGTCGTGACCCGCTGGCCCGAGATCGTCGGCCCGGTCCATGCCCGCGTGTGCAGCCCCGAGGCGATCCGCTTTCCACCGGGCGAGAAATCGAACGGCATCCTCGAACTGGTGGTGACGAGCGCACAGGCTCCGTTAATCGCCCAGGTGACACCTGAAATCATCGAGCGGGTGAACCGTTTCTTCGGCTACAAGGCAGTGGCGCGGATCAAGCTGCGCCAGGGCAAGGTGACGCCGCCGCGCGAGGATGCGCCGGCCAAGCCGCCCCCCTCCTTGAAGCCGATCCCGATGGAACTGGGCGAGAGCCTGCGCGACATCGGCGATCCGGAGCTGCGAACGGTGCTCGAATCGCTCGCCCGCTCGCTCGATGAGGCCGACAACCGCAAGAAGGATCGCAAGGACAAGTGAAGCGCTTTCATCAACTCGCCGCCGCCCTCCTCGTCGCTGCTGCCGCTGCGCCTCTGGCAGCGCAGGCGCAGGACACGCAGGCGCCAGACTCCTGGCCGCGCCAATCCTTCGAGGAAGCGCCCCAGCGTGTCTGGATCGCCGAGATCGAGGCGACCGAGCGCGGCTTTCGCATCGGCAACCCGGATGCGGACGGCCAGCTCATCGAATTCATCAGCTACACCTGCGGGCATTGCGCGAGCTTCGTGAAGGAGGCGGGGCCCACGCTCGAGCTGGTCGCGGTCGCCCCCGGCCACCTCGCGATCGAGGTGCGCCCGGTGATCCGCAACGGGCTCGATCTCGCGATCACCCAGCTCGCGCGCTGCGGCGGGCCGGAGAGGTTCAAGGATCTGCACGACATGTTCCTCTATACGCAGGAAACCTGGCTGCCCAAGGCGGCGGGCGCGCCCGCTTCGCAGCAGGCGATCTGGATGCGCGGCGATGCGACCGGGCGCCTCAACGCCGCACGCGCGCTCGATTTCGACGACATGGCCACCCAGCGCGGCCTCACGATGCCGCAGATCACCGCCTGCCTCTCGGACGATGCGGACGCAAAGGCAATCCTGGCTGCAGGCGAGGCGGACCGGACAGAATTCAACGTCAAGGGCACGCCGACCTTCGCGCTCAACGGGGAAACGCTCGAGGGTGTCTATTCCTGGCCGCAGCTCTCGCAGGTTCTCCAGGAGCGGGTCTCGACCACGCCGCCTTCCGCAGACAGCGAATAAACCCCTGGCGGTTGCGGCTGCGGCTGCTTTATGCACACGCATCCCGCAAATTGTGCACAAGCGCCCGGCACTGCGCGCTTTACCCGGCACGCAGCCTCGCTCTATCCCTTTGAACTTCGAACAAGGACCCGTTTCATGATGCATCGCCCTGCCCGCCGCCCGTTCGTCCTCGCGCTCGGCGCCGCGCTCAGCCTCACGCTCGCCGCCTGCAGCGAAACCGAGAGCGCCGAGGGCGGCGCGGCGGGTGAGCCGATCGCCGCGATCCCCGCGCCCGAGGGCACGAGCTGGCTCGATACGGCCACCGTCACGCCCGAAGGCGGCTATGTCGTCGGCAATCCCGATGCACCCCTCAAGCTCGTCGAATACGCCTCGCACACCTGCGGCGCCTGCGCGATGTTCGCGACCGAGGGCAAGCCCGCGCTCAAGGAGGAATACATCGCCAGCGGCCGGGTCAGCCTCGAACAGCGCGAGGTCTTCCTCAACACTTTCGACGTCGTCATCGCAACGCTCGCGCAGTGCGGCCCCACGGAGCGGATGCAGCCGCTTTCGGACGAGGTCTGGGGCAATCTCCAGGGCGTGATGGAAGGCATCCAGGCCAACCAGGCGGCGATGGAGCAGGCCGCGCAATTGCCGCTCGATCAGCGCTTCGTGGGCGTCGCACAGGCGACGGGCCTCATCGATTTCTTCGCCGCGCGCGGTCTCCCAGCCGATCAGGCGCGCGAATGCCTGTCCGATTCGGCCGCGATCGAGCAGATGGTAAGCCGAGCCGAGCGCGAGGCGCAGGCCGCAGGCGTCACCGGCACGCCGACTTTCGTGCTCAACGGGCGCAAGCTCGATGCGACCCAGTGGGGCGGTGTCGAACCCGCCCTCCAGCGCGCCGGCGCCCGGTAACGCGCGCGCGCGGGAGCAGGGCGGCTCATGCAGATCAGCAAGCTCAAGCTCTCCGGCTTCAAGAGTTTCGTCGAGCCTGCCGAGCTGCGGATCGAGCCCGGCCTCACCGGCGTGGTCGGCCCTAACGGCTGCGGCAAGTCCAATCTCCTCGAGGCGATCCGCTGGGTGATGGGGGAAACGAGCGCCAAGTCGATGCGCTCTGGCGGGATGGAGGACGTCATCTTCGCGGGCACCTCCACCCGCCCCGAGCGCGCCTTCGCCGAAGTCGTGCTGCATGCGCAGGACGATGCGGGCGAGGAGCTGATCGTCACCCGCCGGATCGAGCGCGGGGCAGGCTCGGCCTACCGCGTCAACGGGCGCGACGTGCGCGCCAAGGATGTCGCGCTCACCTTCGCCGATGCCGCGACCGGCGCGCACAGCCCGGCGCTGGTGAGCCAGGGCAAGATCGCGCAGGTGATCGCCGCCCGACCGACCGAGCGCCGCCAGATGCTCGAGGAAGCCGCCGGAATCGCGGGGCTGCACGTGCGCCGCAAGGATGCCGAGAGCAAGCTGCGCTCGACCGAGGCCAATCTCGCGCGCCTGGAAGACCTGATGGCCGGGCTCGATGCCCAGATCGCTTCCCTCAGGCGGCAGGCCAAGCAGGCCGAGCGTTACACGAGGCTCACCGAGGACATCCAGCGCACCGAGGCGCGGCTGCTGTTCGCGCGCTGGCGCGAGGCGGCGCAGGCCGCAAAGGAGGCGCGCGCCGCGGCCGAGGGA
>JAZBNR010000068.1:0-156148 GCA_036350735.1 Erythrobacter sp.
CTGCCGCGCCGCGCGGCCCGCCCGCTGAGCGGCGGCAGCCTGGCTCGCGCGGCGCGTCACCAGCCGGGTCGTGCCCGCTGCGCGGTCGAATTCGGCGAGCCGGGACAGGCCGCTATCGATCACGATGGAAACGCCATCGAGCGTCAGCGATGTTTCCGCGATCGCGGTCGCGAGCACGATCCGGCGTCGCCCTTGCGCATCGCGCGCGATCGCGGCGCGCTGGCCGGCCGGATCGATCTGGCCGTGAAGCGGGAGGATTGGCGTTTCGGGGAGCCTGGTTTTCAGCCGCTCCGCAGCGCGTTCGATTTCGCGCACGCCGGGAAGAAAAACGAGGATGTCGCCCCGTTCCTCGCGCCACGCAGTCACCACCGCGCCAGCCACCTGATCCTCGATTGCGCGCGAGGGATCGCCGCCAAGCCAGCGGATCTCCAGCGGAAAGCTGCGCCCCTCGCTTTCGATCACGGGCACTGCGCCGCCCAGAAGCCGGGCAAAGCGCGCGCCGTCGATCGTCGCCGACATCACCAGCAGACGCAGGTCCTCGCGCAGCACGCCGCGTGTCTCCAGCGCGAGCGCGAGCGCGAGATCGCTATCGAGATGCCGCTCGTGCGCCTCGTCGAACAGAATTGCAGAAACGCCCGCGAGCTCCGGGTCCTCGACCAGCCGATTGACCAGAATTGCGTCGGTCACGACCAACACCCGCGTCTTTCCGGAAACCTTGCTGTCGAACCTTGTGCGGTAGCCGATCGTCTCGCCGGGCTTCTCTCCCAGGAGCTGCGCCATGCGCTCAGCCGCCGCGCGCGCGGCGACCCGCCGCGGCGAGGTCAGGATGATTTGGCCGCTGCACCAGTCCTCTGCAAGCAGCCCTGGGGCAATGAGCGTGGTCTTGCCCGCACCCGGCGGAGCGATGAGCACAGCCGCCCCCTCCCCCGCCAGCGCGGCGCGAAGATCGACCATGACTTCCTGGACGGGCAGAGCCTCGCTCATGCCCTTGCGACTAGCGCGATCAATAGCCCCGCGCGACCGCGAATTGCGCCGCTTCGGCCATCGCGGCACGAGCCTTGCTGTCGGGGAAGATCGAGATCGCGTCGATTGCGCGATGAGCGAAATGGCGGGCGCGTTCGCGCGTGTCCTCGACCGCATTGTGCTTGCGGATCAGCGCGACCGCGTGCGCCAGGTCCTCATCGGTGGCGCGGTGGCCGAGGATCGCGTCCTTCCAGAACTTGCGCTCGTCCGCATCGCCCCGCGCATGGGCGAGGATCACGGGCAGCGTCATCTTCCCCTCGCGGAAATCGTCGCCCTTGTCCTTGCCCATCTCGCTCGCGTCCGAATCGTAGTCGATCGCATCGTCGACCAGCTGGAAGGCGACGCCGAGATTGCGGCCATAATCCTCGAGCGCGCGTTCCTGCTCCTCGCTGCATTCGGCCACCACCGCGCTGATCTGGCTGGCAGCAGCGAACAGGGCGGCGGTCTTGGCGCCGATGATGTGGAGATAGCGCTCCTCGCTGGTCTCGATCTGGCGCTGCGCGGTCAATTGCGAGACCTCTCCTTCCGCGATGACGGCGCTCGCATTGCTCAGGATCTTGAGGACGCGCAAGCTGCCGTCCTCGGTCATCAGCTCGAAGGCCCGGGAGAACAGGAAATCCCCAACCAGCACCGTCGCCGGATTGCCGAAGATGATATTGGCCGCAGCCTTGCCGCGCCGCAATTCGCTGCCATCGACGACATCGTCATGCAGCAGGGTTGCGGTGTGAATGAATTCAACTGCGGCGGCGAGCTTGTGGTGGCGCGTGCCCTCGTAGCCGACCAGCGCCGCTCCCGCGAGCGTCAGCATCGGGCGCAAGCGTTTGCCGCCGCCCGAGATGAGATGGCCGGCAAGCCGGGGGATCAGGGGGATCTCGCTCTGCATCCGCTCGAGGATCACCGCATTGACCGAGTTCATCCCGGTCGCTGTCAGCGCGAGCATCGGTTCGAGCGTCGCGCGCTTGCGCGGCAGTGGGACCACTTGGCCTGTCATTGGCGGCGCTTTGAGCGAGCTTCGGGCGCTTGGCAAGCCTTCAATTGCTGCTAATTTGCCACGCGATGTCGCACCAAACGCAACCCCCGCCCGGCCCCGCCGCCTCCACGCTTGCCGACCGGACGGCGGGGAAAACACGCGCAGGCGAGGTCGATCCGGTGCTGGCGGGCTATCGGCGTAGCATCGACAACATCGATGCAGCGCTCATTCATATGCTCGCCGAGCGCTTCCGCATCACCAAGGCGGTGGGCGAATACAAGGCCAAGGTGACGCTGCCGCCCGCCGATCCCGATCGCGAGAAGCGCCAGATCGCGCGGCTGCGCGAGCTTTCCGAGGCGGCCGATCTCGACCCCGAATTCAGCGAGAAGTTCCTGCGCTTCATCATCGACGAGGTGATCCGCCATCACGAGCGGGCGCGGGGCGAATGAGGCGAAAGAGCACGCAGCGGGGGAATGCTGCGTGCTCCTGGCGATCCGGTTCTGTCAGAAGCGCGGCGCCATGACGCTGGCCGGGCGTGGCGCTGGGGGCTATCATTTGCGCGGACGGCGCGCGCGCGGGCCGGCCCGACGCGTGCTCGTCGTGCTGCGGTTGACCTGGCCTTCGCTCACCGTGCGCGCACGCTGGCGCGAGGCGAGAATATCGCCGGCCGAATTAGTGATCGACTGGCTCGCGCTGCGATTGCCCTGCCCATCGCGGCTGCGCTCACCCAACAGGCCGTAGGTCCGCCCGCCCCGGCCCGTCGCTGTGCCGTTAAAGGTCGAGCCGGTGCCATCGCCATTGCGCACCCGCTCGCCGCTGAGCGAGCGGCTGTTGCCGCGCGGGCCGGTCTGGACGATGTCGAGCGTCGCGCCGGTCTGCGTGCGCTGGCGCACCGCGTTGCTGGTTGCGGTGGCGCCGGTGTTTAGATTGGTGGCCTGGCGATCGCGGGTGGCGGTGCCGGTCTCGGGATTGACGGTGGTCACGGTGCTGGCGCTCACATTGGGGCCGCCAAAGGTCTTCTCGCGCGACTTCTCCTGCGCGGCGGCAGCGGCGGTTGCTGTCATTGCGGCGACCGCGCCTAGGGCGATCAGGATGCGGGGGGCTTTCATTCCGGTGTTCCTCCTTGTGGCTCTTCACGGGTCGGGCCGAGCGGCTCCACCGTCCCACTCGGCCGACACTTCCCTGACGCAGAAAGAGGCAAGACCCTTCGCGGGTCGGGGAACTTTTTCAAAGAGGGGGCGGAGACGGTGGCTCGGCTTGCGGGTCGGGAAGCGGTCTTGACGGTGCCCCGTCGCGCTCGCGCTCGCGCAGGCGCTCCTCGCGCCGCTCTCGCCATTCGCGCAGGCGCGCACTGCGTTCCGCGGGCGGCATCTGGCGAAGGCGCTGGAGCCGGTCGGAGCTTTCGACCAAGTCCTCACGCGTCACCTCGCCCGTTTCCTCGAGCGTGCGGCGCAGCGCCTTGCGCTCCTCGCCCGAGCGCTGCTCAAGGCGCTCGTCGGTCCGCTCGCGCAGGCGCTCGAGGCCCTGTCTAAGCCGCGCCTCCTCCTCCGGGCCGGGCGCGGGCAAGCCCTGGGCGCGGCGGCGATCGATCGCTTGATCGAGCCGCTCGTCGACCCGCTCGCGGCGATCCTCGCGCCGGTTCGCGCGCGCCTCGTCGATGCGGCGGAAGGCCTCCTCCAGCTCTTCGGGCGTGTCGATCGGGCCTTCGATGACGCTTGCAGCCTCGCTTTCGACCCGCGGCGCGGGCGTCGGCGCGGGCGTTGGCTCGGGCGAAGCGGGCGCGCGCTCCTCGCGGGTGATGGCAGACCAGACCGCGCGCGGCGATGGCAGATCGACGCCGAGTTCCCCGAGCAGACCGGTCGCCGCCGCTGCCGTGGCGAGCGCGCCACCGGCAAGAGCGCCGATCACCAGCCGCCGCCCACTGCGCCAGCGCCCGCGCCACCCCCGCGCGGCGCGGGTTTGCAGCAGCGGTGCTACGCGGCCGCTCCTCGCGGCAATTACGCGGTCGGCGAAATCGGCAGGGAGCGGCGGCACGCGGTCCGCATCGAGCGCCCGCTTGAGTGCATCGTTGAAAACAAAGGGTTCGGTGCTCACGGCGTTTCCCCCTCGCGCGCCTCAAACGCGGTGCGCAGCGCGGATCGCGCGCGGTGCAGCAGCGATTCGAAAGCCTTGATGTTCATGTCCATCGCCTGCGCCGCCTCGGCATTGGGCAATTCCTCGAAATAAGTCAGCACGATCGCGGCGCGCTGACGCTCAGGCAATGCAGCGATCAGCGCGCGCGCAGCGCTCGTCTCCTGCGCTGCTTCGATCCGGCGATCCATCAGCGGCGCCTCGTCGGCCCGCTCGGGAACCTGCTCGCCCGATATGCGACGTGCGATCCGCAACCGGTCGATCGCGAGATTGACTGTCACGCGCCCAAGCCAAGCGCCCAGCCGCACAACACCGGAGCCGCCGCCTGCCAGACGCGGTGCTTGATCCCACAATCGCAGCATCGCCTCTTGCACGATATCCTCGGCCTCCTGCGCCTCGCCCACCATGCGCCAGGCGATGCGGTGAAGCATGGGCGCGTGCGCGGCGATCACCGATCGGAAGGCCGCCTCATCGCGCGCGGCGATGCGTTGCACCAGCGCAGCATCGCTGGCGGCGGGGGCGCCGCCGGAGGATTGGCCGTGCTGGCTCGCCCAAGTGCCGTTCATGGTCCTCGTCGCGTGTCTCACCACTCAGACGCGGTTTGGCACAAAACCCTTCGCGCGCAGATTATCCAGCCTGCGAAATCACGCCCGCGGCAGGCGCAGCTCGACCAGCAGCCCGCCCAGATCCTCGCTCTCGCCCAGCGTCACGCTGCCGCCGTAGATCTCGGCCACGTCGCGCACGATCGCAAGGCCAAGGCCGGTGCCCGGCTTGCCCGTATCGAGCCGCACGCCGCGATCAAAGATGCTGCTGCGCTGCGCCTCGGGAATCCCTGCGCCATCGTCCTCGACCCACACGATGCATTCCGCCGCCTCTGCCTCGGCGTCCACCGTCACGAACACGCTCCCGCCGCCATATTTCGCCGCATTCTCGATGAGGTTGCCGAGGATCTCGTCGAGGTCCTGCCGCTCGATCGCGACCTCGGCGCCCGGGTTGCCAGCAATGTCGATCCGGCCTTCTGGATAGAGTCGCTCGACCGCCCGGCGCACAGCCTCGGCGCTGCTGCGCACATTAGTGCGCGCATGGCCGATGGCGCGCCGACCCACCGCACGGGCGCGCGCAAGATGGTGATCGACATGGCGCTGCATCGTGCGCGTCTCGCGGAACACCGCGACATTGAGATCGGGATCGCGCGCGGTCGCGGCGTTGGTGAGCACGGTGAGCGGGGTCTTCAAGGCATGCGCGAGATTGCCCGCATGCATGCGCGCCTCCTCGGCCTGACGCTCGGTGTGGTCGAGCAGCAGGTTGACCTCCTCGACCAGCGGCTGCACCTCGGCCGGCAGCGGCTCGATGATGCGGTTGGCCCCGGTCGCGCGCAGGTTCGAGATCGCCGCGCGCACGCGCCTCAAGGGCGAGAGGCCGTAGCGGATCTGGAGCAGCGCCATCGCGATCAGCCCGAGCCCGAGCACCGCGAACGACCAGATCAGGATCAGCCGCAGCCGCGCGATCTGCTGGTCCATCGCCTCGGTCGCGCTGGCGACAGCGAAGGTCCAGCGGGTATCGCTGCCCGGCAGGATCACCGTGCGCTGGACAATCCGCAGCGGCTCGCCTTCGAACTGGTCCGAATTGTAGACAATCGCCTGATCGTTGAAGCTGCCATCGGGCCGGGTCGCGTCGCGCACCTCGAGCTCGCGGTCCCACAGGCTGCGCGAGGGATAAGGCTGGAAGTCGCCGCCCGTCACCTGCCAATACACGCCGCTGCCGGGCTCGAGGAAGCGCTGGTCGCCCAGCCGCAGCTGGAAGAACACCTCGCCGAAGGGGTCGATCTCGGCCGAGGCGATCATCGCGGTGAGGATGTATTCGAGCTGTTCGTCGAAATTGTTGCGGACCTGGCTCGTCAGAGTGCGATCGAGCGCAATCCCGCCGCCGAGCAGCAGCACGCTGATCCAGCCCGCCGCGATGAGCCCCATGCGCCGGGCAAGGCTCGCGCGTCCGGGCGGCGCGGCATCGAGCGCAGGAGGCACATCGAGCGCGCCCGGCCCCAGCGCATCAAGCTCGCGGTGCGTCTGCGGGGTCGTCGAGGCTGTAACCGAGGCCACGGATGGTAGTGATTACCTCGCTGCCGAGTTTCTTGCGAATGCGGGTGACGAAGACCTCGATGGTGTTGGAATCGCGGTCGAAATCCTGGTCATAGATGTGTTCGATGAGCTCGGTGCGGCTGACCACCTTGCCCTTGTGGTGCATCAGGTAGGAGAGCAGCTTGTATTCCTGGGCGGTGAGCTTGACCGGCTCGCCATCGCGCGTGACGCGGCCCGAGCGGGTGTCGAGCCGGATGTTGCCCGCGGTGAGCTCGGAAGAGGTGTTGCCCGAGGCGCGACGGATGAGCGCACGAAGCCGCGCGATCAGCTCCTCTGTCTGGAATGGCTTGGCGAGATAGTCGTCCGCCCCGGCATCGAGCCCTGCGACCTTGTCCGACCAGCTGTCGCGCGCGGTCAGCACGAGGACGGGGAAGTGGCGACCCTCGCGGCGCCACATGCCGAGCACGGTGAGCCCGTCGATCTCGGGCAGGCCGAGGTCGAGGATGACCGCGTCGTATTCCTCGGTCGAGCCCAGGAAGTGGCCATCCTCGCCATCTGTCGAGAGGTCGACCGCATAGCCGTTCTGCTCGAGCGTCGATTTGAGCTGTTGGCCGAGCGTGGGCTCGTCTTCGACAATCAGAATGCGCATGAACCACCGTATCCGCTAGTTTTACGCGCGGGAGCGTTGCGCGTTTGCACCGCCAAGGTCAAGCGATGCAGGGTGCCCCGGGCGCGCCTCATCCCCCGACGTCTCAGCGGTTCACTCCGAGCGATTGATGATCCGCCCGGTGCGCGCATCGACGTCGATATACATGACCCGCCCGTTGCGGATGAACTTGAGGCGATAGGCGTGCGCGCTGGGATCATAGGCCTGCCCGAGATACTCCGCCCCCTTCATCTGCGGCAGGATGCGACGCTCGATCTCGCGCAGCGAAAGCGCGTTGCCCGCGCGCATCTCGCGCCGCGCCTCGCCCTGCGCATCGCGGTTCTCCTGGCTCGACTGGCGCTCCAGGATCGACGCATCGAGCCGCGTCGCCGCGCTCGCGGGCACGACGAGCGCGCCAAGCGCGAGCGCTGCGAGGAGACCGGCCAGAAGTGAGCGGATAGCTTTCATCATGATGAGGCTAGACTAGCTCCAAGGCGTTGAACAGGCTGTGAATGCCGCGCGCGCCAGCCGTTCACTGAGCCGATCCGCCGGTCATCTCGTACTTGACGCTGATCGCAACTCCCGTGTTCACCATGCCGGGCTGGATGCGCGAGCCTGTCACCTTGATTGCATCGGCCGAGACGCTGCGCATCGCCATCTCGGGCTGAGGCGCACGCCCCTGGAGCGCCTCGCCGACCGAGAGGATGCGCACGCCCGAATAGCCGTTGAGCCGGGCATAAGCCTCGGCGCGTTCCTGCGCGCGGCGGATAGCGCTCGCACGCGCGGCATCCTTGGCCGCCTCGTCATCCTCGATGCTGAAGTCGGGCCCCGAGAGGTCGGTCGCGCCCGCGGCGACCAGCGCATCGAGCACTTCGCCCGTTTCATCGACCTCGCGCAGCTTGACGCTGACGCGGTTCGAGACCTGATAGCCCCGGAAGATCTGGCGCTGGTTGTCGCGGTCGTAGTCGTAGCGGGGGTTGAGGTTGACGCCGGTGGTCTGCACGTCCTTCTCGGCAACGCCCAATGCGAGGATGCGCTCGATCACGCGGTTCATCTGATCGGCGTTGAGCCGCATCGCCTCGACCGCGGTCATCGCCTCGGTGGTGACACCCGCCCCGATGGTGACGAGGTCTGGCTCGGCGGTGATGCTTTCGTAGACCGAAAGCTCGATCACCGGCCCGGTCGCCTCGATCTCGACCTGCTGAGCGCTGGCGGCGGCGGGGATGGCGAGAGCGGCGGCGGTGAGCGCAGCGGTGGTGAGCATTTGACGGATCATGACAGTCCTCCTTCGGGGGCTCTCTGGCGGGGCGTAGGTGAGCCTTCTCTGAACCGCCTTGGCAGCCGCGATGCAAGCGCTTACTTGAGCGCGCCTATGGCACAGCCCCCCATCCTCAGCCTCGAAGGCATGGCGCTCCAGCAGGGCGGGCGCTGGCTGTTCGGCGGACCACAGCCGGGACAGGGGGCCGAGCCGATCGACCTGCACGTCCTGCCCGCAGACCGGCTCGCGCTGATCGGGCGCAACGGGGCGGGCAAGACCACGCTGCTCAAGCTGATCGACGACCGCATCGAGATGGACCGGGGCCTGAGGCGCGTGAAGCCGCAGCTGCGCATCGTGTTCCTCGAGCAGGAGCCCGACTTCTCGCCTTACGAGACCCTGATGGACTTCGCGCTCGCGGGCGATCACGCGCCCGCCGCGCACGAGGTTGAGGCGATCGCGGGCCAGCTCGGGATCGACATGTCGACCGACGCTGCCACCGCCAGCGGCGGCGAGCGGCGCCGTGCCGCAATTGCCCGCGCACTGGCGCAGGACCCTGACCTGCTGCTGCTCGACGAGCCGACCAACCACCTCGATCTCTCCGCGATCGACTGGCTCGAGGAGTGGCTCACCCGCTACAAGGGCGCGTTCATCACCATCTCCCACGATCGCACCTTCCTGAAGCGCCTCACCGCTGCGACGCTGTGGCTCGACCGCGGCACGCTGCGGCGCAAGGAGGTCGGCTTCGGCGGCTACGATGCGTGGGAGGAGCAGGTCTACGCCGAGGAGGCCCGCAACGCCGAGCGGCTGGATGCCAAGCTCAAGATCGAGGCGCACTGGCTCGAGCGCGGCGTCACCGCGCGGCGCAAGCGCAACCAGGGCCGGCTCGAGAAGCTCCACCAGATGCGCGCCGCACGCGCCGCGATGATCTCGGGCGCGGGCACCGCCAAGCTCAAGCTCGCCAGCGACGAGGAGTTCAAGTCCAAGTCGGTGATCGTCGCGGAAGCCATCTCCAAGGCCTACGATGGGCGGCAGGTGATCAAGCCCTTCAGCCTGCGCATCCAGAACGGCGACCGCATCGGCATCGTCGGCGCCAACGGGGCAGGCAAGACGACGCTTCTGAAGCTGCTGACCAAGGAGCTCGAGCCCGACACCGGCAGCGTCACCCACGCGCGAACGCTCTCGGGGGTGATGATCGACCAGCAGCGCAAGCTCCTCGAGCCGCAAGCGACGGTGCGCCAGATCCTCGCCGAGGGGGGTGACTGGATCGACGTGCGCGGCGTGCGCAAGCACGTGATGGCCTATCTCAAGGACTTCCTGTTCGATCCCGGCCTCGTTGACACCAAGGTCGGCATCCTCTCGGGCGGCGAGCGCTCGCGGCTGCTGCTCGCCCGCGAGTTCGCGCGCACCGCCAACCTGCTCGTGCTCGACGAGCCGACCAATGACCTCGATCTCGAGACGCTCGACCTCCTCCAGGAGGTGATCGCCGACTTCGAGGGGACGGTGCTGATCGTCAGCCACGATCGCGACTTCCTGGACAAGACCGTCACCCTCACCCTCGGGCTCGACGGCTCGGGCAAGGTCGACATCGTGGCGGGCGGCTATGCCGACTGGGAGGCCAAGCGGCGCGAGCCGGTCGCAGCGAAGCAGCGCGCCTCCGCTCCCGCCGCCACTCCCGCACCCGCGCCCACGCCGCCGCCGCCCAAGGCGGACAAGCTCTCCTACAAGGACCAGCGCGATTACGAGACCCTCCCGCAGCGGATCGAGGAGCTCGAGGCGGCGATCGCCAAGGCCGAAGCCATCCTCGCCGATCCCGATCTCTTCGCCGCCGACCCGCAGCGCTTCGCCACCATCTCCAAGGGGCTCGAGAACGCGCGGGCCCAGAAGCACGAAGCAGAGGAGCGCTGGCTGGAGCTCGCCGAGCGGGTCGAGGGGTGAGCGGCCCAAGCGCCGCGGACCACCGCGGGGCCGCCGCGCTGCACGCCGAGATCGCCGCCTGCACGCTGTGCGCGGCGCATCTGCCGCTGGGGCCGCGTCCGGTGGTCCAGTTCTCCCCCACCTCGCGCATCCTCATCATCGGCCAGGCGCCCGGCACCAAGGTCCATGCGAGCGGCGTCGCGTGGGACGATGACAGCGGGGACCGGCTGCGCGGGTGGCTGGGGCTCGACAAGGCGGTGTTCTACGACCCGGCCCGCATCGCGCTGATGCCGATGGGCTTCTGCTATCCCGGCAAGGCCAGCGGGGGCGATGCCCCGCCGCGCCGAGAGTGCGCGCCGCGCTGGCACGAGAGCGTCCTCGCGCTGCTCCCCGCCGACCGGCTGACCCTGCTCGTGGGCGCCTATGCGCAAAGCCGCTACCTCCCGCACACCCGCAAGCTCTCGATGACCGAGCGCGTGCGCCGGGGCGACGAGTTCGCCCCCTTCATCCCCCTGCCGCATCCCGCCTGGCGCGCTCGGCTGTGGATGGCGAGACACCCCTGGTTCGAGGCCGACACCTTGCCGGAGGTGCGCCAGGCGGTCGCCGAAGCGCTCGCCGCGTGAGCCTCGGTTCGTCGCTGCCACGGCACGCTTGAACCGCCTGTTACACAGTCCAGGGCCAAAAACCCCCCTCACCCGATCCGGTAGTAATCCGCCACCCGTTCGAGCGCCAGGCGCAGCACCAGCTTGCCGCTCCTCGCCGGCCAGTCCAGCGCCTTCTCGGCCTGTGGCAACCCTTCCCCGGCGCACACCACGCGCCACAGGATGTCCTCGAGCCCCCTGCCCGCCGCCGCCAGCGCGCCATCGAACCGGGCCTTGGCCGCGATCTGGCGCTCGGTCGCGTTGAGCCCGCGCTCGCCGGTCGAATTCGCGCGCACCGGATCCCACCGCATCGTCACATTGGCGCTCAATTGCGCGCGCTCGTAATCCGCCCTCAGCGCCTCTCCCGCCTCGAACAGCCGCCGCTCGAGATGGCCGCGCGCATGGAGCCAGGCGATCGGCGATTCGCCGAGATTCACCGTCACGCTGCGCCGTCCCCGGCGGGGCCGGGCCTCTTCGCCGCGCCCCCTGCGCGGGCCTTCGCTGGTAAGCTCGCGTTCCACCAATTCGCGCTTCATTTCTCGCCTCCTTAACCCATCTGGTGAAAGAACGCTTGCCTCAGGGGTTATGATGTAGGAAAGTAAAACCGCATCGGCACACAAGAGACCAGTCCCATGATCAACCGCATCCGCGAAATCCGCCGCCAGAAGGGGCTCACCCTCGCCGAACTCGCAGAGGCCTGCGATCCGCCGACCACCGCGCAGACGATCGGCCGGCTCGAGACAGGGATGCGCAATCTGTCGCTCAAATGGATGGACCGGATTGGCGCAGCGCTCGGGGTCGATCCCGAGACGCTGGTGCGCTCGGGCGACGAGCAGCGCCCGCGCATCCGCTTCGAGCTGGCGCTGGGCGAGGTTCGCACGCACGCCGCGCCGCGCGAGATCGTCCTGCCGCACGAATTGGCACGAGGACCGGGCGGCGCTGAGGACCGAAGCGCGCCGATGGTGGTGATGGAGGTCGCGCAAGGCATGGGCGATTATCGCGGCGGCGATCTTGTCTGGCTGCGCGAACTCGCATTGGATGCCGCCCCCGCCACTCTTGCCGCCGCGATCAACCGCGATTGCCTCGTCGTGCGGCAAAGCGGGCGCGCGGTGTTCGGCCGGCTGATCGACAGCGCGCAGCGCGATGGCAGCGTGCTGGTCGGCGTGCTCCCGGCCGAGAGCGGGCACAAGCAGCAGGTGATCGAGAATCCCCGGTTGATCGCGGTCAGCGAGATGCTGGTGCGCCGCCTGTGAAGAAGGCGTTTTCAAGGGGCGGCACTCGCGAGCGAACGAGGCGGGCCGTGGGCTGTTGCAGGGTGATTTGGTGTTAGCCCTTGCTCACGGTTTTGGGTTAGACATCGCGCGATGAGACATGTTCTTGCGCTCAGCACGCTCTATCCCAACGCCGCCGCCCCACGCTTTGGCACATTCGTTGCGCGCTCTATGGAAAGCATTGCGCGGCGGCATCGCTATCTTGCGCCGGGGGCAGAGGAATGGCGGGTCACGGTGGTCAACCCGATCGGCCTGCCGCCGATCGCCTTCGGGAAATATCGCAGTGTCGACGGGCTGCCGCACCGCGAGGAGTGGAACGGGCTCACGGTTCACCGCCCGCGCTTCCGGCTGATCCCGCGCTTCGGCGCGCGGCTCAACGCCGCGGCAATCGCGCGCATGGCAGTGCCGCTGATCCGCCAGATCCACAAGGAGACCCCGATCGATCTGATCGATGCGCAATTCTTCTTTCCCGATGGCCCCGCCGCCGCGCAGATCGCCGGCGAACTGCGCCTGCCGCTCACGATCAAGGCGCGCGGGAGCGACATCACCCATTGGGGCGAGCAGGGTTTCGCCCGCGCGCAGATGCTCGAGGCGGCGGCGAAAGCCGATGGCATCCTCGCGGTGAGCGAGGCGCTGGCTGATGCGGCTGCGCGGATGGGCATGGAGCGCGAGGCGATCAAGGTGCATTACACCGGGCTCGATCGCGATCTCTTCCGCCCGCTCGCGCACACGCAATTGCGCAGCCAGCTTGGCGGCGTGCTCGGCTTTCCCATGCCCGAACGCGTGCCTGTGTTTGCCTGCGTGGGCGCGCTGATCGAGCGCAAGGGGCAAGCGATCGCGCTGCGCGCCCTCGCCGAGATGCGCCGCGATCATCCCGAGGCGCGGCTGATTTTCGTGGGCACCGGCGAGGATGAGCCGCGCCTGCGCGCGCTGGCGGACGAGCTGGGGCTCGCACGGCGGGTGCATTTCACCGGCACGATCGATCACAACATGCTGCCGCTGGTCCTCTCGGCAAGCAACGCCATGGTGCTGCCGACCGCCAATGAGGGGCTCGCCAATGCCTGGGTCGAGGCGCTCGCCTGCGGGACGCCGGTGATCACTTGCGATGTCGGCGGGGTGCGCGAGCTGATCCGCGATCGTGTAGCCGGGCGGATTGTCGCGCGCGATCCGGCAGCGATCGCACAAGGCTTGCGCGAAGTGTTGGCCGATCAGCCCGATCCGCTGGCGGTGGCAGAGAGCGTGCTCGCCTTCGACTGGCGCTCGCACGCTGACCGGCTGGCCGCGCATTATGCGAGCCTGCTGGCGCGCTAGAGCGTGCCCGCGCCCCCGCGCGCGATCCGCTCTTGCCGATCGGCCGCCGTCTCGGTGGGCACGAAGCTGTTCGAGGTGACGCCGAGCCAGATCAGGATGGGGCTGGCAAGATAGACGCTCGAATAGGTGCCGACGAACAGGCCGAAGGTGATCCCGGCGACAAGACCGAACAGGCTTTGCGGCCCGAAGATCAGCAGCGGCACAAGCGCGATCAGCAGCGTCAGCGAGGTCATGACGGTGCGTGCGAGCGTCTCGTTGATCGACAGATCAAGCAGTTCGGGCAGCGGCATCTTGCGGAATTTCTTGAGGTTCTCGCGAATGCGGTCAAACACGACGATGGTGTCGTTGAGCGAATAGCCGATGATCGAGAGGATCGCAGCGATGATCTGGAGCGAGAATTCGAGCTGGAACAGCGCGAACAGCCCGAGCGTGAGCGAGACATCGTGGAACAGCGAGAACAGCGCGCCCACGCCAAACTGCCATTCGAACCGCACCCAGATATAGATCGCCACGGCCACCATCGCAGCGGCCAGCGCGAGCACGGCCGCGGTGCGGAATTCACCCGCGACTTTCCCCGAGACGGTGTCGTTGCCATCGGTGCGCGCATCGGGATATTCGGCGGCGATCGCGGCGATCACCTCGTTGCCGATCGCGGTCGCCGCGCCCGGCGTGGCCTCGACCTCTTCGGGGAGCGCAACGCGGATCGAGACCTGGTTGGGCGCGCCGAATTCCTGCACGATCGGAGAGCCGTAGCCGAGCTGATCGACGACTTCGCGCAGGCTCGCGATCGGAGCCTCGGCGCGGTCCTCGAAGGTCAGGCGCACTTCCTGACCGCCGGCGAAATCGACGCCGTAATTGAGCCCCTGGGTCAAAACGAGCCCCCAGCTTGCTGCAATCAGGAGCAGGCTCATCACGAAGAAGGGCACGCGCAGCTTGAGGAACTTGATGTTGGTATCGTCGGGGACGAGTTTCAGGAGTTTCATGGGCGGGCCTTCAGCGAATTAGATGGTGATATCGGTCGGGCGATTGCGCCGCAGCCAGCCCGCAGCCCACATCCGGGTGAGCACGACGGCTGTGAAGACGGTGGTCGCAAGCCCGATCACGAGCACGACCGCAAAGCCCTTGACCGGGCCTGAGCCGAAGAAGAACAGCAGCGCCCCGGCGATGAAATTGGTGAAGTTCGCATCATAGATCGCGCGGCTCGCTTCCTTGTAGCCGTTCTCGACCGCGGCGACCACGCGCCGCCCGCGCTTCCTTTCCTCGCGGATGCGCTCGTTGATGAGCACATTGGCATCGACCGCCGCGCCCACGGTGAGCACGAAGCCGGCGATGCCGGGCAAGGTCAGCGTCGCGTTGAGCAGCGCCATGATGCCCAGCAGGATCAGCACGTTGAAAGCGAGCGCGAGCGTTGCGAAGACGCCGAAGCGGCCATAGGTTGCGATCATCAGGGTGATGACCGCGATGCTGCCGATCAGCATGGCGATGAGGCCCTTGCGGATCGAATCCGCGCCCAGATCCGGCCCCACGGTGCGCTCCTCGACCACCGTCAGATCCACCGGCAGCGCGCCCGAGCGCAGCTGGATCGCCAGCGCGTTGGCGCTCTCGGCGGTGAAGCTGCCCGAAATCTGCGCCGATCCCCCCAGGATCGGCTCGTTGAAGACCGGTGCCGAGATGATCTCGCCATCGAGAATGATCGCGAAATTCTTGCCGACGTTCTCGGTCGAGAGCTTGGCGAACTTCTGCCCGCCCTGGCTGTCGAACTGGATGTTGACCACGTCCTCGTTGGTCTGCGGATCGACCCCGGCCTGCGCGCCGGTCAGGTTGTCGCCGCGAATGCCGCCGAGCCGCTTGACCGCGAGCGAGGCTCCCGCAAGGTCGCCATCGGCGGCATAGGGGAAGATCTCGCTGCCGGGCGGGGCGATCCCGGCCGCGACATTCGAGGGCAGCGCATTCACGTCCACCATCTTGAACTCGAGCTGGGCGGTCTTGCCGAGCAATTCCTTGAGCGCCTCGGGATCATCGAGCCCGGGCACCTGCACCACGATGCGCGTATCGCCCTGGCGGATGATCGTGGGCTCGCGCGTGCCGAGCTCGTCGATGCGGCGGCGTACGACCTCGGTCGCGCTTTCCATCGCATCGTCCACCGCCTGCGCGAGGCCATCCTGCGTTGGCGTGAGCACCATGCGCTGCCCGTCAACCACCGCAAGATCCCATTCGCGCGTCAGCCCCTCGCCTGCGATCATCGGCTCAAGCTCGCCGCGCGCGCGGTCGATCTCGCTCGCATCGTCGAGCATGAAGGAGAGCCGCCCGTTCGCGGTCGAGACATCGCCGATGCGGATGCGCGGGGAGGCGCCCCGCATCGCGACGCGGACCGCCTCCTCCATGTTCTCGAGCCGCTGCGCGGCGACTTCGCCGGCAGTGGCCTCGAGCAGCAGGTGCGATCCGCCGGCAAGGTCCAGCCCCAGATTGACGGTGGGCGAAGGCAGCGCGTCAGGCCAGCCGAGCCCGGTCGAGCTCGCCAGCGAGGGCAGCGCCAGCGCGCTTGCCGCAAGGGTCAGGCCCCAGAGCCAAAGTTTCTTCCAGAGGGGGAAATCGAGCATCGCGGCCTTGGTCTCTTCAAAAGAGGAAAGTGATTGAGGGGTCGCTGTGGCGGCAGCGCCCTTTACACAGGTTGAAGCGCACTTGGCGCCTAGTCGTTCGCGGCCGATCCGCCCGGCGGGATGATGTCGCCCAGCGTCTGCTTGACCGCCTTCACCCGCACCCCTTGCGCGATCTCGATATCGACATAGGCGTCATCGACCTTCACGACCTTGCCCACAATCCCGCCTGCGGTCACCACCTGATCGCCCTTCTTGACGGCCGCAATCTTCTCGCGGTGTGCCTTTTGCTGGCGCATCTGCGGGCGGAACAAAAGGAAGTAGAAAATCAGCACCATGCCGATGATCGGCAGGAAGTTGATCCAGGCGGGCGGCGCCTCGGCCGCACCGGCGGGGGCTGCGGCGAGGATGAGGCCGGCGGATGCGCCGGCGGCGGCGAGTGGGTCGATCATGTGAAGACGGGCCTGTCAAAAGCGTTCGTGGTGCTTGCTGTGATGGAGGTCCGCCCGGCAGGGATGCGCCCCGCTGGAAGGGTGCGCGAACGCCCTGCCGCACTCGCCTCGGCAACAAGTTGGCGCGGTTAGCAGCATTGCAAGCGGGCCGCAACGGAGCACGGGATATCGCCCTGCAGGGCGGTTGCGGGGTGGGCGGGGCCGCTCGCCGCATCGAGGGCGCACAGGTGGCTTGCCAGCCGCAGCGCTCGCCCCTATAGCGCGCCCCTCCGCTGGTTACGGGAAGTAGCGCAGCCTGGTAGCGCATCACACTGGGGGTGTGGGGGTCGCAGGTTCGAATCCTGTCTTCCCGACCAGCGGAGCATCCCTCCCCGCCATTGCCCCCGGTCGGCCACGGATCGTCATTCATCGATTAGCGCTGTGCGCGAAGAGCCATCGCGCTGACGGCCCTCGCTCCCGCGGCGCCGTCTCCTGCGAGATGGCCCGCTCGACCTTTCCGCTCAAGGCCTTGATGAACCTGCCCCTTTTTCCTCGTTTTCGCCTTGCGCCCGCGCTGCTCGCCAGTGCCGCCCTGCTCGTGCCCGCGCCGCTGCTGGCGCAGGACGAGGCGGAGGCGGACGTGCCCGCCGGTGGCGAGCCGATCGAAGTCGCGAACGAGATCGCCAGCGCGGGCACCAGCACGCGGCGCACCTTCACGCCGGAGGACTTCGCCCGCTTCGCGCCGCGCTCCGCGCTCGACATGGCGCGCCAGATCCCCGGCTTCTCGATCCGCGAAGGCGACGGCGCGCGCGGGCTCGGCCAGGCCGACACCAACGTCATCATCAACGGGCGGCGCATCTCGGGCAAGTCGAACGGACCGGTCGCCGCGCTCCAGCGCATCCCGACCGATGAGGTCGTCCGGCTCGAACTGGTCGACGGGGCGAGCCTCGATATTGGCGGGCTCGCGGGGCAGGTGCTCAACGTCATCACCGCCTCGAGCGGCGATATCAGCGGGCAATTCCGCTACGCCCCGCAATTCCGCACCTTCGGCACCGATCCCCGGCTGCTCGAGGGCCGCGTCGCGATCGCGGGCGGCGGCGCCAAGACCGACTGGACGCTCGCCCTCGAGAACGGCTCCAACCGCCAGGGCGACGAGGGGCCGGAGCTGGTTTTCGACGGCGCGGGCGTGCTCGTCGACACCCGCTTCGAGCAGCGCACCGACAGCACCGATGCCCCGGGGCTCTCGGGCTCGTTCACCCGCGTCGCCGCGGGCGGCAATGTCCTCAACCTCACCGGCGAGATCAACGGCTTCCTGCGCCGCGAGACCGAGCTTTCGGAGCGCAGCGGGACGAGCTTTCCCGTGGACCGCGTGCGCGATTTCCGCTTCAGCGAGGACGAATACAATTTCGAGGTCGGCGCGGATTACCAGTTCGCGTTTGGCCCCGGTCGATTGAAGCTGATCGGCTATCATCGCTACGAGGACAGCCCCACGCTCTCGCTCGCGACCACCACCTTCGCCGACGATCGCGCGCCCGAGGGCACCCGCTTCGCGCGCGATGCCGATGAAGGCGAGACGATCGCGCGCGCCGAATATTCGCTGGGCGCGCTTGGCGGCGATCTGCTGTTGGCCGCCGAGGGCGTGCGCAATTTTCTCGACATCACCAGCGCACTCGAAGTCCGCGATGCGGCGGGCGAGTTGCAGCCGGTCGAGCTTGCGGGCGCGACCGCGCGGGTGGACGAGGACCGCGCGGAAGTGCAGGCGACCTACAGTCGCAGCCTTGCGCGGGGTCTCCAGATGCAGCTCAGCCTCGCGGGCGAATATTCGCGCCTCAGCCAGAGCGGCCCGCTCGGCCAGACGCGCACCTTCTATCGCCCCAAGGGCTTTGTCTCGCTCGACTGGAAGGCGAGTGAGCGGGTCAACATCGCCGGGCGGCTCGAGCGGCTGGTCGGCCAGCTCAACTTCTTCGACTTCATCGCCACGGTAGACCTCAATCAGGATCGCACCGACGTGACCAATGCCGATCTCGTGCCCCCGCAGAGCTGGCGCGCAGAGATCGAGGCGAATGTCGGGCTCGGCGCCCTGGGCACGCTCAACCTGCGCCCGTTCTACGAGGACTTCACCGATGTCGTCGACCAGATCCCGATCGAGGGCGGCGGGCAGGCGCCGGGCAATCTGCCGGCGGCGCAAAGCTATGGCATCGAAACCGACCTGACGCTGCTCTCGGAAGGCATGGGCTGGCGCGGCACCCGCATGGACCTGAGCCTCGCGCTGCGCGAGAGCTCGATCCGCGATCCGCTGCTGGGGAACCTGCGCGAGCTTTCGGGCAACAACGTGTTCTTCATCAACGCCGAGGTCCGCCACGATCTGCAGGCGACCAGTTGGGCCTTTGGCGGCGATGTGACCTACAACGAATTTGCCGAGAACGTCCGTCTGGACGAGATCTTCCGCATCGGCGAGACCTTTGGCTTTGCGCGCGCCTTCGTTGAGAACAAGGACGTGGCCGGCATGACGATGCGGCTCGGGGTCGCCAACCTGCTTGACCGGCGCAACCTGTTCGAGCGCACCGTTTTCCTTGATCGCTCGGCCGGCCTCGTCGACTTCTTCGAGACCCGCCGCCGCAAGTTCGGGACGATCGTCACATTCGAACTTGAGGGCTCGTTCTAGCGCGCCTAGTCCGAAAGCGGAGGAGAGTTTCGATGGCGATACGGATGCGCAGCTGGCTGTTCGCGCCGGGCGACAGCGCGCGCAAGATGGAGAAGGCGATCGCGAGCGAGGCGGATATCGCGCTGGTCGATCTGGAAGATTCGGTGACGCCCGCCAATCGCCCCGCCGCGCGCCAGCAGGTGGCCGAGGCGCTCGCGGCGTGCGAAAATGCTGCGCGGGTGTGGGTGCGGATCAATCCGCTGGCCGGCCCCGATGCGTTATCCGATCTGGCCGCGATCATGGAACACGCGCCCGGCGGGGTGATGCTGCCCAAGGCGGAAGGCGCAGGCCATGTCACGCAGCTCCACCATTATCTCGAGGCGCTCGAGGCGGCGCACGGCATCGCGCGTGGAGCCACGCGGATCGCCGCGCTCGTGACCGAGACGCCGGGCGCGATGTTCCGCACCCACGAATATGCGGGCGACTATCCGGGCAAGGCTCGGCTCGCCGCCCTGAGCTGGGGCGCCGAAGACCTCTCGAGCGCGCTTGGCGCGAGCGCACAGCGCGGCCCCGATGGCGGCTATGCCCCGGTTTATGAGCTAGCGCGCAGCCTGTGCCTGCTCGCCGCGGTCAATGCGCGCGTCGCCGCGATCGAGACCGTCCAGCCCGAGTTCCGCGATGTGGAGGCGCTCGAGGCCCGCGCCCGGGCGATGCGGGCGAGCGGGTTTCGCGGGATGCTCGCGATCCACCCTGCGCAGATCGCACCGATCAACGCCGCCTTCACCCCGAGCGCCGAGGAGATCGCCCATGCGCAGCGCGTGGTGCAGGCCTTCGCCGAAAATCCGGGGGCGGGCACGATCGCGGTGGACGGCGCGATGCTCGATCGCCCGCACCTCGCGCTCGCCGAGCGGCTGCTGGCCGAAGCGGAGCGGGCGGACGAGCCATAACTGCAAGATCGTTTTCCTACATGAACCAAATGGGTTAGTCACTCGCTCGACTCGACAACAGGAGCGCAGCGCACCCATGGGTATATTCGAAAACCTGATCGGCCCGATCACCTCGATCATCGACAAGATCATCCCCGATCGTGAAGCGCGCGCGCAGGCCAAGCTCGAGCTCCTCAAGCTCGAGGGCACGCACGAAATGCGGCTGATCGAGGCGCGCCTGCAGGCGATCATCGCCGAGGCGCAGAGCCCTGATCCGTGGACCAGCCGCGCGCGCCCGAGCTTCCTCTACGTGATGTATCTGCTCATCCTGTTCGCGCTGCCCATGGGCGTGATCGCCGCGTTCGATCCGATCCTCGCGCGCGCCATCGGCGAGGGGATGACCGCCTATCTCGCCGCCCTGCCCGAGCCGCTCTACGCGCTCTTCGGCACCGGCTATCTTGGCTACACTGCGGCGCGCCAATGGGGCAAGATCAAGGGCGTCGAGAAGTAACGCGCCCCGCCCCGCCCCGCCTCATCCCACCCTGCCGCTACGGCAAGGGCACTTTTTGGTGGCTTTTTCGGCGCGCCCTGCGACATTGGATCCCATCACACGGCCACCAGCCCGCATCAACCGGGCCGCAAAACGGGAGACACGCGCACATGAAGATTTCCGAGCTCGTCGAACTCACTGCCAAGTCCAAGCCGCTCACCTGCGGGCCGGACACGATCGTGCAGGACGCGGTCACGCTGATGGCGGAGAAGAACTTTGGCTCGATCATGATCACCGACGAGCACGATTGCGTGATCGGCGTGATGACCGAGCGCGACATCTTCCGGCGCCTGATCGGCGAGGAGCGCGACCCCAAGACGACCCGCGTAGGCGAGATCATGACCAGCGAGGTGCGCCTCGCGCGCGAGAACGACAATGTGCTCGATTGGCTGCAGGTGATGTCGAACGAGCGCTTCCGCCGCCTGCCGATCGTCGATGACGAGAAGCGGCTGAAGGCGGTGCTGAGCCAGGGCGATTTCGTCGCCTACAGCTGGCCGCAGGTGATCTCGCAATTCAGCCTGATGACCAAGGCGACGCTCGCGCCCGCCTTCAATCCGATCGCGATCGCGCTCGGCGTGGCGGGCTACGGGCTGGTGATCCTGTTGATCGTGCTCGCCTTCGTCGGCTGATCGGCGATCCGCGCGGGGCCGCGCGGCGACATCGGCCGAGCAAAGGCGCGATCAAGCAGCCGCTTCCACGCCCCCAGCCGGCGCTCGGACAGTTCGGCGAGCGCAAAGCACGCGGCAAGGCTCGCGCCCGCAGCGCCCGCATAGTGCAGCGGGTTTGCCGCATCGTAATGCGGCAGCGCGTGCAGCAGCGTCAGCAGCGGATAGTGGAAGAGATAGATCGAGAAGGTCGCCCCCGCCAGCCAGCGGATCGCGCGCTCTGCGCTCGCGCTCACCCAATCGGCGTTGCGAGCCAGCGAGTGGACCCCGAAGAAGTGAGCGCAGAACAGGACAGCGAGGAGGCTGTTCCACATGAACTCATTGGAAAATCCGAACATCGCAAAGGGGCTTATCTCGCCGGCCCCGAACACCGCGAAAGTCACCAGCGTCAGCGTGCCGGGCATATCGATCGCGAGCCAGCCGGCATAGACCGCCCATGGCGCCAGCGCGAAGATCCACGCGGTGCCCGGCGCAACGACCGGGGCGCTCTGCCGTTTCAGCGCATGGTTCAGCCCCACCCCTGCAAGCCAGCAGGGCGCGAGCAGCAGGATCGGCAGCCCGGCCAGCGCCGCGAGGATCGCCAGCAGCGCGATCCGGCGCCAGCCGCGGGTGAAAACCGCGATGCCGAAAGCGGCATAATACCAGGCCTCGTAGGCGACCGACCAGAACGGCCCGTTGGTGCCGATCCGCAGGTTGTCGCCCATCGCTTGCGAGGAGAAGGTGAGCGCGCGCCAGACCTGCTCGGCCTGATCGGACCCGTTATACCACCAGCCGGCATAGGCGGCGGGGTTGATCGAGCGCCCGAGCCAGTCGCACGCGAAGGTGAAGATCAGCGCCGGGATCGCGACGCTGTAGAGCCGCGCCATCCGGGCCTTGGCGTAGTCCGCCCCCGTGCGATTGTTCGCATGAGTGGTGTGCGCGATGACGAAACCCGAGAGCACGAAGAACAAGATGACCGCATCCGACCCGAGATTGAGCTCGCGCATCCAGACGAGATCGCCGTTCGAATAGCGCGGATAGGCAAGATGCGAGAACAACACCAGCACTGCGGCGAGAAAGCGCAAGGCATCGAGATAGAGCGAGAAGCCGCGGGTCATCATCCGGTCTCCCTTCGCGGGTCGATGCCGGGTGCGCGTTCGCAGTCCATCGCGCCCGCCTGCTCGCGCGGCCGCAAGCTGTGGGCGGGTTCGGCGGACCGGCAGCGCTTCACGATTCCTGCAGCCTCCCTTAGGCTGTCTGCAACAGGAACAGCCAAGGCTGTGGCGAGACTGACATGGCGCTGCGGGAGAGGATTGCCATGCTCATCCGCCAAACCGAACTCGATCGTCTCATTTTCGCGCGGCACATAAAGGGTACCGAACATCCAGTCCCAGATGGCGAAGACTTCGCCGTAATTCCGATCGTGATGCTGGGGCGCCCGCGAGTGGTGGATCTGATGCTGGGCAGGCGAGATCAGGACATGTTCGAGTAACGGACCGTAGCTGAGCCAGACATGGGTGTGGCGCAGATTGGCCCCGGTGAGGTTGAACAGCACGTAGAAGAGGTTCGCGCCCGCGATGGTCGATACGGTCGGCTGCTGGCCGATCAGCAACAGCAGGCAGCCTTGCAAAAGTCCGAGCAACAGGGCTCTGACCCCGGCGCTGATCAGGTCATAGATCGGATGCTTTCGGTAGAGCGTCAGCGGCGTCAGAACCTCGGCGGAATGGTGCAGTGCATGGAACGGCCAGATGATCCGGCTTTGGTGATGCGCGCGGTGGACCCAATAGGTCGAGAAGTCGGCGACAGCGAGCAGCAGCAGCGCCGTTACCAGCGGGTGGAGCTGCTGCGTGTTGCTGATCGTGGGTCCGAGGCTCGCAAGGAAAGCGGCCAGAAAAGAAGCGACCGCTACGACCTGAAAGACGCCGAGCGCCGCCACAATCCGGCCGAAGAGAAAGATCTTCAAGTCGACGAGGTGCGAGGGGTGCAGATAAATGGAGCGGGGAACGAGCCAGCCGAGGAGCGGCGTCTTGATCTTGCGATAACGGTGAATTGCGGCACCCAGCGCGAATGTTACGAGGAGGTAGATCGGGAAGACCCGCAGCGTCGGGCTTGTGAACGCTGCGTGCAGATTCGCCAGAAGTTCGCCTGCAAGCTGTGTCATCGATCCACTCGAAACGCTCAAAGCGCGCGGTTTGCACGAGCGGCGACCTTAGGCGCCGAGTTGCTACGATTACCCTAATTCGCCTGCTCACGCACGTGGTGCGACGCGCGCGCATGCATCGCCGCGCGCAGGATGCACGGGAAAGCGACCGAGTTCCTGCTTTCCCATGCGCGCTCACCGCGCTATCGCCCGGTGCCTATGAGCGATCTCGTCTATGTCCTCAACGGACCCAATCTCAACCTGCTCGGCCTGCGCGAGCCCGAGATCTACGGCTCGGTGACGCTCGACGAGATCGCAGGGATGCTCGAGGATCGCGCGCGTGAGCTTGGTCTTGCGCTCGACATCCGCCAGACCAATCACGAAGGCATGCTGATCGACTGGCTGCACGAGGCGCACGCGCAAGGGGCGCGCGCGATCATCGTCAATGCAGGCGCATACACCCACACCTCGATCGCGTTGCTCGATGCCGCGCGCGCGATCACCCCGCCGGTGATCGAGGTGCACCTGTCCGATCCGCGCACGCGCGAGACCTTTCGCCATGTCTCCTACATCGGTCGGGCCTCGGTGCGCACCTTCCAGGGGCACGGTGCCGAAAGCTACCGGCTGGCGCTCGAAGCGATCGCGGCGGGGGAGATCTAGACGGCCGCGCGCGCCCGGCAGGCGCATTTTTCCGCCGCTTTGCCACTTGCCAGCCGCAATTGGCGTCAATAGTCACCGGCTAAACGAGACTGGGGCGATATAAGGGATATGCATGGCTGATCAAAAGCCGGGTGCCGGTGGCAAATCCGGCATGAACGTCGACTCCGCGCTGGTGCGCGAACTGGCCGAATTGCTCAGCGAAACGGGTCTGACCGAGATCGAGGTCGAGGATGACGGACGCAAGATCCGCGTCGCGCGCAATCTGCCCGCAGGCGGCGCGGCGCTGACCCCGGCGCAGCTCGCCGCTTTCGGCAGCATGATGGGCGGCAGCATGATGGGCGCCGGCGCGAGCGCAAGTGCGCCCGCCCCCACGGCCCCGGGTGCCGCTCCGGGCGGCGCGGCAGCCGAGGTTGACGCCAACGCAGTGCGCTCGCCGATGGTCGGCACCGCCTATCTCGCCCCCGAGCCGGGCGCGGCCAATTTCGTCAAGGTCGGTGACAGCGTTGCCGAGGGCGACACGCTGCTGATCGTCGAGGCGATGAAGGTCATGAACCCGATCACCGCGCCGCGCTCGGGCACGGTCAGCGCGGTGCTGGTCGGCAATGCGCAGCCGGTCGAGTTCGACCAGCCGCTCGTGACGATCGGCTGACGCGCTCATCATGGGTATCACGCGCATTCTGATCGCCAATCGCGGCGAAATCGCGCTGCGCATCCACCGCGCGGCGCACGAAATGGGTATCGAGACGGTGGCGGTGCACTCCACCGCCGATGCCGACGCGATGCATGTCCGCCTCGCCGATGCGGCGGTGTGCATCGGGCCGCCGCCTGCAGCTGAGAGCTATCTCAACCACGCCAACATCATTTCCGCCGCCGAGATCGCAGGGTGCGACGCGATTCATCCGGGCTATGGTTTCCTCTCCGAGAACGCCAAGTTCGCCGAGATCGTCGAGGCGCACGATATCGCCTGGATCGGCCCCAAGCCCGAGCACATCCGCACGATGGGCGACAAGGTGCAGGCCAAGAAGACGGCGGGCGAGCTTGGCCTGCCGCTGGTGCCCGGCTCGGCCGGCGCGGTGAGCGATCCGGCCGAGGCCAAGGCGATCGCGGCCGAGATCGGCTATCCCGTCATCATCAAGGCCGCGAGCGGCGGCGGCGGGCGCGGCATGAAGGTGTGCGAGGCCGAGGACAAGCTCGAGAGCCTGATGCAGCAGGCCGGCAACGAGGCCAAGTCCGCCTTCGGCGATGCGACCGTCTATATCGAGAAATATCTCGGAAACCCTCGCCACATCGAGTTTCAGGTGTTCGGCGATGGCAAGGGCAATGCGGTGCATCTGGGCGAGCGCGATTGCTCGCTCCAGCGGCGCCACCAGAAGGTGCTTGAGGAAGCGCCCTCGCCCGTCATCACCCCCGAGGAACGCCACCGGATGGGCGAGATCTGCGCGGGCGCAATGCGCGATATGGCCTATCGCGGCGCGGGCACGATCGAATTCCTGTGGGAAGACGGCGAGTTCTACTTCATCGAGATGAACACCCGCCTGCAGGTCGAACATCCCGTGACCGAGGCGATCACCGGGGTCGATCTGGTGCGCGAGCAGATCCGCATCGCCGCCGGAAAGCCGCTCTCCTTCAGCCAGGAGGAGCTCGAATTCCGCGGCCACGCGATCGAGTGCCGGATCAACGCGGAAGATCCCTTCACCTTCACCCCCTCGCCCGGCCTCGTGACCTATTATCACGCCGCGGGCGGGCTCAATGTGCGGGTCGATTCAGGACTTTACGCCGGATACCGGATCCCGCCGCACTACGATTCGATGATCGCCAAGCTGATCGTCTCGGGGCGCACGCGCGAGGGCTGCATCATGCGGCTGCGGCGCGCGCTCGAGGAAATGGTGGTCGAGGGCGTCACGACCAACATCGCGCTCCACCAAGAGCTGCTGCATCAGCCCGATGTGCTGAGCGGCGACTATTCCATCAAGTGGCTGGAGCAATGGCTGGCGGAGCGCGGGACGGCCTGAAGCCACCCCGCGCGCCGCCCTGCCCGCCCCGCCTGAAGCTCAGTTGCCGTCGTATTGATCGGCGGAATATGGCTCGTCCGCGCTGGCGAGCGAGTTGTCGGCATAACCATCGACGCTCTTGCTCACGAGCACGTTGACCGCGACGCGGCGGTTCTGGGCCTTGCCGTAAGCGGTGGTGTTGTCGGCTGCCGGATCGGCCTCGGCCATGCCGGTGGGGGTCAGCATCCGCCAGGGCTGCCAGCCGCATTGCTGCTGCAGATAGTTGACCACGCGGCCCGCGCGCTTCTCGCTCAGCTCCTGATTGATCTCGTAGGTGCCGGTCGAATCGGTGTAGCCCACCACCAGCAGCAGCGCATTGTCGATCGCCTGCGCCTGAGTGGCCGCGGCGCACAGCTCGCCTCGCGCCTCGGGAGAGAGATTGGACTTGCCGGTGTCGAAATAGACATTGGTGGTCGATTTGACGTTGTATTGATCGATCGCGCCGAAGCGGCTGCGCAGCGCCTCGGTCGCGAGCGTGTTCTTCTCGATCGCCGCGCCCTGCTGCGCGAACTGGCGCGAGGTGCCGCGGTTGACGAGCAGCGCGGTCTCGTAATCGTCCTTGCTGAAGCGCACCGAGCGCGCGACGAGCCCCTGCGCCCACTGGACGGTGTCGATCTTGACCGGCAGGCCGTCGAGGAGCGAATCCATCGTCAGCTCGGTCCGCCCGAGGCCGAGAAAGCCGCCGGTCGCCTTGATCGAGGTGCCCGGGCTGATACGCACCACGGTGGCCGAGCCATCCTCGGCGATGACGCGCATCGCATCGCCGTCCTTGGCCGAGATGAAGCCCTCGATTGCCGGACCCTGCTCGAGCCCCTCGAGATCGGCCGGCGGCGCGCCGATGACGGTGGTGAGCAGCGGATCCTCGGCTGCTTGCGCCATGACGCCGACCGGCGCGAGAGCGCCAAGCGCCGCAATGGCCGTCAAACTGGTGATCCTGCGCATATCGAAGTGCATGGTCTTCCTTTCGTCTTATCCTGCTGGTTGCCTTCGGCCGCACCGCGGTGGATACCACTGCATTCTTGCGAACGGGTTATACACTGCGGAGCGGCTCATCTGAACCGCTCGCCGAATTGGTCGGGGGAAACTGTCTGCCGGATTAACGCTCAGGCAAGGCGAGTGCGAAGCGCGACTGGCCGAGCCGTGCGCGCCCGCTCAATCGGCCCGATCAATCGAAAGTGAAGCCCGCCGCCTTGGCCTCGGCAATGATCTCGGCGCCGGTCTTCATCGGGCTATCTTGTGCAAGATCATACCAGTCAGGCTTCTCGTCGATGAAGATCTGGTGCTTGATCGTGACCCCGGCAGGAAGGTCGAAAAGGCCGGCGAGGAAGGTGCGGTTGCCGGTGGGCACGAACCGGTACCACAGCGAGGAGCCGCAGGTCTTGCAGAAGGCGCGTTCGGCCCAATTGCTCGAGCGATAAACAGCGACGTGCTCCTCGCCCGCCACCCTCACATGCTCCGCCGCGATCCCGGCATACATCGAACCCGTCCATTTCTGACACATCGAGCAATGGCACACATCGAGCTCTGCCTCCACCCGATCGAGCGTGATCGCCACGGCGCCGCACAGGCACGAACCCTCAAGCGGCTGGGCAAGTCGCGCAGCCGCTTCGCTCACAGCGGAACGCCCGGCTCGTGCTTGGCAGTGCGAATCGTCAGCGAGGTCTTGACGCTATCGACATTGGGGGCTGGCGTGAGCTTGCCGGTCAGGAATTCCTGAAAGCTTTGAAGGTCCTTGCTCACGATCTTGAGAATGAAGTCGATCTCGCCGTTGAGCATGTGGCACTCGCGCACCTCGGGCAGCTCGCGCATCCGCTCCTCGAATTCGCGCAAGGATGCCTCGGCCTGGCTCTTGAGGCTCACCATGGCAAAAACCGTGATCGCGAAGCCGAGCTTGGAGGGATCGAGATCGGCATGATAGCCGCGGATCACGCCTTCCTCCTCAAGCCCGCGCACGCGCCTGAGACAAGGCGGCGCGGTCAGCCCGACACGCTGGGCGAGTTCGACATTGGTCACTCGACCCTCGGCCTGCAGTTCACTGAGCAGGCGTCTGTCGATGTCATCGAGATTGGCCATTTGGCGAAAGCTCCGGTGCAAGGGCGCGGCGAGGGTCCGACCCGGAATTGACAAGACGAGGCAAGAAGCAGCGCGCATGCGCGCGTCATCCGCTAATTTTATTAGGTCTGCCAGCAATTGTCCCGCTTTGCAACGCATGACGTGTGCGGGCTGCAACCGCTGCGGCAAATGGATAAACAATTCCATGGCCGATGGGGCTTGTGAAAGGCCGGGGAAGCATCCACCACCTTGCACAGCACAGCACGGCACACCTCGCGCACCGCCCGCTGCTCCGGCCCGGAGCAGCGCCGAACAAGGAGACGGCATGTTCATCGACGACCGCCTCGCAACGGTTTTGCGGCAGCCGGGCACCGGCGAGGCGGCGCGGCGAACGCAGTTTCGCCAGCTCCTCGACATTCTGGGCAACCGCAAGTTCGGCCCCGACAATTCGCGCTCGAACAGTCTCGTCGCCTCGGCCTGGCTGCGGATGGATGCGCTCGCCAAGGCGATTCCCGCTGCCGAGCGCGCAGCGATCATCCGCGAGCCGAGCTGGCGCTTTCGCAGCGCGGACCTCGCCGCGCATCTCGCCGATTTCGAGCCCGAGGTCGCGGCTGCCGCACTGCAGCGCGCACAGCTCTCGGCAGAAGACTGGTCCGCGCTGATCCCGCGCCTGCCGATCCGCGCGCGCGGATTTCTGCGCTTGCGCGGTGATCTACCGGACGAAGCGGTGTGGCTGCTCGATCGGCTGGGCGTGCGCGATCGCGGGCTGCCCGCTCCGGGCGCGGCACCGACGGATCATGAACCATCTGCGCTCCCGCTCGATGCCTACGAGGTGAGCGAAGGCCTGATCGAGGCCGAACAGGATGCAGGGCTGCTCTCCTCGGTGCCCGCCGCATCCGGCGTCGCGAGCCATGAGCCGGAATTCTCAGTGCCCGATCCGATCGAAACCGGCCGCAGCGAGATCTCCGCGCTGGTCGAGCGGATCGCCCAGTTCCGCCGCACCCGTGAGGCGCCCTCGCTCGATGCGGAGCGATCGCCGCGCCTGCCGCTCGGCGAGGAACACCTGCTGCGCGATACGCGCGCCAACGCCTTCGGCTTCGCGGCGGATGCCGGGGGGCGGATCGAATGGGCGGATCCCGCAGTCGCCGCGATGGTGATCGGCACCCGGCTCGTGACCCCGCCGACGCTCGGCGATCGGGGAGAGCGTTCCGAGCTAGAGCGCGCCTTCGCGCACCGCCAGCCGATTCGCGGCGCCCGGATCGAACTGCGGGGCGCTGCCGCGATCGCGGGCGAATGGATCGTCGATGCCCAGCCCTCCTTCACCGACGATGGCAGCTTCACCAGTTATATCGGCCGGTTCCGTCGCATGCCCGATCCCGCCGGCGAGGAAACCGGCCGGCAGGCGCGCGAGGCTGACAGGATCCGGCAACTGCTCCACGAGCTGCGCACCCCGATCACCGCCGTGCAGGGCTATGCCGAGGTGATCCAGCAAGAGATCTTCGGCCACGCCCCGCACGAATACCGAGCGCTCGCGGCAAACATCGCGGCTGATGCTGCGCGCATCCTCGCCGGCTTCGAGGAGCTTGATCGGCTCGCCCGGCTGGAGATCGGCCTCGCGACGGTCAGCGCAGGCGAGACCGATCTACCCGCTGTGGTGCGACGCACCCTCGGCCAGCTCGCACAGGTGCTCGGGCCGCGCATGGCCGGGATCGAGCTGGCGGTGGACGCAGACGAGCCGATCATCGCCGCGCTCGATCACGACGAGGCAGAGCTCATGATCTGGCGCTTGCTGGCAACGCTGGGCGGCGGCTGTGCGGCGGGCGAGATCCTGCACGCGCGGCTCTCCTCCGGCCCGGCAGAGGCTCGCCTCGCGGTCGAGCTTCCCGCGCAATTGCTGGGCGTGGATGATGTCTTCACCGCCGAGGCCAAACCTGTCGGGAGCGCGATCAATGCCGGCCTGTTCGGCGCCGGGTTCGCCCTCCGGCTGGCCCGCGCCGAGGCGCGCGCGGTGACCGGCGATCTGACGACCACCGAGGAGGGCTTGCTCCTGCGCCTGCCGCTGGCCAGCGCCATGGCCTTGACCGCGCGCGGCGAGGCCAATAGCGCTTGAGCGAGACGCAGGAGCAAACGGGCGTTTCGAGGCGCCGGGTTCACACGGAAGACGAGCGGGTGGGGCGATGATGAGGGGGATGTGCCGATCGGATGCCCCGCCGGGCCGCGCTTTTGCATGACCGAGCCCTTTCCCTCTGATCGTGCGCCCGCTCCGACGTCCGCTCTCAGACCTCCCGCGCCATCTGCCCGCGCCCGATTTCCCGCCGATTTTGGCACGCGGGTGCTGCTTACGGTCGATGTCGAGGAGGAGTTCGACTGGAGCGCCCCGTTCCATCGCGAGGGGCACACGCTCGGGCATGTCGAGGAGCTCGCCCGGTTCCAGAGCTTTTGCGAAGGGATCGGTGCGCGCCCGGTTTACATGGTGGATTGGCCCGTCGCCGAGGATGCGCGCGCTGCCGAGATACTCGGCGATGCGGCGCGGCGCGGCGTGGCCGAAATCGGCACGCAGCTTCACGCCTGGGTCAACCCTCCGTTCGAGGAGGAGCTGAACGAGCGCAATTCCTTCGCGGGAAATTTGCCGCCAGAGCTCGAACGCGCCAAGCTCCTGGCGCTGCGCAAGCGGGTGGAAGAGGCCCTCGGCTGTGCCCCCCTCGCCTATCGCGCCGGGCGATACGGGCTCGGTCCGAACACCGCCGCGATGCTGCGCGAGGGCGGGATCGCGGTGGACAGCTCGGTTCGCAGCCTGTTCGATTACAGCCTTTCGGGCGGGCCCGATTTCTCCCGTTTTCCGGCCCATCCCTACTGGCTCGACGAGGAGCGCACACTGCTCGAGTTGCCGGTCACTTCGGTCTATCGCGGCGTGCTGCGCGGACACGGGCAGCGGGTGCAGCGCATGCAGCGCTTCATCCCCAATTTCTTCGCAGCGTTCTCGCGCTTTCGCCTGCTCGAGCGCATTGCGCTCACTCCGGAAGGTGTGACGCCGAGCGAGGCGATGCGCGGGATCGACCAGGCGCTCGCCGATCGCCTGCCGGTGCTGGTGATCTCGTTCCACTCGCCCTCGCTCCGGCCCGGCTGCACGCCTTACGTGAGAAGCGAGAACGATGTCGCCGCGCTCTACGACTGGTTGCGCCGGGTTTACGCCCATCTTGCCGCGCGCGGCATAGCAAGCGCGAGCCTAGCCGAAATTGTCGCAGCGGCGAGTTAGGCGCGTTCCGGTTGCCGCTTGTAAGCGCGCTGGCTCTTGGGTAGAGCCGCGCGGTGCCGCCCGTGAGGGCGGCGCTTCGTCCGGGTGAGATATCGGGGCCTGTAGCTCAGCGGTTAGAGCTGGCCGCTCATAACGGCTAGGTCGCGGGTTCGAATCCTGCCGGGCCCACCGGGACGAGCGACGCGAGGAAGGCCTGCGCGGCGCGTGGCGCCGGGCTGGAATGTCGGGGAGTAGCGCAGCCTGGTAGCGCATCTGCTTTGGGAGCAGAGGGTCGCAGGTTCGAATCCTGTCTCCCCGACCAACAAAACAAATACTTAGACGCCAGAGAATGTCGAAAATGTGGGCTTGGGTTACAGTTTGGGTTACGCAGAATCAAAGTGAACCATGGACTATTTCGCGCCCGACTTTCTCCTTGAAGCGGTTCAAACGATCGGGACTATTGCAGCCATTGGTCTGAGCCTATGGGCGATCATCGATGCGCGCCATCAGCGCTATGAAGCGGCAAAACCGTCCATAAAGGCAGATTGGGCCGCACATGAGCAAGGGCACTCTTGTACCGTGACAATCGTGAATAGGATCGACGAGTACCTTACGATCGAGTCGATCCGAGGCAAGAGCCCCATTTCAAGGCGCGTATTGCCAGATAAGCCTTGGGAGTTGATGGAGCAGCCTAGGTTTTCCGAGTGGTCGAATACGATCAAGCTCCACTGGGAAGTCGCACCAAACCAAACTGATTCAGAAATAATCTACATTAATGGAACAGATTCACCCCGCTGGCTCCAAATAATGCTTACATCGACCAATAGCGCTTTAAGGAAAAAGTCTTTCATTCTCCGCCCTCCAAGCTGATTGTCGGCCTTTACCACACCCATCCGAATTCAAGCTCGCGCGATGCGAATTCCTATGTTCGTGATGGAAATGCGAACACCCGGATCACCCACCTTCCGTGGGCGCGCCAATTCTATCTCAATTATCGGAAGCTCTTGCTCGATCCGTGAGGCCGCGAGCGGCTGATTACACTCCAATTCGATGCGCCTTAGCGTATCAACCTTACGGTTTGTCGATTCCAGGTGCTCCCGCACTTCCTTGCGGAAGTCGCGATAATTGTGGGTAATCAAAATATGGTCGTTTTCTCTGGCCGCAGCCGCCACGACCTTGTCTGGCGAGCCAAGCAGCATTGCGTCCCGCACCCTTACGACACCGTGCCCTGCTGCGATTAAAACTTTTCCAACAGAGTCTGGCACGTCCTCGTCTGTAAGGAAAGAAGACGCAACCAATGACATTCAACTTCTAGGCCGCCCTAGCTTCCAGTGCCGCCCGGATGTCCTGAGCGGTTAGAGTTGGATATTCAGCAGCGATCTCCGCTTCAGAATATCCCGCATCCGCAAACTGCCCAATCACGGCGATTGGTATTCGGGTGCCAGCAATCACTTTAGCGCTCCGGTTTATGAAGCGAGTCTTGGCGACTTGGCCAACGTGTCTAGCAGAATTGAGGTCAGCCACAGCTTCTCGGGCGCTCGTCACTTCGATCTCAACCGGAATTGGCACCACATACTGATTAGTGGTGATTTCGCGTTTGCGGTCTGTCCTTGGCTCTTTGACGACTACGCGCCGGTTGTGGACATAAAGTTTGAGTTTCGTCCAGCGATCGTCACCGTGCTCAGCAAGCGCCTCGGCAACTCTACGCAATTCTTGAAGGCTCACGTTATGCACATTGCGCAGCTGATTGAGGATACGCAGTGTCACGATATCCTTGAACGAGTAAATTCTGCTAAAAGCCGCGCTGGACTGCGGGTCCGCATACGAAGCAGGAAGAAACCCGTGGGCGTGCCATGAACGAAGCTGTCCAAGGGTTACACCACTCAGCCGCTCGGCTTGCTGTGCACTGAATGCACCGATGATCGACGTAGTTTCCATGTCCCTCTGATCTCGCAGATAGATTAAAGGTCTGCACATCTGCAACAGAATTGCGCACCTGCCCACCATTGCCCAGTGCGCTGAGCCTGCGGCAGCCTTTCGCGCATCTTGCGCATGATGAATTCCGGCTCCACGCCCGCCAGCGCACATTCCAACCGCGCATCGTTGGTCTGTAACCAGTCCAGCGCGTCCGGCCCGTTCAATGCCTCACCAAGCACGGCAAGGAACAACGCCCGCGCTCCGCTGGCCTCATCGCTCACCGCCGCGCTTCTGAGAAGGTTCGATCCGCCGGTCAAAACCCCCGAGGCGACCGCGCTCGCCGTGCTGCTCGCAGTCGGCCATATCCTGCGTCACGCCGCGGCGGCTCCCGATCCCGCTTTGCTCGTCAATGAAGCAAAGCGCCTGGCGCTCGCCTATCTCGAAGCAGCCCGCGATGCGCCGCACACCCCCCGAGGACCAAGCGAACGCCCGCGAAAGACGAATGGCTGAGCCGGGTCGCTTCGAGAAAGGTTGGAATTGGGCAAGGAGCGCCCCGCAACAGTCCTTGCCCAAAGAGCGTCCAAGCGCTGATTCGGCAGCGCATAAGGGGGACGACCCCGTTCCTTTATCGCGCCCTGGCGCAAGGCGCGCGAAGCGGCTCAGAACTCCTCGAGCAGCGCGCGCGCTGACCGGTCCGCCAGCGCCAGGATGGTGAAGGTCGGGCTGAGCGCGCCGATGGAGGGGAACAAGCCTGCGCCTGCGACGCGGATTTCCGGGGCATCGTGCAGACGGCCCATGTCGTCTGCGACGGACGTTTTCGGGTCCCGGCCCATGATCGTCCCGCCGGAGAGATGGGCGTGGGCCATCGCAGGCACGGTCCAGGCATCTTGCGCCCCGGCCGCCTTCAAGACATCGAGCGCCCGGTCATTCGCAAGGGCCCACAGGCGCTTGGCCTGATCGGGAATGCGATAGACCAGGCGAGCCGAAGGCATGCCGTGCACATCACGCGATGAGCCCAGTTCGATCCGGTTATCTGGATCGGGGATGGTCTCGAGGATGCCGTTGACCGAAGCCAGATGCCGGGCGGCTCGCGCAAGGAAGGAGTGGAGAGCCGAGCCGAACAGATCTGCCCTTGTGTTCGCAAGGCCGATCAGGTCGTTCGGTTTCATCGCGGGCGCGATGCCCCATGCGATGCTTCCCGTCGGCCCGTCGGCGCGCTGCTTGGGATAGTCGTCAAGGCTGATTTGCGACCCGGCAGTAACCCCCAGATGGCATTCGGTCGGCTCATCGAACAAGGCATGCCCGTTCGCCAGCAGATGCGCTGCGAAGCCGCGGCCAAGCTGCCCCGAGCTGTTGCCCAGCCCATGATCTTCCGACGCCAGCAGAAGGCGGGCATTCTGCACCGGCGCGCCGGCCAGCACCACACGCCGGGCTGGCTGAACATGCGCTTGGCCCGCGGCATCGCGATAGTGCAGCGCCGGGCCGTTGGCGCCACGCTCCACCCTCACGACCATGGCGCGATTGCGCACCTCGGCTCCGGCGGCCAGCGCAAGGGGGAGATAGGTGGACTGCGGATTGGCGAGCGCGCCGATCGGGCAGCCCGCGTCGCACCATCCATCATACTGGCACGGCGGCCGGTCTGCGAATGGGGAGGACGTGATCGCGAGCGGGGCCGGCCCCACACTCATTCCCAGCGCCTCGAACCCCCGGCGCAGCTGGGCTGCCTGGGCGAAGGTCTTGAGCGGCGGCATGGGATAGGGCGCGCCCGGCGGCCGTTTCGGCTCTGTTTCCGCATCGCCCGAAATGCCGACCTCGGCCTGCACCCTGTCATAATGCGGGGCGAGATCGGTGTAGTCGATCGGCCAGTCCTGGCCCTCGCCCGTCTCACTGCGAAGTCGAAAGTCCGGTGGGCGCAGACGCGGCCAGAAGCCATAATGGTGAATGGCAGCGCCCCCTGTGCCCCAGCCGGTGGCGAAATTGTGCCCCACCCGGTCCGGGCCGGATTGTTCGACCGGCGGCCCGCCCCATTTGAGCCGGCGCGCCCAGATCTGCGAACTGGTCAAATCAGCCAGCTGCCATCCGGGCCCAGCCTCGAGCATCACGACCGATCGCCCGGCTTGCGCGAGGCGCGCGGCAAACAGCGCTGCGGCTGCCCCGGCACCGACAATGGCAACGTCATAAGGGTCATGAAGGCGCGGCACTTTTTCGATCCTAGCGAAGGGCTGGCCTGCGCAGGCCATAAGAAAAAGAGATGCCGAGGTTCAAATTGGCTAATTGCCCGCAAGACCTGCGCCGCACAAGGTGGATTGATGGACACCAGCCGTAGAGCACTGCTTGCAGGATCCGCCACTGGGCTCGGCCTTCTCCCCTTTCTGCTTGGCGGCTGCACCGAACTGATGACACCAGAGCAGGCGAGGGCGCGCAAGGTGCCGCTGCAATCGCTTTCCGAAACCGAAGCGCGAACGCTCGAGCGTTTTGCGGACGTGCTGTTGCCCGGAGCGATGATCTCGGGTGTCGCGCATTTCGTCGACCATCATGTGTCGGTCCCCCCGGAAGACTGCCTGTTGATGCTGCGCTATCTCGACGTGCCGCCGCCCTATGCCGATTTCTACAAGGCCGGGCTCGCCGCCCTCGATGGCTTGGCAGGGGCACGGTTCGGCGAGCGCTTCGCCGCTCTGAACGAAGACCAGGCGACCGCAATCGTGGGCGAGATCATCAAGGCTCAGCCCGAGGGCTGGCAGGGACCGCCCGCCCCCTTCTTCACATTCACGGTCCGCTCGGATGCGGTGGATGTGGTCTACGGCACGCGGGAGGGCCTCGAGAAGCTCGGGCTTCCGGTGATGGCGCATCTCGAGCCAGAGCGGGAATGGTGAGCGCGGGCAAGGCTGCCGCAGAAGAGGTCGACGCGGTCATTGTCGGCGCAGGAGCCGCTGGCAGCCTGTTCGCCGCGCGGCTGGCCCGGGCCGGACGCAAGGTGGTGGTTCTCGAAGCCGGCCCCGCCTGGGAATTGTCGGACCTGACCAGCTCCCAGATCTGGGCACGCCGGCTCAAATGGGGCGGGCCGCCTGTGGTCCATGCCAATCGCCCGCCAAGCTTTGCGCACAATCTCAACACCGGCTGGGGTCTGGGCGGTGCGGCCCTCCACCACTACGCCACCTGGCCACGCCTGCCCGAGGTCGCCCACCGGATGCGCAGCCGGTTCGGCAAGGGTAAGGATTGGCCCTTCGACGCTGACACTCTTGCCCCCTGGTATGACAAGGTCCAAGCCGATGTGGGCGTGTCCGGCGATGCCGAGGCCGAACCGTGGCGCCCGCCGGGTGCTCCCTATCCGCTAAAGCCCATGCCGACCTTTGCTCAGGGCGAGCAACTGCGCCAAGGTTTCGAGGCGCTCGGGCTGCCAGTGGCTCCGCTGCCCGCCGCGATCCTTACGGAGCCCTTCAAAAACAGGTCACCGTGCCAGTATGATGGTTGGTGCGATGCCGGGTGTCCTATCGGATCGCTTGCAAACCCGCTTGTGACCCATCTGGCCGAGGCAAGGGCGGCCGGGGCGGACATCCGTGCGCGCGCAACCGTGCTGCGCATTCTCCCCGATGGATCCGATCGTGCGGCCGGTGTCGTTTGGGCAGACAGCGAGGGCAATGAGCATGTGCAGCGGGCCTCGGTCGTGATCCTTGCGATCTCTGCGATCCAGACGCCGCGCCTGCTGCTGGCGTCTGCGGGTTCTGAATGGCCCGAAGGCGCGGGCAATGCGCGCGGGCTGGTGGGCCGGGGCCTGATGGTGGATGCGGTTGCTCAGGCGGCAGGCCTCTTCGAGGCTCCGATGGAGAACCATCTCGGCGTGTCAGCAGGTCAGCTCATGCACCGCGCGGTGCCGGGCGACGGGCGCAACCGGCCCTTTGGCGGCTACCAATGGCAGATCGGCCCCAGCCTGAAGCCCAACGACATCTTCGGGATTGCCGCCACCCGGCCCCTCCTGTTCGGATCTGCGCTCCACGACTTCGTGCAAGGGGCCAGCCAGCATCTGGCGAGCATGGTCGGGATGGCCGAGCAACTGCCCGACCCGGCAAACCGGATCGAGCTGGATACGCGGCGCGACAGGTTCGGCGTGCCGCTCGCCCGGATCGTGCACGCCCATGATCCCGAGACGCTCGCTTTGCAGCGTCATGTTGCGGCCGAAGGCGAGAGGATCATGCAGGAGGCCGGTGCCCGCGAAGCCTGGGGCGGTGCGCTCGGCGGCGGACACCCCGCAGGTGGCACACCCATGGGCCGCGACCCCTCGTCTTCCGTGACCGACCCGTTTGGCCGCATCCATGGTATCCGCAATCTCTTCGTCACCGGGTCCGGTCTGTTTCCCGTCACCGCCGGCACCAGCCCCACCTTCACCCTGATGGCGCTCGCCGACAGGTCCGCAGACGAGTTGCTTGCACACTGGTCCGATCATCTATGAAAGGTGCACGGTAGGCTCGCTTGAAGCGATCCGAGAACGGACATAACCCGCGCTGCGAGACGAGCGATCAGTCGCTTGCGTCACTTGAGCCAGTCAGTCGAGCGCCGTGACTGCTTCTGCCAGCATATCGGCCCCGAAGCGGACCGGATCGGTGGTTGGCAGGCCGTGCTCGTCGGCGATCCGGGCGATCGCCTCGCGCGCAGCCGCCTCGTCGAGCCGGGCGGTGTTGAGGCTGATCGCGATCACCTTGGGATCGGGATGGTTGAGCCTGGCACAGGCGATGTGCGCCGCGATCGTCTCGGCAATACTCGGCAGCGCGCGGTCGGGAAGCCCCCGCACCGTGGTCCGCCCGGCCTCATGACACAGCACCATCGCATCGGGCTGCGAGCCATGGATGAGGCCCATCGTCACAGCCGCAAAGGTCGGGTGAAGCACGGTGGCCTGCCCCTCGATCACATCCCAATGATCGGGCGCGCCCGCAGGCGAGAGCGCCTCGGCTATCCCTGAGATGAAATCGCCCGGGATCGCATCGAGTGCTACGCCCGCCCCCGAGATCAGCACGCCGGTCTGCCCCGTCGCGCGAAAGGTGGCGGGGATGCCGCGCCCGGCGAGAGCCTTGTGGAGTGCAAGTGCGGTGAACTTCTTGCCGACCGCGCAATCGGTCCCGATCGCGAGCACGCGCCGCCCGCTTCGCCGCGCGCCAGTGCCCAGCGGCATCTCGCCGCCCGGCCAATGGCGCACATCGTGGAGCTGGCGGCCATGCTCGGCGGCCAGCGCGACCAGCGAGGGAATGTCCGAGAGGCGGCGGTGCTGGCCGCTGGCGATGTCGAGACCCGCCTTGAGCGCTGCCTCGAGATGCGGCACCCAGTGATCGGGCAGCCGCCCGCCCCGCGCCGCGACCCCCAGCACCACCGTGCGCGCGCCTGCTGCGTGCGCGGCGGAGAAGTCCATGTCGGCAATCCCGAGGTCGATCTCGCATGTCGGCAGGCGGAACTGGCCGGTGGTGAGCTCGGGCCGCCAGTGGAGAATGCCCTCGGCGGTCTTGGCGCCGTATTCGCGGGTCGCATCGCCGAGAAAGAGCAGATACGGCCCCCTGATATCACGCATCACGCTCGCCCCTTCCCCACACTTCGGGCGCAATCGGCAGCATCAGCCCGCCCTTGTTGAGCCTCGCCTTGTCCGCCTCGCCCTCGACCCAGAACGGCCCATCGAGATCGACATAATCCGCCCGCTGCGCCAGCAGATGAGCCGGCGCGATCGCCTCGCTCGGACCGACCATGCACCCGACGAAGATGCCAAGACCGAGCGCCTCGGCGCGATCGCGGATGGTGAGCGCTTCGGTCAGCCCGCCGCATTTGTCCAGCTTGATGTTGACATGCGTGACGCCGCCGGGGAGCCGGTCGAGATCGGCGCTGGTGTCGAAGCTCTCGTCGAGACACAGATGGAGCGGGGCGGTCGCAAGGGGAAGCAGGGCTTCGGACCCGATCGGCAGCGGCTGCTCGATCAGGCGGTAGGCGCATTCCTCGAGCAACGGGAGCATCGCGCCGAGCGTCTCGGGCGACCAGCCGGCATTGGCATCGGCCACCAGCGCGGCGTCTGGCGCGGCCTGCCGCACGGCGCGAATGCGCTCCGCCTCGCGCCCGTCATCAAGGCCGAGCTTGACCTTGAGCAAGGGCCGCCACGCCTCGGTTTGCGCCTGTTCAGCCATCGCCGCCGGATCGTCGAGCACGATGGTGAAGGCGCTCGCGAGCGGGCGCGGCGAGATGCCCAAGAGATCGGCCACGCTCGTCCCGGCAAGCGCCGCCTCGAGCTCCCACAGCGCCGCATCGAGCGCCGCGCGCGCTCCGCCGGCGGGCAGCAACGCATTGATCTCTTCGCGCCCGGCGCCCTGTTCGATGAGGCTGCGCCGGTTCTCGATCTCGCGCAGCATCGTCTCGACGCTCTCGCCGCGATAGGTCACGCCGGTCGCCGCCCCCCGCCCCTCGCAGCCATCCTGCGACAGCCGCACCCGCACGATCGCGACCTCGGTGCGCACGCCGCGCGAGATGCTGAACGGACGAAGCAGCGCCCGCGTCTCGATTTCGATCCCAAGCCTGCGTCGCCCCATGCGCGTTCTCCCTCAAGCCGCCCCAAGCGCCAGCGCGGGCGCCTCGGCAACGCCTGCGAAACCGCCAATGGCCCCGCCGGGCGCCGGCGCAAGGCCCATTTCCTGCACCGGCCCTTGCTGCGAAAGCCTGTCTACACCGATCGCGGTGATGGCGGAACTGCATGGGCAGGCCGTTGCGGCGCAACTGATCCCGCCTCCTCGCGATGGGGATAAGCTCATGCTGATCGGCTTTGCCCGCCCGGCATGGCTCCTTGATGGACGTCAGGCGTTCAGCTCGCGCTGGTATCCGGCTCCATCGCGCAGCAGGCCAGCCACCGCCTCGGCCGCGACGGGCCTTGAGAAGAGGTAGCCCTGGATATTCTGGCAGCCCTCGCGTTCGAGCACCTCGAATTGCGAGACATCTTCCACACCTTCCGCCAGCGTCTCCATTCCCAGCGCGGCCGCCAGCGTCGTGATCGCGCGGATGACAGCATGGCCGTTGCGGGTGGTCCCGAGATCCTCGACGAAGCTCTTGTCGATCTTGACCTTGTCGAAGGGGAAGGAGCGCAGATAGCTCAAGGATGAGTAGCCCGTCCCGAAATCGTCGAGGGCGATCCTGATCCCGAGATTGCGCAGCGAATGCAGCGTCGACAGCGTGGCATCGACGTCGGCGATGAAGATGCTCTCGGTGATCTCCAGCTCCAGCCGGTGAGGCGCGAGGCCGCTCGACGAGAGCGCCGAGAGAACGGTCCCGGCAATTCCACTGGCGCTGAATTGCTTGGGCGAGACATTGACTGCAACCGAGACATCGTCAGGCCACGTGCTGGCGTGGTGACAGGCTTCACGCAGCACCCATTCGCCGATCGGAATGATGAGCCCTGTCTCCTCTGCCAAGGCAATGAATTCTGCAGGGTTGACCGTCCCGCGGGTGGGATGATTCCAGCGGATCAGCGCCTCGAAGCCGGTCAGCCGCCGCTTGGCGAGGCTATAGAGCGGCTGGAAATTCAGTTCGAAGCCGCCCTCCTTGATCGCGGCACGCAGGTCGATCTCGAGCTGGCGGCGCTGGCGGGCCGCATCGTCGAGCGCGGGCTCGAAGAAGTGGTAGGTCGACTTTCCCTCGTGCTTGGCACGGTAAAGCGCGAGGTCGGCATTCTTCATCAGCGTGATGCCGTCCTCGCCATCCACCGGGGCCATGGCGATGCCGATGCTCGCCCCGCATGAGGCAACTTGGCCCTCGATCATCAGCGGACGCTCGAAGCTGCGCTGGAGGCCGTCGGCGATACTGCCGAGGCTGGCCTTGTCGTCGATCCCGTCGATCAGGACGGCAAACTCGTCACCTCCCAGTCGCGCGATCAGGGCATCCGGCAGATCCTCGCGCAAGCGATCCGCCACAAGGCGAAGCAACGCATCGCCCGCCGGGTGGCCCAAAGTGTCGTTGACCATCTTGAAGTCGTCCAGATCGATATAGGCCACCATCAGCCGCTCATCCGCCTTGCGCCGCGCGAGCGTGCTGGCGAGCTGCTCGGTGAACAGCTTGCGGTTAGGCAGGCCGGTAAGCCCGTCATGCAGGCCGACATGGATGATCTGGCGTTCGCGTTCCTCGATCGCGGCGACCATCGCATTGAAGCTGCCCGCCAGCCGCCCGATCTCGTCGTCGGTCTTGACCGTCAGACTGACATCGCGCCCTTCGCCGATCAGACGGGTCGCTTCGTCAAGCTGCTTGAGGGGCTCGGTCACCGAGCGTGCGACCTTCCAGCTTAGAGCGAGCACCAAAGCGATGCCGCCGGCCGCCAGCAGGATGAGCAGGCTCTTCAGGCTCGCATAGGCCGCAAGCGACTGGGCCAGCGAATGGCGCAGGATCAGCTGCGGAGCAACGCCGTCCTGAAGCACCGCAAGGTCCGAGACATGATAAAGGAAGCGCTCGCCTTCGGCCTCGCGCTCGAACACCGCGCCCGGCGGCGTGTCGCCGAGCCGGCCGCGCTGCTTGGTGCCATCCACCACCCGGGCCTCAAGGGCGATCGGAGCAAGTTCGACGAGCCTGTCGAGCTCGGCCCGGTCCAGCGGCTGCGCGATCACCAGCCAGCCGATCAGATCAGGCGCCTCGATCGGCGCGGCGGCGGCAAGCGCGAGACCCTTGGTCGAGCCGATGATCCCGCGAGTGTCGCCGGCATCAAGCCGCGACCACAGGCTCTCGGGCGCCGGGATGCCCCTGGCATTGGCGGCCAGCACTTCGCCTTCCAGGGTCAGCACGAAAGCCATGTCGCTGTTTACCCGCGCCTCGAGGCTTTCAAGCGCGCTGGCGATGGTCTGCGCGTCGCCCGTTGCCACCGCCTCGCGAAAACCGAAATCTCGCGCCAGAACCCCCGCCTGTTCGCCCATCTGCCTCGAGCGGGCGGCAAGGATTTCGTCGAACACGCGGGCGTTGGCCTCGAGATCGCGCGCCGCACCCGCCTCGGCGAAGCGCTCCAGCCCGCCGGCAGCCAGCGACACGACCAGCCCCAGCACGAGCGCGAACAGCCCCGCATAAAGCAGCGCGATCCGCGTGCTGAAAGAACCGAGGCGCACCGCCGCGACGCGCGCTAACGCTTTGCGCACACGACCTTCATTAAGCCCCACCTCGCTCACCGCATCGATACCTTGAGCCGGTGCACCTGCGCACTGCCGCTGATAGTGATCGTCGAATTTCTTTCGTTGCCCGGTGCGCGGAGCATCGGGTGCCAGACTGTGAGGCTGGCGCCGCCCGCCGGCATCCCTTCGAGCGTTGCATAGCCGTTGTGATCGGTCTTGGCCGCATAAGGCGTGTCGGTGACGCGGATATAGCCGCGCATCTGGTCATGGATGTTGCATCCCAGTTTCACGCTGCCCACGACCTCGAAGGTGTGGGTGCGGGTTTGGTCGCGGCCATAAAGCTCGATTTCGAAGCGCGCGGGCCTGGAAAAGCTGTAGATCGAATGGCGCACCCTATCGAGATTGGGGAAGGCGACCGTGCTGCCCCGGGCGACGATCAACGTGCCGGGTGTGAATTGCAGGTTCCTTTGCGCCATGCCCATCTTCCAGGGGAAGCGGATCGGGCCGGGTGCGGCCTTGTCGCTGCGCAGCTCGACGACCGCATCGCGCACCGGCAGGCCCCTCGCGTCGACCACCTGCACGCGCAAGGTGGACATGGCCGCAGCAGAGGCGACCTGAGCGCCGGCGATGGCGGCGAGGCAGGCAGCGCCAAGCGCCGAAAACAGAACGGGAAATCGGAAGCTTTGCATAGATGGTCTGGCCGGATAAAGCGGACACCTTAAGATTTGTTCGCCTCGTGGTTTAGGCGCTGTTTACCCTGATGCGGCTAACGAGGGCGCGATGTTCGTCGCCCTATCCAGCCTGATCGCGGCAAGCGGGGCCGCCGCTGTCTCGCTAGCAGAGACGCCGAGGATCGACTTCGTCCCGGTGCTCGAGAACGCCGCCGCGCCGCTGCCCGCGATCCCCGCCGATCCCATTGCCCTCGATCCAGCACCCGCCGAGCGAGCGGCAGAGCCGGTTAACCGCAATGCGAACGCGCTTGGTGCGCGCGGCCTCGGGCTCGGCGAGGTGCGCCTGTTCGATGGCGGTAAGCTGCTCCTCACCAACGGCATCTCGACGCTCGAAGGCTCTTCGGGCGGCGGGATCGCGCGCTGGGCGACGATCGGCGGGCGCCAGATGTCGGGCGGCATCGGGGCTTCGGCTCATGCGACCGCGATCGAGTTGCCGGATTACGGCTGGCGGTCCTACGGCGTTGCGCTCGGTTTTGGCGATCGGCTGGAGCTGAGCGTCGCGCGCGCCGATTTCGACACCCGCGATGCCGGGGCCGCGCTCGGCATCGGTCAGGGCTACACATTCAATCTCGACACGTTCGGCGCCAAGCTCAGGGTGGCAGGCGATATCGTCTATGGCGAGACATGGCTGCCGCAGATCGCGATCGGGATCGAGCACAAGCGCAGCCGCGACGGGGCGCTGGTGCGCGCGCTGGGCGCAGCCGATGCCGAGGGGACGGACTACACGATCAGCGCGACCAAGCTGCTGCTGGCGCGCAGCCTGCTGGTCAATGCCACCTTGCGGATCACCGAGGCCAATCAGCTCGGCCTGCTCGGCTTTGGTTCGGCGGGCCAAAATCACGATCTGCAATTTGAGGGCTCGCTTGGCTATCAGCTTTCCCGCCGCGCGGTGATCGGCGCGGAATACCGCTCCAAGCCCGATAATCTTGGCCTTGGCGAGGACGACTGGATGGACCTCTTCGCCGCCTATGCCTTGACCGACCACCTGACGCTGAGCGCGGCCTATGTCGATCTCGGCTCGATCGCCACCTTCCCTGACCAGCGCGGTGCCTTCATCTCCGCGCAAGTCGCGTTCTGAACGCCTTTCTCGAAAGCCTGCCCATGCCGCCTGTCGCCACCATCACCGCCGCCGCCCTCATGTTGCTGCAACAGGCCCCCGCCGAGGATATAGACTGGGACGCCGAATTCGGCGTCGAGGTGCAGGAACGCGATCGCGTGACAGGCGAGCTGCCGGTCGAGCCATACGAACAATCCAACGCCAATGCCGGTGCAGCGCCCTATGACAGCGCCCGGCTGGCGGCGGATTTCGGCGGGCGCGAGGGGATTTTCAGGATCGCTGCGCGCACCGTTGATCTTTCCGCCGCTGACCCTCGCATCGCCGCGATCTTCGAGGCGCACGACATGGTGCGGCTGAAGCGCGTGCTGGGCGAACAGTTCTGCTTCCTGCTCGGCGCAGGCTGCGATTACACCGGGCGCGACATGCGCAGCTCGCATGAAGGTATGGGCGTGACCAAGACCGACATGAACGCGCTGGTCGAGAACCTCCAGGCCGCGATGCGCGGCGCTGGCGTGCCATTTGCCGCGCAGAACCGTCTTCTCGCCAAGCTTGCGCCGATGTCGGGCGATGTGATCGAACGGTGAGGATGCAACCGCCCGCAGCCGCGCGTCGATTGCGAACCGAGCGTCTTTCTTGCCGTTCATCAGACGCCCATCGGCCATGAGCCTAGGCTTTGCCTATCCTGAAAGGGTCCCAAGATTGGCCTTCGCACTTGCAGCAAGGACGTATCGGGGCTAAGGGCTGGGGCCTTCATCGGACCCGGCCCTGGCCGGGTGGCTCGGCCCGGCGCCTATCCCCGGGACAACCTCCAGACCGGCCCCGCGCCACTCCTCGCGATCGCTCTGCACTCCTGGTGCAGCGAGCGCTTTCGCCGGTCTTGCGACGTGCAATCAGGTTCTTCGCATGTTCGATCTTGCCGCGCTCAGGCGCGAGTGGCTGTCCAATCCCCGGCGCGACTTGCTTGCCGGAATCGTCGTTGCGTTGGCGCTGATTCCGGAAGCGATCGGTTTTTCGATCATCGCCGGGGTCGATCCGCGGGTGGGGCTTTATGCCTCGTTTTCGATTGCGGTCATCATCGCGGCTGTAGGCGGACGCCCCGGGATGATTTCCGCCGCGACCGCCGCGATCGCGGTGTTGGTGGGGCCGCTGGTGCGCGACCACGGGGTCGACTATCTCTTCGCCGCGACCATCCTGATGGGCGTCTTCCAGGGCATTGCGGGCTTCCTGCGAATGCATCTGCTGATGCAATATGTCTCCCGCTCGGTGATCACCGGCTTCGTCAACGCGCTCGCCATCCTGATCTTCATTGCGCAATTGCCCGAATTGATCGGCGTGCCGATGCTCACATATGCGCTTGTCGCGGGGGGGCTTGCGATCATCTACCTGTTCCCGCGATTGACCCGCGCGGTGCCCTCGCCGCTCGTCGCGATCGCGCTGCTGACAGCGCTCGCTTACTATGCCGGACTCGACGTGCGCAGCGTGGGCGATATGGGCGAATTGCCGAATTCGCTTCCCAGCTTCCTCATTCCCGATGTCCCCTTCACGCTGGAGACGCTGCGGATCATCCTGCCCTTCTCGGCGACGATGGCGGCGGTTGGCCTGCTCGAATCGATGCTCACCGCGCAGATCGTCGACGATCTCACCGACACCCCTTCAGACAAGCAGCGCGAGATGAAGGGTCAGGGCATTGCCAATTTCGTGACCGGCTTCTTTGGCGGCATGGGCGGCTGCGCGATGATCGGGCAATCGGTGATCAACGTGAAATCGGGCGGCGAGACGCGGCTCTCGACTTTCACTGCCGGCGTTTTCCTGCTGTTCCTGCTGCTGGTGCTCGGGCCGCTGGTCGCGATCATTCCGATGGCAGCGTTGGTGGCGGTGATGATCATGGTCTCGATCGGCACATTCTCGTGGCGCTCGATCCGCGACATCCGCCATCATCCCTGGCAATCCTCGGTGGTGATGATCGTCACCGTGGCCGTGGTCGTGTGGACGCACGACCTGGCGCGGGGCGTGGCAGCGGGCGTGATCCTTTCGGGCCTGTTCTTCGCCGGCAAGGTCAAGCGGCTGTTCACCGTCACCAGCGAGCTTTCGGCCGACGGCCGCACGCGCACCTACCTTATAGCGGGACAGGTGTTCTTCGCCTCGGCCGATAATTTCGTCGCCGCCTTCGACTATCGCGAGGTGATCGACCGGGCGGTGATCGACGTCTCGGATGCGCATTTCTGGGACATTTCGGCGGTCGGCACGCTCGACAAGGCGATCCTCAAGTTCCGCCGCGAAGGAACCGCGGTCGAAGTTGTCGGCCTCAATCCAGAAAGCGCAGCGATGATCGAGCTTTATGCCATGCACGACATGCCGGACGCTTCGGCGCAGGCGGCGTCGCATTGATGAAAGAGCCCATGATGGAACACGTCCTCGCCGCGATCGACGCCTCCGCCTATGCTGCAAGCGTTTGCGGCTATGCCGGATGGGCCGCGCAGCGGCTCGGCTTGCCGGTCGAGCTGCTGCATGTCGTCCAGCGGATGGATCCGGTTACAGCGCGCCGCGACCTTTCAGGGGCGATCGGACTCGGAGTGAAGAGCGAGCTGATGGAAGAACTCGTCCGCCTGTCGGAAGCGAGTAGCCGGGCTGAAATCGAGAAGGGGCGTCTGATCCTCGAGGCGGGCGAGCAGATGCTGCGCGAGGCCGGGGTGGACGATGTCACGAGGCTGCACCGCCACGGCGGCGTGGTCGAAACGATCGTCGAACGCGAGGAGGCGGCGCGGCTGGTCGTGATCGGCAAGCGCGGCCTGGATCACGAATACAGCCCCGACCAGATCGGCTCGATCATCGAGCGGGTGGTGCGCGCCAGCGCCAAGCCGGTGCTCGTCGCCTCGCGCGCGTTTGTGCTCCCTTCCAGCATCGTGTTCGCCTATGACGCCAGCCCGGCCGCGAAACGTGCGCTGGAGCGGCTCGCCACCTCACCGCTGTTCGATCGCCTGCCGGTCACCATCGTCATGGCCGAAGCCGAGGGCGAGAAGAAGCGCGCCGCGTTGGCGCAAGCGGAAAGCAGCTTTGCGGCGAGCCATCCGGTCACCGCCCTGATCGATCCTGCTAAGGCAGAAGAGGTCATTCCGCGCGTGATCGCTGCGACCCGCGATCCGCTGCTGCTGATGGGCGCTTATGGCCACTCCCCGATCAGGCGCATGATCGTGGGCAGCACCACAACCGAGATGATCCGCACGGTCAAGGTGCCGGTCCTGCTGGTGCGCTAGGTTCCAGGATCACGCCGCGATCGCGCGCGGGACACCCGGCGCTAGCCAGTCAGCCTTAATGAACCGGCGGATCGACCGGCGGCACCCGGCCGACCGGAGCGACCGGCTCATCGGGTTCGCGCGGCGGCATCGCATCTTCGGGCACATCGCCGATCATCATGTCGGAAGTCGAGACGTCTTCGAGGTTGCGCACTGTCACCTCGAGCCGTTTCCCGTCCCACAACAGTTCGTTGAAGCTCGGCGGGGTCGATCGGGTGCGCTGGGAGAGCGTGCCCGCGCCGATCATGCGCACCGGCCCCTCGCTCGTCCCCTCGGCGATGTCGAAGGCATCGTGGACATGGCCCGAAAGCACACCCAGAACCTCCCGCTTCGCCAGTTCGCGCAGCGCGGCCTCGCCGTGGCGAGTGAGCGCAGTGCCATGCGTGCCGACCTCGCGCAGCGGATGATGCACCGCGACGAGGGCCTGCATTCCCTCGGGCAGACGATCGAGCGCGGCAAGGCAGCGCTCGAGCGCCGGCGGCGTCACCCAGCCTTTCGACCAGTTCAGGCGAGGCTGCCAGCGCCGCACCGTCTTGAGCGGCACGATCGCAAGACCCGGCAGGTCGATCTCGCGCTCGACCAGCGCCTTCATCCCCTCGAAGCGCTTGTAGGGCGTGAAGAAGCGCTCGATCAGATTGAAGTAGGGCATGTCGTGATTGCCGATGCTGATGGTCACCGGCACGTCGAGCGCGGTGATCCATTGCTGCGCGGCGGCGAATTCGTGCCGGCGCGCGCGCATCGTGTGATCGCCGGTAATGATCACCGCGTCCGGCCGCCCGGTTGCGATTTCGCGGCGCACCCAGTCCAGCGCGACCTTGTCCTCGAGCCCGAAATGAATGTCGGAGAGGTGGAAGAGGCGCAAGGTCTTAAAGGCCATGCGCAGTCGCCAGCAGATCCACGCTGCACGGCTGAGCAGTGAAGCGGAACGGGGAAGGACATTCGGCCGGCTCGCCGTCGATCAGGCAGGCAAGCCGATCACCTTCAAGGCTGGACAATACAATCTCCGCGGTGACGCCGAGACGATCGTGCGGACCTTCGCGGAACCGGCGGCGCAGCGCCGACCAGGCCTGCTCGGCGTAATCGAGCGCGCTTTCGGCATAGAACCCGTCTATCTGAATGCCGTGCTCGCCCGGCGTCAGCTCGATCAGCGGATAGCCGTCGGCGCGGCTCAGGCGATGATCCGGGGCCGTGACATAGGGCCCATTGGCCGTATGCTGAATGGCTTCGATCGTTTCGACCGCCATGTCGGCAAGCGCCAGGCTGCGCATCGACTCGCGCACCCTGCCCCAGCACGTACCCGGCCCCACCAGCAGCCCTGAGAGCGCCAGTCCGGTCTGCGTGCGCACACAGGCAGGTCGGCGCGCTCGCGCGCCTCCCCCGGCCACGATGTCGAGGATTGCATCGACCTCGAGTTCGCGATGCAGCCGTTGCGACAGGAAGTTCATGGTTCCCCCCGGTAGCACCAGGACGGCGCCCCCCCAACCGTCCAACCCGTTTATCAAGGAACTGACGGTGCCATCGCCGGTGTAGCAGACCACCAGTTCCACGCTTGCTGCATCGAGCGAGGCGATGTCCGGCAGCACCTCATCAGGAAAGGCGATGACGCGATCGACCTGCCAGCCGCGCGCACTCATCGCGGCGGCAAGCATCTCTCGCGAGCTTTCGTCATTGCTCCCACTGGTGGGATTGACGATCAGCCAGCACCTCGGATTCAAAGCCATGCTCATGAAATCTGCGAATTCCTGCCTTCCAGACCCCATCCAAACGCTGGGGCTTTGATGTTCCCGGGATTGATCTTGCAACGCGTGCAACCCCTGTGGTTTCCCGCAGGCCGACTGAACCCGCGCGCTTATCGCGGCGAGTTGTGTCACCCGAACGACAATGACCTTGCCGCAAAGCCGCCCACGGGTCAGTTGGTCGCGAACTCGGCCACCCCACGCCCTATGCTTAAGGTTCTCCCGCATCGATCCTGCGCATGCGCGCGAGGGTGCCGCTTACCGATCGCTTGCCGGTTGCCGGCGCAAGGAGACGGGCATGAGCAATCTTGGCACTCTCCTGTTTCCGCCCCGCCCCTCGACCGCTGCGGACCTCCCCCACCCGCTCACCGCGGCGGACAGCGCGCGCGGCGAAATCGGCGACATGATCGAGGCCTTGCGGGCCCATCTCGACATGGACGTCGCGTTCGTCTCGCGCCAGGTCGGCGCGACCCACCGCATCTTTACGCATGTTGCCGCGCGCGGCGTCGCACCGCTGCGCAGTGGAGACACCAATGCCAACGACAACAGCCTGTGCTGGCTCGTGATCCAGGGCAAGCTCCCTGAGCGAGTGGTCGACACCAGTCTCTACGAGGTGGCGAGCTGTCTGCCGATCACCAACGCGATCAATGTCCGCTCGCATTTCAGCGTGCCGCTGCGGCGGCGCGACGGGCGGGTGCATGGCAGCCTGTGCTGCTTCAGCTATCGGCCCCGGCCCGACATCGATGAGCGCGACATGCAGATCCTGCGCTCGGTTGCGGCGATCGTGAGCGACCAGATCGAAAGCCGGATCGAGCAGGAGGAACGCGGCGAGGAGGCGGCGCGGGAAGTTGCCCGGCTGATCGCCGAGGACGATCTGACGATCATCCACCAGCCGGTTTTCGATCTGGCCGAGTGGCAAGTGATCGGCCATGAATGCCTGATGCGCCAGAAGGCGAACCCGGAGCGCTCTCCCCTCGAACTGCTGGACCGCGCGCGGCTCGCGAGCAAGTCGCTGGAGCTCGAGCTGCACGCCGCCGCCAAGGCGCTCGAAACGCTCGATCCCGCTTGCCCCGATCGCTTCATTGCAATCAATGTCTCGAGTGCGACGCTGACGAGCGAGGCGCTGATCGAGCTCATCCCCGAGGGTCTCGCATCCCAGCTGGTGATCGAGCTCAACGGGCTGGACCCGGCGATCCCGCACCAAACGCTCAAGCGCGCAATCCAGTCGCTTCGCGCGCGCGCCTATGTCGCGGTCAACAGCGCGGAAGGCGGCTTTTCCGGGTTGCAATCGCTGGTCGAGCTCGCGCCCGACATCGTCAAGATCGACCGTGAGCTGCTGGCTGGGCTGGCAAACGATCCGCCCCGCCGCGCGCTGGTCAAGGCGCTGGTGCAATTCGCCGAGGACACCGGCGTAACGCTGATGGCACAGCGCATCGAGACGCGCGAAGACCTCCAGGCGCTGCGCGACCTCGGGGTGCGGTTCGCGCAGGGCTATGTGCTCGGTCGGCCGGCCCGGCCGGGCCGTGGCGCCCGACCTTGCTGATCAGCCGGTTCATCCGCCTGTGATCCTGAGCGCGCATCCAAGAGCGCCAGTTGCATACGATCTGAGCCTGCTCGTCCACTTGTTCCCCCGGTTCACTTGCAACCGGATGCGCGCGCAGGGCCTCTCTCAAGGATCGTCCCGCACAAGCTCGGTCAGCTCGTAGCAGCCGCCAAGATGGCTCCACTCCATCCGGACGAGCAGCTCGAGCGGGCCGGTCGTCCACATGAAGAGCGGCGGAAATTCGCCATAGGCCACACTCCATCGGCGGCAGGCAAAGGCGCCTGCGGGGGAGGTGCGCTCCTCCTCGCCCTCGAAGGTGAGCGTGGCGCTGCCGACCATCAGGCCGGGGCTGTTGCCGCCATCCGCCTCGTGCGAGCAGGTCACGATGTCATCGAAACGATGCGCCTTGCCGGGGATACGCTCGGTGACGAGCCGCGCGAGCCAGGCATCGTTGACCAGCGAATGAGTGCCGAAAAAGCGCGGCGGTCCATTGAGCCTGATCCGCCGCGTCTCGCCCGAGAGCGAGAGCATCGCTTCAACCGAGGAACCACCGAAGCGATAGAGCGCCGACCCGCTGTGCCGCCCGCTCTCGACGATCCGCACGAAAGCCTCGGACGGCCCGCCGGCCGGATCAAGCACCAGCAGTGCATCGCGCACCAGCCCCAAGTCGTCCATGTGGCACAGTGCGCGCAGCGACAGCGATCCGTCGCCGTGCTCAGCCACGGTGAAGCGCTCCTCGCCCGTGCTCGCGCCGCTCATGGTGCGATAGGCGATCGTCCCGCGCCAGCGCTGTCGATCGAGCTTGTCACGGGTCATTACAGCGTCCTCGGGGGTGCTTTTATCGAAAAGCGGACAGATGGGCGAGCGTTGGCGAGCGATCGTCCGCACAGTAGTAATTTGTTTGTCCGCGAAGAGGTCGACTTGCCGTGTTCATGCTCAACGCCTTCCAGCAAGCGTTGCAGCCGATGCTCTCTGAGGCGACGAGGGACGAGCAATCGCGCCAGGAATTCGCCAAGAGCTTCAGGCAATTCATTCAAAGGCGGCCGCTTTTCCGGGCTCTGCCCGTGTCCTAGCACCGCGCCGATCGCGATCATGGAAGCGATGGGCGCGCCCCCGCCCCTCCCTGCATCCGCCCGTCGAAGAGCGCGAAGGCGCTGCGCCCGTTCGCGATGAGCTTAGGCCTGGTCTGTTCGCCCATATTTGCGGCCATCACGCCGCTGCACAGAAGGATCGCTGCCAGACATAGCTTTTTGTTGGGGGTTGAGCGGCGCTTTGCATGGGTGGCCGCCAAGGCCTAGGCATAGCTTCGCCTGCATGACAACAACCCGAAACGCGCCAGCTGATGCCATCAACGCGACCGAGCGCGGGATCATCGCGCGCGAGACGCTGATCTCGACCGTGCCCAACGCCATCGTTTCGGCCGGATTCGTCTGGCTGGTCTTCGGCAGGCAGGATCGGATCGGGCTGTGGGGCATAAGCGGCCTCGCGTTTGACCTCGTGCCGACCACCTTCATGCTGACGCTCATGACGACCATCGCGCTCACGCTTATCTTTCGCAAGCGGCGGCGCGACAGCGGGATCCTGAACGAGGCCAGCCGGGGCGCTGCGCTGCCGCTCCCCCGCAACCCGGTGGCTCGCGGGGTGGTTCTGGGGCTTGTGCTGCTGGTTCTCTTCGTGCCCCTGAGCGTGGCGGCGCTGAGCGCGCTGTGGGCCGGCGAATGGAGCTATGAGCGCGTGCTCGTCTTCAAGATCATCTATGGCGTCATCGTCGGCTGGGTGGCGACGCCGCTCGTCGTCCTTGCCGCCCTGCGCGAGCGCGCCTGACCGCGGCCGCGTGCCGACGAGAGAAGATCAGGCGCCGATCACCTCTCCTGAGCGATTGTCGACCAGGATGTCGCATTCGAGATATTCGACGTCTGGCGCATGCCCCGTCTTGGCCTTGATCATAGCGCTCGCCCGCTCGAAAAACGCCTCGGCCGGAGCCCGGTCGGTCCACAGGTAGATGCTCCGCCCTTCGCCCGCCTGCGGGTCCAGATGGATCGCCTTGCGGATCAGCGCGGGCGCTGCCGCCTGATAGATCGGGATCGTCTTGCGGATCTCCTCGAGCGCCTCCTCGCGGCTCTCGCCCGGTGGAAGCTTGAAGCGAACGATGGTCGTGATCATGGCGGCTTTCCCTGTTCTGTGATCTGGAGCGACGGGTTTTGCGCTGATCGGCCAGGGCAAGGAAGCTTACTTCGCCGACCGCCCCCATAACCCGGGCGACAGGCCCCTTGCAGAAGAATTTTTCATGAGGCGGGGTGGATTTCTAATACCCCGCCAGCGTGCGGCCTCACAGCATAACATTAATGTCACATGCGAGGAGAGGTGCGCTGCTGCAGGTCTGCCAAGGCACGCTCTCCTCTGGGGGAGACCAAAGGATGATCCGAAGCTCGATTTTCGCCGCGACGCTGCTCGCCAGCACATCGGCGCTTGCGCAGCAATCAGGGGGCGAAGAGGAAACCGACAGCGCCTCCAGCTCCATAGGCAACGAGATCATCGTCAGCGCGCAGAAGCGCGAGGAGCGGCTGCTCGACGTTCCGATCTCGATCATTGCCAAGACCGGAACCGAGCTGCGCAATGCCGGCATCAACGATTTCAACGAGGTTGCAGCGCGCGTGCCCAACCTCGTCATCAACGAGACGCCCGCCAACAAGCAGATCACCATCCGCGGCATCGGCACGACCGGCAACAGCTTCTCATTCGAGCAATCGGTCGCCCTGTTCGTCGACGGCATTTATGGCGGGCGCAATCGGCAATACAATCAGCCTTTCCTCGATATCGAGCGGCTCGAGGTTCTGCGGGGGCCGCAGGGCGCGCTGTTCGGACGTAACACCGCCGCGGGCGCAATCTCGATCACCACCGCTCGCCCGAAGCAGGAAATGTCGGCCGAAGCCTTCGTCGAATATGAAACCCGCACCGAAAGTTTCAATTCCACCGCAATCGTCAATGGCGCACTGACCGACAATCTCGCGATCCGCATCGCGACCCGCTACGCCGACGAAAACGGCTTTTTGTTCAACGAGACGCTCGACCGGGTGGAACCGCAGACAGAGAACTTCGTCGGGCGTTTCTCGATGCTGTTCGAACCCTCGGACACTGTCGAGATCTTCGGCAAGCTCGAATATTCCGAAGTCGACATCACCGGCTCGCCCTTCGAACTGGTCCGGGCCGGCGAGCGGCCTGATTACCTCAAGAACTCGGACGACACGCTCTCGCCCGAGCGCGACAATGCGGATTCGCTCAACGGCGTGCTCCAGGTCGATATCGCGATCGGCGATCATACCCTGACCTCGATCACTGGCTATTCGGGTTACGATTTCTCGCAGGCCTTCAACATTCAGGGCCAAAGCCCAACCCGGCTCGTCGCGGCAAACAGCGAGGAATTCACGCAATTCTCGCAGGAATTGCGACTGCTCTCGCCGACCGACGGCACCTTCGACTACGTCGTCGGGGCCTATTACGAGTGGAGCGAATCGCTCGTCGACCGGGCGCAGATCTTCGACTTTCCCCCGCCCTTCTCGCCGCGCACGCCAGACCAGATCGTGGAACGGCGCTTCGATCAGCAGACCGACGTCCTCTCCGCCTTCGTCCAGGCCAACTGGCGCTTTGCCGAACAGTTCTCGCTGGGCGCGGGGGTGCGATGGACCCGGATCAGCAAGGAAGCCGAGGTCGAAGGCACGACCACCAGCTTCATCGTGCCGCCCGGCGCCCCCGCTCCGCCGCCTGGCGCCCTGCCGCGGGTGACGCCGCTCTTCATCGACGGGGAATTCTCCGAAAGCTCCTTCGCGCCATCGGCCTCACTCAATTGGACGCCCCACCGCGATCTGACCGCCTATGTCCGCTACGCTCGCGGCGAAAAGGGCGGCGCGTTCTCCGAATTCCAGAACGTCACCCAGGAAACCTTCTTCCTTGACCCCGAATTCTCCGACCTGTTCGAGATCGGCCTCAAAACTCAGTTCCCGGAGATCGGCGGCTTCCTCAACGTGATCGCCTACACGACCGAATACCGCGATCTGCAACGTTCGGTGCAAGTCGAAACGGCTGCGGAATTCTTTACTCTCAACGCTGCCGGGGCACGCACGCGCGGGGTCGAGGTCGAGGGCGGTTTCTCACCGGCAGAGGGCCTGACCTTCTCGGCAGCGGTGGCCTATCTCGATGCGGCCTACACGGACTATCCCAATGGCCCTTGCACAATCGACAATCCCAATGCCAGCGCCCCGGGCGGCTGCGCACAGGACCGATCAGGCGATCGCCTTGAGAATGCGCCCGAATGGACCGGCAATCTCGCGGCTGATTTCGACAAGCCCATTTCCGACACGCTCCGGATCTTCGCCAACGCCACGATGAATTTCCAGTCTGACGTGCAATACCGCGAATTCGGCGATCCGCTGACGGTGCAAGACGGTTTCTCCAAGACGGACGTGAGGGTCGGGTTCGGCGATATCGATCGCGGCTGGCAGCTCGCGCTGCTCGTGCGCAACCTGTTCGAGGAGCGGACCTCTGCGTTGATCTTTCCGACATTCCCGGTCGGCATCGCACCGACAGACCGGGTTCATCTGCCCGATCCGCTGCGCACTTTCACGATCCAGGCGAGCGCCTCCTTCTAGCCTGGCTCAGCGCACCTGCGCGAGGAGCTGGTGGAACTCCTCGGCGTGCCATATCTCGGTGATAAGCCCATCCTCGTCGATCCGGGCGACATCCATGCCGTTTATGGTGAAGCGCTTTGCGCTTGCCGAAGTGCCCATCAGCGGCGCGCCGGTGTGCGTGCCCGTCATGATCCAACGGTCGGCGACAAGATCGCCGTCGATAACATAGCACTGAATTTCCATCGCGAGATCGGGGACCGAGGCGCGCAGCCATTGGAGCACATCGACTATGCCAGCGATCCCGGGCTTCTGGCCGGGCGCCTTGTTATGGTCGATCACTTCGGGGTGATACAATTCCCAGCACAGTTCGGCCCGGCCACCTGCCCAAATCTCCTCGATGTGCAGCCGGGCGATCGCGAGATTGCGGCGCTCGCGCTCGCTGAAGCTGTCTTGACCGGGCACATATGCCCCCTCACCCGGTGAACGGGTGGCGGGCAAGGGCAACGCTGCGGGCACAGCTTCGGGAGGAGCGCCGATTACCGGCTCCTGACCATCGATCTGGGCGATGAGCTGCGCCATCTCTTCGACATGCCAGAGATCGGTGATGCGGCCCTCATTTACCCGGATCATGTCGATGCCGGAGATGTCGATCCGCCGGCCACTCGCGGGTCGGCCGAGGAGGGCGCTGCCATGGCTTCCCGTAAGGGACCACACGTCGACGCCCATATCGCCTGCGACGAGCGTCGCGTGAAGCTCCATGGAGAGATCGGGGATGCCGGCGCGAAACTCGCGCACCACATCTTTCAAGGCCTCACGTCCGCTCGGTTGGCCTGGCACGGGCATGTGATCGCGGACAGTGGCGCTGTAGTTCGCATCCACCAGCGAGACATCGCCCGCACCCCAGATGCGCTCGATCTGATCGCTCAAGAGACGGCGGATATCGGCCTTGGGGATCTCATGCCTTGCCTCAAGCATCGCTCGGTCGCTCCGGGTGGGCGTAGCCGTGCACTGCATTATCTGGCGTGCCGCCCTCGCTGCGATAGGTCTCGACGATACGGTCCAGGTGCCGCCCCTTGATTGCCGATTTGCGGTAATCGGCCGGATCTACTCCGTAGAGGGGCGCCGCGTTCTCACCCAGGATCGCGCGCTTCAAGGGCCCATCCGCCTCACCGAGTGGCTGGTAGCCGAAGCGCTCGACCAGATCCTCGGGCATGCGAAGGCGGCGCAGGGCCTCGATCTGCCATTGCGGGCTGCCATACCAGACGCTGTCTGTGCCCCACAGCACCTTGTCCGCCCCCAACCCCTTCACCAGCATCCCGATCATCGCCGCAGCAAGCCGGGGATGGGTCAGCACGGTGAAGGCGAAGGAGGCCCCGATATCGGCATAGACGTTTTGTACGCCATACCGCTCCGGGATCGCGGCAAGATCGCTCACCCAGTCGATCCTTCCGGTCGCCTCGAACCGCTCGAGCTCGGCAATCGTGGGCTGCGGGATCGTTCGATAGCCGGCGTGGTAGATCACGAAGTTGAGCTGCGGCCAGTCGCGCGCGGCCTTGCCGACATCGTCGACCTTGGCGAACGGCTCGGCGCCCGGCATAACCTCGTCGGCGTTCTCGGGCAGCAGTCCCTTGTGGATGCAGACATTGCGCACCCCTGCCTTCGCCATCCGCTCGTAGGCTGGATACATCAGCGCCTCGTCGTCAAGACGGTAGCGCTTGAAGGAGGGCGAGAATGGCTCGCCCACGGTGTAGCCCTTCCAGCCATCGGGCTTGAGCACCTCATGCACCCGGTCGATCTCATCGAGCCAGCCATCCTGGCCCGGGCTAAGCACCGCATGAGTGAGCAGCCGCCGTTCGCCCACGACCCCGTTCACCGCGGCGCGCGCCGCAGCCATCTGGTCGTTCGAGAGCATCGGCACCCCTTCCGATGGCGCACCCGAAAGCAGCGCGACCTTGGTGTCGCTGTCGAGATAGATCGCCTTGATGAAATGCGCGAACTTGATCTGTTCGATGTCGAATGCACCCGCCCTGGAGGGCGCATGCGGCAAGCCGAGCAGTTCGGCGGAAAGCTCGATCAGGCCGGTCAAAGGCTCGAACATCGCAGGGTCGGCATCGTCGCGCAGGAAATGCACCTGGTCATCGAACACGAACTGGTCCGCGAGCGCCGCGCGCTGCGCCTCGGCCTCATCCGCGTCCTCCGTCTCCCCCTCGCCCAGCGCGAAATCGGTATCGAACACCTCGTTGAGCGCGCCGAAGGCATTGGCCATCCCGATGGGCGAGGCGAGCCAGCGGCTGATCCGCGAAAGGTCGGTGCCCGCAGCCTTCTGTGCCCGCTCGAGCACTGCGCGCTCGTAGCGCTTGAGGGCAGCGCTTTGCGCAGGCGGAGTGAACTCGCCGTTGGAAACGATATGGGAGGGGATCGGCAGGCGCGGCAGTCTCTCGCCGGCGAGGAGTGACTGACGGGCCTGATCGGTGAGCAAGGTGACCATGGCGGCCAGCCTGCCAACCGGGCGCGTGCTGTGCGGCATGACTTTCCTTGGGCATCCCATGAATGATCTTGCCGTTCCGCCAGGCAAGCCGCTCGCCAGAACCCGCGCTCATATCTCCGCTACCAGAATTCATTGTCAGAGCGATGACTGCGGTGAAACTATCTTAGTTCTTAATGAAACTGCGAGGGCGGCGTTCCACTTGGAGCTTCGCGGTCAGGGGAGATGCACACAATGAACAGGTTCGCTATATTGGGCTCGCTGATGATGGCGTCGGTCGCGTGGCCGGTCTGTGCGCAGGAGCAGGCCGCCAAGGCCGATGATGCGCAAACCGGCGTGGGCACGATCATCGTCACCGCCGAGCGCACCGCCTCCTCCATTCAGGACACGCCGATCGCCGTCACCGCGATCTCGGGCGAGACCCTCGAGGCGGCGGGCGCGCTGGTCATCAACGATCTCGCCGCAACCGTCCCCAACCTGACCTCGACCACCGGCCCGCAAGGATCGGCAGACGCCAACTTCTTCATCCGCGGCGTGGGGCAGTTCGATTTCATCATCACCAACGATCCCGGCGTCGGGCTCTATGTTGACGGCGTCTATCTCGGGCGCACGGTCGGAGCGATGCTCGATGCGGGCGATGTCGAGCGCGTCGAGGTCCTGCGCGGACCGCAGGGCACGCTGTTCGGGCGCAACACGCTGGGCGGCGCGGTCAGCGTCGTCACCAAGCAGCCCGATCCCGGCATCTTCTCGGGTGAGGTTCAGGCGACGTATGGCAGCCGCGACCGGATCGATCTCGATGCCAGTCTCAACGTGCCGATTGGCGAGACCAGTGCAGCGCGGGTCTATGGCTTCTACCGCCAGCAAGACGGCTTTGCCGACAATGTCGTGACCGGCGAGGATTTCGGCCGGATCGAGCGTTATGGCGGACGCGGCCAGCTGCGCTTCGAGATCGGATCCGCCGTCACCCTCGATCTCTCGGCGGACTATTCGCTCGACAAGTCGAACCCCGCGCCATCGGTCCTGAGCGCAATCGTGCCACTGCCGTTCTTCCCGCCCGCAGCCCTCAATGACGTGCAGGACCCGGACAATTTCTACGATATCTTCGCCTCGAACAGCAACGAGGCGCGCAATGAGGTCTATGGCTTCTCGGGCACGCTGACGATCGATCTGGGCGGGGCCGAGCTGAAGTCGATAACCGCCTATCGCAATCTCGACGGCTTCTCGACCTCGGACCCCGACGGCACGCGCTTCAGGCTCTACGATCAGAACACGACCACCCAGCAGGAGCAGTTCAGCCAGGAGCTCCAGCTCACCGGCTCCGCCTTCGACGATCGCCTCAATTACCTTATCGGCGGCTATTACTTCAACGAGGACGCAGCCCAGGTGCTCAACCTCTGCTTCGCCCCGATCAGCAATGTGACGATGCCATTCGGCTCCTGCAATGTCTGGTCGCAGGGCAACGACCAGCAGACCGAGAGCTTCGCCGTGTTCGGCCAGGGGCGTTTCGAGCTGCTCGATGGCTTATCGGTGACGCTGGGCGGGCGTTACACCTGGGACGAGAAGGACATCGTCTCGAACCAGTTCTTCGATTTCCGGCCGCAGCTTGTAGGCCCGGGCGCTGTGTTCGGCTTCGGACTTCCCGAGGAGCTGATCGGGCAGGGCATTGTCCTTCCGATCGTGACCGATCTGCCGGGGACGGCCAGCTTCGAGAAGTTTACCCCCAAAATCGGTGTCGAATATGAGCCGAGCCCCGATATCCTTGTTTACGCTTCCTATTCGGAGGGCTTTCGCGCTGGCGGCTTCAACGGGCGGCTGATCGCCCCGCAGGCCAGCATCCCCACTTACGAACCCGACACCAACGAAACCTACGAGCTCGGGATCAAATCCGATCTGCTTGACCGCGCGCTGCGCGTAAACCTCACCCTGTTCCACTCGCAATATCGCGATATTCAGCAAACGATCGCAGATCCGGCGGTCCAGTTCCGCGTTGCCAATGCGGGCAATGCCGAGCTCAAGGGCTTCGAGCTCGAGATCGCGGCGGTGCCGACCTACGGCCTCAGGTTCGACTTCGCGGTGGGCTACACCGACAGCGAGTTCCAGGATGTGCCCGTGCTGGTCGGCCCGATCAACGGCAATCGCCTGCCCTTCAGCCCCGAATGGACCGTCTCGGCGGCGGCGCAATACGACATCGACTTTGCCGGTGGCACGCTGACCCCGCGGGTCGATTTCCGCTACCAGTCGGACGTGTTCTTCACCGCCTTCAATCTGCCCTTCGAGGAGCAGGACGGCTACGGCCTGCTCAACGGGCGCGTCAGCTGGACCGATCCTTCCGAGCAGTTCCGGCTCTCGGTGTTCGGGCTCAACCTGTTCGACGAGCAGTATTTCACCTTCGGGCAAAATGCGCTGACCTCGCAGGGGGTTGCCTACAACTACCTTGGCCGGCCCCGCGAATTCGGCGTTACCGCCGGCTACAGCTTCTAGGAAGGGCGTCGAGCGGATGCAGGTGCTGGTGATCGGCGGGACGGGCAATGTCGGCTCGCGCACCATCCACGAATTGCGCGCGCTGGGGCATGAGGCGGTGCCAGCGGCGCGCAATCCCGGCCCCGATGGCCTCGCACTGGACCTTGCGCGGATCGCCGAGGCGGGCGAGCGGCTGGAGGGCTTCGACGCGGCTTTCCTCATCACCCCGCTCGGGCCGGAGGAGAGCGCGATCGGCGTCGCCGCTGTCCACGCGCTGCGCAAGGCAGGCGTGGGGCGGATCGTGCATCTGGGCATTCACAATGCCGAGGCAATGCGGGCGATCCCGCACTTCGAGTGCAAGATCCCGATCAAGCAGGCGGTGCTCGACCGTGCGAGCGACGTCGTCCTCGAGGCGAACTTCTTCTTCCAGAACGATCTCATGGCCCTGCCCGCGCTGACCGGCCCGGGTATCTATGCCCTGCCGGTCGGCTCGGCAGGCGTGTGGAGCGTTGACGCGGCGGACATCGCCCGGGCGGCGGCTCGGGCCTTGACGATGGACGACTGGGCCGGACGCGCGGTGCCCGTTTGCGGACCGGAGCGGATGACCGGCCCAGGCTATGCCGCCAGTTGGGGCGAGGCACTGGGTCGCGAGGTGCATTATGGCGGCGACGCGATCGAGCCCTTCGTGGGCCAGATGCGCGCAGCGATCCCCGATCTTTCCGACTGGATGGCCGACGATTTCGCGATCATGATGCAGGTGACGCAGCAAACCGGCTGCCCCGCGCGCCCAGAGGATCTCGCCGCGAGCGAAGCGATCGTCGGCCAGCCGCTCACCAGACATTCGCAATTTGCCGCACGAACACTCTCGGAGATCAGACAATGAAAGCGATGTACACCGCTCACGCCACCGCCACCGGCGGCCGCGCCGGGCATGTCGAGACTAGCGACGGAATCGTGAGCTTCAACCTTGCCATGCCGCCCGAAATGGGTGGACCCGGCGGGGGCGCGAACCCCGAGCAATTGTTCGCCGCAGGCTATTCCGCCTGCTTTCACAGTGCGCTGCAATTCGTTGCGGGGCAGGCCAAGCAGGACGTCTCGGGCTCGTTCGTTTCCGCGCACGTCTCGATCGGCGAGAACGACGCGGGGCCGGGCTTCAAGCTCGGTGTGGTGCTCGATATCGAATTGCCCAAGCTCTCGCAGGAAGAGGCCGAGGCGCTCGCCGAGAAGACACACCAGGTCTGCCCCTATTCCAATGCGACGCGCGGCAACATCGACGTCGAACTCAACGTGAAGGGAGCGAAAGCATGAGCACCGGCTATTCAAGCGCGCTCGCCGCCGAGCACGAGGCCCCTACCATGCGTCCGCTGACCGAGGCGGACCATCCCAACGCACACATGCTCTATGCCGCGCACAAGGCCTTCCAGGCGGGCGACGTCGGCGCGCTCTTCAGCCATATTGCCGAAGACGCGATCTGGCACATGCCCGGCGAGAACGCGCTTGCAGGCGATTATGTCGGGCATGACGAGATCATGCGCAATTTCGGGATGTTGCAGGCGGCAGTCGATGCCTATTACGCTTATCCGCTAGACTATTACGGCAGCGATGATCACGTGACGCTGATCGCCGAAGTGCGCGCGCGCAAGGGCGACAAGACGCTGCATACGCGCGAGGCGATGACCTGGCGGGTGGAGGATGGCCAGCTCAAGGAGTGCTGGCACCTGTGTCTCGAGCCCGAGAAGTGGGACGCCTTCTTCAGCGCTGACTGACACGCTCGCGCCACGCCTGCGGCTTGCCCTCGAGTGCGATTCTGAGCGAGGCGGGGCGCTCCCACACATGGTTGGTATCGACCCTCGTCTCCACCCGATCGAACTCCTCGAACGCGCCAAGAGCCGTGCGGGCGGCCTCGGTGAAGTGCGGAGCCATGGTGCACCCCGCGAAGGTTACGGCAAAGCGCACGCAGAGTGATCGCCCCTCCATCTCCCAGCCGAGCACCAGCCCCATGTCGATCAGTCCCGTCGGGCGCCCCGCGGCGATGCTGCAGGGATCGTGGATGGAATTGAGCATGCTGCGGATACGATCATCGAGCGTCATGCCGCAGAAGCCTCCTGCCAGATCGACCAGGCAGGCTTCAGGCCCTGCGCCTTTGCGCTTGTGAAGTCATCGCCCGCTTGCGCGCCACGCAGCGCGCCCACATCGAGCCCCATCGCGCGCGCGTAATTGCCGCCGAGGATTGCCTCCTTGATCGGCCGCTCGAGTTGCGGGATGCCGTGCTTTGCCATCGCCTCTTCGCTGAAGCGGAAGTTCCAGAACAGCTCGAGCACGTGCTGCGGGTGGATCACCGTGCAGCCTGTCGACCAAAACAGCTTCTCCACCCCGCCCCATTGCATCAGCAGCGCGAGCGCCGCCTCGAACCGGCCTGGCGCCTGCCACAACAGCGCGGTCGTGGTCTCGAGGTTGGCATAGACATTGGGGAAGCGCCCGATCGCCATCGCGGTTTCCTCAACGAAGGCCATCCCCGAATGGATGATCTCGAAGTTCATGCCCGGAAAGGCATCCGCCGCCTGCTCGAAATCCTCGCCGATGCGATAGGGCGCGAGCGGGACCGAGCCATTGGGCAGCGCCTTGTGGATCGCGATCGACTTGAGGCCGAGCGTCTGCGCCCGTTCGATCAGTGCCATCACCGTGTCGTCATTGGTGAGCCAGCGGCGATAGGGATCCATTTGGTGTGGATAGAGCTTGACCCCGATCGCGCCGGGCAAGTCCTCGAACTGACGCTCGAGATCCTCGAGCACGGCGGCCTTATCCTGCGTCGGATCGAGCCCGAGATAGCCGAGGCAACGCTGCGGATGCGCCTTGCACATCTCGACTGTCTTCCACTCGGCGGCGAAACCGTCCTTGAACCAGCTGTCGAGCCGGAGCGTGTGCGTGGCGACCAGATCGGTGCGGCTCTCCTCGAACATGGTGCGCAGGAGCACATGCGGGTCCATGTCGACCATGTAGACGCCCTGCGGGCACTGGCGATCCTCCGGGCTCATCATGGTGTGGAGGCCATAGGACATCATGTGGAGCTGCTCGCCGTATTTCGAGGCGATGTTACCGGCATCGAGATTGAGCGCGTGCACCACCGGATCGATGATGAAAACCTCGTCCGGGATCGGCTCAAGCGACGATTGGATTACCGAAAAGTTGGGCAATGGCGGCTCCTCCCCGGCCTGTGATGTTGCTCAGGCCTCCAAGCTTACCCCGAAGCCCCGGCAGGCACAGGGCTTTTCGAAGCATGTGCCATAACGACTATTCATGAACCCTCGCCTCTCAGCCATTATCCCGGCCCACCCCTCGCGGCCTACGCTCGGCAGCGAAAGGGATAATTCAATGGCAACCCAATTGCGCAACGATGCGCCCCTCGATCCCGCGGACCTTGTCCGCGAAGACCAGGTGCACCGCTCGGTCTACACCGATCCGGGGCTGTTCGATCTTGAGATGGAGCGGATTTTCGGCCGCGCCTGGCTCTATCTCGCGCACCGGAGCGAGTTCAAGGCGCCCGGCGACTATGTCGTGCGGCACATGGGCACGCAGGCCGTCATCCTGACGCTCGACAAGGAAGGCGAGATCCACGCGATCTTCAATCGCTGCACCCATCGCGGATCGACCCTGTGTTCCTTCAACAAGGGCTCGGCCCCGCACGGGCACCAGTGCCCCTATCACGGCTGGATGTTCAATCCGGATGGCAGCGTGCGCTTCATTCCTTACGACAAGGGCTATGCCGACCGGCTCGACAAGGGCGATTTCGCGATCACGCGGGTGCGGCTCGAAGAATATCGCGGCTTCATGTTCGGCAATCTCGCCGGCAATGCAGCCTCCCCGCTCGAGGATTTCCTCGGCCATATGAAGACCTCGATCGACGATCTCGTCGACCGTTCGCCCACCGGCGAACTCGAATGCGGGCCCTATGTGCTGCGCCACTATTACCGCGCCAACTGGAAGATGACCTTCGAGAACCTCAACGACACGGTTCACCCCGGCTTCGCGCACGCGGCATCGGTGGTCTCGGCCAAGGCGGTCGCGCAGGAGGTCGGCGGGCCGCAGAACATCGTGCCAACCGTCGGCATGATGATGGCGAATGGCAAGCCGGTGCAGTTCTTCCAGGATCTCGACATGGTCACTGCGCCCGGCGGGCACAGCTATATCGGCGGGCATATGGGCGCGGACTACACGCCCGACACTTCGGACGCCTATACCAAGAGCCTGATTGACTATCATGGCGCGGACAAGGCGAAGGATGTGCTCTCGGTCGATCGGCACCTGATGCTGCTTTATCCCTCCAGCTTCTGGCATGCGCGCTACCAGACGGTCCGGATCATCCGCCCGGTGCGCCACAATCTCACCGAGATGATCGGCTTCGTCTTCCGCCTGAAGGGCGCGCCCGAGGAAACCTTCCAGAACGCGATCGAATATTGCACCGGCGCCAACAGCGCCGCCTCGCCGGTCATCTCGGACGATCTCGAAATCTACGAGCGCTGCCTGCTCGGCAACCGCTTCGACAAGCGCGAATGGATCCCGACGAGCCGCGGCATCACCGAAGACCGCGAACATGCCGGCACGCACGACCGGATGCCCGCGACCAGCGAGGGCTTCATCCGCAACCAGTTCCGCGCCTGGGCCGATTATATGGGTGCCGCGTGAGCGAGGAATTCCGCCTCTTCGTCGAGCGCGAGGCACGCCTGCTCGACCAGCGGCGCTACGAGGAATGGATCGCGATGTTCCTTCCCGATGCCCGCTACTGGGTGCCGGTCAGTATCGACCAGCCGAGCCCCGAAGCGGGGCCGAGCCATTTTCACGACGATATCCAGGTGATGATGGTGCGCACCCATCGGCTGGCGAACCCGCGCGCCTTCGCCGCAGAGCCTCCGCCGCGCACAGTTCACATCGTCTCGGGCGTGACCGCGCGCGAGGTAGGCGAGGGCATCGAAGTGACCTCCTCGCAGATCATGCTCGAATATCGCGACCGCGGCAATTTCGATGAGGATCAGCGCATGTTCGGCGGACAGGTGACGCATCTGCTGCGCCGCACGGGAGGTGAGCTTCGAATTGCGCACAAGCGCATCGACCTCATCAACGCCGACGGCGCGTTCAACGCCATGCTCGCCCCGCTCTGATGTCCAGCTCCGCCGAGCCCCTTGCCTGCATCGTTCCGAACAGCGGTTGGGCGACGCCCTTCGCCCGCTGGCAAGGAGCGTTTGCCGAGCTGCACAGCCTGAAGTTCGCCGCCTGGACGGGCAAGCGCGTCCTGGAACAGCGCGCATTCGACCTCGCGGAAGTGGACGGCGGCGTGCTCGGCTTCTCCGTTCCGCAACAGGGCAGCTTCTATGGCCTGCCCTGGGTCGCAGGGATGATGGGCGCGCCGCACCTCGCGGGGCCGAGCGTGATGCAGGCCTGCGCGACCTCGGCTCGCTGCCTTGCGCTTGCAGCGGGCGAGATCGCTGGCGGGCGCAGCGATGCAACGCTCGTAATCGCGGCGGACCGGGTCTCCAACGGCCCCCACATCTATTACCCCGCCCCCAGCGCGCCGGGCGGCACCGGCGCGACCGAGAACTGGGTGCTCGACAATTTCAGCAGGGATCCCTTCGCCCAGGTCGCCATGGTGGAGACTGCGGAGAACGTTGCACGCGAATGGAACATCACGCGTGAGGAACAGGACGATCTGACACTCGCTCGATACGCTCAATATGCCGATGCGCTGGCGAATGATGCGGCGTTCCATCGGCGCTTCATGCCCTATCCCTTCGAGGTGCCCGATCCGCGCTTCGGCAGGATTGCCGGCTCGATCGAAGGGGATCAGGGCGTCCAGCCGGTCAATGAGGCGAAGCTGCGGTCGCTGAAGCCCGTGCGGGAGGGCGGCACCGTCACCTTCGCCGGACAGACCCACCCTGCCGACGGCAATGCCGGTCTCATCGTCGCGAACGTCGAGAAGGCCGAAGCGCTCCGCCCGGGAGCCGACCATCGCATCGCGATCCTCGGCTTCGGCCAGGCGCGGGTCGAACCCGCCTTCATGCCCAAGGCGCCGGTTCCCGCCAGCAAGGCGGCGCTGCGATCCGCTGGGCTCTCGATCGACCAGATCGACGCCGTCAAGTCGCACAACCCGTTCGCGGTCAACGATATCGTCTTCGCCCGCGAGACCGGCTTCCCGCTCGAGCGGATGAACAATTACGGCTGCTCGCTCGTCTGGGGCCATCCGCAAGGGCCGACGGGCCTGCGCGCCATAATCGAGCTGATCGAGGAGCTGGTCCTGCGCGGCGGGGGACGCGGCCTGTTTCAGGGTTGCGCTGCGGGCGACAGCGCGATGGCGGTGGTGATTGAGGTCTGCGAGCGATGAGCAGCGAAACCTTCGACATCCGCGATGAGGCGGGAAGGCCCGTGTGGGTGCCGCAGACCGTGCCCGAGATCCTCGAGCGCGCGGTGCGCGAGCGCCCCGATGACCTCGCCATCCAGGCCGAGGACTGCTCGCTCACCTATCGTGATTATGGCGAGGCTGTTACCCGCGTCGCGCATTGCATCGCTCGAAGCGGCAAGCCGGGCGACACGGTCGTCATCATATTGCCCAACATGGCCGCGACCGCGATCGCGATTTTCGCGGCCCAGAAAGCGGGGCGCATCGCGGCAACGCTCAACCCGCAATACACCGCCGCAGAACTCGCACCGATGATCGAGGACGCCGCGCCCAGCGTCGCGATCCTCGCCTGCGACGTCGCCGAGCGCACCGCGCACCTCTTCAGCGAGGAAGTCCGCATCCTCAAGGTCGACAGCGACGCCGCCATCCTTTCCGAACTCGCGCTCGACCAGGAGCGCGGGTCGGCCGCCCCTCTGCCGCCACTCTCTCCTGGTGATCTGGCTGTCCTGCAGTTCACCGGCGGCAGCACGGGGCGGCCCAAGGGGGTGGAACTCACGCATCGCGCCGTCGCCACCAATGTTGCCCAACGCGAAGCGGTCCTGCCGACGCATTTCGGCGACGAGCGCATCGTGTGCTTCATGCCGATGTTTCACAGCTTTGCGGCCGCAATGTGCATCAATCTCGCTGCCTATTGCGCAGGCAAGCTCGTGATCCTGCCGCGCTACCGCCCCGACTGGGTGATCGACGCGATAAGCGAGCACGCCATCACCCGGCTGCCCGCTGGCCCCACGGTGTTCAACAGCCTGATCCAGTATGACGGGCTTTCGGCAAAAGCGGTCAAGAGCCTGCGCTGCGCCTATTCGGGCTCCGCCCCGCTCGGAATCGAGACGCTCGCGCGCTGGAAGGCGCTCACAGGGGTCACGATCTACGAAGGATATGGTCAAAGCGAGGCTGGTCCCATCCTCACCTATTTCGGCCCCGCGCACGCGCTCGAACCTGGCTCAGTCGGTCCGCCGCTGCCCGCCACGCAGATCCGGATCGTTGATCCGGCCGATGGGACACGCGATCTGCCAGCGGGCGCTGTTGGCGAGATCGTCGCTCGTGGCCCGCAGGTAATGCGCGGCTACCGCAATCTGCCCGAGGAAACCGGCGAAACACTCAAGGCGGGCTGGCTCCACACCGGCGACCTTGGATCGTTCGACGAGGTGGGACGCCTCACAATCGCAGACCGCAAGAAAGACATGATCCTCGTCTCGGGCTACAACGTCTTCCCGCGCGAGGTCGATGAAGCCCTGGCGGCTCACCCCGATGTGGCTGCAGCGGCATGCGTGGGCATTCCCGACGATTATCGGGGAGAGCGGCTGATCGCCTACGTCACTTCGCGAAAGGGCAGCGCCATTGATGCAGGCTGCCTTGGCGAGTGGCTCGAGGATCGTCTTGTCGCCTACAAGCGCCCTTCCGAATACCACTTCCCCGACGCCCTTCCGCTGACTGCGGCAGGCAAGATCGACAAGCAGGCCCTCAAGACCCGAGCGATCGAGGACAAGGAGAAAATCCGTGCCGCTTGAACAGGTCGAGCCGATCCGACAAGCCCTTCTCGCGCGGCGCAAATCACCCGAGCCACCGATTGAGCAGCGCCGTGCCGGGTTCGAGGCGCAGATGGCGGCAGTGCCCCTGCCCGAAGATTTCAACGCCGACGAAGTCAGGATCAGCGCCGAGGCTGGCGGTCTGCTGTGTCGTGTTGCGGGAGTGGACCATTCGAGGATTCTAGCGTGGCTTCATGGCGGCGCATTCGTTCTCGGTTCAGCCGCGTCCTACCGTGCGATGGCCGCAAGACTCTCGCGCGCGGCCAATGCGCAAGTCCTGCTGCTCGATTACCGGCTGGCACCCGAAAACCCCTTTCCCGCAGCGCAAGACGACGCCAGAGCCATGCTCGGCTGGATCGAGGCAGAAGGATTTGAACCGGAGAGAAGCTTCGTCGGAGGCGACAGTGCGGGCGCCAATCTTGCGCTCGGCGCGGTTCAGCATGTCATGGCGCAAGGTGGCAAGGCACCTATTGCTGCGCTCTGGCTGATTTCGCCATACCTCGATCTTACCCATTCGGGCGATTCCATCAAGAACCGCGCCGCGCGCGACCCGTTCGTTGATCCCGCCGGCATGCCCGAGACCGCCGCGCGTTATCTCGCCGGGGCCGATCCGGGGGATCCGCGCGCCTCGCCGCTGTTCGGATCGTTTGAAGGTCTGCCACCAGCCCTCATCCAGATCGGTGCGGACGAGGTGCTGTTCAGCGATGCCGCTCGCGCACGAAAGGCGATCGAGGCGGCGGGTGGTCGATGTGTCTTCCAGGAATGGGCCGGCATGGTGCACGTCTGGCCGCTCTTTGCGCATCAGGTGGATGAAGGCGGCTGGGCGATCGAGCAGGGCGGTGCGTTTCTGAGGTCGCTCTAGGGAGGCAAGCGAGCAGGGCATAACCTGCCTTGCATGTGCATGCATATCTGATAGTCATGAAGGATGGAGCTGCGCCAGATCCGCTATTTTCTAGAGATCGTGCGATGCGCGAGCTTCGGCCAGGCCGCCGAGAAGCTCAACATCACTCAGCCCGCTCTCTCCAAGAGCATCCGCAACCTTGAACAATCGCTCGACGTCAAGCTGCTCGAACGACACCCCAGCGGCGTTGTCCCGACTGACTTTGGTGAGCTCTTCCTTGAATACGCGTCGCTGATCTCTGCCGAGATCGACCGTGCGACCATGGAAATCGAGCAGATGAAGGGCACCGGGCGCGGCATCGTGCGGGTGGGGGCAGGCGCCACGATGATGCAATATGTGATCCCTCAGGCGGTTCGCGCGTTCATGGCTCTTGGTACGGATGCAACCGTTACTTTCCGCCAGGGGCTGCGCGAGGAGCTGATTTCCTGCCTGAGGCGCGGCGAGATCGATCTCGTGGTGGGATCGATCAAGTCGCGCTCGCGCGATGAGGACGAGGAATTTCATCGCGAGGTGATCCTGCGCGACACGATAGTGGTCGTCGCCGATGTCAGCCACCCGCTCGCGGCAAAAGACAAGGTCGCAATTAGCGATCTCGCCGGGTATGACTGGGTTCTGCCCGAAGGCACCGAGAACGAGCGCGAGCGGCTTGGCCGGGTGCTGCGCGAAGCAGGGCTCGAACTGCCGCATTGCGCGATCTCAACGCCGTCATCGAACTTCATGTCGACGATGCTCCACGGCAGTGAATACTTAAGCTACCTCCCGCAGGCGCTGCTGGAGGCGGGCGGCAATTATGCGCATCTCAAGCAGGTGCGCATCGACGAGGCGATCTGGGATCCGGTCGATGTGGGGGTCACCTATCGCCGCCGGGGGATCATGCTGCGCCCGGTGCGCCGCTTCATCAACCGGCTGATCGAGGCCGGCCAGCAGATCGAATTGAGAGCGAAGGCGGCGGGCTAATCGCGTTTCCACGCCGGGGCGATTGTGCGCCGCTTGCCGTCGGGCGTGCGTGGCACGTTGCCGTCTTCGAGCGCGAGCCGGTCCCACAGCTGGCACGTAACCATCTTGTGCTTCTGGTCGAGACCCTCGCAATAATTGGTGTATTCGCACAAACGCACCTTGCTACCGTGCCCGGTGCGAACCTTCTCGAACCAGTCGGGATCGGCCATGGCCTGCCGGGCAAATCCGACGACATCGCCTTCTCCCTCGGCCAGGATCGCCTCGGCCTGCTCGAAATTGTGGATGCCACCCGCGACGACGACAGGGGTCTCGAGCCCGCAACAGCGCAGATGCTCGCGGATCGCCTTGGCTGGCGCGAGATTGCGGCCGAACGGGCCGGCTTTGTCCGAGATGTATTGCGGCATGCACTCATAGCCGCTGCGCCCGGTGTAGGGGTATGCCGCCTGTCCGACCTTGGGCTGTCTGGCATCCTCGAACTTGCCCCCGCGCGAGAGCGAGATGAAGTCCATCCCGGCGCGAGCGAAGGCTTCGGCGAAATGAGCGGCATCCTCGAGCCGGGTGCCGCCTTCGATGCACTCCTCGCTGAGCATCCTGCACCCCACAGCAAACGATGGGCCAACCGCGCCGCGCACCGCCTCGAACACTTCGAGCGGAAGGCGCACACGGCCCTCGCGGGTGGTGCCATAGCCGTCCGTCCGCGTGTTAAGCGCCGACAGGAAGGATGCCATCGTGTAGGCGTGGGCATAGTGCAGCTCGACCCCGTCGAACCCGGCCGCCTCTGCGCGCCGGGCGGCTTTGGCGAACAGGCTCGGAAGGGTCGCGGGAAGCTCGGCGATGTGCGGCTCATCCACATCCGTCACCCGCTCGCGGAAGCCCTGCGTCAGGCTTTCGAACTCGCGGGGATGGAGGATGCTGGCAAGATCCTCCTCAGGCATCGCGGCAAGCCGCTCGCGCACCGCTTCGTCGCTTGCCCCTTTCATCCCAAGCGCCGCGCGGTGGTGATCGCCGATCGTGAGGAAGCGCTCGAGGAACTTCTCGCGCTGGGGACGCCGCCGGATCGCGAGAAAATCGATCAATTGGATGAAGACCCGCGTATGGCCCCCGCTCGCCTCGCGCACCGCATGGACCACTCGGGCGAGACCTTCGATATAGCGATCATGGCCCGCGCGCAGCAGCGGGCCCGACGGCACATCGCGAATGCCGGTCGCTTCAAGCACGATTGCACCGGGCCGCCCTTGCGCGAAGCGGCGATACCAGTCGATCACATCCTGAGTGACGTGCCCGTCCTCGGTCGCGCGCCAGGGGACCATGGCGGGGATCCAGGTGCGCTGGTCGAGCGCCAGGCGACCATGCGCCAACGGCGTGAACAGGCGAGAGGAAGCCGCCTCACCCGCATCCGGCCAGCGCCCCGACGACGGCTTGTGGACGATTCTTTCCGGCGGCTTCCACATGGCGCTCAGGTCGCCGCGTGCTGGTAATGCCGCCGCTCGGGGCGCGCCTTAATCGCGAGTTCGGTGGCGCGTTCATTCGCCTTTTCCGCCTCGCGATAGAGCTGGTATTCGCCCGAGCGCAGCTGTGCCGGCCAGCCGAGCGGAGAGCCATTGACCTTGCGCACCCCGTAATGCCCGGCTGCGTGGCGTGCCCAGAACGGGTTGTTGAGGTGCGGCCTGGCGAGCGCGCACAGATCGGCACGGCCGGCGGCGATGATCGTGTTGACCTGCTCGGGTTGCGAAATGTCACCCACCGCGATCGTCGGGATACCGACTTCGTTACGCACGAATTCGGCGAACGGCGTCTGCCACATCCGGCCGAATACAGGCTTCTGCCAGCGCACCGTCTCGCCCGAGGAGCAGTGAATGATGTCGGCGCCCGCTTCCTTGAACAACCGCGCGATGATTGCGAGATCATCGAATGTGAGGCCTCCCGGCGCCCAGTCGCTCGAAGAGAGGCGCACCGACATCGGCTTGTCGTCTGGCCAGACCGCGCGCATCGCCCGAAACACTTCGAGCGGATACTTCGCCCGCGCCTCGGCATCTCCGCCATATTCGTCCTCGCGCACATTGGTGAGCGGCGAGAGGAAGCTCGCGAGCAGATAGCCGTGGGCGCAATGCAGCTCGAGCATGTCGAACCCGGCACGCACGCCCCGCTGCGTGGCGGCGACGAACTCGGCCTTCACCTGATCCATGCGCGCGCGATCGATCTCTGCAGGGACGCTCGATATGCCCTCGATATAGGGAATGGGCGAGGCCGAGATAAGCGGCCAGTTGCCCCACTCGAGCGGCATGTCCATGCCCTTCTCGGGCACGTTGGTCGAACCCTTGCGCCCGGCATGGCCGAGCTGGAGCGCGATCTTGGCGGGGGTTTCGTGGATCCGGCCAACCAGCGCCTTGAAATCCGCTTCCTGCTCGTCGGACCATAGCCCAGTGCAGCCCGGCGTGATGCGGGCATCGGCGCTCGGGCAGGTCATCTCGGTGAAAATCAGTCCGGTGCCGCCCAGCGCGCGCGCGTGGTAATGGGTGTAGTGCCAGTCGGTAAGCCGGCCGTCCTCGGCGCAATATTGCGCCATGGGAGCCATGACGATGCGGTTGGGCAGTGTCAGCCCGCGCAGATCGAACGGTGTGAACATCGGCGTCGGCTTGTCTGCGGCAACCTCGCGCCCGGTCCGTGCTTCATAAGTCTGGTAGAATTCGCGCTCGACCTCGGCCAGGAAAGCCTCATCGCGCAGGCCGATATTGTCCCACGTCACGGACTTGGCGCGGCTCATCAGCGAGAAGGCGAACTGGTATCGCGGCTTTTCCCAGTGCATCGCCATGTCCTCGAACCAGCGCAGCGAGACGGCCGCGTTGTGCTGCGTGATCTCGACCGGGGTGCGGCGCTGCTCCTCGTAGCCCTTCTGCACCGCCGCGACATCCTCGCCATGGCGCACCACCTCGTCCGACAATGCGATCGCCGATTCCATCGCGAGCTTGGTCCCCGAGCCGATCGACCAGTGCGCGGTCGCCTTGGAATCGCCGAGCAAAACCATATTCTTGTGCGACCAGCGCTCGCAGGCGATCACGGGGAAGTTGCGCCAGATCGAGCGATTGGTGATGAGGCCGTGACCCTCGAGGCAATCGGCGAATACCTCCTCGAGCGCACGCGCGCTTTCCTCCTCGCTCATCTCGGCGAAGCCCGCCGCATGCCAGGTTTCGGGCGTTGTCTCGATCACCCAGGTCGAGCGTTCGGCATTGTACTGATAGGAATGGGCGCAGAAATGCCCGTGCTCGGTCTCTCGGAAGAAGAAGGTGAAGGCGTCGAGCGGCTTGGTCGAGCCCATCCAGGTGAAGAAGTTCGGCCGGTCCTCCTTGGTGACGCCAAACTCCTTTGTGAACCTGTCACGCATCGGCGAGGCGATCCCGTTGCCGATTACGATGAGATCGCTGTCGGCAAAGCGCTCCTCGAAAGTATCAGGGTCGATCGGGGTTTCGAAATGCAGCGCGACCCCCTGCTCGCGGCAGCGGTCTTGCATGAGCGTGAGGAGGAGCTGGCGCGAACAGCCGGCAAAGCCGTTGCCGCCGATGACGGAGCGCTCGCCCGCACGATCGACCACGATGTCCGTCCAATAGGCGAGATGATCGCGCAACGCATCGTAGGAGCCGGGATCGGCGCTGAGGAACTCGTCCATCGTCTCGTCGGAAAACACCACGCCGAAGCCGAACGTGTCGTCCGCCCGGTTCTGCTCGAACACCTCGATCTCGAACTCGGGCCGCCGCTTCTTGGTGAGAAGCGCGAAATAGAGCCCGCCCGGGCCACCACCGATCACGGTAATCTTCATCGCCTTGCTCCTGTGCATTCTGAGGCCAGATGGTTGAGGCCTAAAGTATCTGATTGGCCGAGTGCTGTTTCGACTTGCTGCATATCGAGGCAACTCAGGCCGCTTCGGGGACGACTGCGGTCGCCTCGATCTCGACGATCGCTTCGGGTTCGACCAGCGCGCTCACCCCTATCACCGCCATGCAGGGGAAGACCTTGCCGAAATGGCGGCGCCAGGCTTCGCCGATCTCCTTGAGCGAATTGCGATAGGCCTCGATATCGGTGACGTAGCAGGTGAGCCGCACGATGTGCTGCGGGCTCGCGCCGGCCTCGGCGAGGATCGCAGCGATGTTCTTGAGCGCCTGCTCAAACTGGCCGCCGAAGTCTTTCGCCTCGAAGGTCTCCTCGCTGGTCCAGCCGATCACGCCGGCGGTGACGACCACCCGGCCCGAGGCCTCGATGCCGTTGGCATAGCCCTTCGGGCGTGGCCATGCCTCGGGTTGCAGGGCGCGGTGGAGGCTCATGCGCATTCCTTTCTGAGGCCCTCGAGCAATTGCCGGGCGATCACGATCTTCTGGACTTCGGAGGCGCCCTCGTAGATCCGCAGAGCGCGGATTTCGCGGTAGAGCTCCTCGACCTTGACGCCCTTGCGCACGCCGAGGCCGCCGAACAGCTGCACCGCCTTATCGATCACGCCCTGCGCCGCTTCGGTCGCGTAGAGCTTGGCCATCGCAGCCTCGCGGGTGACGCGGGCACCCTTGGCGTCCTTGGTCCAGGCCGACCGATAGACGAGGAGCGCGGCCGCATCGATCTCGAGCGCCATCTCCGCGAGGCTCGCCTGCGCCAGCGGGAGATCGGCAAGCGAGGCGCCGAACATCTGTCGGGTGAGCGCACGCGTGCCGGCCTCGTCGAGCGCGCGGCGTGCAAGGCCCAGGGCAGCCGCGCCCACGGTGGTGCGGAAGATGTCGAGCGTTGCGAGCGCAACCTTGAAGCCCTTGCCCTCCTCCCCCAGAGCCTGCCCTGCCGCAACCTCGACATTGTCGAACCGCAGGCGGGCGAGCGGGTGCGGCGCGATCACGTCGATCCGCTCCGCGACGCAGAGGCCCGGACTGTCGGCGTCGACCACCACCGCGCTGACTCCCGCATCGCCGCGCGCGAACACGCAGTAGAAATCGGCAATGCCGCCATTCGAGATCCACAGCTTCTCGCCATTGAGCCGAAGCGCGTTGCCGGCGGCCGAGAGGGTTGTCTGCATCGCCGCCGCATCAGAGCCGGCATTCTCCTCGGAAAGCGCGAAGGCGGCGATCTTCTCGCCGCTGGCGACGGCAGGGAGATAGCGCTGTTGCAGCTCGTCGCTGCCGAACAGGCTGATCGCGCCCGAGCCAAGGCCCTGCATCGCAAAGGCGAAATCCGCGAGGCCGGAGTGGCGCGCGAGCGTCTCCCGGATGAGCGAGAGCGAGCGGACATCGAGCTGCTCGTGCGCCCCGCCATGGGCCCCGATGACGCAATAGCGCAGCCAGCCGCCCTCGCCCAACGCGGCGACGAGCCTGCGACAGGTCTCGTCGAGCTCCTGCTCCGCGCCTTCGCGCTCGACGATCGGCGGGAGCGCCTCGGCTGCCCACGCGTCGAGATCGCGCGCGAGCTGTGCGTGGTGCGGCTCGAAGAACGGCCAATCGAGAAAGGTCGTGTCCGCCATTCAATTGCCCTCGAATTCGGGTTTGCGCTTGTCGACGAAGGCGCGGTATGCGCGCTCGAAATCCTTTGTCTTCATGCAGATCGCCTGCGCCTGTGCCTCGGCCTCGATCGCCGCGGGAAGGCTCATGTCCCATTCCAGATTGAGCTGGTTCTTGGTCATGGCGTTGGCGAAGGTCGGACCCGAGGCAAGCTTGTGGGCGAGCTCCAGTACGCGGGCGTCAAGCTCGTCGGCCTCGAAGACTGCATTGAAATAGCCCCATTCGAGCCCCTCGGAGGCAGAGAGCGAGCGGCCGAAGAACAGAAGCTCGCTCGCCCGGCCCTGACCGATAAGACGCGGCAGGATCGCGCAGGCGCCCATGTCGCAGCCCGCAAGGCCGACGCGGTTGAACAGGAATGCAGTCTTCGCGTCGGGCGCCGCATACCGCAGGTCACTTGCCATCGAGATGATGGCACCGGCTCCGGCGCTGACACCCTGCACCGCGGCAAGGATCGTCTGCGGGCAGTCGCGCATGGCCTTGACGAGATCGCCTGTCATGCGGGTGAACTTCAGGAGTTCGGGCATCTCCATTGACACCAGCGGTCCGATGATCTCATGAACATCGCCGCCCGAGCAGAAGTTGCCCCCATTGCTCGCGAACACCACGACATGAACATCGCAAGCATAGACCAACTCGCGAAACAGGTCGCGCAGCTCGGCGTAGGAATCGAAGGTCAGCGGGTTCTTGCGCTCGGGACGATTGAGGCGGATGGTCGCGACACCTTGGTCGAACTCCCAGAGGAAATGTTGCGGCACATAGCTGTGCGGATCAAACCGGGTTTCACTCATTGCGCGGACTCCAGAGGTTCCCGGACGTGCCCGGGCAATTCGATCAGTCGGACGAGTGTTGTGAGCGTGTCAATGTCGTCCTTCGGGAGGTGTGTGAACTTGGCGGCGACCCATTCGCTGTGCTTGTCAGCCATCGCCTTGAACAGCGTGCGTCCGGCAGGCGTCAGCCGGAAGATCGCCGACCGCCGGTCCTCCGGGCACGCGGTGCGTTCCACGAGGCCTTCCTTGGTGAGGTGCGGGGTGAGCTGTGAGGTTGCGCCATCGGTCACGAGCAGGAAATGGGAGATCTCGCTTGCCCGAAGTCCCTCCTCGCCTGCACGATAGAGCGCTGAAAGGACATCAAAGCGCGAAAGCGATTGCCGGAATTCGGCCCGCAGCCGCGCATCGAGATCCTTCTTGATAGTATTCGAGGCGCGCAGCAGCTCGATCCAGAGCCGCAGGACGTCCTTATTCCTGTCGCTCACGAGATCGTCTCCCCGCCGTCGATGGCGATGGCCTGCCCGTTCACCGCCGCGGCGCCCGGGCTGCACAGCCATGCGACCGCTTCAGCGACTTCGCTTGGATCGACGAGCCGCTTCATCGGGTTGCCCTTGACGAAATGACCGAGCACGTCCTCGCGCGCCCGCCCTGTCCGCTCTTCGACCGCGCTCAGCGCGTTCTCGACCAGCGGCGTATCGGTAAAACCGGGGCACACCGCGTTGGCGGTGACGCCGGTCTGCGCCAGTTCAATGGCGAGCGAACGGATCCAGCCGAGCACACCGTGTTTGGCGGCGGCGTAGGCGGCGCTGTAGGCATAACCTTTGAGCGAGGCAGTCGAGGCGACCGCGATGAACCGCCCATGGCCACGCTCGACCATGGCAGGAATGGCGGCCTGCGCGCAATGGAAGACACTGGTCAAATTGGCCGTGATCATCGCGTTCCAGAGCTCTTCGCCGGTCTTGAGCGCGGGAGCGGTCTGAGCAGAGCCTGCATTGGCGATGAAGATATCGCACCCGCCGACCCGCTCAAGCGCCGCCTCGATCGAGGCGCGCTGGGTCACGTCCATCACGGCGTAAGACAGACCGGTCCGCTCGAGTTTGGCTTCGTCGCGCCCGCAGACAATCACTGGGTAGCCGCGCCCGTTCAGCAATCGGGCGACCGCCAGCCCGATGCCAGAGCCGCCGCCTGTGACGATGATGCGCGATTCCGTGCTGTCCATACCATTACTTTAGGGCTAAACTAAATTGAGTCAAGCGGCCCGGGCGTCCGGTGCCATGAATACTACTCACCGTGAACGATCGCGATTCTATGGGCTGCGCGCAGACAATGAGCCCTAGATTCCGGGCCCTAGCCCGAAGCCGGCAACAATCCGAAGGAGCTTCCCCATGCGTTTCCTGCCCATCGCTCTTGCCATGGCCGCCCTGGCCTCGCCGGCCAGCGCCGAGACCATTTCCGTCGCCCTTCAGGGGGTGAAGAAGAATTCGGGCTCGATCGTTGTTTGCCTGTGGGACAAGGATGCCGATTTCCCCAATTGCGAGGAGGGTCAGCCAGTCAAGCGCATAGTCCTTCCGGCAACCGCGAAGTCAGCCACTTTTGAAGATGTGGCAAACGGCACTTACGCGGTCTCGGCGTTCCACGATGCCAACGCGAACGGGAGGCTCGACACAAACTTTCTGGGCCTGCCGAAGGAAGCGGTGGGCCTCTCGAACAATCCCAGACTGATGGGTCCGCCCCGGTTCAAGTCTGCGCTATTCGATGTCGCTGGAGAAACCGCAATCGTCCTCAAGTTCCAAGGCATGTAGTCACAACTAGAGGTGATGGCCCCCGCCCACGATTTCGTAGAGGCGGCATTGCACTTGTGTGACATCAAACCTTCGTGGTCGTCGCAAAGCCCCCGCGCCTTCTGCGAGGGGCCAAGCGAAGACAGTTGCGCACTCGGCCGGCCCCTTCGCCGATGGCAGGAGCGCGCAGTGTTTTGTCGAGGGAGGACGCACGTGGCATTGAAAGTGGTTACAGCTGGTCTTTTGGCAGGTTCCTGCCTTTCCCCCGCCTTCGCGAGCGAAAGGGCGGCCGCTGACCCTGAGGCAATCGCAAACCGCGCCATGGCGACTACAGCGCAGCAGGCTTCGGCGACGGCGTCCGCACAGGAAGGTCAGGCCGAGAGCGATAGCGCCAACCAACCGATCATCGTGACTGCCCAGCGGCGCGAGCAGAACCTTCAGGACGTGCCGATCTCGATCACTGCGCTCACCGAAGCCGAGATCCAGGCGCGCTCGGTCAACACGATCAGCGAGGCGGTGGGCTTTGCGCCCAACGTGTCGGTCACTGCCGGGCCCAATGGCGGCGACGACGGCGGTTTCTTCATTCGCGGCGTGGGCCAACTCGACAATTCGATCGCGGTCGATCCGGGCGTCGGCGTGTATATTGATGAAGTCTACATCGCGCGCCTCCAGGCATCTTCGCTCAACCTGCTGGACATCGAGCGGATCGAGGTTCTGCGCGGCCCCCAAGGCACACTCTTCGGCCGCAACACGATTGGCGGGGCGATCAGCGTCGTCACGCAGAATCCGCAATTCGACGAGGTTGAAGGACGTGCCAGGCTGATCGTCGGCGCGCGTGACCGCTTCGATCTGGCCACTTCGCTCAATGTCCCGGTGAGCGAGAACACCGCCTTTCGGGCCTCGCTCTTTACCCGCAACCAGACGGGTTTCGGCGAGAATGTCTACACCGGCGAGACCTTTGGCGACATTGAGGATTATGGAGGCAGGATCAAGTTCCGCTGGGAGCCGAGCGACCGGCTCGAGTTCAACTTCTCGGGCGATTACACCGCTGGCCGTGGCTCGCCCTCGCACCAGGTGCTTCTGGGTTTCAATCCGGGCGCGGGGATCACTGTTCCGGGCGCCCCTCCCGGAGCCCCCCCCGGTGGACCTCCGGGAGGGCCGCCCGGTGGGCCGCCGGGAGGACCTCCGGGCGGCATGCCCGGCGGACCGCCCGGAGGAATGCCTGGCGGACCGCCCCCTGGCCCCCCGCCCGGACCGATGTTCATTCCCGGCGTCTCGCCCACGGGTGTGCCCCTGCCCGTCGGCGTTGGCGAGGACCGCTCGACCGATCGCAGCCTCAACTTCGCGTCGGTCCCCGCGATCAACGACATCGACAACGCCGGCCTTTCGCTCAACGTCCGCGCCGATCTGGCAGACAACCTGGTCCTGCGCTCCATCACCGCTTGGCGCAGCTATGACGAGCAAACGTTCAATGACTTCGACGGCACCGGCTTTGTCCTCTACGATAACCGCAGCGACCTAGACCAGGAGCAGTTCAGCCAGGAATTGCAGCTTGCCGGCAATTTCGGCGATTCAATCGACTTCCTGCTCGGCGCCTATTACTTCAAGGAAGAGATCGCCAACCAGATCGAGCTGTGCACCGGCACGAATGCGCCGCGCCTGGTCGATCGCTGCCTGCGCAGCCGCAACGATATCGGCCTCGATGTCGAATCCTATGCGCTGTTCGGCCAGGTCTCATGGTTCATCACCGATCAGCTCGAAGTGTTCGGCGGTGCCAGGTGGACGGAGGAAACCAAGGACCAGACATTCGAATCGGTGCTCGACAACACCGATGGCGTGCCCACCGTACTCCCGCCTTTCGTCATGCCGCCACCGGGCCAAATCCGCCAAGCCCTGCCGTTCACAGAAGTGTCCGCAACGTTCGACGCCTTCACGCCGAAGTTCGGCGTCAACTATCGGGTGGTGCCGGAGGTCACGCTCTATGCGACCTACGCCGAAGGCTTCAAATCCGGCGGCTTCACCGGCCGTCCCAGCAATGCCGAGATCCTGCCCTACGATCCGGAAATTGCGACCACCTACGAGGCGGGCATCAAGACCGTGCTTTTCGGCGGCGACCTGCGGATCAACGCTGCTGCTTTCCAATCGGACTATTCCGATATCCAGCTGCTCGTGTTCACCCCGATCAGCGGCCTGTTCGAAACGCGCAATGCCGGCGATGCGGAAATCCGCGGGTTCGAGCTGGAAGCGAACGGCCGTATCGGAGACCGCTTCACCCTGTACGGCTCGCTCGGCTATCTCGATGCGCAGTACACCCGTCTCAGCGACCAGGTGGCCAACATCACGCTCGACACCCCGCTTCCGCTGACGCCCGAATGGACCTACTCGCTGGGCGCGCAGTACACCCAGCCGCTGCCTGACGACATGGGCGAGCTGCTGCTGCGCGCCGACTTCAACGGTCGCTCGAGCTTCTCTTATCAACTCGAGGCCGATCCGCTCGAGATTGAGGACGGGATCGACATCCTCAATGTGCGCGCAACCTACATCACCCCTTCGCGCAACCTTGAGGTGTCATTCTTCATCACCAATGTCACCGACGAGGAATTCTTCACCAACATGCAGGACACGCTCGCCGGAAACGGCACCGCGTTCGGCGGCATCGGTGAGCCGCTGGAATGGGGAATTGAAGTCGACGTGCGGTTCTGACGAGGAGAGTTGTGGTGCACGATCAAACGGGCGTGAAGCGGTATCATGGGCTTGTGGTGACGTTGCACTGGCTGGTTGCGGTGCTGGTGCTTGGCAACCTTGCCGCAGGCGCCCTGCTACTCGAAGATCTGCCCAACAGCGCTCCCGAGAAAGCCAGCGTTTTGCGGCTGCATCTGGCCACCGGGCTCTCGATTCTGGTGCTGATGGCGGTGCGTCTGATCGCCCGGTTCACCACCAAGGCCCCGCCCTCGCCACATGAAAGGGGCGCGCTGCGGTGGGTTGCCAGGCTCAATCACTGGGCGCTTTATCTGATCGTCATCGCCATGCTCTCGACCGGCCTTGGCATGGCACAGATGGCCGAGCTTTTCCCCCTGCTGGAAGGAGCACAGGTTACGCTGCCCGAGAGTTTCGCCGAGTTGCCCCCGCATGCCGGGCATGTGCTGTTCAGCAGCGTGCTGCTGGCGCTTGTCGTGCTGCATGTGGCCGCGGTTGGCTATCACCATGCACGCGGCGAAAACCTGCTTGCGCGCATGTGGTTCGGCCCGCGCAGGGGAGCGGACCAGACCGCCTTTCAACGCCCGGCCAAGACCCGGTGAGCGAGGAGCGCGCCTGGATCCAGCGGGAACGATGGCGCATACGCGCGGGGATTTCGCTGCTTGTCGCCTCAGGCGCAATGACAGTGGTCGGCCTTGCCTTGCGTGGGCCCAATCCGGTCGACGGTCACGGGCTTGATGTCGAGGCTTTCGTAAAAGTCTCTCAAGCGCCTACCCATGAACTCACCTGGGCCATCCTCCTTCTCAACCTGACCGTGCAAATCTTCGCCTGGATCGCTTTATGGGCATTCGTGCGCGGCACGAAGGAAGAGCGCCTCGCTTTCTGGGGCATGGTGCTCAGCATTATCGGAAACGGCCTTTTTCTGCCTATCGCCGGCATCATCGCGCTGACCGCGCCCATGGTCGCCACGCTCTACAGCGAAGGCAACGAGGCTGTCATCGCGGTTGCCAACAGCGCGATCTTCGGCCCGCTTGCCCTGCCCTTCCTGATCGCTTCGGCCTTCGCTCTGCTATTTGGTGCAGGGCTCACCGCCCTTGTCCTTTGGCGCTCAGCGCTCCTCCCGCGATGGACGGCAATTCCCTACTTCCTCCACGGCCTCTGCCTGACGTTCTTCGCTCAAGTCCACTTCGCCCTCGAATTCAGTGGGGGTCCACTGCTTCTCGCAAGCGCGCTCGGCATCGCGTTTGCCGTGTGGCGGCAGACCGGCGACCAGAATGCAGCACCGCACACAGGCCGCTCCGCCCTGCACTCGGGTTGGCAATGAAGGAGAACGCTGATGATCGGCTTTGAGCTCAGCGACGAGCAGCTTATGCTCCAGCGAACCGCGCGCGAGTTCGCCACCTGCGAAATTGCCCCATGTGCGGAGCGAATTCGGCACGCCGATGGAAAAATCGATCCATGGCAGGCGGTGCGCCCCATCTTTCTGAAGGCCGCAGGGCTCGGCTTTACCAACCTGCTCATTCCGGAAGAACATGGCGGGGTCGGCGGCAGCGCACTCGATCACGCGCTGGTGATGGAGGAACTGGGCGCTGCTGACCATGGGATCGCTTCCACTTACCTGAATATTTCGGCGGTCGCCCCGCTTATCATCCTGCACGGCGGGACGGATCAGCAGCGCAAGGATTGGCTTGCCGAAATCGCTGCGAGCGAAGACTTCGTCCTGGCGAGCGCCTCGAGCGAGCCCGATGTCGCGGGCGCGGACAGCTTCTGTCCGTCTCCCGATCCGGCAATCGGCCTGAAGAGCACCGCTCGGCGCGACGGCGACGACTATGTCATCAACGGCGCCAAATCCGGTTTTTCCACCAATGCCGGTGCCGCGCGCGGTTACTTCGTCATGGCCCGGACCGACCTTTCGCTGCCCGCGCGCGCCAGCACGGCGATGTTCTTCATCCCGGCAGACACACCTGGCCTGAAGGTTGGCAGGCGAACTCAACTTGTCGGCTGGGAAACGGCCTGCCAGGCCGAAGTGGTGCTGGAAGATGTGCGTGTATCTGCCGATCGCCGGGTCGGCGGCGAAGGGAGCGATGCCGGGCTCATCTTTTTTCGGATATTGCCTTATCTCGCTTCGGGTTTCGCAGCGACTTTTGTCGGCCTTGCAAGGGCTGCGTTCGATCTCGCGTTCGCTTATGCCCACGAGCGTGTGAGCTGGGGCAAGCCGATCATCGAGCATCAGGCGGTCGCGCTCAAGCTTGCCGACATGGCGGTGGAGATAGAGGCGGCGAGGCTGATGGTCTGGCGCGCAGCAGCAGCAGCGGATAGCGGGGATTTCCGCGCGGGGGCGCTCTATGCGCCGGCAGCAAAGACATTCGCCGTCGATACCGCGATACGTTGCGCCGAGCGCGCGGTGAAGATTCTCGGTAGCTACGGGATCACGCGCGAATATCCCGCCGCGCGCATGCTCAACGATGCCTGGATCGGCGACAGCTGCGACGGCACGCGTGACATGCTGCGGCTCAACATCGTCACCGCGATGCGCATGGCCGCCGGCGGCGGCCCTTCGCCCGGCCACTGATCGCTTATCCCCTCAGCCCTCACACATTTCGCTAGCTGGAGATTGCCATGATCCTCGTCACTGGACCCAACGGGAATGTTGGCACCGAACTCGTCCGGATGCTCGCCGCGCAAGACAAGCTGGCCTACAAGGTCGCCGCGCACACCCCTGAAAAGATCGACCGGCTCTATGGCAAACACGTGCCGCGGGTTCATTTCAACTTCGCGGACTCATCCACCTGGGACGAGGCGCTGCGCGATGTGACGAGTGTTTTCCTGCTTTACCCGCTCCCCCATCCGCGCACGGTGAAGACCTGGATGCTGCCCTTCATCGAGGCGATGGCAAAGGCGGGCGTCGAGCATGTTGTTTATGTCTCGGTCCCGACCGCAAGCACGGCCAAGGTCGTGCCGCACTATGCGGTGGAACGCGCGATCGAGTCGAGCGGGCTCGGCTACACGCTGCTGCGCGCCGCGTTCTTTTCGCAGAACCTTTGCCGCGACATCACCACGCATGCGGTCGACATCGCCAAATACGACCAAATCTACATCCCGGCCGGGAAGGGGGTCACCAGCTTCATCGACTCGCGCGACGTCGCCGAGTTGGCGATGAAAGTGATGGAATCACCCGAACCGCACCGCAACAAGGCCTATGTCGTCACAGGGCCAGAGAAGCTCGACTTTTATGAAGTCGCCGAGATCTTCACCGATGTTCTTGGCCGCAAGATCACTTACGCGAAGCCCTCGATCCTCGGCTTCTGGTTGCGGGTGGGGCCCCGTGTTACATGGGACACACTGGCCTTCATGACGATCGTTTATGCGCTAACGCGATACGGCAAGAACGCACCGATGACTGACACGCTGCCCGAGCTGCTGGGGCGCCCCGCGCGCACGATGCGCGATTTCGTCGAGGATTATCGCGATCGCTTCACTGGGGAGGCCGCCACCAAGTCCGCCAAGGTGGCAACGCCGGGAATGATGAAGAAGGTATCCTGAGGGCCTGTGGAGGAAGCAAAGTGAGGTTGCCGCGTGCAGCTCGGCAACCTCACCGCCCCCTCAACCGAGCGCTTCAATCAAGGCCTGCGAGCCAGCGATAGGAGCGATCCTCGCGGCTGCGCTGGCCTTTCTCAAGCTCGCCATTGCCGTTGAACCATCCGGCATCCACGGCGCGTTCGGTGCCCCAGTCCATCAGTTCTCCATGTTCGGCGATGCGCCACTCGTCGCCGCGTTGTTCGGCGCGGCCGATATAGCGACCGAACACTTCAAGTTCGCCCTCGCTGCCCTTGATCAAATGCCAAGTCCGCACATAGGCCTCATAACCCACGCTGTTGCCATCCGGCGCGAAGACGATGTTACCGACATCGTGCCGCGTCGCCTCGAACATCCCCATAAAGTTCATGGCGACCTCGACAAATCCATCGGTCTCGCCGTCATAGATCTTCCCGAGGGTCACGCGAGCATCCGACCAGAAAGCACCCCGGATCAGCTGCGCATCCAGGCGGTCAACCCCGCGCGCATAGCGATAAATCGCTTGGCGAACGCCTTCGAAATCGCAAGTCATGAGGCCTCCTTCTCCCGCAGGCGATAGCGTTGAACCTTGCCCGTCAGCGTCTTGGGCAAATTGGGCACGAATTCGATGGCGCGTGGATATTTGTAGGGCGCGATTGCCGCCTTGACGTGGTCCTGCAGCGCCTTGGCGAGGGCCGCGTCGCCGCAGCCCTGCGCGCACACCACATAGGCCTTGACGATCATGCCGCGATCATCATCGGGCGTCCCCACAACAGCGCATTCCGCCACCGCGCCGTGGCTCAGGAGCGCGTTCTCGACCTCGGGAGCGGCAATGTTGTAGCCGGAGGAGACGATCATGTCGTCCGAGCGCGCAACATAGTGGAAATAGCCCTCGGCATCGAGCCGATAGGTGTCACCAGTCACGTTCCAGCCGCCGATCACGTAGTTTTCTTGGCGCGGATCATCGAGATAGCGGCAACCGGTGGGTCCGCGCACCGCGAGCCGGCCTTCGCCCTCGCTCATCGGGTTATTCTGTTCGTCGAGAACGCAAGCTTCATAACCGGGAACAACCTTTCCCGTTGCGCCCGGCAGAATGTCGTTTCCGGCCGCCGAAATGAAGATGTGCATCATCTCGGTCGCACCGATCCCGTTGACGAGGCGATGCCCGGTCGCCGTTTCCCACGCCTCGAAGATCGCCAGTGGCAGGTGTTCACCCGCCGAAATACAGGCCCTCAGGCTGGAGATGTCGGCCTCGCTGAGAAGCGGCAGCATCACCTTGTAGGCGGTAGGCGCTGTAAACAGCATGTTGACCCCGAAGCGCTCGATTGCAGCGAGCAGGTTGGCCGGACTGGCCTGTTCGAGTGTTACCGAGGTTCCCCGGAAGCGAAACGGAAACAGCACGAGTGCACCAAGCCCGAAGGTGAAGGCGATCGGCGGCGAGCCGCACCAGCGCAGGCCGGGTTCAGGCTTAAGAATGTGGCGCGCAAAGGTATCCGCCGGAGCAAGCAGGGCGCGATGATCGTGCACACAGCCCTTGGGGACCCCAGTCGTGCCGGACGTGAAAGCGATAACCGCAGGCGCATCACTCGGACCGATAAAGGCTTCGAACCCTCCAGTCCGATCGGCGATCATCGATTCAAGCGCGCCAGTGCCGCTGTCCCCCTCGAAAGTGGCCGTCCAGGCAAGATCGTCGGTTCCGTCGGCAGCCTGCCGCCAGTCCTGCAACGTTCGGCTGTCGACCAGAGCGTGACTGATGCGCGCGGTGCGCAAGATCGGCGCGAGCTCGCCCGCGCGCAGCATCGGCATGGTCGTCACCGCGATCCCGCCAGCCTTGAGCACGGCGAACCAGCAGGCAATCAGCGTGAACGAATTCGGCCCGCGCAGCAGCACCCTGTTGCCGGGCCTGAGTTTGCCGTCATCGACAAGCAGGCCAGCGATCTTGTCGGAGAGGTCTGCAAGTTCGCGATAGGTCCAAGTGCCCGCATCGTTGATCACGGCGAGCCGATCCCCGTCGCCCTCCTCGCATGCCCGATCGAGCAGTTCGACCGCAGCGTTGAGGCGCTCCGGATAGTGCAGCTCGGGCACATCGAACAGGAAGCGCGGCCATTGCGCCGGGTCAGGCAGGCGCTCGGCAACGAAAGGATCGATTGAGGTGTCTATCAATTGCGACATTTCAGGCATGGTAATCGCGGCAGCGGGGGCGAAGGAATAGAAAGAGGTCCGAGCCTCCAAACCAATTCTTATGGGCCGGGCCGACGAAATGCCCTTGGCTGCAATTTGACGACGCAGCACCATCGCCAGCGCAACAGGAGGTTCGCGAATGATCGGCTTCACGCCAACCGAGGAACAGCAGCAATTGATCCGCACCGCGCGCGGCTTTGCCGATCGGCATATGCGCCCGCTGGTGGAGCGCACCAAGCATGAAGGCGCTCCCGATGATCCCTGGGGGCTGGTGAAGCCGGTTTTCGAGGAAGGCGCCGCGCTGGGCTTCACCAAGCTGTTCCTGCCCGAGGAGATGGACGGTCTTGGCGGATCGTGTCTCGATGCAGTGCTGGTGCTGGAAGAACTCGGTGCGGCCGACGTCGGCATGGCTTCCGATTATTTCGCGCTCACGGCCTGCATGCCCTTGATGGCAATGCGGGCAGGAGGGCCTTCCGGCAATGCCTTCGTCAAGACATTCGCAGGCAAGCCGGCGATGGTGCTTGCCGGTGCGCAGTCCGAGCCTGACACCGCCGGCTCCGAATTGATGATGGCAGGCCCCGATCCGGCGTTTGGCCCCAAACTGGCGGCGCGCGAAACTTCAGAGGGGTGGGTGCTCACAGGCCGCAAATCGGCGTTCATCACGAATGCCGGAGCGGCCGATGCGTTCTTCATCATCGCCCGCACCGATCCCGAGCAGCCCGTCTTTTCGGGGCTGTCGATCTTTCTCATTCCGGCGGACACTCCGGGCCTTAGCGTCGGGCGCAAGACCAAGCTGATCGGGTGGCCGTTGACCAATCATGCCGAGCTGGTGCTCGATGATGTCGCGCTGCCCACAGATGCGCTCATCGGCGAGCGAGGCGGGGCAGCAATGACTTTCGGCTCGGTGCCAGAAATGCCGATCTGCCTTGCGGCCTGCTTCGTGGGACTGGCGCGAGCCGCGTTCGAACACGCCAAGTCCTACGCAGCCAACCGGCAATCGACCGGCCGCCCGATCCGTCAGCACCAGGCGGTTGCCTTGAAACTCGCGGAAATGGCGATCAACGTCGAAACCGCGCGGTTGCATGTCTGGCAGGCAGCGGCCGCGTGCGAGAGCGATCCGATGCGCGCAGCGATGGTGCTGGGGCCGATGGCGAAGGCCAACGCCGTCGATATGGCGATCCGCAATGCCGAGCTCGCGGTGCAGGTGCTGGGCGGCTACGGTGTCACGTCGGAATACGACGCGGGGCGCTACCTCAACGATGCCTGGATCGGGTGGTCGTGCGATTTCACCCGCGACGTGCTTCATCTCGGCATCGCCCAAGCGTTGACCGAGGAGCGATGACGCAAGCTCAGCCGGAGAAGTCGGCGCCGATGCTACGCATCACCTGCACCACTTCGCACACCGAGGCATCAAGCAAGGCTCGCTCGCGGAAAGTCATCGATATCTCGGGTTCGAGCCGTTCCATCTCGACATCGAGCACGATCAGCCCCTCCTCGTTCTCGAAATCGATCAGCTGGCGAGGAAGGAAAGACAGATGATCCGAGGAGCGGATCACTGCCTCGAGATAGGCCGCCGAGTTCGAGACGACCTGCGGAAGCGGTGGCTCGAGCCCACGCTCGAGAAAAAGTTCGTCAAGCGACTGGCGCCATTTCTGCGAAGCTGGCGGGAGCGCCCAGGGATAATTGAGCAGCTCGTTGCGCTGCACCGGCTTGCCGCCGAGCGGATGGCCAGCCCGCGCGAGAACCTCGAGCCGATCTACGAACACCACCTCGGTGGTGAATTTGGGGTCGGCGATGGGCGGCCACGAGCCGATGATGAGATCAAGCTCGCCCCGACGAAGGCGCGGCAGCAGATCATCGACCAGCCCCTCGATCACGGTCAGCGCAATATCGGGCTGGAGCTTGTGCAAGGTCCGCGTCGCGATCGGCATGATATTGCGCGCGACCGAAGGCCCGATCCCGACCGAGACATGGCCCTGCGCCTTGCCCTTCAGGCTCTGGATCTGGGCCTCGGCGTTGCGAAACTGAACCTCGATCGACTTGGCGTGAAGCGCGAGCGCATTGCCGAACACGGTCGGCACGACACCCATGGGCGTGCGATCGAACAGGCGCACACCGAGTTCATCCTCGAGCTGGCGGATGCTCTTGGAGAGCGCCGGTTGGGTCAGCAGCAGTTTCTCGCAGGCCTTGCCGATGGAGCCCAGTTCATAGACCGCAAGAAAATGGCGCAGGCGACGGGACTCCAGCATCAGCGTCTCCTCTCCGGCTGCTTGAGGACAAGGCATAGGATTGCGCGATGGGCATAGCAAGGCTCGCCACCGGCCGGGGATCCGAACTGGCTTTGATCGATGCTGCCACGGGGACCTGGCAGCGCACCGGCCTTTCGGGCGATGCCAGCTGGCTGACGCGCACACCGCTGGACGATGCGCCGATCCGGGCAGCGCGTGCTGAAAAGATCGAACATGCGCTTCTCCTGCCACCTGTCGTCCCGCAAACAATCGTCGGCGTCGGCCTCAATTACCGCGCACATGCCGCCGAACAGGGGCTCGTCTTGCCCACCGAACCCCGCATTTTCCTCAAGAACGCCCGCAGCCTGGCAGCTCCCTTCGCCGATCTGCCCCTGCACCCCGCTTCGCCTCATCTCGATTACGAAGCCGAACTCGGCATCGTCATCGGCCGCGATATCTTCGACGTGACGCCAGCCGAGGCGGAGGCTGCAATCGCGGGGTGGGTGATCATGCAGGACTATACCCTGCGCGATCTGGTTCGGCCTGAAACCCTGCCGCTCGGCAAGGGTGGCCCCGCCATGGCTCCGCTCGGCCCTTGGCTCACTCCGGTCTCCAAGCTGCCCATCGCACATGCATGCCAATTGGGCGTGCGGTGCTGGGTCAATGGAGAACTGCGCCAGGACGCCAGTACCGCAGACATGCATTTCGGACCCGTTGACCTTGTTCACTATATTGCCCGATATATCGCGCTCGGACCGGGAGACGTCATTGCAACCGGTTCGCCTGGAGGCTCCGGCGTGGGGCTGAGCCCGCCGCGCTGGCTTGCCCCGGGCGACATCGTCGAGACGGAGATCGTCAGCCTTGGCCGCCTTCGCCAGCGGGTGATCGAGCCGGAATGAGGCGCTGCCGCGCGCTGCTTCATCCCTTCTGCTCGATCTCCAGCACGAGTTTGCCGCGCCGACCGCCCTGATCGAGCATGCGGTGTGCCTCCGCCACCTGCGCCAGCGGCAGGCTCTGCTCGACAAACACCTTGATCCGGCCATCCTCGATCATCGAGCGCAGCTTATCAAGGAGTTGGGGCTGCGCCGAGAAGGCAACCTCTCTCGTGATGACACCATACTCCTCCATCATCCGGTGTCGCGCCTCGAGTTCGACCTGGTCGCCGCGCAAGACGATCAGCAACTGGCCGCCGCGTTTCAGCACCTTGTAGCTCTCGAGCGCCGTTTTGCCGCCAATGCAATTGAGCACGACATCGAGATCACCCACCGCGACAGAGAGCTCCTGCGAGGCATAGTCGATCACGAGATCAGCTCCGAGGCTCTCGACGAATTCGCGATTGGCAGCCGAGCATGTCGCAGCGACCCACGCGCCGTGCGCCTTGGCGATCTGCACCGCGAATGCGCCGACACCACCCGAGGCCGCCTGCACCAGCACACGGCTGCCCGGTCCGATCCCGGCCATGTCGACAAGGCCGAACCAGGCCGTGCACGCCGCCATCGGCACTGCGGCGGCCTCGGCAAAATCGAGATTGGACGGCATTCGCCGCACGAGATAGCTAGGCGCAGCGACATAGCCCGCATAGGTGCCCTGGCGCATCGGATCGAGCAGGCCATAGACCTTGTCGCCGACTTCAAGCTCTGACACATCGAAGCCCTTGCGCACCACCACGCCTGCAACGTCGGTGCCGATAACATGTGGAAGAGGGAGCGGAAAGAGGCCGGCCAACCAGCCGCGCCTCAGCTTCGCTTCGAACGGGTTGATGCCGGCCGCCTTGACCTCGATCAGCACCTCATTGTGCGGAGCGGGCGATGGCAACGGCACGTCTTCCAGCTTGAAGACGTCGGGATCGCCGTATCCAGTCATCAGGGCTGCGCGCATTTGTTCGGGCAGGTCGGGGCCCTGCTGCGGCCAATCGGTGTCGCTCATTCGGCTTCCTCCATTTCAACGATCTGCTTGCCCGGCGGGCTGTCGCGGAACAGGCCGGCAAAGGCGTCGGCGGCGCTCGCCAGCCCCTGGTGAACCTGTTCGGCGGGCGTCAACGTGCCGTCATTCAGCCACGCGGCGATCTGCGCGCGCGCCTGGGCGACAGCGCCTTCATCCTGCATGTGATCGGCAAGGAGGAAGCCCTCCATCTGCAAACGCTTCAAGAGGATTGATCCTGCATTTCCGTAGCTTGGGGGACCTTGCTCACCATAAGCCGAAACAAAGCCGAGCAGCACCACTTTGGCCCGCTGATGCAAAGCGCAGAGCATCCGGTCATGAAACGCGCCGCCCACGCCATCGACGAAAAGATCGATCCCATGCGGGCCCGACCAGTCATCGTCGGACGAGATCGGGGTCACTCCGATCGCCTCGAGATAGTCCGTCTGGTTCTGACCCATTGCCGTCCCATAGATCCGCAAGCCCGGTGCGCGAGCGCGGGCGATCTGGCACACGAGGCTCCCCACCGCGCCAGCGGCAGGTGCGACAAGCAGCGTCTGCTCACCCTGCGGGGCGAGGCGCTCGGTTACAAACCACGCGGCCAGCCCCGTCGGCCCCAGCGCGTTGAGATGCTGGCTCGGCCGACCACCCTCGATCCGGGTGAGCCGCGCGGCCGGAAGCGCACAAAGGCTCTGCCAACCGAGTTCTCCCAGCACTGTGTCGCCGACCGCGAAGCTGGGGTCGCTCGTTGCAACCACCCGACCAACGCCGCGTCCTTCGACCGGAGCATCAAGCCGCATCGGCGGGCCCATCGGCGGCTGCTTCTGCATCCGAACGCGCGGCAGCGGGTCCATCGATAGATGAGTGACCTTGACCAAGACTTCGCCTGCCCCCGGCACCGGATCGGGCAGTTCACGCAGAACGAAATCGTCCGGCTGCGGATCGCCCTCGGGATAACGGGCAAGACACAAGGCTCTCATGCGTGCTCCGCCAAAAAGGCGCCAAGCGCCCTGTCAAAGGCTTCGGGCGCCTCAAGGTTGGAAATGTGCCCCGCGCCTTCGATCTCCACCAGCCTCGCGCCCGCAATCTGCCCCGCCATGAGCCGCGCGTGAGCAGGAGGGGCAACGCTGTCCTCGGTGGCCGTGAGCACGAGCGTTGGCACCTTTATCTCGGCGAACTCGGGAAAGTCGCTGAACCCCGTAACCGCGCGCATCGCGGCGACATAGCCTTGGGTGTGCAACCTGCGGTGGCTGTCAAGCAGCGCCTCGCGGGCTGCCGGCGAAATGTTTGGTCCGGCGATCCCGTCGACGATCCGCTCGGCGATGTCCGCCGGGCTCAGGCCATCTTCGACCAGAGGCTTCAGACGCAGCGCGAGAAACGCCTCAACTTTCTCGGGCGAGGCCGTCTCGCGCGAGCCCGCACTAGTGTTGGCGAGGGTGAGGGTTCGCACGGATTGGGGATATCGCTTCACAAGATCCAGCGCGATCCGTCCACCCATGGACAGGCCCACCACATGCGCCGGCCTGCCGAGCGCTTCGATCACTTTGGCTGCATCGTCGGCGAATTGTTCGAATGCCTCAACCGAGCCCCCAGACTCGCCATAGCCGCGCGCATCCCAGGCGGCTGCCTTGTATCTGCCCGCGAAAGCATCGAGTTGGGATAGCCAGTTGAGCGAATTTCCACCTATGCCATGCAGGAAAAGGACGAGCGGACCCTCCCCCTGCACTCTCACAGCAATGTCGCCTACATGCATCACGCTCATCAGGCCAGTTCAGGCACGAGCGCGCCGTCGATCACCACCGGCTTATCGTCGAGCTTGATCGTGCACCCGCGCACGGGCAGATCAAAATGCCCCAGCGTATGACGATTGGCGAACGGATTTGCGCCGGTCGAGAACAGGAAGTTGCCGGCGAACGCTCGGCACTCGATACCGTTCACGTCGCCCTTGTCGTAGAGCATGAGCGACTCCCAGCGCGCACCCGGATTCATGCCCCAGCCGACATGACTGGTTCCGTAAGCCTCGGGATCCTTCCACGCATCGAAATAGGCGCGCATCAGATCGGCATCGGTTCCGGTGCCCTCGACGGCAGTGACGTAGTCCTTCTCGATCACAAGGCGGATTGGCTTTTCAAGGTAGCGCTTGAAGGTGATGTTGATGTCGCCCTCGTCCAGCACCAGCACGCCGGTTACGGTGCCGCGCGCGGGGAAGCACGAGCAGATGCCGCCGGGCCAGGTTGCAAGCGTCCCCGGGTCGATCGTGGCGCCCAGATTGCCGCCGATCCGTGCGCCTTCTAGCCCGATCGAAAGATCGGTCCCGGCAGCGCTTGTGACGTGCATCGCCTTGGCATTCTGCATCATCTCACGGCCTTTGAGCACGCGCGGAATAAGCGTCGCATCGGGCGCCATACGCTCAAGGGCTTCAGGGTGCTCGTTGGAGATGTAGAGAATACGGCTGCCCGCCCCCAGGATCTCGGGCGTCTCGTCGGAATGCATGAGTCCCTCGACCGTCAGATCGACGACGAGCTTCGACGCCTTGAGCGCCTCGAGCACCGGGCGCACCTGTTGGAGCGCCACCGAAGACCCGGTCGAACGCACTGGCACCGGAGCTGATTGCGCAGGCGTGGGCATGACGATGTGGAATGGGCGAGCGCCCAGACGCAGCAAGGCCAATTCGGCAAGGTGGGTGTTGATCGAGCGGCTCTGCGTCTCTGAAAGAATCGTGATCTCATCACCGGCTGTCACATCGCACAGGCGGAAAGCCTCATGGAAAGTGTCAATCCACTTGGCTTCGATCCGGTCCACTAGCATCGCTCAATCCTCACATTCAGCGCACGGCTCGCGCCAAGACCCGACATTAAGCACCGAGCGAAAGGCACACACCTTAAAAGGCGGGCCGACCCCATAAGAAAAAGATAGTGGTCAATAACCGAGGCGTGCAGTGCCGAATTCTCCCGCATCGAGGACCAGCTGCCCCATGCCGGGCTGAGCCGAAAGCGGAATCGCGCGCGCCATGGCCCCGCTCAACACCCAGGAACCCGCGGGGATTTCGCCCAGATGCTGCGCGAGCCATGCGAGCGCTTCGAGCGGATTTCCGAGCACCTCATCCGCGCTGCCCTCGCAAGTGTCACCGCGCTCGTTCTTGAGCGAAACGCAAAGTGTTTCTGGTGTTTGCAGCAGTTCGATCGGCAGCGATGGCCCTATCAGCGCGCCAACCCCGGCAGCATTGTCTGCAACGATGAAGCCGGCCCCCAGCGCGAAAGCGTTCGCATGGGAAGGACGCACGATCTCGGCTGCGGCCCGCACCTCGCCGATAGCGCCGAGCACTGGTGCGCCCGAGGCAAGCGGGCGCTCAAGCCGGAAGGCGATTTCCGGCTCGGCCTCCGCCACACGATCGCCTGAAAGATCCGCCCGGTCGCCATCGCGCCAAAGCCGTTCTGCATAAACGCGACCGATAATCGGTTCCCGGACCGCGAGAAAGGCCATGGCGCGCTCGCTGGTCGCCCCGATCTTCCAGCCCGCCGGCGTGCCGAGCACGGCGCGCCCCTTCTCGGCCAGCAAATATCCCATCTCCAGCGTAATCGGCTCGGGCGGCTCATCAACACTCCCCCCAACAAGCCGCTGCGGCCCGAGGGCCTGGCCCCAGGCATCGAGCACTTCGGAGGTGTCGGCGCTGTGCATGATCGATACATACTCTTGGCGGCTGCGGCACCGGTCATGCAAAAAAGGGATGGCCGCAGGCGAGAGCCGCATGTCCCAAACGCGGGCGAATAGAGGTATGTCGCAAGTCCACTGAAGGGACCTGTCATCATGAACCAAGCGCGCCATCTGGAATATCGTGATCGCGAATGGATGCCTCAGCCCGGTGCCGAAGCGACCCTGAGGCACTGGCTCAAGGAAAACCTCGCGGAAAATCCCGCCGCGGGGAAACTCGAGCGATCCCTGATGGAGGGTGCAGCGATCAGGCTGCGCGATCTGGTCGATCATGTCGTGTTTGCCGATCCGGACACGCGATTCGCGATCGAGGCGGCGGGCTGGGCCGAGGCCGAGCCAGGCATCTGGCGCAATCCCGCCGGCATGTTTCCGCCCTTCCTCGCAGGCGAGCAGCAGACGGTCTGGCTTCGGATCGAGGCGGTCGGGCAATTCGTGGCGATGCACAAGCTGGATGCCACCATTGAGGGCGAGCCCCTGGCGCCTGTGCGCCGTGTGCTCGCCTTCCCATCCCACGGCACGAGCCTTGGCGTGATCGAGCGGAACGGCTCGCCCGATTTTACGATCGGCGAGGACGACCCCGTCGAGCGGCGCACCGCCCGCATCATCCTCCAGGCGCTGCGCGCCCGTCGGCGCCAATTCGATACCGTCGAACAAGGGCTCGCGCACACTGAAGCTTTGGTCGATCAGGCGATCGAGCGCCTGGGCAGCCCGCACCGCGTCTGCGCCCTTTGGCTACTCGCCGAGCGCGAATACTGGCAGTCCCGCTGTCATGCCGCGCGCGTCCAGAAGGCGCGGCAAGATGCGGTGGGCGTGGGCTGGGCCAATATCGACCACCACACCTATGACAGCAGCCGCGCCTACTATCAGCACACCATCGCGATCCTCGAGAAGCTAGGCTACGAGCTGCGCGAGATGCTCTATGCCGGGGACATGGCGGGCTGGGGCAGCCAGGTGCTCGAGCAGCCCGTGATCGGCTCGACCATCTTTGCCGACGTCGATCTTGCCCCGCACGAGGTCGAGCTCGATTTCGCGCACGAGCCCCTGCCCCCGCTCGACAAGCACCGCCGCGCGGGCATATTGTGCGCACTTCACGGCGAAAGCATTCTTGAGCAGGGCCTCAACCATGTTGCCTGCTTCTACGACCAGCAGACCATGCGCAACCAAATGGCCGAGCTCGGCATCAAGATGATGCCGCCCTTCTCGGACATGCCGCATCTCTATCAAGAGCTGACGCATGGCGACTGGGCTGCGGTCGATCCGGCAAAGGTCGACCAGCTCGAGGACGGGGGGCACCTGCCGCCCGACGAGGCCGAGCGTATCCGCACCGAGGGTGCCATCGTCACGCACCTCGAGAACATCGAGCGCAACGAAGGCTACAAGGGCTTCAACAAGCCCGGTATCGACGGCGTGCTGCAAAAGCTGGACCCACGGCGCTACGGCAGCCTTAAGTCCGAGCAGGCGGCTTCGGCCTGATGGCGACCGCTTCCCGCATCGCTGGAGGCTCAGAGGTCGCTATTGCCGCACTCGCGGAACGTTTTGGCGACAGGCTACAGATGGGCGAAGCGATCCGCTCCCAGCATGGGGCGATCGAGGGGATGACGGGAGGCGGCGTTCCCGATGCTGTGCTGTTCGCCGAGACGACACAGGATGTGGCGGCAGCGGTTGCGATCTGCTCCGAACACCGTCTGCCAGTGATCGCGCATGGCGCTGGCAGCAGCCTCGAAGGGCAGCTTGCGGCCGTCAAGGGCGGCCTCTCTATCGATCTGACCGGCATGAACCGGGTGCTCGAAGTCAATGTCGGCGATCTCGATGTTCGCGTCGAGGCTGGTGTCACCCGCGAAGCGCTCAACGCAGAATTGCGCACCCACGGTCTGTTTTTTCCGCTCGATCCGGGGGCCAACGCCACCCTGGGCGGCATGGCCGCGACCCGGGCGAGCGGCACGAATGCAGTGCGCTATGGCACCATGCGCGAAGTGACGCTCGGTCTCACGGTCGTCACGGCCACCGGGGAGATCATCCGCACCGGCACCCGCGCTCGCAAGTCCTCCGCCGGATACGATCTTACCCGCCTGTTCGTGGGCTCCGAGGGGACGCTCGGCATCATCACTGAACTCTCGTTGCGGGTGTTCGGGATCCCTGAGGAAATCGCGAGCGCGGTTGTGCAATTCGATGCACTCGAGAATGCGGTCGAGGCCGTTATGCTGATGATGCAGATGGGCCTCCCCCTGGCTCGCATCGAGTTGCTCGACGCTGTTCAGATGGGCGCTTCAATCGCTTATTCCAACCTCACCGAATATGCGCCTTTGCCCACGCTCTTTCTCGAATTTCACGGTTCACCTGCAGGCGTTGCAGAGCAGGTCGAGACGGTGCGCGAGCTAGTGAAAGATTTCGGCGGGGGAGAGCTCGTTTTCGCGACGCTCACCGAAGATCGCAGCCGCCTCTGGAAGGCGCGCCACGATGCCTGGTTCGCGGCCAAGTCGCTGCGCCCCGGAGCCGAAGCGTTCGCGACCGATGCCTGTGTCCCGATCTCGCGCCTTGCCGAAGCGGTCGCTGCAGCCAAGAGCGAGGCAGAAGCGGCCGGACTGGCGGCGCCGTTGGTTGGGCATGTGGGCGATGGCAACTTTCACATGCTGCTGCTGTTCGATCCAGACTCGCCCGAAGAACAGGCCCGCGCGCATGAACTATCCGATAAAATCGCCAGGATCGCGATCAATCTCGGAGGAACTGCTACGGGCGAACATGGCATTGGACTGCACAAACTCTCGACCATGGAGACAGAACACGGCGCCGGCGCTCTCGAGGTGATGGCGCGGCTGAAGCATGCGCTCGATCCGCACGCAATCCTCAATCCGGGCAAAACCGTCCCACAGCCCGGCTGATCCGTCGAACCTGAACTTTTTGGCGAATGCGCGCCGCTCGGTGCTAGGCCTCCAATTTGAAATCGGCGTCTCTGGCATGGGACCTCGACGCCACCAAACGGCGAAAGGTTCGCTTGAGCAGGTAAGGTTCGAGCACGCGCCCAACGCAGTAGATCACAAAAAACAATGCCGCCAAGTAAAGTGCTCGATCGGGAGAGTGTCTGGCATCATCTTTCTCCTTCTTCTCCCTGCCGCGCTCCTCGCGCTTTTTGTCTTCCTCCTCGTCCTTTTGCTTGGGCTCTGGCGCCCCGAGCATCTGATCGATCCAATGCAACTTGATTTCCCTCTCCTTCTCCTTCTTTTTCTCCTTCTCCTTCTCTTCGGCTGCCTTTTCGGCAGCAACATACGGCGCCTCAAGCTCGTTCACGACAAGGATGAAACCAGCGAAGGCTAGAAAGAACAGTGGTGCCAGAAAGCAGAGCAGAAGCGCGGTGCTTGTCACATCATATCGGAGGTACGCGGAGCCTCCTTCGTGCACATGCCGCAAGGTCCCCGCAGTGAAAGTTGAGAGTTTGTCCTGCGCGGCGGGATTCTTCTTGGAATAGGTCAGCGTGTCTCCCTCGTGGGAATAAGTCGTGCCCTGCGTCTGGAACAAGGGATCGAGGCGCGCGAAGGTTTCGCTCGGCGTCAGCGCTTCCTCCAGCTCAAGCGCATCCTTCACGCGCCAGATGCGATCCACATAAGGCAGGCTTATCGGCATTTGCGTGCGATCATGTCTTGGTCCGATCGAAAAGCAACGCGCGGCCCCTCGTCCCGGAAAATTCAGGGCGCATCAGGGTTGGCGAACTGACGGTGAGGGCGGGCAATGCGCAAGGAGCGCGGATTGCACCTGACTGCATCGAAACCTATTCAGCCGGTTCCTGCTGGTGGCCAGGCATTCCTGCCGCCTTCATCCGATCTGAGGCAGCGCGGTAGGATCTCATTCCCTCGCGAAACGGGAACAGCATCGTCTCGCCAATGTCCATCCGACGCCCGCCGTCCATGCCGAGAAGCTCGGCCTCGCCATCCACACAGGTGCCGAACAGACGGTCCCAGATGATCCAGGTGCCCGAATAGTTGCTGCGGGTCGCCTCATAGTCCTGCGAATGGTGAACGCTGTGGTGCTCGACAGTGTTGAAAATGTAGCGCCACCAGGCGGGCGTGTTGAAGCGCACGTTGATGTGCTGATAAACCGACACCGTCATGCCAAGGGCGCCCGCGAGCAGAAACGCACGAGGAAGAAAATCAAAAAAGCCGCCAACGCCGAGGCCGATCAGGAACAGCTCGATTGGATTGCCGACCGCGCCCTTGTTGATGTTAAGTTGGGTGATGTAGTGGTGCGGCGCGTGGGTGAGCCACAGCGGATACCAATTGTGCATTCCGCGGTGCATCCAATACTGCCCGAAGTCGAAGATCATCGAGATCGCGACTGCCTGGATAAGCAGCGGCAGCGCAGTAAACCAGGTGAACTTTTCCCAGGCGAAAAAGTCCTGGATCGCCTCCACCATCACACCATCGCCAAAATAGGTATCGACCATGCGGAGCACGGTATAACCCAGAGCCACGTAAAACACATCGGTCGCGAATTCTTTCCAGGTCAGCTTCCAGCTTTCGTAACGAGGATTGACCCACTCGAGACAAAGCAGGAGAACCTTGAAGCCGAGGCCGATAGCAAATGCCGTCGAAGCAACGGCCCAATCATTGGGCGCGTAGTAGAAGAAGGCGATCGCGCTGAACAGCATGACCGGCTGGAACCAGGTGAAGACAAATTGCTTGATCGGCCCGCCTTCGACCTTGCCAATGTTTTCCCATCCGACCGTCACGGGCGCATCCGCGCCGATGATCCGATTGCCCACTTTCACACCGGCCATTTTGCATAACCCCTGTTAGTTTAAAGGCCAAAGCCCAAGATACCCGAAGCCGACCGAATGATCCGGCCGACTGCAGCGCAAGGTCCCCTCCCCGAGAACGGTTGTCATATTCTGGATGTTTGGGAGAGCCTACCGATATGAACGTTCCGGTCAAGAGTAACATTGCCAGTTTCCGCCGCAGTGCAGCATCTTTTCCGCCGCATCCAATCCTCCCGTGGAATAATATTGCGTCACGCGAGTTTATCGACATAGGCACGCCATCCCCCCAAGGCCGTGATATCCTCCGCACCGACGATCGCGCGCGGCTCGGCCACGAATCCCTTGACGCTCGAGCCATCGCTCAAGGTGACGGTCCCGATCGCGAGTGGCGCAGGCACCTCGGCGGTGAAGCTGCCGAACTCGGCGAGCCCCAGTTCGTAGACCTCTAGCTTGATCGCGCCCCCATCCTTGCTGTGGACCAGCGCCGGCTTGGGCGGCACGCTGTCGGCGATGGCATAGAGTCGATAAGTGGGGGCGGTTTCGAATGCGCCGACGAAGCGCGCATCGCGCGAAGAAAGTTGCCAGTGCAGCGGCATGTCCTTGAGATGCGCGCCCACTACAGCGAGTTTGACCGTGTCCATCCGAGCCTCCATGTCCAGCGGCGGCGGTGCGGGAAGATCGGCCGCCGCCAGATAGCTTTGCGCGTAAGCGAGCAGCGCCAGATCGGTGTGCGCAGGACCGATCAGCGTGATACCAAACCCTGTTCGATTGTGCCGAGCCCCGGCAGGCAAAGCGAGCGCGGCCATGTCGAGCAGGTTCACGAAGTTGGTGTAGCGCCCCAGATTGCTGTTGAGCGCGATCGGGGCGGCCTCGAGTTCGCAAACGCGGTAGGTGGTGCCCGTGGTGGGGAAAGCGAGGATATCGACCCGCTCCCACATACGTTCGGCTTCGCGCGAGAGTTCGGCAAGGCGATAGGCGCCCTTGAAGGCCTCCACCGCGCTGATGGCGAGGCCTGGCTCGATCACGGCACGAACCACCGGATCGAGCTCTTCCGGCGTCGATCTCAGCAAAGCCTCGATGGCGGCGCTGCGCTCGGCGACCCATGGACCATTGTAGAGCAGCGCGGCGGCCTCGTTGAGCGGTTCTGCATCGATCTCGACGATCTGCGCGCTTTTGCCCAGCACATCGAGCGCACGATCAAAGAGCCACTCTGCCTCGGCATCCCCGAACCATGCGCGCTGCTCGCGCCTCGGCACTCCTATGCGCCTGCCCTCGCGCGCCCTGTCTTCGAGCGGGCGCGAATAAGGATCGTTCGGATCGAAAGCTGCAACGACCCGGTCGATCAGATGCGCATCGGCGGGAGAGTCGGCGAAAACGGTGATGCAATCGAGCGTCCGGCAGGCGGGGACGAGACCCGCGGTGCTCCAGCGGCCCTTGGTGGGCTTCAGGCCCACGAGGTGGTTGAAGGCAGCGGGCACTCGCCCCGATCCTGCGGTATCGGTTCCGAGCGCGAAGGCAACGAGCCCGGCCGCGACCGCGATCGCAGAACCCGAACTCGAGCCGCCGCTGACGTAAGCGAGATTATAGGCGTTGCGGGGAATGCCGTAAGGGCTGCGGGTGCCAACAAGGCCGGTTGCGAACTGGTCGAGATTGGTTTTGCCCAAGCAGATCGCGCCCGCATCGGTGAGTCGCCTGACCGCATGCGCGGAGGCCTGCGGCATATAAGCGAAGGCCGGACATCCGGCGGTCGTGGCAAGCCCGGCGACATCGATATTGTCCTTGACCGCAAAGGGCACCCCCGCGAGCGGCAAGGTTTCGCCGGCAGCGATGCGGGCATCAACTTGGCCCGCCGCCTCTAGAATGGCATCGGGCGCGGCGCGGCTAATCCAGATCTGCGGCTGGACAGCGTCATAGGCCTCAACCCGCTTAAGCGCTCGCCGCGCCTCCGCCACGGCGCTCGTTTCGCCGCTCGCGACGGCAGCGGCGATCGCGCCCGCGCTTAGCCGCGCCTGCACCTTCATGGCGCGGGCCTCAGCGCAAGGATGGGCGCGCCCGGTTCGATCGCCTGCCGCTCGGCGATATAAAGCGCCTCGACACAGCCGCTTTCCGGGCTTTCGAGTGGGCTTTCCATCTTCATCGCCTCGATCACCGCGATCGTCTCCCCGGCCTCGACCATGTCGCCCGGCCCCACGAGGAGTTTCCAGACGCTCCCGCCAAATGGCGCTTCGACCAGGTGGGCGCCTTCGGGCACCTCGATCGCCGCCGCCGCCGCGTCGCCGTCCGGAATGGAGTTTTCGGTCAGCTCGGAGAGACGGTCAAACTCGCCTCGCGCCTCCCAGGCCGATCGCTCCGCGTCAAAGGCGGCCTGCCGGGTTGCCTCGAACTGCGCGATCGAGCCCGCATTCTCGACCAGGAAGCGGCGATACTCGGCGAGGCTGAACTCGGTATGCTCGATCTCGAGCGAGCGGCGACCGGCCGGGAAATCGCGGCGCCATTCCTCCAGCTCCTGCGGCGTCACCTCGAAGAAGCGGATCTGATCGAAGAAGCGCAGGAGCCAGGGCTTGCCTTCGATGAAAGCATCGGTCTGGCGATAAGTGTTCCAGACCTGGATGGTGCGCCCGAAGAGCTGGTATCCACCCGGGCCTTCCATGCCGTAAATGCACATATAGGCGCCGCCGATCCCGACCACGTTGGGCGGAGTCCAGGTGCGGGCCGGGTTGTACTTGGTGGTCACCAGCCGGTGACGCGGATCGACCGGGGTGGCCACCGGCGCTCCGAGATACACATCGCCCAGCCCCATCACGAGATAGCTTGCGCCAAAGACAATGTCCTCGACCGCCTTGCTATCGGGCAACCCGTTGATGCGCCGGATGAACTCGATGTTGTCCGGGCACCAGGGCGCATCGTCGCGCACCGCGGCCATGTATTTCTCGATCGTCGCCGTGATCGCCGGGTCGCGCCAGCTGAGCGGGAGGTGGAGGATGCGCGACGGGATGGTGAAATCGGCAAGATCGCCGAGTTCCTCCTCGGCCTCCTGCAAGGCTTGCAGCGCGCCCTGCTGGTCCAGCACCGCCCCATCGAAGTGAAGCTGTAAAGATCGGATCCCGGGCACGATATCAATCACGCCCGGAAGAGCCCGTGTTTCCAGCACCTGCATCAGCGCATGAACCCTGATCCTGAGTTCAAGATCGAGCGTGATGTCGCCATACTCGACGAGAATGTTGCGATCGCCCTGTTGGCGATAAATCGCGCGAGGGCGATGGCCTTCGGCCTCTCGCGCGGCAAGGATCGGTGAGAGTCCCGTGATCGCAAGGGGGGCCTGAGCGCTTTCGTCCTCCCGCGACGCCTCTTGGATGGTGACGGGCATGAAACGGACCGTGTTCCCCGGCGCCAGCTGGCCAAGCTTCCATCGGTCCCTCGCGATCACGACGAACGGGCACACGAACCCACCGAGCGAAGGCCCGTCGGGTCCCAGAATGATGGGCATGTCGCCGGTGAAATCGACCGCGCCGATGGCATAGGGATTGTCGTGAATGTTGGAGGGATGAAGCCCCGCCTCACCCCCGTCGAGCCGCGCCCAGCGGGGCTTGGGGCCGACCAGACGCACACCGGTGCGGTTGGAGTTGTAGTGGACCTTCCAATGGGCTGCGAGGATCGCGGCGATATCATCCTCGGTGAAGAAATCAGGCGCACCGTGAGGGCCATACATCACGCGAATTTCCCAATCGGAGGGGAGCGCGGGTCTCGGCCATGCGGGAGCAGGAGGACCGGACTCCTCGCCCGACAGATGCAGCGTATCGCCCGCAACCAGACACCGCGCCGCATGGCCGCCGAACTGGCCCAACTCGAAGGTCGCCTTGCTGCCGAGATAGTCCGCAATATCAAGCCCGCCAGCAAACAAGAGGCATCCGCGCACCCCCCCTTCTGCCACGCGGCCAAGGGCGAGCGTCTGACCCTGGCGGACCTCGAAGGGCTCATAGAGCGGCGCGGGCTCCCCATCGAGGCGGGCTCCGAAATCAGCCCCCGTCAGGCAAACTGTTGCAGGCGCGGTGAACAGGAGCGTCGGACCGGTGAAAGCGAATTCCAGCCCGGCTGCGCCTTCAGAATTGCCAAGCAGTCGATTGCCCGTGCGAAAGGCCCGCTCGTCCATGGGGCCCGACGGGGGCACACCAACGGCCCACATCCCGAGCCGCCCCGGCCAATCCTGCACCGAGGTCGCCGCGCCGCCCGAGATGACGCGAACGCTTTTCGGACGGTATTCGATCGTATCCAGAAGCCGGGTTGATACCTCGCCCGAGGCAAATCCCTCATTGCGCACCACGTCCCGGAGCCAACGCAGATTGCTCTCGATCCCCTCGATCCGGCTTTCGCTGAGCGCATGCTGCATCGCTGCGATCGCCTCAGCGCGGCTCGGCGCATGAGTGATGAGCTTGGCGATCATCGGATCATACCAGGCGCTGATGGCGCTTCCCCGCTCCACCCAAGTTTCGGTGCGGATGCCGGACGGAAAGCTCAACTCGGTGAGCGTGCCGGTGGTCGGGCGATAATCGAGCGCTGGATCCTCGGCATAGAGGCGCACCTGCAGGGCATGACCGCAAGGGACCGGCGCAGCGCCATCGAGCATAGCGAAATCGCCGGATGCGCCCCTGATCATCCACTCGACGAGATCGATCCCAAATACTTCCTCGGTAACGCCGTGTTCGACCTGGAGCCGAGTGTTCATCTCGAGGAAATAGAATTCCTCGCTCGCCGCATCGAACAGGAATTCGACCGTCCCCGCCGAGCGATATCGCGCCGCTTCGCCAAGCCGAACCGCCGCAGCGATAAGCCGCGCACGGACATTCTCCGACAGCATCGGCGCGGGCGATTCCTCGACGACTTTCTGATTGCGCCGCTGGAGCGAACAATCGCGCTCCCCCACGGCCATGACGCGCCCCTGCCCATCACCAAAGAGCTGCACCTCGATGTGGCGCGCGCGCGCAATGTAGCGCTCCAGAAAGACACCTGCATCGCCGAAATTGCTCGCGCCCAGTCGGACCACGCTGGCGAAGCTTTCGCGCAACTCGGCCTCGGTGTGGCAGATCCGCATTCCGATCCCCCCGCCCCCGGCCGTCGCCTTGAGCATGATGGGATAGCCGATCGCCTCGGCGGCATGCGCCGCCGCATCGGCATCGGTGAGAAGCCCCGTCCCAGGCGCGAGCGGAACGTCATTGGCCTCGGCCAGCGCGCGGGCGCTGTGCTTCAGGCCGAAGGTGCGGATATTGTCGGGCGTCGGACCGATGAAGGCGATGCCCGCCGCCTCGCACTTTTCTGCGAACCCGGCGTTCTCAGCGAGGAAACCATAGCCGGGGTGAATGAAAGCCGCGCCGCTCGCCTGCGCGGCGGAGAGGATCGCGTCGATGTTGAGATAGCTTTCGGCCGCCGGCGCAGGCCCGACGCAGATCGCCGCATCGGCTTGTACGACATGGAGCGAGCCCGCATCAGCCTCGGAATAGATCGCGACCGAGCGCATTCCCATGGCGCGCACCGTGCGGATGATCCGGGTCGCGATCGCCCCGCGGTTGGCGATGAGAACGGTGCCGCTCGTCATTGGGTCACGATCATGCGCACCGGTGTGGGATTGAACCCGTTGCACGGATTGTTGATCTGCGGGCAGTTCGAGACCACTACGGTCACATCCATCTCCGCGCGCAGATCGACCCACAGGCCGGGCGCCGAGATGCCGTCAACGATGCCGAGCGTACCGTCCTGCATGACCGGAACGTTCATGAAGAAATTGATGTTGGAGACCATGTCGCGCTTCCCGCGCCCTTCGAGGAGGTTGGCCTCGAGGAAATTATCGACGCAGGCGTGCTGCGACTTGGTGTGATGACCATAGCGCAAGGTGTTGGATTCACATGAGCACGCGCCGCCGACCGTGTCGTGATAATCGACCGCAGTGCCGATCACGGTCATCATCGCATTGCCCTCGTTGGAGCGGATGATGCTTCCTTCCCGAAGGAAGATGTTGCCTTGCGCGGCGACGGTATCCTGCGCGCTGTAGCGCTCGGCATCGTCAGCCGTGGAATAGAGCAGGAAATCGACCGCTTGATTGCCCTCGAGATCGATGATCCGCAGCGTCTGGCCGGCCTTCAAATGATGAAGCCATGGCGCACGGGCGGGGACGATGACATCGTGGACCACCTCTCCCGCGAGGCCCCTTGTGGCACTATGATCGGTCATCGGTGGCAATAATCCTCCGAATTGAGGAAGGCCCGATGGCCCTCGGGGGTGGCGTTGCGGACCGGATCGTCCGCATTGGTGGGCGGGCCGCGCCAGGCGCTCGCGCGCAGCGGGGTGACGCTGTATTCGATCCGGGGATCGAGCACGTGGGGCACGTTGGCGAGCACCACGATCACCTCCATTTCGGCGCGCAGGATCACCTGGCGGCCGGGCGTGTACGGGCCGATCAGCGGAGTGATTGCGCCATCGTGCTCGATCCGCGTGCCCTTGAAGAGGTTGACACACGGGTGCACGTCGCGCCGCCCGAGCCCGAACTTCGCCGCGCCCAGGAGCAGCCGATCGCGCCCGTTGGGATAGGGCCCGCTGTTACGACCCTCGCCATACTTCTCGGCGTTGGTCCGCGCATTGGATGTGCCGCAAAAGGCATCATGCGTGCCTGCACTGTCCTCAAGGATGCTCATGAGCACCCGCCCCATATCGGAAAGGAGCAGTTTGCCCGCCTCGAGATACGCGTTCCACTGGACCTTGACCGTATCCGCAACGTTAAGCCGCTCGGTCGGCATCTCGGCGTTGAAGATCATCAGCGCGCAGCAAGCATCGCCCCCGACATCGCGCAGCCGCAACCGTGTGCCGCGCGCCAACCGCCGCGCCGCATAGCCCCCAGCGGCGATCGTTTCCTCCCAGACGAGGTCAGCCGGATCGACGGCTTCCGGTAAATCATCGGCAACCGGCGGCAGCGTCGGCATCGTCTCGACAACCGTGCCTGCCATCGCTCGGGCATGGTCGCGCGCTGCCTTGGGATCCCCGAGTTCGCCCGTCATGCCGCCGCACCGGTTTGTGCCGGGCCATCAGCCTCACCGTCCTGCTCGTGCAGCGGCGGTAGCAGCGAGGTGGTGGTCACCAGCTGGAGCTGGCGCACCCCCCGGATGCAGCGAAGGGCATTGCACAATTCCTCAAGCCGCTCGGCCGGACCCTGCACCAGCAGGACCTCGAGGGATTGGTCATCCTCAAGAAAGACGTGCTGCGAGGAGATCACTTCCTTGAGAAACTGATGCTGGGTTGTGGCCAGCTGGTGGCGCACGCTGCCTTGATCGCCGCGATAAACCAGCGTGATCGTTCCTGCGAGCATCGCCTGTGGACGAACGACCGCCTCATGCTCGGCAAGAGCGTTGCGGATCAGCTGCGCGATGAGTTGCGAACGCGAGGGCAGCTCGCGCTCTTCCACCATACGGTCGAGCCGCGCGAGAAGATCGGCGGGGAGGCTCATGCTGAGACGGGCGAGGCTGGCAGTGTCGGAGGTCATCGGCATAATCCCTCTCAATTATTATCAATCGTGTCAATCGTAATACCGCACTCTGGCGCTTCAGCCTGCGCAGCCCGCTGCGCCTCCTGCGCGAGCCGCCGCTGCAGCGGTAGATCGTAGACCACCGTGGCGCCGAAGCGGTGCGGCGCGTGGGGATCGATCCGTGCCTTATCGAGCGTGAGCACGCGGGTGCCGAGCGAAAAGGCCTCCTGGATATCATGCGTGACCATGATGATCGTGAGCCCGTATTCGCGCCACAGCCGGGTGATCAGCGCATGCATGTCCGAACGAATGCCCGGATCGAGTGCGCCAAAGGGTTCGTCGAGCAGAAGGATGCGCGGGCGCTTGATCAGCGCCTGCGCGATCGCCAGGCGCTGCTGCATGCCGCCCGACATCTGTGCGGGATAAAGATCGAGCGCATCGCCGAGGCCCACGGCATCCAGCATCGCCTTCGCCTGATCCACCGCTGCGCGGCGCTTCGCGCCGAACAGCCGCCCGGTGAGCGGCGCAGTCTCGCACTCGAGTCCGAAGATCGCGTTGCCGAGGACCGTGAGATGCGAAAAGACCGAATAGCGCTGAAACACGACCCCTCGATCAGGGGTGCATTTCGGCTCCAGCGGGGTATCTCCCAGCAGGATCTGCCCTCTGGTTGGCGCAGCCTGGCCAAGCACCAGTTTCAGCAGGCTGCTCTTGCCTGCCCCCGATGGCCCGACGATCGAGACGAACGCGCCTTGCGCGATCTCGAGATTGACCCGCTCGAGCACGACCTTGTCGCCATATTCGACCCAGACATTGCGCAAGGCGAGCGCCGGCGTCACTGGCTCTCTCCATGCGCCCACGGATGAAGACGACGGCTCGCGCGCGCGAGCAGCCAGTCGAGCGTGGCGGCCAGGATCGCGATCCAGGCGACATAAGGGATAATCACGTCCATCGCGAGATATCGCCGCACAAGGAAGATGCGATAGCCAAGCCCGATGTCAGAAGCGATCGCCTCGGCCGAGATCAGGAACACCCAGGCGGGGCCAAGCGACAGCCGCAGGGCTTGAATGAGGCGCGGCATGGCTTGCGGGAGCGCCACGCGCAGCATCAGTTGCCACGTGCTGGCGCCGAGCGTCTGCGCTTTCACGATCTGCTCGCGCGGAAGCGCGGTGATGTAGGCGGCGATGTCGCGCACCATGAACGGCGCGATCCCGATCACGATCAGCGCGACCTTGGCGGTCTCGCCGAGGCCGAAGACGATGAACAGGATCGGCAGCAGCGCGATCGGGGGGATGACGGCAATGCTCGTCACCAACATGCCGAAGGTCGCCCGGAAGGTCGGAAGAACGCCGAGTAGCAGACCGACAACGAGGGCAGATGCGGTCGAGATGGCAAGCCCGAGCCCGAGACGTTGAAGGCTCGCTAGCGTGTCAGCCCAGAACAGATAGCGCCCGGAAAGAGGGTCGTCCTCGAACACCAGTCCCCACATGGCATCCGCCATCGCCGAGGGTAGCGGCAGGATCTTGTCATTCGGATTGAGCGCATGGCGGTCCGCCGCCAGCACGAGATAGAAGATGACAAGCACCACGATCGGCAGGAGCCCGAGAAGCCAAGTGTTGCCCGGGCGCAATCTGCCCCTTACCCACTCCATCAGCGCGCGCTTTCGGCGCCGGCGAGCGACAGCTCTGGCGAGCCCTCAAAGCGCACCGTCGGCGGCCATCTGCATGTAGGTCGGATCGAACCGGAGCGTGATGTTCTGCGCATCGCCGAGCGTCTTCCCTCCCGGAAACTCCATCCCCACCGCATCGGCCGAGCGAGCGCCCTGGCCGAACAGCCCCTGCGCGAAGCTGAAATCGCGCACCCGCCGCATCGTCTCGATCAGCGCCGCATCCGAGGTCGCTGCGACCGCATCGGCGGGATCGGTGTAGAGAAAGGTGGTCGCGAGCTGGCCTTCGAACACCTCGGGGGTCGTACCCGCAAGCGAGGCCATGGCAGCTCGGGCTTTCGCGCCCTCCTCATCGTCCTTCATCATCAACGCCATCGTATCGTACCAGATGCCCGCCAGCGCCTTTCCGAGCTTGGGGTTCGCTTTGAGCACCCTGGTGTCGACCACCAGCAGGTCGACGATCTCCCCCGGGATGTCGGCCGAGCTGAACACCAGATTAGCTCCCCTGATCTGCTTCATGGCGGTGAGCTGCGGGTTCCACGCAACCGCGGCGGTGACGTCCGGTGCTGAGAAGGCGCCGGCGATATCGGCGTCGGCGGTGTTGATCGTTCGCACGTCGGCCATCTTCATGCCGCTTTTCTCGAGCGCGCGGGCAAGCAGATAATGCGACACGGAAAGTTCAACGAGATTAACCGGCTTGCCCTTCAGCGCGGCGACATCAGCGCCGCCCTTGACGAGTATCCCGTCATTGCCGTTCGAGTAGTCGCCCAAGATGATCGCACTCGTATCCTTCCCGCCCGCGGCCGGGATGGTGAGCGCGTCCATGTTTGCAACGGTCACTCCGTCAAGCTGACCGGCGGTGTATTGATTGACCGATTCGACGTAATCGTTGACCTGCACGAAATCTATTTCGATGCCGTACTTCTCTTCCCACTTTTCAACGATCCCCGCCTGATCGGCATAAGGCCACGGCATCCAACCCGCATAGATCGACCAGCCGATGGCAAAGCTGGTGCGCTCGCTCGCCTCCTCTGGCGGCGCCTCGGAGCAGGATGCGAGCGCGAGACCGCCCGCCGCGAGGCAGAGACTGATGGCGCGGCGCAGGGCATTGAGCATGAATCGGTTCCTTTCGCGGTCGCAGCATTGCGGCATCGGAAAGACTTGTCCATCGCAAACTTATTACCATTGTCATCTTTGGTATTATCCATATGATCGCGCTGCTATGAGGTCGCGCAACAAAAGTGCGCGATCCGTCGTGGAAGAGGATGGTCTGATATGGGTGTGAGTGCCGCGATGAATGCGGCTTCAGCGCGAAGGAATTCTGCATGAACCGCCTCCTTTTCCTCTCGAGCGTGCTCGCCTTCGGGCTCGGTGCCGGAGCATCACCGCAAGAGACCGAACCGATGGTCTTCGATGAGCGAGTGATCCCAGCGCCCGGCTTTGTCGATTTCCTGACGATCGACGGAGACACGGTATGGGCAACCAATCGCGGACGAGTCGAACACTGGTCGATCCAAGGCCTCGTTGCCAAGGTCGATATGCCGCGACCCTGCGGCACGATGGCCTCGCTGGCAGGCTCGCTGTGGGTTGCCAATTGCACCGGAGGCAATGTCTACCGTATCGACATGAGCGCCGGCGAAGTCGAAGCCGTTCTTGAGACCGGAATCGCCGAGCCTCGCGGTGAGACCAATGTGGTTGCGGGCGCGGGATCGGTGTGGGTGCCGAGCGATGCGGCAGGCAAGATCGCGCGGATCGATCCGGCGAGCAACGAGGTGATCGCGACGGTCGACGTGGTCGAGGGGACGTTCTTTCTCGCGTTCGGGATGGATGCCCTGTGGGCGGTCAGCAGCGGACAAAAGCTTCTTCAGAAGATCGATCCGGCCACCAATGCCGTGGTCGGCACGGTCGAGCTGGGGGAGCAGCCGGGCTTTCTCGCGGCCGGGGAAGGTGCGGTGTGGGTGCAGGAACAGGGCGCGGGCACCGTCGCCAAGGTCGATCCCGAGAGGGTCGAGTTGGTCGGCCGCACCGAGGTTGGCGAGACGTTGCTTTATGGCGACATCGACACTGGCGATGGCAAGGTCTGGTTGCGCACGACCGAGGACCAGACCTTCGTCGTGATCGATGCGGCGAGCGGTCAAATCCTTGCGCGGGTCGGCCGAGCCGAGGGCAGCGGTGCGATCCGCTACACGCCGCAGGGAATCTGGACGAGCGCGCACGATGTCCTCTCGCTGAACTGGTGGACGCAGGCGGCCAACTAGGCGGCGTGACAGCCACGCGATTTGCGCTATCTATCACAAGAGCACGCGCGATCACTTGATGGGGGCAACCATGTTTCTTCGCGAAATCGGTATCATTCCGGGCAGAACCGCACCGCGCAGCGAGCGCGCCGAGATAACCAATCTCAGCCGCCGTGCCTTTGTTGCCGGTTCGGGCGCATTCGTGATCGGCGTGACACTTGCGGGCTGCAATATGTATGTCGAGCCCGAGATCAATGCTGATGCGTTCGATCTGCCCGATCCGGGCGCCAGCCCGCTCACGGAGGTTGCAGGCGGAGATGCCACTCCGGCGCTGTGGATCTCGATCGAGCGGGACGGAGCCGTCAAGATCACCTGTCACCGCTCGGAGATGGGCCAGCAGGTCTGGACTTCGATGGCCCAAATTGTCGCCGACGAGCTCGAGGCCGATTGGAACAGTGTCGCAATCGTCCAGGCCGAGGGGCACGAGCGCTACGGTGATCAGAACACCGATGGATCGCGTTCGGTCCGCTACAATTTCCACCGCCTGCGCACCGCAGGCGCGGCCATGCGCCACATGCTGCGCGATGCCGCCGCCCTTTACTGGAGCGTCGATGCCTCGGAATGCGAGGCGCAGCAGGGCCTGGTGCGCAATTCCAAGAGCGGTGAGACACTTTCCTACGGCAACCTCGCCGAGCTTGCAGCCAAGCTCCCCGTGCCCGCCGAAGACGCGATCACCCTGAAGGAGCCTGCCGAGTGGCGCTTCATCGGCAAGGAAGTGCCCTCGCTCACAGTGCCGATGATCACGCGCGGCGAAGGCACGTTCGGGATCGATGTCGATGTCGAGGGCATGGTCTACGCTGTGGTGGCCCGGCCGCCGCAGGTGTTCGGGCGGCTCGGCGCTTATGACGACAGCGCCGCGCTTGAGGTCCCGGGCGTCATCCAGACGGTGCGACTTCCCGATGCAAAGCCGCCCGCGCTGTTTCAGCCGATGGGCGGCGTCGCAGTGGTGGCGAAGGACACCTGGGCAGCGATCCAGGGGCGCAACGCGCTCGAGGTGCAGTGGCGCGACGGGCCGAATGCCGCCTACGATTCCGCGCAGTTCACACAGGGCCTGCTCAAGACAGCGCAGCGCCCGGGCACCGTGCGGCGCGAGCGCGGAGATGTCGCGGCCGGGCTCGAGGCCGCACCCAAGCGGATCAGCGCCGAATACACCGCGCCGCATCTCACCCAATCGCCGATGGAGCCTCCCAGCGCCACCGCGCGCTGGACTGGCGACACGCTAGAGTGCTGGGGCTGCGTGCAGGATCCGCAGGATACCCGCAACACGCTCGCCGACCTGCTCGGCATCGAAAAGGAGAAGATCACCGTCAGGCCCACTTGGCTTGGCGGCGCCTTCGGCCGCAAGTCCAAGCCCGATTTCGTCGTCGAGGCCGCGCTCGTCGCAAAGGAAGTGGGCAAGCCCGTCAAGCTGCAATGGACCCGTGAGGACGATGTGCGCCACGGCTTCTACCACGCGATCAGCGCGCAGCGCTTCGAGGCCGGGCTGGCCAAGGACGGCACCTGCACGAGCTATCTGCACCGCACCGTCTTCCCGAGCATCTCCTCGACTTTCTCGCCCGATGCCAATTCGCCGAGCGATGGCGAGGTCGGCATGGGTGCGAGCGACGTGCCTTTCGCAGTGCCCAACCTCAGGGTCGAATCCGGCGAGGCAAAGGGTCATCTGCGGACCGGCTGGCTGCGTTCGGTGTGCAACATCTTCCACGCCTTCGGCGTGCAAAGCTTCGCTGCCGAGATGGCGCATGCCGCCGGGCGCGATCCGAAGGATTATCTGCTCGAGCTGATCGGCTCCGACCGGGTGATCGACCTCAATGCGGAAGGGGCCAATTATTCCAACTATGGCGGCTCGCCCGAGGAATATCCGATCGACACCGCGCGGCTCAAGCACGTGATTGAACGCGCCGCCGACATGGCCGAGTGGGGGCGCAAGCTGCCGGAGCGCCATGGGCTCGGCATCGCAGTGCACCGCAGCTTTCTTTCCTACATCGCCACCGTCGTCGAGGTGAAGGTGAGCCCCGAAGGCGCGCTCACCATCCCCGGCATCTGGCTTGCGGTCGATGCAGGCACGGTGATCAATCCGCGCCACGTCCGCGCGCAAATGGAAGGCGGCACGATCTACGGGATTTCCAACGCGCTGTTCGGCGCGATCAACGTCAAGAACGGCGCGGTGATCGAGGACAATTTTCCCTCCTGGCGGCTTTTGCGCATGAACGAAGCGCCACGCGCGTTCGAGGTCGAGGTGGTGAAATCGCAAGCCCCGCCCGCGGGCGTCGGCGAACCGGCAACGCCTCCGGCTGCGCCCGCGCTCACCAATGCGATCTTTGCCGCTACCGGGCATCGCATACGCGCCTTGCCGATCATCGGGGCCTCGGGCAGCCGGATCAAACTGCCCGAGCCAGCCAACACTGAAACCGCCTGAGCCAGGAGACAGCAAGATGGCCACCAAGCTCACGATCAACGGCGAGGAACGCGAAGTCGATGCAGCGCCGGGAACCCCGCTGCTGTGGGTGCTGCGCGATCACCTCAAGCTGACGGGCACGAAGTTCGGCTGCGGGGTGGCGCAATGCGGAGCCTGCACCGTCCACATCGACGGCAAGCCCACCCGCGCCTGCATCACCCCGCATGACAGCCTCGGCGCAGCGCAGATCACCACGATCGAGGGGGTGGATGGCGCAGCAGCCAATGCGATCCGTGAAGCATGGATCGAGGACAACGTGCCTCAGTGCGGCTATTGCCAATCGGGCCAGATCATGGCGGCCAGCGCGCTGCTTGCCGAGAATGCCAATCCGAGCGATGCCGATATCGATAAGGCGATGAGCGGAAACCTGTGCCGCTGCGCGACCTACATGAGCATCCGTCGCGCGATCAAGAAGGCAGCCGCTGCTGTCTGATCGCCCGAATGCCTTCGGCTCCACCTCGCTTTTGCATTGCATCTTGCATCGCGGCACCGTCTAATCCAGCGCCATGATCCGCGCCGCGCTCCATCACCTCACCCATTACCGCTATTCGCGCCCGATCCAGCTCGGCCCGCAGGTGATCCGCCTGCGGCCCGCCCCGCACACGCGCACGCCCGTCCCCAATTACGCGCTCAGGATCGAGCCGGAAAACCACTTCATCAACTGGCAGCAAGATCCGCACGGCAATTGGCTTGCGCGGGTCGTGTTTCCCGAGCGGGTGCGCGAGTTCAAGATCGAGGTCGATCTCATCGCCGACATGGCGGTGATCAACCCGTTCGATTTCTTCGTCGCCGAATATGCGGAAGAGTTTCCGTTTCAGTACGATGAGAAGCTCAAGAGTGATCTGATCCCCTATCTCGAATGCGAAGCACAAGGGCCGCTGTTCGCCGCGCTGGTGGAGCAGCACCGGGGCTTCGCGGGCCGCACGATCGATTACCTGGTCGAGGTCAATCGCGATATCGAGCAGCGGATCGATTACGTCATCCGCATGGAAACGGGCACGCAAGGCCCTGAGCAGACGCTCGAGGCAGGGCGCGGCTCATGCCGGGACAGCGCGTGGCTCCTGGTCCAGCTCCTGCGCCATCTCGGGATCGCGGCGCGGTTCGTCTCGGGTTACTCGATCCAGCTTGTCGCTGACGTGATTCCGGTCGAGGGGCCCAAAGGGGTGGCGCAGGACGTGGTGGATCTGCACGCATGGGCCGAGGCTTACGTGCCCGGCGCGGGCTGGGTTGCCATGGATGCGACCTCGGGCATGTTCGCGGGCGAAGGACACATCCCGCTCGCCGCCACCCCGCATTACGGCTCCGCCGCGCCGATCGAAGGCATGGCCGAGCCAGCCGAGGTCGATTTCAATTTCGCGATGTCGGTCGAACGGGTGGCCGAGGCGGTGCGCATCACCAAGCCTTTCACCGATGAGCGCTGGCACGCTTTGCTCGATCTCGGGCGCCGGGTGGATGAGGATCTCAGCGCGCAGGACGTGCGTCTCACCATGGGCGGCGAGCCGACCTTCGTGGTTGAGAATCCGGGCAAGGCGCCCGAATGGAACAGCGAGGCGGTGGGACCGACCAAGGCCGCGCTGGCCGATCGGCTCATCCGCAAGCTCAAGGACGAGTTCGCGCCCGGAGCCCTGCTCCATCACGGGCAAGGCAAGTGGTATCCGGGCGAAAGCCTGCCGCGTTGGGGTTATTCGTTGTTTTGGCGCAAGGACGGCAAGCCACTGTGGAACAACCCCGCGCTGATCGCCGCCTCGACCGAACGATCAGCCGAAGGCGAGGAACCGATCGCTCCCGAGCGCGCCGAGACCTTCCTCAGGACCGCGGCGGAAAATCTTGGCGTTGGCGGCGACTTCGTCCAGCCGGTGTTCGAAGACACCGAGAAGTGGATTGAGCGCGAGAGCGAGCTTCCTTTCAATGTCTCGCCGCTCGATCCCAAGATCGAGGACCCCGAAGAGCGCCAGCGGATCGTCGCGACATTCACGCGCGGGCTAACGACTCCGGCCGGATACGTCCTTCCGATCCAGCGCTGGCAGGCGCGGCAGGAAAAGGAGCCCCAACGCTGGAAGAGCGAGCAGTGGCGCACACGGCGCGGGGCGCTAGTGGCCGTGCCGGGGGATTCGGCGCTGGGATACCGACTGCCGCTTGGCTCGCTGCCGCACGTGCCAAAGAGCGAGTATCCCTATATCCATCCCCGGGTCGAGACCGATCCGCAGGCCCCGCTTGCCGACTTTCGCGAGCAGCGCGCCGAGCGCGCGGCGCAGGACCGGATCGAGGCAACGCCCGACGAGCAGGCGCACCGCCGGGTCGATGGTGAGGGCGCGAGCAACCGGCAGGAGATCGTCGAGCAGGAAATCATCGCGGGCGCGGTGCGCACCGCGCTGACGGTTGAGCCCATGGATGGCTACCTTTCGGTTTTCATCCCGCCCGTCGAGACGATGGAAGATTTTCTGGAGCTCGTCGCAGAAATCGAGGCCACGGCCGAGGCGCTTGCGATGCCGGTCCGCATCGGCGGATACAGCCCACCTCCCGATCCGCGCATCAATGTCCTCAAGGTCACCCCCGATCCCGGCGTGATCGAGGTCAACATCCATCCCACCGCGAGCTTCGATGAGCTGGTGGATGTGACCACCCGGCTCTACGATGCCGCGCGTGAAATCGGGCTTACTGCCGACAAGTTCATGGTCGATGGTCGCTCGATTGGCACCGGCGGGGGCAATCACATGGTCATGGGCGGCGCAAGCTTCACCGACAGCGCCTTCATTCGCCGCCCGGACCTGCTCAAGAGCTTCGTCCTCTACTGGCAGCGCCATCCCTCGCTGAGCTATCTCTTCTCGGGGCTCTTCATCGGGCCGACCAGCCAGGCTCCGCGCATCGACGAGGCACGCCATGACAGCCTCTACGAACTCGAGATCGCGCTCGCGCAGGTGCCGCCCCCCGGCGAGCCTCCCAGGTTCCCGTGGATTGTCGACCTGTTGTTTCGCAATATGCTGGTCGATGTGACCGGCAACACGCACCGCTCCGAGATCTGCATCGACAAGCTCTATTCGCCTGACGGCCCGACCGGGCGCCTCGGCCTCGTCGAATTTCGTGGCTTCGAGATGCCGCCCGATGCCAAGATGAGCGTGGCCGCGCAGCTCCTCCTGCGGGCGCTGCTGGCCTGGTTCTGGCGCGAACCGCAATCGGGCTCGCTCGTGCGCTGGGGGACAAGCCTGCATGACAAGTTCCTGCTTGAGCACTATTGCTGGAGCGATTTCCTCGAGGTGCTCTCGGACCTCAGGCGAGCAGGCTACGATTTCGATCCCGCCTGGTTCGAGGCGCAGCGCCAGTTCCGCTTCCCCGCCCACGGCTCGATCCATGCCGGCGGTGTGGAGCTCGAGATCACCCAGGCCTTGGAGCCCTGGAACGTGCTGGGCGAAACCGGCGCGATCGGAGGCACGGTGCGCTATGTCGATAGCTCGACCGAGCGGCTCCAGGTGCGCGCCAAGGGGCTCACCCCCGGCCGGCACGTGATCGGGTGCAACGGGCGCCGCGTCCCGCTCATGCCCACCGGGCGGCCGGGGGAAGCGGTCGGAGGGGTGCGCTACAAGGCATGGGCGCCGTCAGCCTGCCTGCATCCCCTGCTCGAAGCTGATGCCCCGCTCACCTTCGATGTGTTCGACACCTGGAACGACCGCTCGCTGGGCGGCTGCGTCTACCATGTCGCGCATCCTGGCGGCCGCAACTACGACGATGCCCCGATCAACAATTACGAGGCCGAGGCTCGCCGCCGGGCTCGTTTCCAGGATCATGGACACTCGCCAGGCAAGGTCAATATTCCGGACCCCGAGGATCATGGCGAATTTCCCATGACGCTCGACCTGCGCAGACCCGCGCGGGCTTCGTGACCCGTCCGGCCATTCCGGAGGCCCCGGTGGCGCATCAGCTGACGGACCCGGTGGATGCTGACATTGCGAACCCGTTCGAAGGATATGCGCCGCCCGATCCGGCAGCCGACATCTTCACCGGCTCGTCGCCGCTGATCCGCGAGGCGTGGCGCACACTCGCGGCGGGGTTCGCGCGGCAGACCGGGGGTGATCTGCGCGCTCTCCAGGGTGATCTTGATCGTCATGTCGAAGATCTCGGACTTGCTTTTCGGGTGACCGGTGATGAGCACGAGCGTCCGTGGCCGCTTGGTCCGATGCCGATTCTCGTCGGTGCACAGGAATGGGCTCAGGTCAGCCGAGGACTGATCCAGCGGGCCGAGCTGCTCGAGGCGATAATCGCAGATCTCTATGGTGATCAGAGCCTGGTCATCGAGGGGCACCTGCCCGCTGCGGTTGTCTCGGGCAGCAGCAATTTCGCGCGGCGCCTGAGCGGCATGAGGCCGCGCAAAGGTCACTACCTGCACGTCTACGCGGTCGATCTCGCGCGCGGTCCTTCCGGAGAGTGGCGCGTGCTGGCTGACCGAGTGCGCTTTCCGGTGGGGATCGGCTATGCGATCGAGAACCGGCAGGCGCTCTCGAGCGCGACCGGGGGCCTGCTCGCCTCGATCGGCACGCGTCCGCTCGCCGGGTTCTACGATGCGCTCGCCAGCGGCATCGTTGCGAGTTGCGACAATCCTGACCCCCGCATCGCACTGCTGACCCCCGGTCGCTTCAGCCAGTCCTACCCCGAACAGGCGCACCTTGCCCGCCACCTTGGCTTCTCGCTTGTCGAGGGGCGCGATCTTGCGGTGCGCGAGGGCAAGCTGTTCGCGCGCACCATAGCAGGGCTCAAGCGCATCCATGCGCTGTGGCGGTGGATCGGCACCCGCGATCTCGATCCGCTGAGCCTCGACAATCGCTCGCAAATCGGTGTGCCCGGCCTCATCTCCGCAGTCGAGGAAGGCCTCGTTCTCACCAACTGGCCCGGGGCTGGCGTGGTCGAGAGCCGGGCTATGCCTGCCTTCCTGCCGCGCCTGGCGCGATCGATCCTGGGCGAGCCGCTGATCCTGCCCAACGCAGCGACATGGTGGTGCGGCGGCGAGCGCGAGCGCAAGCATGTGCTCGATCGGATCGACGAACTGGTGATCAGCTCGGCCTTCCGCCGTCCGATCAAAGTCCTCGCTGATGGACACACCCGCGCAGGCGCGAGCCTCTCGGCGCAAGAGCGCGCACAGCTCGCCGAGGCGATGGCGATCCGCCCGATGGACTACACCGCGCAGGAGATCGTCCACCTCTCCACCACGCCCGTCATCGCCGATGGTCGGATCGAGGCGCGCGGCTTCACCTTGCGGACCTATCTCGCGCGCGATGAAGCGGGCGAGTGGAAAAGTCTCGACGGCGGCTTCGCGCGGGTGTCGCAGAAGGGCGATCTCAGGACCTCGCTGATGGGTCTTGGCGACATCTCGACCGATGTCTGCATCATCGATCCCGTCCGCCCGCCCGCGCCAGAAGAGGTGATCACCCTCAAGGCTCCCGAAATTCGCCGCGAGCAGGGTCTCCTGCCCAGCCAGGCGGCGGACAATCTCTTCTGGCTCGGCCGCTATGCCGAGCGCACCCACCAGACTGCGCGGATCATCCGCATACTGATCAACCAGGCCGCCGTCATCGGCGACGAGCTCGCCAAGCCCACCACGGCCAATCGCCTCGCGAATCTGCTCTGGCTGATCGATGCAGCGCCCAAGGCCAAGCCGGAGCTCGGCCTTGCCAAACTGGCGGAGATTGCAATCGGGGGCGAGGCCCACACCGGGTCGGTGCGCAGCCTGGTGGCAAAGGAACGACAGATCGCGCTCCTGCTGCGAGACAGGCTGACCCGCGACAGCTGGCGCGCGCTGCAAAGGCCAATCCCCTCCTTCGCCATCGGCGATTGCGAGACGATGGCAGGGGTGTGCGATGCGGTGATCGAGCGGCATGCCGCGCTCACCTGGCTCATGTCTGACGGAATGAGCCATGGGCCAGCCTGGCGCTTTCTCGATATGGGCGCGCGTCTCGAGAGGGGCTCGATGATCCTCCAAGCGACCGCGGCCATGATCCCTGGCAGTGCCAGTGCCAACGATCTGACCGTTCTGCTCGAACTGGTCGACGGCCTCTCCCTTTATCGCGGGCGCTACTTGACCATGCCGCTGATCCCGCGGGTGCATGACATGGTCCTGCTCGATCCGGCCCAGCCCAGGGGGCTTGCCTTCCAGATCGATCGGCTTGACGAGCATCTGAACGCTATCCCGCCGCTGCGCGACGATGCCATGCCCGAGCCGCCGCTGCGATTGGTTCGTCAGTTGCGCTCGCGAGTGCAGGGGCTCGATGCAAGCGACATCACCTCGGTGACACTCACCGACCTGCGCGAGCGGCTGAGTGCGCTCTCGGAGGCGATCGCTCGACGCTATTTCCTGCAGGTGGACCGGCCACAGCGGCGCACCGCCACGAGGCTTCTGGCATGATCTATCGCGTCAGCCATGTGACAAAGCTGGATTATGCCGCTGCGGTCGCCAATGCACGGTTCAACCTGCGGCTGATCCCCAAGCTCTGGCACGGACATGCCCTGCACGATCACGCGCTTGTAATCACCCCCCAACCATCGACGCGGAGCGATCATGCGGGGCCCTACTGGGTGATAACCACGCAGATCGGGTTCACCTCGCCCTTGGAGAAGCTTGAGATAGCGAACGAATTCACCATCGAAATCCCGGATGCGAAGCGCGCCAACTCCGATGTCGACCTCGCATCGATGCGCAGCGCCGCGCTGGGCGTGCGCGACCTTGGCGTGCTCTCGCCCGCGCCATACCTCTTCGCCTCTCGCCTCGCGGTCCACGATGAGGCGATCGCGCAATGGGGAGCAACTCGCATGCAAGGCAAGGCGGGCATTATTGCGGCAGCGACTGCGCTGATGGGGGAAATCCACCAGGAATTCACTTTCGCGCCTGGAACCACGACCAGTTCGACACCGCCCGGCGAAGCCTTTCTTGCGCGCACCGGCGTCTGCCAGGATTTCACGCATGTCATGATCATCGCGCTCAGGAGCTACGGCATCCCTGCGGCCTATGTCAGCGGCTATCTGCGCACATTGCCCCCGCCGGGCCGGGAGCGACTGGTCGGAGCGGATGCGATGCACGCATGGGTCAATGTGTGGTGCGGGAGCACGCTGGGCTGGATCGGCTTTGATCCGACCAACAACTGTCTGACGCATGAAGACCATATCCCGATCGCGATGGGGCGCGATTATGCCGACGTTTCTCCGATCGACGGCACCTTCATCGGCAGCTCCCCGCAACGCATGTCCACCGCAGTGGACGTTTGCGCAATCAGCTGAGCTTGCGCGCCGCCCCGGCTAGGTAAACTCACCATGCACATGGTTGCGCCCGACTTAAACACGCCCTGCCATAGCCGAAAGGATGCACGAAGCCGCTCGGATACGCACCCTCAGGGAATTGGCGCTTGATCGCATCAAGCAGCCTCAGCTCTTTTCCCGCATCACTCAGCTTGCCGCGATGATGCTGCGCTGTCGCATCTCGCTGATCTCGGTGATCGAAGGCGACACACAATGGTTTCTCGGCAGAACCGGGATCGAGGCCGAGCGCGCGCCGAGCCATGACTCACCCTGCGCGCGATGCATCGCCGAAGGCGAACCCCTGCTGATTGCCGATGTGCGCGAGCATCCGCTGTTCGGTTCGCTTGCTCCTGCAGGCGATGAGTGCGCGATCCGGGCCTATCTCGGTGTGCCCGTCCGGGCTGAATGCGGCACCCCGATCGCAACCCTTTGCGTCGCCTCACCCCGCCCCTTTGCGTTCTCCTGGGAAGACATCGCGCCGCTCACCTCGCTTGCCGAGCTCGCGCAGCAATGCATCGCCGCCCACTCGAAGGCTCTTGCCCTTGCACGCGCCAATGCGAACCTGAGCGAACTCAATCGGGTGTTTCATCAAGCTGAGAGCGCCGCGCAGATCGGTTCGTGGCGGGTCGATCTGGCGGACAACACGCTGCGCTGGTCGGATCAGGTCTATGTCGTTCATGGGCTCGAGCCCGGCACGCCGATCGATGTAAAGACAGCTGTCTCCTTCTACGATCCGAGCGATCGTGCGGCGCTGGAAGCGGCAGTAGCGGCGGCGATCACCGATGGAAGGCCTTTCTCCCTCGAAGCGAACATCCAACGCGCCGACGGCGAACTGCGCCGAGTGCGGGCGGTCGGCGAGCGAATGGATCGCGATGGGCGTCCCGAAAGTCTGGCGGGCGTGTTTCTCGATTGCACCGAAGAGCACCTCCAGACGGCCGCCCTCAAGCGCGCTGCCGAGCGCGATCGGTTGACCGGGCTCTACAATCGCACCGCGTTCGACCAGCGATTGTGCGAGACGCTGCGCGAACCGACTCAAGAGCCCGTAACGGTCGCGATGCTCGATCTCGATGGATTCAAGGCGATCAACGACACGCTTGGTCATCTCGTCGGCGACCGCTTGCTCGCTCAGATGGCAGAGCGTCTTAATCGCAGGATCGACGAGCGCTGCTTTCTGGCTCGTTGGGGCGGCGACGAATTCGCGATCCTCTTCCCGGTGGGCATGACGAAGGATGCGGTCGAGGCGCAGCTGCAGTCGCTGGTTCGCGGGATCACCGAGCACGTCGAGGTAGGTCGCGAGTTGATCGTCGTGGGCGCCACTTGCGGGGTGGCGCAAATGAGCGGGCGCACGAGCGGCGCCGAACTGCTGCGCCGCGCTGATATCGCTCTATACCACGGCAAGGCGCAAGACCGCGGCACGGTTCATTTCTGGACCGAAGTGATAGAGCGTGCCCAATCGGTGCGGCACAGGGCGATCTCCGAACTCACCCTTGCCCTGGAGCAAGGCCGCGCCTTTGCCGCCTATCAGCCGATCGTGCGCATTGCCGATGGCAAGACAGTCGCTGTCGAGGCGCTCCTCCGGCTGAGCGATGGCAAGGGGGCCACCATGACGGCGGGGGAGATCTCGCCTGCCCTGCTGGACCCCGCGCTCTCCCGGCGCGTCACCCGCTTCATGATCGAGGAGATCGTGCGCGAGGCTCCGGGCATTCTCGCGCTCTACGGCCCTGACGCACGGATTGGCCTTAACATCGCCGAGGCCGATCTGCGCAGCGGCGACTTTCTCGCTCTGGTTGAGCGGCTGCTGAGCACAGGCGTGCTGCAACCAAGCAACATCACCCTCGAAGTGACCGAGACGATGCTGCTGCTCGACGAAAATGGCGACATCAGAAATCTGCTCACGCTCCTGCACGAGCGCGGTTTCACGATCGCGCTTGACGATTTCGGGACGGGCTTCTCATCGCTGACCCATCTGCGCGACTTCCCGATCACGAAAGTCAAGATCGACCGCGATTTCATCTCGAGCATCACAAACGATCAGCAATCGCGCCTGATCGTCCAGGCGATTGTGCAGATGGGAAAAAGCCTGAACCTGCGAATGGTTGCAGAAGGTGTCGAGAGCGAAACGGAGCTGGCCTTTCTGCGAGCAATCGGATGTTGCCATGCCCAAGGTTACATGTTCGCACGGCCGCAATCGCTGGAGAGCCTCCAGCGCGCGGTTGCCTCCGTGAAGCGTACGAAACTGGCCCGTCGCAACGCTGCCTGAACCTGCACTCGCAGTTGAATCAGCCCTGCGATCGAACCTGCGATCGAACCTGCGATCTTAGCTCGGGCATGATCGCACGATCAGGTTGCAGCCGTGGTTTCGAGCAGCCAGACATCAAGCCCATCCTCCTTGAGTTCGAGAGCCTGAAGGCCGAGCGATTTCACGGCCTCGAAGCGTTCGCGAGGAGCGTAATCGGCTGGCGACTGCACGAAGGTGGGGTTACCGGCCGCGGCCATGATCTGAAGCCCCTTCGCCCCGTCCGTCCCGGTTCCGACCAGCACACCGGCGACCGCCTGGCACTGTGCGCGCGCGATCGAACCGAACAGCAGATCAGCGGAGGGACGAAAGCCCGCCACCGGATCGCGTGCCACTTGGCGCAGGCGCGGCGGGCAGCCGGCCTCGACGATGACGTGCCGCTCAGGGTCCGCTGCAAGCAGAACTTTGCCCGGTTCTAGCGCCATTCCGTCAAGCGCGTCGAGCAGCTCGCAGGCGAGCGAGCCGCGCACCGCGCCGAGCGTGCGCTCGACCTGATCGGCGGGTGCATCCACCGCAAGGATCATGGGCGCACAATTGGCCGGGAGCGCCGCCAAGAGGCGCTTGGCCGTCTCGAGCCCTGCCGCCCCGCATGTCAGCGCGACGACCCTGCCGCCGGGCTCGAACGCCGGGACCACCGGACCGCTGGTCGAAGCCTCGGCACCGGAGGCGAGTTCCCCGCTGGCGGCCTTGAGCACGATCTCGCCCAGCTTGGCGACGGTCGCGTCGAATTCCTCGCGCGAGGTGTGCAAGGGCTTGGGAAAGCAGTGGACCGCGCCGAGCTCGAGGGCACGCGCGGCGGTGCCGGAACCGGCCTGCGCGATGCTCGAGAGCATGATCACCGGCATGGGGCGCTCGGCCATGATCTCGGCAAGGAAATCGAGCCCCGAAGTCCCCGGCATCTCGACGTCGAGCGTGAGCACGTCGGGCCTGAATTCGTCAAGCTTGTCGCGCGCTTCGTCCGCATTGGACGCGGTGCCGCAGACCTCCACCCCTTTCGCATTGTCCAGAATGTCGCAGAACAGCGCGCGCATTGCGGCTGAATCGTCGACGACCATAACTTTGGTGTTGGGCATAAGCCTCGTGTGTCCGTTCTTCAGTGCCAGCCCGGCGCTGGCCTCTCATGATACGAGGCCGTGCTAGGCGCTGAGCTGCGAAGAATGGTTTTGCGATCGGCTAGGGGGTTGCTCTGATGCACGGGGCAAAGCTGCCTTCAATCCCGTTCGATAGACCGATCGCATCCGAAGCCGCATCGAGCAGGGACAACAGCACGTGTCAATTCAGAGAGCTTCCAAACTCGCCGCAACGGGCCTTATCGCCCTGCTGGTCGCGGCAATGGCCTTTGCAACCTACGCAATCAATCAGATCCGCGTCGGTGGCCCGATCTACGAATCCAACAAGCTCATGCTCGAATTCGGCGGTGAGGTCTCGCCGCCGCCGGTCTACCTGCTCGAAGCGTTCGCGCTCGCCAACGTCATGGCGATCCATCCCGAGAGCTTCGAGATCAACCGCATCCGTCTCGGGAAACTCGAGCGCGAATTCTACGATCGGGCCGAGGTCTGGGACAAATCGGCCCTGCCCGCCGACCTGCGCGAACAATTCCGCGAGGCCGTGCGGACCGATGCGAAGGAATTCTGGAGCGTCGTCAACGACAAACTCAAGCCGGCCATAATCGCCCGGGATCAGGTGCGTGTCGATCGGTCTCTCAACCATCTGCTCGCCAGCTATCGCCGCCATCGCAAGAAGGTGGACGGCCTCATCGCGACAATCGGACAGCGCCAGGCCGAACTGCATGAAAGCAGCGCGACCACCGTTGCGATCATTTCGATCGTTCTCGTCGGAGTGGCGCTGGCCCTCTTGGGCGCGATGATTGCGGCGCTTTATGCCCTCAAGCAAAGTGTGCTCACCCCGCTGGCACGAACGGCCGAGACGATGCGACGGATGGCCTCGGGCGATCTCGACATCGGTCGGCGCAAGGAGGATCGCAAGGACGAGATCGGCACGATGCGCGATGCGATCGAGGTGTTCCGCAACTCGCTGGTCGCCGACCGCGAGCGCGAAGCCAAGCAGAAGCACGTCGTCGAAACGGTGTCGAGCGCGCTCGAAAGGCTCGCGGCAGGCGATCTCACCCAGCGGATTACCGAGCGGTTCGACGGGCCGAATGAAGCGGTTCGCGAAGCGTTCAACACTTCGAGCGAGACCCTCGCTGCGATGCTTGGCGAGGTGCGCCAGACAGCGCAGAGCGTCAGCACCGGGGCCGACGAGATCCGCACGGCATCTGACGACCTCGCGCTGCGCAACACTCGCCAGGCCGCGAGCCTCGAGGAGACCGCTGCAGCGATGTCCGGGGTGACCGGGCTAGTCAACCGTTCGGCGCAGAATGCGAGGCTTGTCCAAGCCTCGTTTGCCGAAACTCACACCAAGGCGAGCGATGGCGGCGCGGCGGTGCGCAAGGCAATCGAGGCCATGGCATCAATCGAGGCCTCCTCGCGCGAGATCACGCAGATCATTGACGTGATCGACGCGATCGCTTTCCAAACCAACCTCCTCGCGCTCAACGCTGGGGTCGAGGCCGCCCGCGCGGGCGATGCGGGCAAGGGATTTGCCGTCGTCGCCAACGAGGTGCGCGCGCTCGCCGAGCGCTGTGCGGGCGCTGCTCGCGACATCAAGGGCCTGATCGACACCTCGACGAGGCAAGTCGACGAAGGCGTCGGCCTGGTCGACGAGGCGGGCGAACTGCTGCGCGAGATCGTCGATCAGATCGGCAGCGTCACCGCGCAGATCGACGAGATCGCGGACATGGCGATCACCCAGGCGACGAACCTCGAACAGGTCAATGGCTCGGTCGCTACCATGAACAACATGACCCAGCAGAACGCCGCGATGGTCGAGCAGACGAACGCCGCCTCGCGCAGCCTGTCGGATGAGGCGGCGCGCCTTAGCAAGCTCGTGGATCGCTTCCGCATAGCCAAGGAAGCGGAAAGCGCGCCTGCCATGTCGCCTGCGAACCCCAAGGTCAGAGCCGCCGCGCCGCAGATGGTCAAGAGGCCACCTCGGGACATCTTCTCCCACCATGGCAATCTCGCCCTAAAGCCGGCCGCACCTGCGCCAGCCAGATCGGCCGCAGTCCCTGCCGAGCTCACCCGGCCGGAGGATCAGGACTGGAGCGAGTTCTGATGCCCGCAACACGACCTGCCCCCCGGCGCCCAAGAAAGTTTCCCCGGTGAACAGCATTGCCCTTCCCGCCACCTGCGATCGCACCGCTGCCAAGGCGCTCTATCAGGATATGTCCGAGGCGCTCGGCCCTGCCCCGCTCGCGATCGATGCGAGCAAGGTCGAACGCATCGGCCAGGCGATGCTCCAGCTGCTGCTTTCCGCATCGCTCACCGAGGGCGGCATCGCGCTTGTCGAACCCAGCGAGGCCCTGCGCGAAACCCTGCGTCTCACGGGGCTCAACACTTTGCTGGACGAACCTCTGAGTGGCCAGGCCATACCCAGTGCCTGAGGAACCGAGATGAACGACGACGACATCCAGCAAATCTTTTTCGTGGAATGCGAAGAGGCCCTCGAAGCCGCCGAGACCGGTCTCGATGCCTGCAAATCGGGCACGCATGACGACGAAACGATCAACGCGATCTTTCGCGCGGTGCACTCGATCAAGGGCGGTGCGGGCGCCTTCGGGCACCTCGCCATGCAAAGCTACACCCATTGCTTTGAGAACTTGCTCGGCGATATCCGCGAGGGCAAGGTCGAGTTGCGGCGCGATCTTGTCGACCTGCTGCTGCTCGCGCTCGATATGCTGCGCGATCACGTCGAGGCGGCGCGCGGCACGGGCGATGCGCCCGCTGATGCCGAGCTGATGACACGGCTCGAGGCCGCCCGCGCCGGTGCGGCGACGGCCGCGGGTGATATGGCTGCGCCCATGCCGAGCGAGATCCTTGACGACCTGGATGCCCTGCTCGACGAGCTGAGCGCGCCGCTTCCTGCTCAGTCTGCTGAGGCGGCATCGGCCGAGCCTCCGCCCTGGCCGGTCCACATCCGCCCCCATGCCGGCGCCATGGACAATGGCAGCGAACCGCTGCTGTGGCTGCGCGAACTCGCCCGTCTGGGCGGCGAGTGTGAAGCCTGCGATCTCAGCGAGGTGCCCGCCTTTCATCGCCTGCTTGTCGAAGAAGGCTATCTGGGCTGGACCTTCCGGATGCCGGGCCATGTCACGCGCGAGGAGGTGGCGGAGATCTTCGATTTCGTCGGCGAGGACTGCGAAATCGCATTTGGCGAGGATGCCGCGATACCGCCGGTCCGGATCGCGACACGGGTTGAGGAGCCCGTGGCCGAGATCAAGCCGCCGAGCAGCAAGGCCAGCACCGATCGGCGCGCTCCCGCGCCCGCCTCGCAGAGCGTGCGGATCGATCTCGCCAAACTCGACAAGCTTATCGACGGCGTCGGCGAGCTGGTGATCGCGCAGGCGATGCTGACCCAGCGCCTCGATAATGAGGGACTCGTGCACATCGAGGAGCTCGGCATGCTCGACACACTCGTGCGCGATATTCAGGAACACGCCATGGCGTTTCGCGCGCAGCCGATCAGCTCGGTGTTCGGTCGGGTTCCCCGGCTGCTGCGCGAACTTGCGGGGAACACGGGCAAGCATGTGAGGCTTGAGGTCAGCGGCGAGACGACCGAGCTCGACAAGACCGTGATCGAGCGGCTTTCCGAGCCGATGACCCACCTTATCCGCAACGCGGTCGATCACGGGATCGAGCCTCCCGAGGAGCGCCAGGCGGCAGGCAAGAATGCAGAAGGAACCTTGTCGCTTTCGGCCGAGCAGAAGGCAGGGCGCATCGTTATCCGCATCAGCGATGATGGCCGCGGGATCGCCCGCGACAAGGTGCTCGCGAAGGCTATCGCGAACGGTCTTGTCAGCCCCGATGTCGAACTCACCGACGATGAGGTCAATCAGTTGATCTTCGCTCCCGGCTTCTCGACCGCGGCGCAGGTCACAAGCGTGTCAGGCCGCGGTGTCGGCATGGATGTGGTCAAGCAGAACGTAAAGGAACTGGGTGGCCGCATCACGATCGACACAGTGCCGGGCAAGGGCACCACCTTCAATCTCGCTCTTCCGCTCACGCTCGCCATTTCTGATGGGATGATCGTGCAGGTCGGCGACCAGTCGCTGGTTATCCCGCTAGCCCATGTCGTGGAGAGCCTGCGGCCCGAGGCGGCAGATCTCAAGGGCATGGGCCGCGCGCGCCGGATGCTCAACGTGCGCGGAAGGTTCGTGCCGATCGTCTCGTTGGGCCTGATGACCGGCGCACGGGGAATGGAATGCGATCCAAGCAAGGGCGTGCTCGTGCTGGTCGAGACCGAAAGCCACGGTCATGCCGCGCTGCTGGTCGATGCGATCACCGATCAGCGCCAGTTTGTCATCAAGAGCCTCGATGCGCATTATCGCGCGGTTGACAGCGTGGCGGGCGCGACAATCCTGGGCAATGGTCAGGTCGCGTTGATCGTCGATGTGGATTACCTAGTCCAAAGCGCCGTTTCAGGAGATGCCGAGATATTGGTGCCAGACGCGCTTGGCGCGATCGGCGAACCCGTCGCGCTGGCATCATGAGGGAGCCCTCGGCTGCGCTTGCCGGGGCGCGCGAACCCCTGGTGCCGGGGATCAGCCCTCAGCTCTATGGGCGACCCGAATTCGAGCGCATCGCCGCGATGATACACGCGGAGGCCGGCATAGTGCTGGGCGAGAGCAAGGCGATGCTTGCCTATTCGCGACTCGCTCCGCTGCTGCGCGACGCGCAATGCACCGGGTTCGGTCCGTTTCTCGACCTCGTCGAGCAGGACGGCGCGCTCAAAACCCGCGTCATCGCTGCGCTCACCACCAACCACACCTATTTCAATCGCGAACCGCATCACTTCGAGCATTTTGCGCAAGCGGTGCGTCCTGATCTGGTGGCAGCTGCGATGGAAGGGAAGCCGGTGCGGCTGTGGTCGGCAGGCTGCTCGAGCGGGCAGGAATTGTGGACCTTGATGATGGTCCTGATGGGACCAGACAGGTCAGCCGCGGCGAAACTGCTCGGGCGCGACGTGCTCGCACTGGCGAGCGATCTCGCCGATCACGCGGTGGCCGCCGCCCGCCGTGCCGCCTATCCGGCCGCCGCGCTCGAGGCCATCCCCGAGCCGTTGCGCAAGGCCTGGGTGCGACAGCATCGCGAATCCTGCGAGATCGCTGCAGAGCTTCAGGCTCTGGTGCGGTTTCGCCAACTCAATCTGCTTGGGCCATGGCCGTTCACGCGTCAGTTCGATGTCATATTCTGTCGCAATGTGATGATCTATTTCGACGAGCCGACCAAACGTCGTTTGGTCAAGCGCTTCGCCGAACAGCTGCGCCCGGGCGGCTATCTCTATATCGGCCATTCCGAGCGCGTCCTGGGCGAGGCGCTCGATTTGCTGGAGCCGGCCGGGCCAACCATCTATCGGCGTAGCGCGCCATGACGATCCGGGTGCTGATCGTCGATGACAGCGCGTTGATGCGTGCTCTGATCACCCGCAAGCTGGCGGCCGATCCTCAGATCGAGGTGGTCGCAGCCGCGCCCAACGCGGCCGAGGCGCGCAGCCTCATCAAGGCGCTCGATCCTGATGTGGTGACGCTCGATATAGAGATGCCCGGCATGGACGGGCTCTCTTTCCTGGAAAAGATCATGCAGCTGCGCCCCACCCCGGTCATAGTCGTCTCGGGGTCGACAGGGCCAGGGGCCGAAGCGACAGCGCGGGCGCTCTCGCTCGGCGCAGTGGCGTGCTACGCCAAATCGAGCGGGGTCGGCTCGCTGGCCGATGATGACGGGGGGCGGCTGATCGCGCTGGTGCGCGAGGCGGCACAGGTGCGCCTTCGTGCGCCCCCGTCGGCACAAACCCGGCCGCGCGCGCGCGCGCCTTCCGCTGCGCTCCACCGCAGCCTCGGCCCACCGCAGGGGCGGCCCGGGCTTATCGCCTTCGGCTCCTCGACCGGAGGCGTTGAGGCGCTCCATACCGTGCTCTCTCAGTTCCCCGCCGATTGCCCCCCGACCCTCGTCGTGCAGCACATCAACGCCTGCTTTGCGGCCGCCATTGCGCGCTCGCTCGATGCCGCGACCAAAGCAAGAGTGGCTCTGGCGCAGCCCGACCGGCCGCTGGTGCGCGGCGAAATCCTGATCGCGCCCGGCGATGGCGGCCATCTCACGATAAAGGCAAGCGCGAACGGCGGCTGGCGCTGCCGATTGCGCTCGGGCGAGCCCGTCAGCGGTCATTGTCCCAGCGTCGATGCGCTGTTCCATTCGGTCGCCCTCGAAGCTGGGCCCGTCGCCTGCGGCATCCTCCTCACCGGCATGGGACAGGACGGCGCCGAGGGGCTGCTCGCCATGCGCCGGGCGGGCGCCGAGACGATCGCTCAAGACGAGGCGAGCTGCGTCGTCTTCGGGATGCCGCGCGCCGCGATCCAGCGCGGGGCGGCGCGCCACATCCTCCCGCTCGACCAGATCGGCCGACATCTTCTGCGCATCGCCCCGAACATCCCCTGCAAGGCTTCCTGAACCATGTCCATCGAGCTTCCTCACCGCCCGTCCGGCATCGTTCAGGTCGCCGTTCTCCAAGGCGAGGCCCATGCCAGCGCCGACCCCACGGTCGAGCTCGGCACGGTGCTGGGAAGCTGCGTCGCCACCTGCCTCTACGATCCCGCAGCGCGGATCGGGGGCATGAACCACTTCCTCCTCGCCGAGCCGCCCGACAGCCACGATGCATGTGCGTTCGATGCCAATTATGGCCTCTTCCTGATGGAGTTGCTCATCAACAAGATGCTCCAGCTCGGTGCGCTCAAGCGACGGCTCAAGGGGCGGCTCTATGGCGGGGCCAACATCAACCCCGATCTGGGCGCGATCGGATCGACCAACGCTGCCTTCGCGCGCGAATTCCTGCGCCGGGAAGGGATCGAGCAGGTGTTCGAGGATCTCGAGGGCTCGGCCGCGCGGCGCATCCATTTCCGCCCCGCATCGGGTCTTGTCAAATGCCGTGAGGTGGCCCCCGTGGCCGCCCCTAAGGACAAACCACTGTCCCGGCCGCAATCCGCGCTTGGGACTGTCGAACTATTCTGACCGCCAAAGGAAGCCGCCATGCAAGACCCGAACACCACCGCCCAAGCGAGCGATGCCAGTCCGTCAGGAACGCGCAGCGTCCGCGTCCTCACCGTCGACGATTCAGCCTCGATGCGCGCGCTCCTGCGCAGCGCGCTGACCTCGCGCGGGTTCGATGTCGCGCAGTGCGAGGACGGCCAGGAGGCGCTCGAATGGCTCGCTTCAAATGAGGTCGACGTCATCATCACCGACATCAACATGCCGCGCCTCGACGGCTTCGGCCTGATCGAGAAGCTGCGCGGCTCGGCGCTCCACGCCCAGCGCCCGATCCTGGTACTGACCACGGAGAGCTCGCCCGAGAAGAAGCAGCGCGCCCGCGCCGCCGGGGCGACCGGGTGGATCGTCAAGCCGTTCGACGCGGAAAAGCTCTCCACCGCTCTTCGCCGGGTCACTCACTGAACCTCAAGACCGCAATCGAGGCCATTGCCACCATGCGTTATGAATTGATCACTTTCGGAGTCCAGAACCAGCTGTTCGGTGTCGACATCATGGCGATCCGCGAGATCCGCGCCTGGTCGCCCGTGACCCGCCTGCCGCGCGTGCCGGATTATGTCGCTGGCGTCGTCAACCTGCGCGGCGCGGTGCTGCCCGTGATCGACCTTGCCGTGCGGCTCGGCTGGCCGGCGACGCAAACGACCCCGCGCAATCCGATCATCGTGACCGAGTTCGAAGGCCAGTCGCGCGGGCTGATCGTGCATGACGTGAACGACATCGTCGCGATCGATTCGAACGACCTGCAACAGCCCGACGCTGTCCAGCGCGATTCGATCTCGAATTTCCTTCAAGGGGTGGCGCCGCTCGAGGAAGACATGGTGATGGTGCTCGATCTGGCGCGGCTGATGGCGAGCGACGACTATGAGCTTGCCGCGTGAGCCGCGTGCCCACCCACCCGTCCACGCCGGGCCTCGTGCCCTCGCGCGCGCTGCTGATGCGCGCCGCCGAGGCGCTCGCTTCCTATGCCGGCGAAATCGAGGCGATAGGCGAGATGCTGTGCGGCAACGCAGCGCTCGTGGAGGCCCATCTCGACGAGTTGCAGGCGATCGACCGGCTTGCCCAATGCCTCGATCAGCTGGCGCTGGTTTTCAGCGCGCCGGACCCCGATCATGCGGTCGCATCGATCACCATTGGCACGCTGCAAAAGCAACTGAGCGAAGGCCTTGCTCCGGGCCTCGAGCGCAGGGATGCCGTGTGACGCAAGGGGCCAAGCACGCAAGACCCGCCAGGATACAGCCACACATCAGGAACAGTGACGATGACCAAAGCCAGCCTTAACGATCGCCTTGATTTTTACGGGGTCGACGATGCCACGCAGGCTGCGCTGCGCAGCGCGCGGCCAGTCCTGAACAAGCGGCTCGGCGGCGCACTCGACCATTTCTACGCGACGGTTTCGGCCCGCCCCGAGCTCGCGGCGCATTTCAAGAACGCGCAGCAGATGGAGCGCGCGCGCGGCCTCCAGGCCGAGCATTGGACCAAGGTTTGTATCGATGGCATCGACCAGCGTTTTCACGATCGCGCCACAAATATCGGCAGCGTCCATGCTCGGATCGGGCTCGAGCCAAACTGGTATATCGGCGCCTATGCGTTGGTGCTTGAGCACCTCGTCTTTGCAATGGTGGCGCCTGGCTGGCAGCGCATCCTGCCGTGGAAGCGGGCCCAGGCCCGGCGCGTCGTCGCTCTCTTGAAGGTGGCTTTGATCGACATCGATCTGGCGCTCTCAGCCTATTTTGACCGGTCCAAGGCAGAGACCGAAGAGCTTCTCAACAATCAGATGGGCACCGCCCTCGCCGGGCTTGCAAGCGGCGATCTCACCATTGCAGTCACTGGCTTTCCCAAGGAATACAAAAGCGTAGAGCACAAGTTCAACGATGCGGTCGGCAAATTGGCAGCCGCCATGGCGAATGTGCGCGAAGGCGCCGAAGGGATCGACGCTGGCTCGAACGAGATCCGCAGCGCTTCCGATGATCTTGCCCGTCGCACGCAGGAGCAGGCTGCCAATCTTGAGGAGAGCGCCGCCGCAATCGCACAAACCACGCAGCGGATCGCGGCGATCGCCGATAACACGCAGCGCGCCACCACCACGATCGAGACCGCAACCACGCGAGCGGGTGAGGGAACCTCGATCGTCAGCCAGGCGGTCGATGCGATGGACCAGATTTCGCAATCCTCCGCCGAGATCACCAACATCATCTCGGTGATCGATTCGATCGCGTTCCAGACCAACCTGCTCGCGCTCAATGCCGGCGTCGAGGCCGCCCGCGCGGGCGAGACCGGCAAGGGCTTCGCAGTGGTCGCATCCGAAGTGCGCGCGCTCGCCCAACGCTGCACGCAGGCCGCCGACGAGGTGAAGGCGCTGATCTCGTCGAGCAGTCAGCACGTGACCTCAGGCGTCGACCTGGTGAAGCGTTCGGGCGAAGCGTTCGCCGCGATTAACGAGCAGATCATCGAGCTCAACGCTACGATCGAGGACATCGCAAGCGCCACCCAGACACAATCGACGAGCCTGAGACAGGTGAATTCTGTGGTTGCCGATCTGGACCGCTCGACCCAGCAGAACGCCGCCATGAGCGAGCAATGCAACGCTGCGGCCGCCTCGCTGGTATCCGAGGCCGAGCGGCTGCGCCGTGCCGTCGGCAGCTTCCGCATCGATCACGAAGGGTCAAGGGAGGCAGTTGCAGGCGAGACCAGCCTCGCGGCCTGATCGCCGTCGCCAAGTCCTCCCTATTCGGCGGGCTGGGCGAGCCCTTCGCGCGCGGCGTTTGCAGCTTGCGCTTTGTCAGCAGCGATCGCCCAGCGGTTAAGCAGGAAGAACAGGAGCGCAGCGCCCGTCAGCGGGAGGAAGAAAAAGATTAGCCGCCAGGTGCTCATCGCCGGAACCAGCACATCCGCATCGACGAAAGGCTGGAACAGAAACAGGAAGCCAGCCTCGGCCCCGCCTGCCCCGCCCGGCGTCGGCACGATCGAGCTGATCGACTGCACGAGATATTGCAGCAGCCAGTAGAGCGCCGGGCGCCATTCCATGCCGAACGCGGCCAGGACCAGCCCCGCAATCGAGAAGCGCACGCTCCATTGCACCACGGCCAACGCAATATTGACCACCGCGACCCATTTGCCCCGGCGGCCAAGATCGGCCCAGTCGGCGAGCACGCCGGAAATCCACTCGCGCACCCGGCGAGATGCCCGCGCCGCAAGATCACGCGCGCGCGCACCCAGAAACCCGGCGGCAATCACGAGCGCGAACAGCGCCAGGCCGATCAGGGACCAAAGCACAACGACCGTGGCCGAACGCAAAGTGGTGTCGAGCTTGGCAAGCAAGGCAGGATCAGAGCTCAGAAATTCGAGGAAAGCGAATCCGCTAACCCCGAAAGTGAGCGCGACCATGCTGAAGAGCACCAGCGCATCCTCGGCAGTCTGGAAGGAGATGAGCGTCAGCGCGCGGCGCGATTCGACGCCCGCACCCATGAGGAACAGCATCTTAATCGGCATTCCCCCGGTCGCCGAAGGGGTGACCGAATTGGCGACCATTGAGCCCGTGATAACCTTGAAGGCGCCGCGCATACCAAGACCCAGGCCGAAGAAATTGCTCCACAGGACAAGCCTCAGCGAGTTCGTGATCATTGGCACGAAAACCAGCGCTATCGCCAGCCACAAGAGGTGCGGCGCAACGATCCGTTCGGAAAGGTCAACCCCGCCCAGGGACCACGCGAGCACCGCGACATTGGCAAGCGCCACCAGCGGCAGAACATAGAGCGCAATGCGCAGCGTGCGCCGCGGCAGGGATTGCCACACGGCTGATGGGCCAGCATCGGGTGCGGGCGGGAGCGAATGGGGCGTATCGTCGTTCAAGAGAAGGTCAAGGCTCGCTTCAAGGTTCCGCGGACCGACGAATATTGCCGCGCATCGCGCGCCTTCAAGGCTTCGGCATACTCAATGTCAATGAGTTGCTCGAAAGTTTGCTGCCAGCGGTTGTGCGAATTGGCCAATTCGATGGAGCGCTTGCGCAAGGTCGTGTAATCTTCGTTCCAAACGCGAACCACATTGTGCGCCATCGCGCGCGCATCGTCGACCGGGCCAAGCAGCCCCGTGCCCTCGGGCACACGCTCGGGCATCGCGCCGCCGGCGACGCCGACCACCGGGAGGCCCGAGGCCTGCGCCTCGAGAACCGATATGCCGAAGGTTTCGTCGGCCATGCCGCTAACATAGATGTCGCAGCTCGCCAGTGCGCGGGCGAGCGTCGAGCGGTCGGTCTCGTAGCCGGGAAATGCGATCGGCAGGCCCTTGGCCTCCTCCATTAGCGTCTCGCGCAGCTTGCCATCGCCCATCAGCACCATCTGCGCGCCGAGCTCGCGCGGGAGCTGCTTGAACATCTCGGTGAGCACGTAAGCGCGCTTTTCATTGTCCAGCCGCCCAGCGTATATCAAAATCGGGCCGTCGCTATCGGGAAGCCCCATCTCGCGGCGGAAATTGGGATCGCGCAGAGATGGCGAGAACTGGTCGATATCGACCCCGAGCCCCAGCACCCCAGTGCGATCATAGCCCAGCCGCGCGAGCATCCGCTTAGCCTCGTGATTGAGGGTATAGACCCGGTCGAACCGGTGATAAGTCATCCAGGCGTAGAAATAGCCGACATTGCGGAAGAACGATGCGGGATAGTGGCCCGTCAGATCTTTCATCACGCGGTAGATATGCGCGTTGGGAAAATCGGTGCGATAGCCCGCCACGAGCGCAGTTTCGGGATAGCGCCAACGGTGGCGGATCGCGATCCATGGCAGCACCCAGGGGCACTGGCTCTCGATAATATTGGGCTGATATTCTCGCAGCAGTTGGAACACCGCATCATTGCGGTTGATCCAGCGGTAATTGGGGCTACCCCAGACTTCGGGTGCCCCTACCTCGGCGAAGATCGTGCGCCCCTCGACCGTGATGCGGTCTTCCGGGCCGGGCACGATCTGCAACAGCCGATGCTCGGTGTTGTTCTGGAAATACTTTTTCTTTTCCTTGAGATAGGTGGATATTCCACCACCCGCCGTGGGCGACCAGCTTTGCGTGAGGTCGCATATGAGAAGATCGTCTGACATCGGTCCTTACAGCTCCCGCTCAAGGGCATGACCGCGCGTTGGAGCGAAAAACCGACGATCCCCAAGCAGTTTTTCGAGCGAGCGGCCACTCGCATTATAACCTCGCGTGGACACGCGAAGCGCGTTTGCCTCAAGTGTGTTCTTGGCCGCGCGCCGTTACGCGCTTTCGCCCCCATCGTAAACCCCTCATGGACGAGCGCGCCAGACGCTCGGACGGGGCGCTCGGACGGGCGCTCGCACGGCTGATGACGCTACCGCTCCATCACAGGGGGAGCAGACGGGATTGGTCCGCCGGTGATGATCGAGTGCGACTCGTTCGCGAGCATGCCTGCAACTTGCGTCCACACCGCGACATTCTGGCGAAGCTGCGCCTTGTCGATCTTGTCGAGCGTATCGTCGGGCGTGTGGTGCAGATCGAAATAGCGCGTGCCGTCCTGCTGGAGATCGATGATCGCGGTCTTCTGGTCGCGCGCGATGTTGATATCGGCTCCCCCGCTTGCCTCGATCTCCGAATCGGCCACCCCGAAGCGGGCCACTGCTCTTGCAATGCGGGCATGGAGATCGGCATTGGTCTTGCGGAAATTGCTTTCGAAACGCCAGATCCGGTCCGCGCCAAAATCGCTCTCGAGGCCGACCGCGATCGGCTCGTCGAGATGCGCTGCGCTGTATGCCTTGGAGCCCCACAGCCCCACTTCCTCCGCGCCCGCAAGCAGCACCCGGATGGTGCGCAGCGGTTGGCCTGCGCTCGCTGCGTGGAGGGCGGCTGCGGTGATGATTCCGCAACCCGCACCATCGTCGAAGGCGCCTGGCGCATTCCACCAGCTATCGAGGTGGCAGGCGAGCAGAACGGGAGGCAGATGCGGGTTGCGCCCAGGGATCTCGCCGACGACGTTGCCGCTCTGCGTCGTGCCCAGCATGCGCGGGGTAAGCACCAGCCTCATGCGCACCGGCCGGCCCTCGGCGCGCTCGAACATGCGCTCGAGATTGTCGGCATCGGCGAGGCTGAGTGCGCCGGCCGGGATCGGGCTGGTGCGCTGGGGGAACGTGGTGCCGCCGGTGTGCGGGTTGCGACTGCTATCGGTGCCGACTGAGCGGATCACGGTCGCAAGAGCGCCCTTGCTTGCAGCGATGCTTGGCCCGAACCAGCGCACCGGCCCCGCAAAGCCGTAATGCGAGCCATCCATCGAGGGACGCATATTATGGGTGATATAAGCGATCTTGCCCGTGAGCGCGCCGTCTTCGAGTTCGGATATCTGCGAAACACTCTCGAACAGGACCACCTCGGCCTCGATGCCATCGGGGCCGGTCGAGGCGCTGTTGCCGAGCGGCTGGATCACGAGAGGCTGCGCGAAGGGCGCGATCACCTCGGCGCGGTGCGTCTCGCCCGGAACCCAGGTTTCCATGTCGAACGGCTCGGCCGCGACATTGGCGAAGCCGCGCGCCTCGAGCCAAGCCATCGCCCAGTCCCTCGCGCGCGCCTCAGCGTCGGTGCCCGCCTGGCGCGGTCCGACCTCGGTGGTGATCCCCTCGACGAAATCGAACGCGACCGTGTCGCCCTCGAGCGCCGCGTCGGCGGCTGCCTCGAGCGAGACGGAGCGCAAGGATGGCACCTCTTGGGCCAATGCGGGCTGGACGAGCAGCGCGGCTGCGGCGGGGGCCAGGCTTGCGCGGATGAAGCGATTTTTCATGAGCCGAGCGCTACAGCGCGTCGGCAGGCCTGTCCATATCTCAGCCGAGCCTGGCGGCGGTGCGATTGCCCAGCGGCACGATTTCGGCCTCTTGCAGGCCCGATCGCGCAGCCTGAGCAAGCGACGCATCGGCGACCGCTTCATGATCGTCCTCTCGCCGCACGTCGATCGCGAGCACCGAGGCGTCGCGCCCGGCCCGCTTGGCCCTGTAGAGCGCAGCATCGGCGCGCTTGAACACTGCTTCATAGGGCTCGTAAAGATCCCATTGAGCGATGCCGAAGCTGGCGGTGACACCGATTTCGTGCTGCCCCGAGACCACCCGCATCTGCCGCACCGCAGTCCCGATCCTGTTCGCCAGCGCGCGGGCATTCTCGCCGTCGCACTTGAGCGCCACGACGCAGAATTCCTCGCCGCCGATCCGCCCGCACAGGTCTCGTGGCCTGATCTCGTGAGCGATAAGCCTGCCGAATTCGGCGATCACCTTGTCCCCTGCGGCGTGCCCGTAGGTGTCGTTGATCACCTTGAAGTGGTCGATATCGGCAATGATCAGGCTGATCGGCACGCCCCGCTCGCGAGCCACATCCTGCAAGCCCAGAGCCTCGCGCTCGAACATCGCTCGCATCGGCAAACCGGAAAGCGGATCGCGCGCGGCAATGTCGCGCTCGATCTCGGTGCGATCGACGATAACGGTCGCGATCAGCGCGATCGCTTGCAACGTAAGGAAGATCGCAAGGACGAAGACATGGATCGCGAACAGCGTTGCCGCACCTTGCTCTCCGGGGCCGAACACCTGATCCGAAAAGGTCGAGAGCAGCGGGCGCACGAAGCCGAAGATCGAGAAGGCCGCGAGCACCCAGATGACCGCGCGATCAGCGGGGCGGCGCGAGGGTGCGTGCCACAGGTTTTGTGCCATCAATGCCATCAGCAGGCTCGAATTGACGTTCTGCGCCATGCGCAGCGCCTCCATCTCGCCCGCCTCGGCGCAGGCCCACAGCAGAGCCGCGGTGAAGAACACGCTCGCGGTGTAGGCCTTGAGCGGAGCCCTGAGGCCCACCCGGTGCGCCGTCGCCCAGGCGAGCGCGATCAGACCCGACATCGAGAGCAGGTGATAGCTCACGATCCCGATCGGACGGACATGCTCAAAGATCACAATGTTGATGATGATCCCCGCCGCAAGTGCGGCGTAGCAATAGGCGTAGGCCGCGATGTGCGTGCGGGCGCGATCCTGCCACCACAGGCCGGCGAAGACCGCGCAGAAGATCAGCGCGATCGCCGGAATTATGAAGGTGAGTATGATCGCTTGCATCGCTGGCCCGGATTGGTGAGTGGCGGGGGTGATCGCATAAACGGGTTAATGCACTGCAAACCCCCATTTGCGCCCGGGCGCTTTGCGTGCGTCTCGTCATGCCGCGAGCCAGCCGCTTGCCCTCGCCCGGCGCTCGGCCTATCTGCCCACCCACACACCTTTCCGCCCCACCCCTCGACTTCAAGGAACGACCCGATGGCCGCGCAATACGCCTTTGTGATGAAGGGCATGACCAAGAGCTTCCCCGGCGCACAAAAGCCGGTGCTCTCGAACATCAGTCTGCAATTCTACCAAGGCGCGAAGATTGGCATCGTCGGCCCTAACGGCGCGGGCAAGTCGACGCTGATGAAGATCATGGCAGGGATCGACACGGAATATTCTGGCGAGGCATGGCCGGGCGAGAACATCACCGTGGGCTATCTCCCGCAGGAGCCGCAACTCGACGAGAGCAAGACGGTGCTCGAGAATGTGCGCGAGGGCGCGGGCGAGACGGCGGCGATGGTCGATCGCTTCAACGCGATCAGCGCCGAGATGGGCGATCCGGGCGAAGACACCGATTTCGACGCACTGATGGAGGAGATGGGCACGCTCCAGGAGAAGATCGACGCGGTCGACGGGTGGACATTGGACAACCAGCTCGAGATCGCGATGGAAGCACTGCGCTGCCCGCCGTCGGACAGCGCCGTCACCAATCTTTCGGGCGGCGAGAAGCGCCGCGTAGCGCTTACCCGTTTGCTGATCCAGAAGCCCTCGATCCTGCTGCTGGACGAGCCGACCAACCACCTCGATGCCGAAAGCGTCGAGTGGCTCGAGAACCACCTCAAGGAATATGCGGGCGCGGTGCTGATGATCACCCACGATCGCTACTTCCTCGACAACGTCGTCGAATGGATCCTCGAGCTCGATCGCGGCTCATACTACCCCTACGAGGGCAATTATTCGACCTATCTGGAAAAGAAGGCGAAGCGTCTCGAGCAAGAGAGCCGCGAGGAATCGGGCAAGCAGAAGGCCCTTCAACGTGAATTGGAGTGGATCCGGCAATCGCCTTCGGCCCGCCAGACCAAGTCCAAGGCGCGCATCCGCAAGTTCGAGGAATTGCAGGAGGCCCAGGGCGGCCGTGCGCCGGGCAAGGCGCAGATCGTCATCCAGGTGCCCGAGCGCCTCGGCGGCAAGGTGATCGAGGCGAAGAACATCACCAAGGCCTATGGCGACAAGCTGTTGTTCGAGAACCTCTCCTTCATGCTGCCGCCGGGCGGCATCGTCGGCGTGATCGGGCCCAATGGCGCAGGCAAATCGACCCTGTTCAAGATCATCACCGGACAGGAAGAGCCGGATTCGGGCACAATCGAGATCGGCGAGACCGTGCGCCTGGGCTATGTCGACCAGAGCCGAGATGACCTCAACCCTGCGAACAATGTCTGGGAGGAGATCAGCGACGGGCTCGACTACATGCAGGTCAACGGCCACGACACCTCGACCAGGGCCTATGTCGGGGCATTCAATTTCAAGGGCGCGGACCAGCAGAAGAATGTCGGCAAGCTGTCGGGCGGAGAGCGAAACCGCGTCCACATGGCCAAGATGCTAAAGAAGGGCGGCAACGTGCTTTTGCTGGACGAGCCGACCAACGATCTCGACGTCGAGACGCTGGGCGCACTCGAGGACGCGATCGAGAACTTCGCCGGCTGCGCGGTGGTCATCAGCCACGACCGCTTCTTCCTCGACCGGCTCGCCACTCACATCCTCGCCTTCGAGGGCAACAGCCATGTCGAATGGTTCGAGGGGAACTTCGAGGCCTACGAGGAAGACAAGCGCCGCCGTCTCGGCGATGCGGCTGACCGACCGACGCGGTTGGCCTACAAGAAGCTGACGCGCTGAACCTTGCACCCGCGCGAGGGCTTGGCCCGCTCTTGCTCCCTCCCTCCGCCTGAAAGCCGGAGACGGTTGCGCTCGCGCGGTGGCAAGCGACGGCCTTCACCATAGACCGTCCAACATTTCTTATGACGCGCCAGCATGCGCAGGAATATTTGTTAAGTTCGCAGGCTCGAACCCGGAATATCGGAACTCCTCACCGTCCTTCTCGCTGAATCCGCAAGGAACGATCAAAGAGGAGGGCCACGATGGCACAGATTCCCGTAGAGAAAAAATCGAACAAGAGCTGGCTCTGGCTGCTGCTGTTGCTGCTGGCGATCGCGCTGATCGTCTGGTGGCTGGTGGCTGAAATGGGCGAACCCGAAGGTATCGATGATCAAGACGGCGTCTATGCCGAGCAGACCCTCGATGCCGACGCGATGAGCGGCGCCGAGATGGCCGGGACGATGACAGTCGCCTCCATCTTGGCGAGCCCGACCGACTATTACGGCATGACCGGCTTCACCGGCGAAGTCGATGTCGGTGGTCCGCTCACCGATCGCGGGTTCTGGATCGAGCAAGATGGCGAGCGCATGTTCGCACTCATCATAGACCAGCCGCGCGAAGTGCCCGTTGACGTCAATGACGGTGCCCGGCTGCGCCTGAGTGGCGGAACCATTCGCAACCCGCAGGATGTTGCCGCCGGCCAGATAGAGGGTGTGCCGCTCGATCAGGACACGCTCGACGTGATTGCCGAGCAGGAAGCCATCCTGGTGGTCAACGAGGCCAATATCGAGATCATCGAGGCCGCCTGAGCGCCTCAAACACAAAAAACGCACGGCACGCATCAAGACAGGAGGCCGGACATGGCACACGATTACGAAACGCTCCATGAGCTGGACGATTACAAACTGAAGAACAGCGAACAAGACCTGCGCGGCAGCGCACTTTTCACCTTCGCCGGCGAGCGCATCGGCACGGTGCGCCGGATGCTGGTAGATCCCGACCGCGATCACGTGGCGGGTCTCGTGCTCGAGGATCATCGCATTGTGCCCGTCTCGGAGATCGAGATACGCGACGGCGATGCCTATATCGACCCGGTCCAGGCAGACGGCTTCGGCACCGCGCCGCCCGTCAGGCGCAATGTCGCGCGCGGCCCGGTGGCGGTCGATCGCCGGCGTTGAGGCGCGGCTGAGCCTTCGGGCGATGGCGGCGTCATGCTAGCGCTGCGCGCATGAAGGCGATCAGCGTCATCCTTCACGGCCGGGTGCAAGGCGTGTTCTACCGGGACTGGACGGTGGAACGCGCCCGCGCTTTTGGCCTTGCGGGATGGGTGCGCAATCTGCCTGAAGGCACCGTGGAGGCGCATCTGGAGGGGGACGCGCAGGCCATCCGCGCCATGATCGCCGCAATGCAAGAGGGACCGCCGCGCGCCCTCGTCAACGCGATTGAGCAGAGTGACGCCGAGGTGCAGAATTTCTCCTCGTTTGAACGCCGCTGATCTCCGCGGCAACACGCTTTACGCGGCCTTAACCCTCTCACCCGTAGTCCCCCTCAAGCGCTTCGCCGCGCCCCCTTGCGGCCGGCGCAACCGGGGCAGGTAGAGGGGCGAGAGTGCGGTGGATACGGGCAGCAGCATCACTCTTGATCCGTGGGTGCTTGCCGGGCTTCTCGCCTGTGCCTTTCTTCTCGGAAGCCTGATCGCAGCGCCGGGAGCGCGGATTGGCAGACGCATGAGCGAGTGGCGGGCCGGGCGCTCAGGGGAACCTGCACGCGATCGTCTGATCGAACAATTGCGCCGTTCGCAGGCTTTCGCCGTTCACACCAGCGCGCTCGGGCCTTACAGCCCAACCCCGCCCGGCGGCGACATTATGCTGCGCGCCGACATCGAGAGTCTTGCCTCGATCCAGCGGATCTGGGGCGAGGCCGCCCGGGCGAGCGCGACGAGCCAGGTCGCGGGCCTTTTGCGCGGCAGCGTGCGCACCCGCAGTGTCAAGCGGCCCACTGCCCGCGACACAGTCCGCATCATCCCCGGCGAAGGCTTCGTGATCATCCTTCGGGCCCCCGGCGAAGGCGCCGGCACCCGGATAGCGCGCCGCCTCAGCTCGCTGCTTGCGGACATGCCGATCGAGGGTCTGGAAAATGATATCCGCCTGAGCGCGAGCTTCGGCATCACCGAGCGCAGGCCCGGCGAGCGCTACGCCGCATGGCGCAAGCGAGCCGAACACGCGCTCAGCGCAGCCAAAGCGCGCGGCGAAAGCGAGATTGTCACCGCGCAGCTCGCGACCGAACCGATCCTCCTGCCCCCGCCCCTGTCCGGGAAGGAAGGCAGCATCGACAGCGCCGCAGCGACGACCGCCCGAGCATGAGAGCGTGCAAGCTCAGGGCGAGACCCAGCGCCCCTGCCACACTCCTTGCGCATCGCGATCGAGGCGCGCACGCACATGCCCGCTATGGGCGAGATAGAGCCAATCGAGCTCGGCGAGTTCCACCAGCAGCACCGCGAAATTGGCCCGCGCCGGGGCGAGCTGGGTGGCGTCGGGTTCGATCCCCTCAAGCTCAGGCGGCAAGCCCGAGGTCGGCGCATCGGAAGGCACGCCCGGCGGCTCTCCAAGATAGCAGCGCCGCGCGAAGTTCGATCCCGCATCCCAGGCGGCATCGGTGAGCGGGGCATCGCGCAGGATACGGCCTTTGCCCCGACAGCGAATCTGGATCTTCGCGCCCTTGTCGTAAAACAACACACCCACGCGCGGATCGCGCTCGATCGGTGCAACCTTGGGAGCGCGCGTATCGGTGTGGAAGCGCAGCGTCCACGCCTTCGCATCGAACGCGCGCAGCACCATGGTGCGCGCATCGATATCGCTCGAAACCACCGCGGGCGTGTGCATCGCGCTCTTGCGATCGCGCGCGGCACGGATCAGCCGATCCTTCAGATCCCGCTGCACATCCTCAAGATTGTCAAACATCTATCGCGCTGTGGCGGATCGTGCGGCGCGGATCAAGCATCGAAGGAGATGGACCGGATGTTCATAAACAAAGCAAATTAAATGAACGAAACGACGAAATCTGGTTAAGTGTGGCGACAGCGTGGCAGGTGTATCGCAAGGTATCACGGCCGCTTTGGTGGGGCGGCGCACTTGGGAGGAATTATGGAACTGAACCACCGGATCACCGCGCATCGCCTCACAGGCAGCGCATGGGGAGCGATCGCGGCGATGCTTGCGGTGGCGATCCCGGCTTTGCCGGCGCAGGCGGCCGCTCCGCTCCCTGTGAGCCTTGCCGCTGCCGCCGAAATGTCCGCAGCGCAGCCGAGCGATCGGGCCCAGCGCCGCGCCAGCCGGGCCGAACGCAGGACAGAGCGTAGATCCGCACGTCCTGACCGCGCCGAGCGCCGGGGCACCCGCTTCGAGAGCCGGAGCACCAACCGCGCCGAGCGCCGCGTCCAGCGCGTCGAGCCTATCCAGCAACGCCCCGCACAGCGCCCGGAGCGCACGCGCGATTTCGGTCGTGCCGAACGCGTCGCCCCTGCCCGCGAAGATCGCTACGAGCGCATCGAGCGCCGCGTTGACCGCAGCGTTGACCGCAGCGTTGACCGACGCATCGAGCGCCGCGTCGACCGGCAGTCCCGACCCCGTGACTTCGGCCGTGACACGCTGTCCGAAGCGGCCCGTGCCGCGCGGCAGGACGCGCGCCGAGACAACCGGGCTGATCGGCGGGATTTGCGCAACGGGGTGCGCAATGAGCGCCGCGCTGACCGTTTTGAGGACCGGCAGATCCGTCGCGACGGGTTCCGCGAGGGCGTGCGCACCGAGCGCCGCGCCGACCGCCGTGAAGACCGCGCGATCCGCCGCGACGGGTTCCGTGATGGGGTGCGCACCGAGCGCCGCCGCGACCGCTTCGAGGACCGTGCGATCCGCCGCGATGCCTTCCGCGACGGGGTGCGCGCCGGGCGCTTCAATGACAGGTTCGATCGTCGCCACAGATGGAACGGCGGCGACTTCCGCCGCTGGGACCGCGGCTGGCGCAATCACAACCGTTTCGATTGGCGCGGCCACCGCTTCAACAATCGCGGCATCTACCGCCTCGGTCGCTATCACGCACCCTTCCGCGGTGCCTTCTATAACCGGCTGGGCGTGGGGCTGTTTCTCGACAACCTGTTCTTCCAGCCGCGCTATTTCATCAACGATCCCTGGGCCTTCCGTCTGCCGGAAGTCTACGGTCCCTATCGCTGGGTGCGCTATTTCGACGATGTCGTCCTCGTCGACATCTACACCGGCGAAGTGGTGGACGTGATCCACGACTTCTTCTGGTAGGACCCCGTTGGCGAGCCCTAACGGCGCGTCGCCAGCCCCCATGTCGCTGGTCGAGAGGCCCCGTGCGGTTCGCCGCGCGGGGCCTTGTCTTTGCGCAGCGGATATGCGAGCGCTCAGCCCGTTCTCAACAGCGCTAGACCCCCTGCCATGGCCACCACCAATCTCATCCCCGACGCCGATGCCCTCAAACGCCTCGGCAAGTCCGTGCGCGAGCGGCTGCAGGCCGATCCCGGCGTCTACAAGGTGCCCACCGACAAGGCCGAGATCTTCGCCGTCGGCAACTTCCTGAGCGAGGCCGAATGCGAGCGGCTGCGCGAGATGGTCGATCAGACCGCGCGCCCCTCGACGCTGCACGAGGTGAGCTACATTGAGGGGTTCCGCACCTCCTATTCGGGCGACCTCGACCAGAGCGACGCGCTCGTGAAGGCCATCTCGCGCCGGATGGACGACCTGCTCGGCGTCAATCCGATCATCGGCGAGGCGATCCAGGGCCAGCGCTATATGCCGGGGCAGGAATTCAAGCCGCACAATGACTGGTTCTACACCACCGAGGAATACTGGAAACTCGAGCGCAAGCGCGGCGGCCAGCGCTCATGGACGGCGATGGCCTTTCTCAACAAGGTCGAGGAAGGCGGCGAAACGCATTTCACCAAGGTCGGCATCAAGATCGTGCCCAAGCCTGGCGTCCTCATGATCTGGAACAATGCGCTCGAGGATGGTTCCCCCAATGTGGATACGATGCATGCGGGAACGCCCGTCATCAAGGGTGTGAAATACGTGCTTACCAAGTGGTATCGCACGCGCCGCTGGCAGTAGGAAAGCGACTTCTTCGCCCGGCTTGCCCTTCATGAACGCGCCAGCGCCTCGGCGATCAGCCTCCTCGTCGGCTCGATCCCGTAGAGTCTGATGAAGCTTCCCATGCGCGGTCCCTGCTCGCTCCCGAGCAGCGTCTCGTAGAGTGCGCGAAACCAGTCGCGCAGGGACTCAAAGCCGAACTCCTCGCGCTTGCCGATTTCGTAAACCAGCGTCTGCAGCGCCTCGGCATCGGCATCGGCGGGGGCTGCGGCAAGCTGGGCGTCGAGCTCGGTCAGCGCCAGCACCTCGCCGGCCTCGGGCGCGCGTTTTGCCAGCGTGGGGGCCACGAAATCGCGATTGTAGGCGACGGCGCACTCGATCAGCTCGATGAGCTTGGGATCGGTCACGGCAGCGCCCGTGTAGCTCGCGACATACTCGGCGAGGCTCGCCGGCGTCGCCTCGAGCCCGAGCACGCTGACGAGATTGAGCAGCAGCGAATAGGGCACACTCAGCCCCTCGCCCGCCCCTGGCGCCTGCGCCCCCTCGTGGCGCTCGTTCGCGCGCAGAAGGTGCCACACCGGATTGCCGAGCTGTTTGTCGAGCTCCTGTTCGGGCAGGCGTTCGCGAAACTGCCAGTAATCATCCACCGCCTTGGGGATGACGCCGGGGTGGAGCTGCTTGGCGCTCTTGGGATTGGGGAAGATGTAGAAGGCGAGGCTCTCCTCGCTGCCATAAGTCAGCCATTCCTCGATCGTGAGGCCATTGCCCTTGGACTTGCTGATCTTCTCGCCCTTCTCGTCGAGGAACAGCTCGTAGATCAGCCCTTCGGGCTTGTCCCCGCCCAGCACCCGCGCAATCTTGCCCGATTGCACGCCGCTGTCAGTCAGGTCCTTGCCGTACATCTCATAGTCGACACCCAGCGCCACCCAGCGCATCGCCCAGTCGACCTTCCACTGGCACTTGGCCCGTCCGCCGAGCGCCGATTGCTCGATGAGGGTGCCGTCATCGTCGGTGAAGCGGATCATGCCTGCCGCCGCATCCACGACCTCGATCGGCACCTGCAGCACCGCGCCGGTGGTGGGCGAGACGGGCATGACGGGCGAGTAGGTCCGCCGCCGCTCCTCGCCGAGCGTCGGGAGCATGATGTCCATGATCTCCCCGAAGTGGGCCAGCACGCCGCGCAACGCCTCGTCGAAGGCGCCCGAGTTGTAGCGATCGGACGAGCTCACGAACTCGTAGTCGAAGCCGAAGCGATCGAGGAAGGCGCGCAGCATCGCGTTGTTGTGCGCCGCAAAGCTCGGGTGATCGGTGTCGAATGGGTTGGGGATGCGCGAAAGCGGCTTGCCGAGGTTCGCTGCAAGCAGCTCCTTGCTCGGCACGTTGTCGGGCACCTTCCTCAGGCCATCCATGTCGTCGCTGAAGGCAACGAGCCGCGTCGGCTCGCCGGTCAGCGCCTCGTAGGCGCGGCGCACGAGGCTGGTGCGCAGCACCTCCTGGAAGGTGCCAATATGGGGGAGCCCCGAGGGCCCGTAGCCGGTCTCGAACAGCACTGGCTCGGCTTGGGCCTTCAGGCCCTTGCGGCGCTTGGCCGCCACCGCCCTGGCGAGCCGCTGCGCTTCCTGAAAGGGCCAGGCCTTGGAGGTGCGCGCGGCCTCGGCGAGCGCGGTGTCGATGGCGGGTGCGGTGTCGGTGGCTGGGTCGGTCATGGTGCGTTGCGTCCTGACGGCTTGGCGGGCGCGATGCAAGCGCTCCGCTCGCCGATCCGTTCCCACGATCTCTCGCCCCGCGCCGACACTCGGCTCGTCGCGCGTGGTGAACGCTTGAACCGCCTGTTACACAGTCCTGGAGCGAAAAACCTCGCGCAGCGCACAGGCACCCCTGCCTCACCGGGGAAACCGCCAGAACCGGAAAGAAGCGCGCAGGCCATGTCCGCCCGAATATCCCCCGCAGCCCGGGTAGGAAAGCGCCCCCGGATCAGATCGAATGGCCAACCACCGAGAGGATTTTGCCGCCGCGCACCAGATATTCGGCATAGGTGGTGCCCTGCAGCGTGCCATCGGGCAGATATTCGCGCTGGACGACATAAACGCTGTCGCCGGTCCAGCCGCTTTCGATGATCTCCACGGGAGGCAGATTGATCTCGAAGACCGGCCTGAACGCCCGCATCAATTCATCCCTGCCATAGAGCTCATAGCCCGGCCCGATCACCACGACATCCATTGCATAGGCGTTCAGCCAACCCTCGAAATCGCGCTTGCGATAAGCATCGAGCGAGCGCTGGACAACGGCGGCAGCCGCGCGCATCTGGGCATCGTTGGTGGCGCTCGCCTCAGCCTGCGGCGGATCCTGCGCCATCGCCGGATAGAACGCCAACGACCCGGCGGCCGCCAGCACGGGCAAAACGATACGTCTCAGGCTGGGTTCCATCAGTGCGCTCCCCCTGACAAGGCTGGGCTGAGTGTCGGCTCAATCCGTTTACAAACGATCAAGCCACTCACATTCTAGGACCGTGACCGCGCCACCCCCCGCCCCCACCCTCGCCCGCCTCCCGCAGCCCCTTCCCCTGCCCTCGCTGCACGCGAGCCATGCGGGGACCTGGCTGCGCCCCGCAAACGGCGAAACAAGCGTCGTTTCCAAGGGCGATGCGATCCTCGCCGCTTCCGACACGCCGCTTGTCATGATCAATGCGCCGCTGGTGGCCACCCGGCTGGGCTATCCCGACCTTTCGGGGCTGGACCTCCTCGAACTTTTCGCCTTCGTTCATCCGGCGCGCTTTTGCGTGCCGACGCCGCGCGGGCTGGCCGAGGCGCTGGGCCTGCCCGAACCGGCGCGCGATGCGGACATTCCCGCCTTCCTCCAGCTTGCCGGCGGCGCGCTGGTCGCCGCGTGCGAGGAGCCCGAATGGTTCGAGCGTGCGGGTGCGTGGAGCGCGCTGACCTCGCTCGAGCGGCTGCGCTGGCCGTGGGCGCAAGTGTTGAAGCCGCATGTCGCCAAGCCAGAGCGCGCCGAGAAATGGCTGTTTGCAAGCCTGCCCGAATGGGAAGACGCGGGCGAGCGCGCCGCCCCGCGCCAGGTCGAACTGCCCGAGGACGAGATCGCCGCGCGGCTCGCCGAACTGACCGGCGAGGGCGCGGAGAAGCGCGAGGGGCAGGCGCAATATTCCAAGGACGCCGCGCGCATCTTCGCCCCGCGCGCAAAGAGCGAGGTGCCGCATATTGCGCTCGCCGAGGCGGGCACCGGGATCGGCAAGACGCTGGGCTATCTTGCGCCCGCCTCGCTGTGGGCGGCGCGTTCGGGCGGCACCGTCTGGGTCTCGACCTTCACCAAGAACCTGCAACGCCAGCTGCGCGCCGAAAGCCGCCGCGCCTGGCCGGTCAAGCGCCCTGATGGCACGCCCCCGGTGGTGGTGCGCAAGGGGCGCGAGAACTATCTGTGCCTGCTCAATCTCGAGGACGCGCTGCAAGGCGGCTTCGCCGGGCGCCCGGCGGTGCTGGCGCAGCTCGTCGCGCGGTGGGCGAGCTACACCCGTGATGGCGACATGATCGGCGGAGACCTGCCCGGCTGGCTCGGCACGCTCTTCCGCAAGCGCGGGATCGCGGCGCTGACCGACCGGCGCGGCGAGTGCATCTATGCCGGCTGCCCGCATTACCGCAAATGCTTCATCGAGCGCGCCACGCGCGACAGCGCCAAGGCCGATCTGGTGATCGCCAACCACGCGCTCGTGATGGTCAATGCCGCACGCGGGAGCGATCATGCCCCGAACCATGCTGCGCGCCTCACCCGCGTGATCTTCGACGAAGGCCACCACGTGTTCGAGGCGGCCGATGCGACCTTCGCCGCCACCCTATCGGGGCAGGAGGCGATCGAGCTGCGGCGCTGGATCATGGGGCCGGAGCGCAAGAACCGCGGGCGGCGGCGCGGGCTTGCCGCGCGCCTCGCCGACATCGCGAGCTATGACGAAGCGGGCGGCGCAGCAATCGAGGCGGCGATCCATGCCGGGCAGGCGTTGCCGGGCGATGGCTGGCTCGAGCGGCTGGTCGAAGGGCAACCGGCGGGGCCGATCGAGCGCCTGCTCGCCGCTGTGCGCGCTGTCACCTATGCGCGCGACGAGAGCGGCGGGCAGGAGGCGGGATATGGCATCGAGACCGAGGCGGCGGGCCTGCCGGGCGAGGTGATCGAGGCGGCGGGCGATGCCGCGCGCGCGCTCGCTGCAATCCGCGTGCCGCTGATGCGGCTGGGCGCAAGGCTCGAGGCGTGCCTCGCCGATCCGCCCGATTGGCTGGACAGTCAGGGCCGTGCCCGGATCGAGGGCGCGCGCTTCGCGCTTACCTGGCGGATCGACCTGCTCGCGGCGTGGGAGGCGCTGCTCGATCGGCTGGGCGGCCCGGCCGATCCCGAATTCGTCGACTGGCTCGCGGTCGATCGCTCGGACGCGCGCGAATTCGATGTCGCCATCCACCGCCGCTGGCTCGATCCGATGAAGCCTTTCGCGCGCGCCGTGCTCGAGCCCGCACATGGCGTGATGGTGACAAGCGCGACGCTGACCGACCGGATCGAGGACCGCGAGGCGGCGTGGGAGGCGGCGATCGAGCGCTCGGGTGCGCGGCATATCGAGGCGGTGCCGCTGATGACCTCGGCGAGGAGCCCGTTCGATTATGGCGCCTGCGCCGAAGTGCTGATCGTGACCGACATCAGGCGCGGCGATCTGCCCGCGCTGGCGGGCGCCTATGCCCGGCTGATCGAGGCGAGCGGGGGCGGCGTGCTGGGCCTGTTCACCGCGATCCGGCGGCTGCGCGCGGTCCATGGCCGGATCGCCGACCGCCTGGCGCGGGCCGGCCTGCCGCTTTACGCCCAGCATGTCGACCCGATCGACACCGGCACGCTGGTCGATATCTTCCGCGACGATCCGCGCGCGAGCCTCATCGGCACCGATGCCTTGCGCGACGGGGTCGATGTGCCGGGCGAATCTTTACGCTGCGTTGTGCTCGAGGCGGTGCCCTGGCCCCGGCCCGATATTCTCCACAGGGCGCGCCGCGCCGCTGCCGGATCAGGTGGGCAATATGACGACCGGATCATCCGCGCCAAGCTCGCGCAGGGGTTCGGCCGGCTCATTCGCGGGCGCGGGGATCGCGGGCATTTCGTGGTGCTCTCCGCCGCTTTCCCCTCGCGCCTGCTCACCGCCTTCCCGCCGGGCACCGCGATCCACCGCCTGACGCTCGATGAGGCACTGGTGCGGGTGCGCGAGGGGATCATCGGAGACATCTTCGAGAGCGGTTCACAAGCGCACGAAGACGCGGCAGACAACGCGGCATGATCGAGCAGCTCGATTTCGTGGTCCGCCTCGTTGCGATCGGCGCGGCTTTGATGCTTGTCGCGCTGTTTGTCGCAGGCGAGGTGCGCGAGGCGGTCAAGCTGCCGCTGGTGGCGATGCTGGTGGGGGTGATTTTCTACCTCATCAATTCGAGCTCGCTCCTGAGCATCGACGGGCCGCTCGATCCGTGGGTCGATCTGGCCGCGATCTCCTCGCCGTTTTCGATCTGGCTGTTCGCCCGCAACCTGTTCGAGCGCAGCCCTGAGCGCCGCATCCTGCTGGTCGCGGCGGTGGTGCTGCTGATCGGCTGGTTCATCGGCCATTTCGTGCCCGCGCTCGATCCGCTGGGATTTTACATCCTCCATATCGCCGCGCTGGGCCTGCTCGCCGATCTCGTGCGGATCGCGCTGTTCGAGCGGGTGGACGATCTCGTAGAGCAACGCCGCGTGGTGCGGCTGTGGCTGCCGCTGCTGGTCGCGGCGCAGGCGGCGGTGATCCTTTTGTTCGAGACGCTGGCGGGCTCCCCTCGGCTGTTTCCGGCGTTCAATCTGGTGACGGCGCTGCTGATCCTCGTCGTCATGCTGTTTGCGGGGCTGGCGCTGCTGCGGACCGATCCCGAGCTGCTGGTCGAGACCGAGGAGGATGCGTCCTTGCCCGAAGCCGGCCCCACGCTCGATCTCACCCCGAGCGAGCAGGTGCTGCACGAAAAGCTGGTCGCGGCGATGGCGGCGGGTGCCTATCGCACGTCCGGGCTCACCATCGCCGCGCTTGCTGAAGCGCTCGGCACGCCCGAGCACCGCCTGCGCGCGCTCATCAACCAGCGGCTGGGGCACCGCAACTTCTCGGCCTTCCTCAATCGCCACCGCATCGCCGAGGCGCGCCAATTGCTTGCGAGCCGCGAGCATATCGACCTGCCGATCCTCACGATCGCGATGGACCTGGGATACAATTCGCTCCCTCCCTTCAACCGCGCCTTCCGCGCCGAGACGGGGACTACGCCGAGCGAGTACCGGCGCGAAGCGATCGAGGCCGGTCAGAACTGAAAAAGCATAATCGATTTCGGAATCGACTGCGTTTTTTCGGCTTCTTGAGGATTTTCCAGTAGGTTCGCGGCAGGTTTGCGGGCATCAGGATTGCAAGGGAACCCCGCTATGATCGCCAGAACCGATGCCCCTTTGACACTGGAATATGTCACCGACCGCGTGGCGGATCATTTCATGTTCGGCATCTATTTCGATCTTAGCCGCTATGTGATCGCGGCCGGGGCCTTGACCCTCTTTCTAGTCGTATTCAGCAGCTGGGCCGAAAATCGCCGGATCCAGCGCGGTCGCAACGCAAAGCGCAGCGATTATCTGCGCGAAATCCTCTCCTCGATGCGCACGGTCGTGGTCTATGCCTTTGTCACGCTGGCGATCCTCATCGGGCGTGAGACCGGGATCATTCTGCTGTCGATCCAGGATGCTGCGCTGACCACCATTCTCTGGCAGTTCGCGGTGATCGTCATCGCCCACGATGCCTGGTTTTACTGGGTCCACCGCGCGATGCATTCCAAGGCGCTGTTCCGCCGCACCCACCTCCATCACCACAAATCACGCACGCCCACGCCGTGGACTGCCTACAGCTTCACCACCATCGAGGCCGCGCTCGAGGTCGCCTTCGTGCCGATCTTCCTGCTCGTCACCAGCCAGCTCGGCATCGCTTATGCCGGGCTCGCGATCCTCTATTTCATCTGGCACCAGATGATCCGCAACGTGATGGCCCACGCGGGCAGCGAGCTGTTCCCCGCCGGCTGGGTCGACAATCCGCTGACCGACTGGATCGCGACCACCACGCATCACGACCTGCACCATTCCTCGGGCCACAATTACGGCTTCTACTTCACCTTCTGGGACCGCTGGATGGGCACCGAGCATCCGCGCTACAAGGAGGAGTTCCGCCGCCACGCCAAGCCCTTCGTGATGCTCGGCACACGGCCCGCAAGAGCGCCAGGAGCCGGAGCCGAACCCGGCTGAGAGGCCGCGGCATGGGCTCTGTGACCCGGTTGGTCGCCGCGACCTAACCGATTTGCTTTACAAGGGCCGCGTGGCATGGTGAGAGGCGCCTATTGAGATGCTGGCAGCTCGGGTGGGAGAGACACGGCTTGGCAAAACTTCTCGGAATCCTGCGCCATGCCAAGTCGGAATGGGATGCCGGGGTGGAGCGCGATTTCGATCGCGGGCTCAATGATCGCGGCCGCCGCGGCGCTCCGCTGATGGGCAATCACATCCGCGATCACGAAGTGCAGTGGGACATGATCCTCGCCAGCCCCGCCGTGCGGATCAAGGAGACGCTCGATCTCGCCGAACTCGGCGTGGCGCCAACATACGACCAGCGGCTCTACCTCGCGAGCCTCGAGACGATCCTCGAGGTGCTGCAAGGGCTTGGCGGCGATGATGAGCCCGGCAGCGTGCTCATCGTCGGCCACAATCCGGGCTTGCAGGAAACGCTGATCGATCTTGTCGCGCCCGCGCGCGAGAACGACCTGTTCCGCGAGGCCATGATCAAGTTCCCGACCGGCGCCTTTGCCGTGCTCGAATGCGAGATCGCGGGCTGGAGCGCGCTGAAGGCCCGCTGCGCCGAACTCGTCCATTTCACCCGCCCGCGCGATCTCGATCCCGCGCTCGGCCCGCAGGGCTGAGCGAGCGCCGGCTCACCCCCCCTCCACGAGAACCTTTCGCGGCCCCGGCCCCTCGCGCCCGAGGGTATCGTCCGGATTGTAGATCGCGCAATGCTCGAGGCTGAGGCAGCCGCAGCCGATGCAGCCATCGAGCCGGTCGCGGGTGCGCTCGAGCGCGGCGATCCGCGCCTCGATCCGCTCGCGCAGGGCTTGGCTGATGCGCCGCCAGTCGTGCGCGGTCGGCGTGCGGCCGTGCGGCAGGGCGCACAGGGTAGCGTCGATCTCGTCGAGGCTGAGGCCGAGTTGCTGCGCGATGAGGATGAAGCTCACGCGGCGGATGTCGGAGCGCAGGAAGCGGCGCTGGTTGCCGCTCGTGCGGATTGGCTCGATGAGGCCCTTGGCCTCGTAGAAGCGGATCGCCGAGACGGCGAGCCCGGTGCGCCGCGCGACCGCGCCGATGGTCAGCAGATCGCGGTGGGAGAGCCGGGGCGCAGACATGTCGAGAGGGGATAGCGCAATCAGGGCTTGAGCTCAAGTCAGGTTGAGGTTGCATGATCGGGAGCGAGGGCGATTCGGGCTGCGGCCGTCCCCATGCCGCGGCGCCCGGATCGCCCCACCCACGCGCAACCACAGGAGCCTGCAACCATGCCCAAGGGCCACATCGAACACGCCAATCTCACCGTCACCCGCCCTGAGCGCAGCGCCGAACTGCTGCGGCAATTGCTCGGCTGGGAGGAGCGCTGGCGCGGCAAGTCGCGCAGCGGCGGCGATACGGTGCATGTGGGTGAGCCGGCGAATGGCGGCTCCTACATCGCGCTCTACACCGATGACGGCGTGCGCGCCGAGGCGTGCGCCAAGGGGGGCAGGCGCTATGCCAAGGGTCAGCCGCTCAACCATGTCGGCCTGCTGGTGGACGATCTCGCTTCGGCCGAACAGGTCGTCACCGCCGCCGGGCTCGAGCCGTTCGGCCATGACGATTACGAGCCGGGGCGGCGGTTTTACTTCTTCGATTGGGACGGGATCGAGTTCGAGGTGGTGAGCTATGCAGGAGAGCCCGCATGAACGAGCCGATGCCGCGCGCGCCGATGTTCGCACCGCGCCCGCAGGGCGGCGGGGGAGGTCACAAAAGCCCCTTTTGCACCCCCGCGCCCTTCACCCAGGGCTGGTCCGTCCGGTGGATCGCGAGATCGCCCTCCCACGCCCGGCACAGCCCCTTCGCCTCCTCCGGCGATCCGCCAACCCAGCGCGCGTGATCCGCGGGCGCGAGCAGCACCGGCATCCGGCTGTGGACTTCGTGCGCCGCCGAGCCCGCGCTGTCGGTCATCACCATCGAATAGCAGGTGCCGAACTCGTCCGATTGCCGCCACACCCCCGCCGCCGCGAACAGCTCGGTGTCAGGCAGCGAGAGCCATGTGCGGGTCATCGATCCTTTCGCCCCCTGCGCCTCGGCCCAGGCGGTGAGCGGGATCAGGCAGCGGCGCTCCTCGAAGGAATGGCGCCAGAAGAAGCTGTCGAGCTTGTCGGTTCGGGCGTTGTTGACCGGCTTGGGCTTCAGGGGCTGGCCCTTCTTGCCCTTCATGACGAGCGGGAAGCCCCACACCATCTGGCGCAGTTGCCCTTCCGCAACGACAAGGCCGGGATAGCCGGGATAGACCTCCTCGGCGTAGTTCGCACCGCCCAGCGCCTCGATCGCGCCGAACCACCGGGCGACCTCATCCTTGTTCTTCGTCATGCGGTAGAGATTGCACATCGCGTCTCAGGCTCCCGCCCAACCCGCTCCGGCATTGCCGACAACGAAGCATGCCGCCGCCATCAGCGCGCCCGCCACGCGATTGGAGCGGAAGCGCTCGAGCGGGTTTGCCCCGTCGGCGGGATCGAGTGTCACGACCTGCCAGGCGAGGTGCCCTGCGACCGGGATCAGCGCAAGAAGCGCGATCCAGTCCGTCCGGTAGAGCCAGAAGCCCAGCGCCCACAGCGCGATCGTGGCGGCGTAGAACCCGGCAATCCCGGCCTTGACCTGCCCGCCCATCCGCAGCGCCGAACTCCTGATGCCGACCAGCGCATCATCCTCGCGGTCCTGCAGGGCATAGATCGTGTCATAGCCGATCACCCAGCAGATGCACCCGGCATAGACCGCGCCCAGCGCGTCCCAATTGTCCCAGCGCAGCTCGGCCCAGCCGACCAGCAGCCCCCAGGTGAACACCATGCCAAGCCAGGCCTGCGGCCACCAGGTGATGCGCTTCATGAAGGGATAGGCGGCGACCAGCGCGAGGCTGGCGAGCGCGGCGATCTGCGCCTCCAGCCGCAATTGCAGCAGCACGCCAAGGCCGACAAGGCACAGCGCGACCAGCCAGCCCCAGGCCAGCTTCTTTGACACCCGCCCGCTCGCCACTGGCCGGGCCGCGGTGCGCGCGACGCTCGCATCAAGCTTTGCATC
>JAZBNR010000069.1:0-2200 GCA_036350735.1 Erythrobacter sp.
CATCAGGCAAGCCATCGAGCAGAAGCGGTAATGAGGGTGACGGTCCCAGCGCAGGCCGTCGCAGTAGCCAAAGCCCCGGGCCTCGCGACCGCACTGGGCGCAGGGCACGCGCCGGGCGAGATCGGCGCGCGTCACCCCATGAGCAGCAGGTCCAGCGCGTCGCGCTCCTCCTTGTCCGGGGCGGCGGTCCGGCGCTCGGAGGACAGCACGATGAACCGGCTGATGGCGTTCGATGCCATGCATTCCAGATCGCGCCGGGTCAGGCTGGCGATGGGCCGGTCGAGACGCCCGCGCGCCTCGAGCCAGCGTCCCATCGCCAGTGCCGCCTCCGTGGTGACATGCGCCTGCCATTCGTCCGGGCTCACGGGTTCAGCCAGGCCGGGCCGTTGCCGGGTTTGGCGGCGGGCGGGGTCTGGGTGGCGGGCTGGGCGGGAGCCGACGGCGCGCCCCAGGCAGGCGCCACGGGTGTGGAGGCCGCCTGCGGCTGGCCCCATGCCGGGGTCGCGGGCTGCGCAGCTGCTGCGGCGGGTCGGGGCTTGCTCGACGGCTGCGCGGGCACGGGCTCGCCCGCCATCACCTTCTGCCATTCGGGCGCGGTGGGCAGCACGACATGGTCGAGCTTGTTGGCATCCTTGTAGGCAGGGTTGCGACTCGGCTCGATCTGGATCTTCGCGACGAAGCTGATCCCGTCGAGATCGGCGAGCCCGCGCAGCACCCGCTTGGCCTTCGCCGCCTCGCTCATGTCCTCGGGATTCAGCCCCAGCGCGCTGTCGATCATGGCGCGGAAGGTCGATTTAGAGATCTTCCAGCCGATCGACTGGCCCTGCTCGTCGAGCTTGCCGCCCTGCACGGTGAAGTTCTGCCAGAACTTGCGCCGGGCATGCGGGCCCTCGGCAACGGTGAACTCGGCGCCGAGCATCAGCACGTCGCTGCCGGGCTGGTTCGAGGCCTTGAGAAGCCCGCGATCCACATCGCTCGACCCGTCGGTGCCGCCCTTGCGCAGCGTCATCACCAGCTTGGCGAAGGTGCCATCGGGGATCAGGTCGCCGGACTGCTGCGGCTCCACGTCGTTCATGTCGAAGGTCATGTCGTCATCCTTTCCGGGGTTGATTGATCTTGGTGAGGAGCGCGCCGAGATCGGGCGGCTCGGTCAGGTTGAGCCTGCCGCTGCGATCCTTGGCCGGCAGGCCGAACGGATTGCCGGATTGACAGACAAGGCGGCGCGCGTTGCCCTTGTCGGGATCGTGACGCCAGGTCGGGAGCGCATCGGGGCCCGCGCCGGGATCCTGCGAGAACAGGCTCATCGTCAGCACTTGGTCGACGATGCCGGGGAGTTCGCGGGCGACCTTTCCGCCGTCCATCTGCGGCTGCCAGGTCACCCGGTTCATGTCGTCGACGACCTTCTCGAGGATGCCGACGAAGATGACCGTGCGCCCCGGCGCATGCTGGAGGTGCTTGAGAAGCCCGATGACCTCGCGCGCCAGCAGGCCGTAGGCGCCACGCGTGTCCGGTTTGCCGGTGCGTTCCGACAGCGCTTCGGGCCGGGTCTTGGCCCATGCCATGGCTTGGCGCGTCAGGTCGGTGATGCTGTCGACGAAGATGATGCGCTTGGTGTCGATCTTCTCGGCCAACTCGGGATGCTGCGCCCGCAGATGCGCATGGTGCGCCTCCGAGAAATGCTCCTCGGGCTGGGCGGCCGGGTTCGCGCCGCCGATCAGGCAGGCGATGTCGACCGCATCGGCAAAGCACCGGATCGGGATGCTGTCGCCCGGCCAGTCCTGGACGGACTTGAGGCCCGCCTCCAGATCGATGCAGAGCGTCTCGGCGGGCGGCAGGGTCTTCAACAGCGTGGTCTTGCCCGCGCCGCTCGGCCCGAACAGCGCCATGGTGGTCTTGCCCTGCGCCTCGCGCAGCCGGTCGTCGGCGGAGATGATGCGCAGACCCATCACCGCGCCTCCCCCTGCACGAGGCGGAAGGTCGGTTTGCCGGTCTTCACCGTGCGGGCCCGCTCAAAGGCGGTGCGGATGTGGCGCGGCCAGGCGGCGTATTTGCGCTCCGGCACCTTGTAGGCGGTGTCGACGTATTCGGACGGATCACGATCCTCGGCGCGGATCGCCGCGACCAGCGTGGCGAGCTCGGTCTGGCCCCAGTCGACCCTCTTGGGCAGGTCGGCGATCACCGTGACCTCGCCGTCGTCGAG
>JAZBNR010000070.1:0-124020 GCA_036350735.1 Erythrobacter sp.
AATCGTCGAAGCGAACGAAGGCAAGGTCACCAAGACCGAGACCTGGGGCCTCAAGTCCCTCGCCTACAAGATCGAGCGCAACCGCAAGGCGCATTTCGTGATGCTCAACATCGAGGCGCCCGGTTCGGTCGTCGCGGAGCTCGAGCGCCAGACCCGCATCAATGAAGACATCATCCGCTACATGACGATCCGCGTCGACGAGCACGAGGACGGCCCCAGCGTGATGATGCGCAAGAACGAGCGCGAGCGTAAGCGCCGTTCCGACCGTGAGGAGCGCGACTGATGGCCCGCCCGTTTTTCCGCCGCCGCAAGTCCTGCCCGTTCAACGCGAAGGATGCGCCCAAGATCGATTACAAGGACGTGCGCCTGCTTCAGGGCTTCATGTCCGAGCGCGGCAAGATCGTGCCTTCGCGCATCACCGCCGTTTCCGCCAAGAAGCAGCGCGAACTCGCCAAGGCGATCAAGCGCGCGCGTCACATCGGCCTCCTGCCGTATATCGTGAAGTAAGGAGAAGGACTCATGCAAATCATTCTCCTTGAGCGCATCGAGAAGCTCGGTTCGATCGGCGATGTGGTCTCCGTGAAGGATGGCTATGCCCGCAACTTCCTGCTTCCGCAGAAGAAGGCCCTGCGCGCCAACGCTGCCAACAGGGCGGTGTTCGAAGCCAACCGCGACCGTCTCGAGAAGGAAAACGCCGAGCGCCGCTCCGAAGCCGAGAAGCTCGGCGAAAAGGTCGCCGGTGCCGAGGTCGTGCTGATCCGTGCCGCTTCCAACGCTGGCCAGCTCTATGGCTCGGTCAATGTCCGCGACATGGTCGCCGGGCTGAACGAGCAGGGCCACGCGATCGACAAGAAGCAGGTCATCATGGGCGCGCCGATCAAGACGATCGGCATGCATGATGTGACCGTGGCGCTGCACCCCGAGGTGCATGTCACCGTGAAGGCCAATGTCGCCCGTTCGGACGACGAGGCCGAGCTCCAGTCGCAGGGCGTCGACGTGCTTGCACAGATGTTCGAGGACGAGCAGCGCGAGATCGAGGAACAGGCCGAGGCCAACCGCATCGACCCCAATCTCGAGCCGGGCGAAATCCCCGCCGAGTTGCTCGAGGGCGGCTCGGACAGCGATGAAGACGAGCCCGCCGGGGAACCGGATCAGGGCTGAGGCGTCTAGGGACGTCAGGCGATCGGGCGCGCAGGGTCATCAACGGCCTTGCGCGCCCTTTTTGTAACAGCACCGCGCGAGCCCGCCCGGGCCGCGGCAGTGCTGTCATCGAAACAGACCATTCAACCGGTTAGGCAGGGGCGCCCATGATCGACATCACCGACATCCTCAAACAGCTCCAATCGCACTATGATGCTGCGGTCAGCGCGCTGCGCGACGACGTGATCGCCTTCGGGCGCGACGGCGCCGTGCCCCCGGCACGCAAGCGCGAGGATGGCAGCTATGCCTATCCCCAGCTCACCTTGCACTATGAAGGCGTGGGCGCGGAAGGAAGCGAGCCGAGCGATCGCAGCCGCGCCTTCGGCCGCCTGGAGCAGCCGGGCACCTACACCACCACCATCACCCGCCCCGACCTGTTCGCGCCCTATCTCACCGAGCAGCTCTCGCTGATCTCGCGTGAGCACGCGGTCGAGGTCAGCGTCACGCGTTCGCGCCAGGAAATCCCTTTCCCCTATGTGCTCGACGGCGCAGCGGGCGCGGCGATGGTCGGGATCGCGCCGCAGGAGATCGCCAAGCATTTCCCCTCCACCGATCTCGCGCTGATCGGCGATGAGCTTGCCGACGGGATCGAATACGAGGAAGCCGGCCCGATGCCGCTCTCGCTGTTCGACGGCCTGCGCACCGATTATTCGCTCGCCCGCCTCGCGCATTACACCGGGACAGCGGTGGGCGATTTTCAGGACTTCATCCTGTTCACCAACTATCACCGCTATGTCGATGAATTCGTTGATTGGGGCGCGCGCCAGATCGGGAGCGGCGGCTACACCGCGCTGCGCGGCGCGGGCGGGCTCGATCTGGCCCAACCTGTGACCGATGCCCGCGCGCAGTTGAACGACACCGCCTGGCGCCGCCACCAGATGCCCGCCTATCACCTGATGCGCGAGGATCGGGGCGGGATCACGCTCGTCAATATCGGGGTCGGCCCCTCCAACGCCAAGACGATCTGCGATCACCTCGCGGTGCTGCGCCCCCATGCCTGGATGATGATCGGCCATTGCGGCGGGGTTCGCCCGAGCCAGAAGATAGGCGATTTCGTGCTCGCCCACGCCTATCTGCGCGACGATCACGTGCTTGACGCCGTCCTTCCGCCCGAAATCCCGATCCCGCCGATCGCCGAGGTGCAACTGGCGCTCGCGGGCGCGGCGGAGCGTGTCTCGGGCGTGCAGGGCGCCAACCTCAAGCAGCGCATGCGCACCGGCACCGTCGTCACCACCGACGATCGCAACTGGGAACTGCACTATTCCGACAGCGCCAAGCGCTTCTCGCAGAGCCGCGCGATCGCGGTCGAGATGGAGAGCGCAACGATCGCGGCGCAGGGTTATCGCTTCCGCGTGCCTTACGGGACGCTGCTGTGCGTTTCGGACAAGCCGCTCCACGGCGAGATCAAGCTGCCGGGCCAGGCCAACAAGTTCTATGAGGAAGCGATCGCGGCACACCTGCAGATCGGGATCGAGGCGGTCGAGAACCTGCGCAAGGAAGGCGACCGCCTGCACAGCCGCAAGCTGCGCGCCTTCAACGAGCCGCCATTCCGCTGATGCCCCGGCGGGCGGGGGCTGCCCTAGCCCCGCCCCTTGGTCTTGGTCTTGCCTTCCTTGGCGTTGGCGGCGATGAAGTCGATGATTTGCCCCGCGATGTCCTTGCCGGTCGCGGTTTCGATGCCTTCGAGCCCGGGCGAGGAATTGACCTCCATGATGACAGGTCCGTGGTTCGAGCGCAGCATGTCGACCCCGCACACGTTCAATCCCATGTGCTTGGCCGCGCGCACCGCGGTCGAGCGCTCTTCCGGCGTGATCTTGATGAGCTGCGCGCTGCCGCCGCGGTGAAGGTTTGAGCGGAAATCGTCCGGAGCGCCGGTGCGCTTCATCGCTGCGACCACCTTGCCCCCGATCACCAGCGCGCGGATATCGGTCCCGCCCGCTTCCTTGATGAATTCCTGGACGAGGATATTGACGTTGGCGCCGCGAAACGCCTCGATCACCGATTTGGCGCTCGACATCGTCTCGGCCAGCACCACGCCGATCCCTTGCGTTCCCTCGAGCAGCTTGATGACGACCGGCGGCCCCTTGACCGCCTTGATGATCTCCTCGGCCTTCTTGGGATCGTTGGCGTATGCGGTGAGCGGCAGGCCGAGGCCGTATTTGGCAAGGATCTGCAAAGAGCGCAGCTTGTCGCGGCTGCGCCCGATCGCGACGCTCTCGTTCAAGGGCCACGATCCGCGCATCTCGAACTGGCGCAGGATCGCCAGCCCATAATTGGTGATCGAGGCGCCGATGCGCGGGATCACCGCATCATAGCCGATCATCGGTTCGCCATCGTAGAACACTTCGGGCCGGTGGCTGGCGATGTGGACGGTGCAGCGGGTGGTGTTGAGAATGTCGATCTCGTGCCCGCGCTGTTCGGCTGCATCCTTGAGCCGCTGGTGCGAATAGAGATTGGCATTGCGCGCCAGCATGGCAATTTTCATTTGAAGGGTACTCCGGGGTGAGCGCCGAACCTATCAGGCGCGCCGGGCGATTGCAGCCAGGAATGGCCGCTGTCGACCACAAATCTGCGCCGCAAGGCCGTGCGTCCGATGAGCATCGGGAATTTCATGTCCGACCGATCCGCCAAGCTCAGCTCGGCGCGGAATTCGACATTACCGATGCGCAGCGGCGTCTTGATGACATAGCGCATCTGTGTCTCCCCGTTGGAGCTGGTGATCCCGCGCACGTCGACCTCGACCGCCTCGCCCTCGTGCGCGATCTCGTCCCAATCGACCGCGAAGCGCACGAACGGGCGGCCATCGCGCTCGAACCGGTCGAGCACGCGGGCATGCAGCGAGGAGGTGCGCGCGCCGGTGTCGATCTTGGCGGGGATGCCGCTGAGCGCGATGCCGGGCAGATCGACGAGTTCGCGCCAGCCGACCACGGGGAGGCGCTTGGGAGGATTGGGGAAGTTCACGGCAGGATCGCGAGCCCGTCCCCGCCCTCGCCGCCCGGCAATCGGCGCAGCACCGTGCCGCTTGCATAATCGACCTCGGCGATCGTGTCGCTGCCGGTCTCGGCGGCATAGATGCGCTCACCGTCATCGGACCACAGGATCGTCACCTGCACGCGCGCCCGAGCTTCCTCGGGCGAGGAAACCGGGATCTGGCGCAGCACCCGCGCCGTCTCGAGATCGATCACGCTCAAGGCCCCGTCCTGAAGATCCGACGTCACCGCGACATCGCCCTGCGGGCGGATCGCGATGCGCAAGGGGAAGCGCCCGGTTGCAACGGTGCGGCGCACCTCCATCGAGGCGGGATCGAGCTCGTAGGCCTCGTTCGAGCCGCGCGCCGAGACCCACAGCGCCCGGCCATCGGGGACAAGCGCAATCCCCTCGGGCTCCTTGCCGACGCTCACCGAAACCGGCGCGATCCGGGCCTTGAGCGCCACGCGCGTGACGGTGCGCGAGCCCAGATCGGTGGTCCACGCAGTGTTGCCATCGGGCGAGACAACGAGCATGTGGCTGCCTTCCTTGCCAGTCCCGTATTCGAGCGGCTGCGGCGCATCGCTCAGGGGGTTCCTGATCCAGAACACCGATCGGCGCCCCTCTGCGGTTGCGTAGATGTCGCCGTTCTCGTGCCACACAATCCCGTGCGGGCGGGCATTCTCCCCAAGCTCGATGCTGGCGACGCGCGCGAGGTCAAAGGTCGCGAAGATGTCGATGCTGGTCCCGCCATAGCAGGCGAGCGCGACATGCTCGCCGCCGGGCGCGGTCGCGAGCTCGTGCGGGTTGGTGCAGCTGTCGCGGCGCAGCACTTCCTCCCCGCTCGCCAGATCGACCTTGGTGAGCGTATTGCCGCGCTTCTGCGCAACAAACAGCGAGCCGGTGGCAGGTGCACCGGGAGCGGCCACTATCGGCTCGGCAACGGGCGCGCAGGCGGCAAGAAGGGAGGCAAGCGCGAGTAAGTGGGAAGCGGGTTTCAAGGGCTTGGCTTTCCGTGTGCTGGTGGGCGGAGCAAGGGCCGGGCGCAAGAGAGGCCCACCCTAGGCCCGCCGTGCAAGCGAGATCAACCCGCGAGGAAGCGCGCGATCGCCTCGCCGAGCTCGGGCTTGGTGACGCTGTTGAGGTGGCTGCCGGGGACTTCGATATAGACAGCATCGGTCAGCGCGGCGGCCAACGCGGGGGCAGAGCCATTGTCCTGGTCCTCGTCCCCGCAGATGATCGCGCAAGGGATCGAGATGTCGGCAAGCCGGGCGGGCTCGAAGCCTGAGGGCGCGCTCAGCAGCAGCCGCGCCGCCGCGCGGTCGATCCCTTGCGACTTGAGGAAGGTGCGCGCGACATAGAGCGGCGAGCCGGGGCGGATCGTGTCGAATTCGTCGATCACGCGGATGAAATGCGCGGCGCGGCGCTCCCATTCGGCGAGCCCCTCGATCCCCATGCCGCAAGCGGCGAGCCGGCGCGGGGCGAGCACGCCGTGGGCAACCGCGTGGAGCGCGGTGCGCGCGCCAAGCGAGAAGCCGACGAGGTCATATTCGCCAGGTGCGAGGCCAAGGTGATCCACCAGCGCGGAGGCATCGCGCAGCAGCACGTCTGCGGGGTAGGCGCCGGGCTCGGTCGGCGCCTCGCTCTCGCCGTGAACGCGCCAATCGAGCATGATCGCCTCGAAGCCGGAAGCGGCGAGGCGCTCGTGATGGCCCCACTTGATCCAGTTCATCTGCGCGGAGGAGAACAGCCCGTGGAGCAGGATCACCGGGCGGGCGCTCCCCGTTTCCGGGCTGTGGCGATGCAGCGCGAGGCGGGTGCCGTCAAAGCTCTCGAAATGCGTGGTGTTCATCGGCGCGCGAGCCCCTTTTGCTGCATCCGCCACAGCGCGACCTCGATCCGGTCCTGCCCGAAGAACGGCTCGCCCTCGAACACGAGGCAAGGCACCCCCCAGTGCCCCGCCGCCTCGAGCGCCTGCTGGTTGTGCGCGATTTCGCCATCGAGCGCTGCGGCCTCGCGCTCGGCCTCTGCCTCGAGCTCGGCGAAATCGAGCCCGGCGCGCGCGGCGGCCCGGGCGAGGTGATCGCCCTCATGCCAATCGTCGACCTCGCCCGACCAGATCACCGCTGCGACTTCGGCGGCGAATTCGAGCCCCCTGCCCCGCCGCGCGGCGGCCTGGCCGAGGCGGCACAGACGGAGAATGTGGGGCTGCTCTTCGGCAATCTTTCCGCTCGCCAAATCCTGCACCACCGGATCGGGGCGCGGCCAGCGCATCGCGATGCCCTGCATCTCGGCCACACGGAAGGCATCGCGCATGATGTAGCGCGGCGCTGCGCGGTTGCCGGTGAAGAGAATGTCCGGGTCGCGGATTGCGATCGGGAGGACCACCCTGAGCGCGATGGCGAGGTCGTATTCGGCGCAGATCTGCCGATACCGACCCACTGCGAGATAGGAATAGGGCGAGCGGAAGCTGAAATAGAGCTCGGCGCAAAGGGTCATTGCGGCGGGCCTTCGGGCGCCTCGGCGCGCTCCCAGTATTGCGCCATGATCGCGCGCGCCCAGTCCGGCTCGCGCAGCTCCCCGCGCGGGGCGAAGCCGCTCATGACCGGCTTGATGTCGAGCACCGGCGTTGCGTCCACCGCGTCGAGCCCGCGCACAACAAGCCGCGTGCCCTCGAGCCGCAGCACTTCGCAGGTAGTGAGGCCGAGGCGGTTGGGCCGGTTCTTGCCGCGCTGGGCGAAGATGCCGACGCGCGGCCAGTCTTTGCGCCCGCGCGGATGGCGCGCGCCCGTCTCGATCCGGTCCTCGGGCACGCGGTCGAAGAGGTAGATGATCTCGGCATGGCTGAAGGCGTCGAGCCCGAGCAGGGCCTCCTTTGTGAAGCGCGCCGGATCGAGCTCGATCACCGCCTCGACCCTGCCCCAATCGTCATCGACGATGGCGCTGCGCCCGCCGCGCACATGGCCTATGGGGTGGAGCGTGATCGTCATGCGCACGCTCGCTAGCGCAGCGCGCGGGCGATGGCCAGAGCCTCACCGGGCGATGCACTGCATCCCGGCATAAAGCCGCGCGACCGCGCCATCCTCGACGAAGCCGCCCATCGCATCGCTCGCCGCGAATTCCTCGCCCAGGCGCGTCTCCCCGGTAAAGACGAGCCCGCGCACCTCCTCGAGCGTGTCGCGCGCGATGCCGACCGCAAGATCGCCCGCATAATCGAGCGTTCCCCCGCCCGGCAGCGCATCGCCGCGCGGGTGGCCGGTGCTCCAGCCGACGAAGATGCCGTCGCGGTAATGCACATCGAGCATGGCGCGGTTGTGCGCCTCGATAACGCCGTCCGAGCAGCCTTCCATCAGGTTTACCGTGCCCGCCCCGCCCAGCGCGCCCGTCAGCTTGCCCTCCAGCTCGGTCTGGCCTGCGCCGAAATAGAAGCTCTCCGCGCCCACCGTGATACCGTCCGCGCGCAGCACGATCGAGCCCTCCTCGACCACCGGACGCGAGGCGCGCAGCTCCTCCTGGCCGGGCGGGGGCACATCGTTTCCGCCGCATGCCGCAAGGCAGCAGGCGAGCGGGAGGGCAAACGCGATCCGCACGCGCCTCAGCCCTTCTTGAGATGGCGACGCCCGAGCAGCTCGGCGATCTGGACCGCGTTGAGCGCGGCGCCTTTCCTGAGATTGTCCGAAACGCACCACAGCGTGAGGCCGTTATCCACCGTCGGATCCTCGCGCACGCGGCTGACATAGGTCGCCCCGTCGCCCGCCGCCTCGACCGGCGTGACGTAACCCTCGTCCTCGCGCTTGTCGATCAGCATGATGCCGGGGGCCTCGCGCAGGATGTCCTGCGCTTGTTCGGCCGAAATCTCGTTCTCGAATTCGATGTTGATCGCCTCGGAATGGCCGACGAAGACCGGCACGCGCACGCAGGTCGCATTGAGCTTGATCTTGGGATCGAGGATCTTCTTGGTCTCGACCACCATCTTCCATTCTTCCTTGGTTGAACCATCCTCGAGGAAGACGTCGATATGCGGGATGACGTTGAAGGCGATCTGCTTGGTGAAGGCGCGCGGTTCGACCGGATCGCCCACGAAGATCGCGCGGCTCTGCTCGAACAATTCGTCCATCCCCGCCTTACCCGCGCCCGAGACGGACTGGTAGGTCGAGACCACCACGCGCTTGATCGTCGCGAAATCGTGCAGCGGCTTGAGCGCGACCACAAGCTGCGCGGTCGAGCAATTGGGATTGGCGATGATGTTGCGCTTGGAATAGCCGTCGATCGCGTCCGGGTTCACCTCGGGCACAATCAGCGGCACATCGGGGTCCATCCGGTAGAGCGAGGAATTGTCGATCACCACGCAGCCCGCTGCCGCAGCCTTGGGCGCGTATTCCCTGGCCGGGCCGCTGCCGGCGGCGAACAGCGCGATGTCCCAGCCGGCAAAGTCGAAATGCTCGATGTTGCGGCACTTGAGCATCTTGCCTGTATCGCCATACTCCACTTCGGTGCCGTGGCTGCGCCCGGAGGCGACCGCCGCCACCTCATCAACCGGAAACTCGCGCTCGGCGAGGATCTGCATCATTTCACGCCCGACATTGCCGGTCGCGCCGACAACGGCTACCCGATAACCCAATTCAACGTCTCCATCTGATTGCGAGTGCGAGATAGCGTGTCGCCCGCGATCCACAAGCGATCATCGCGGGCGCGGGCATCACTTCAGTTCATCGCCCAGGCGCTTATTCCGGCGGCACGACCCCGCGGCGCGCAAGGAAGTTGAACACCGTGTTGTAGCGGTGGGGCGAGATTTTCTCGCCCGAGACGCGGTGGGTGTAGCCCGGATAGAGCATCATCTCGAACGGCACATTGCCCTCCTGCAGCACGCTGATGAGCTCGGAGGAGTTCTCGAACACCACGTTATCATCCGCCATGCCGTGGATCAGCAGCAAGGGATCGGTGATCGCGCGCGCATCGGGAATGGCGCTCGCCGCATCATAAGCCTCGGGCACGAGGCGCGGATCGCCCATGAACCGCTCGGTGTAGTGCGTGTCGTAAAGCTCCCACTTGGTGACCGGCGCGCCCGAAATCCCTGCGGCATAGAGCCCGGGATCGGCCTGAAGCTGCTTCAGCGTCATGTAACCGCCATAGGACCAGCCATCGATCGCGATCTTGTCGGGATCGACGAAATCGAGCGTCTTCAAATATTCGGCGCCCGCCTTCTGGTCGCGCACCTCGACCCCGCCCATGGCGCGGTAGAGCGGCGCCTCGAAGGCGACGCCGCGATTGTTCGAGCCGCGATTGTCGAGCGCGAAATAGATGTAGCCCTTATCGACGATCGCCTGCGGCAGCGCGCCCTTCCAGCCCTTGGTGACGACCTGCACGCCGGGGCCGCCATAATGGTAGAAATAGACCGGATAGCGCTTGCCCGGCTCCATTTCGGGCTTGATCATCATCCAGTGCAGCTCGGTGCCGTCCTCGGCGCTGAGCGTGCCGTATTCAGGCGTCACGTGGCCTGCGAGGAAGGGCGCATAGGGATGATCCGCGTCAAGCGCATTCTGCTCGATCCAGATGAGGCGCTCGCCGCTCGCATCCGCCAGATAGCTCTGCGGCGGCTGCGCGGTGTTCGAGCGGGTCACGATCATCCGCGTGCCCGATCCGTCCATCGCTGCACCATGGGTAAAGGCAGGGTCGGTCAGACGCCGGGGCTCGCCCGCGCCATCGAGCCGGGCGGCATAGACCTGCTCGGTGAGCACGTCCTCGACCCGCTTGTAGAAGAACTCGCCCGTCTCCTGGTTGACGCCGACGAGACCCGTGGTCGGCGCAGCGCCGCTCGTGAGCTGGGTCCAGCCTTGAGCGTCAAAGCGATAGAAATGGCCGTAGCCATCGCGCTCGGACCACCACAGCAGCGAGCCGTCCTTGAGAAAGCGGTAATTGTCCGAAAGGTTGATCCAGTAATCGGGCCGCGCGGCCTCTTCGGTAAACCACACCTCGCTCGCGCCGGTGGCGGGATCGACCCGCAGCATGTCGAGCCGCGTCTGCTCGCGGTTCTGGCGCTGGACATAGATCGCGCTGCCGTCGGGCGCCCAGTCGACGCGGGCGACATAGATGTCGGTCTCTTCGCCGAGATCGATCTTCACCCGATTGCCGCCATCAGGATCCATCACATAAAGCTCGACCACGGCATTGTCCGAGCCTGCGACCGGATAGCGCTGGTCGAACACCCTGGTCCCGGTCGCCCCGATCGCAGCGCGCGTGACCACGCCGACCGGGCTTTCATCGGTGCGCTGGACGACGAGGCGGCTGTCCCCCGGCCCCCACCAATAGCCGGTGAGGCGCCCCATCTCCTCCTGGGCGACGAACTCGGCCTCGCCCCAGCGGATCGTGTCCGCCTCCTTGGGCGTGATCGGCGCGGCCTCGCCGCCGACGGGGCCAACCCAGAGCTGGCGGTCACGCACGAAGGAGACATAGCGCGAGGTTTCGGAAAGCCTGGGGTTAAGCTCGCTCTCCTCGGTGTCCGTGAGGCGGGTGACTTCAAGCCCGTCGCCGTCCAGCCGCGCAAAGAACAGATCGCCATCGAGCGGGACGAGCACGCCCGAGGCATCGTCCGCCCACTGATAGGCGATGATCCCCTTGAGGCTGCCGACGCGCGCGCGCTCACGCTGCATCTTCTCGTCTTCGGAGAGTTCGCGGCCCGAACCCAGCGCCTCGCTGTCGACCAGCATCGACCATTCGCCGGTCGCGATCTCGTAGCCCCACAGATCGTAGCGCTCGCGATCCTCGGCGCGGTTGCGCAGCAGCGTGAGATAGCGGCCATCGGGCGAGAGGCGCGGCAGGCGCGGCGAGGGGCCATCGAGCGAGGGCGAGGCGAAGACGCGCTCGAAGGTGAGCTCGGGCGCAACTTCGGTCATGGGCGTGTCCGCGAGCGCAGGCGTGGCAACGAGAAAGGCAACGGCAACAGGAAAAGCGGCAATGAGTGAACGCATGGCAAGAATGAGATCCCCGAACGAAAAAAGCGCCCCGGCATAGACCGGAGCGCTCTTTCGTCAAACCCCAATGGGCAAAACCGTTTATGCCTTGGGCGCGTTGTCACGGCGCTCGGCGATGCGGGCGCGCTTGCCCGTGCGGCCGCGCAGGTAATAGAGCTTGGCGCGGCGCACAACGCCGCGACGCACCACGGTGATCGAATCGACGATCGGGGAATAGAGCGGGAAGACGCGCTCGACGCCCTCGCCGAAGCTGATCTTGCGCACCGTGAAATTGCTGTTGATGCTGCGGTTCGAGCGCGCGATCACCACGCCCTCGAAGTTCTGCACGCGCTCGCGATTGCCTTCGATGACCTTGACGCCGACGCGCACGGTGTCCCCTGCGCGAAACTCAGGGATTTCCTTGGCGATCTTGCCGATTTCCTCGGCCTCGATTTGCTGGATCAGATTCACTGGTCCGGTTCCTTGTCTTTTTGCCGCGCGCCAGAGGCAGACTGGGCCCGAACGCTCCTGTAGCGCTCCCAAAGGTCCGGCCTGCGTAACCGTGTATCGTCCTCGCTGCTGGCCTTGCGCCAAGCCGCGATCTTCGCATGATCCCCCGATCGCAGCACTTCGGGGATCATGCGCCCTTCCCATTCAACAGGTCGGGTGTATTGCGGGTATTCCAGAAGGCCGTCCTCGAACGACTCCTCCGCCCCGCTGGAAGGCGCGCCCATTACTCCGGGAATGAGGCGAATGCAAGCGTCGAGCACAGCCAAAGCGGCGGGCTCGCCGCCCGAGAGCACGATATCGGCAAGGGAGACCTCCTCGATTGCGGGCCGCGCCTCGAACAGGCGCTCATCGAACCCCTCGAACCGGCCGCACAACAGGATGACGCCGGGGCCGCCTGCGATCTCGCGGATGCGCGCCTGCGTGATCGGTTTGCCGCGCGGGGTCATGGCGAGGATCGGGCGAGTGCGGGGTTCCTCGGCATCCGCCACGCTGTCGAGCGCGCGGGCGAGCACATCGGCCTTGAGCACCATGCCCGCTCCGCCGCCGGCGGGCGTGTCATCGACGGTGCGGTGCTTGTCAGCCGCAAAGTCGCGGATCTGCACTGTCTCGCAGCGCCATTCTCCTCGGCCGAGCGCGCGGCCCGCAAGGCTCAAGCCGAGCGGGCCGGGAAACATCTCGGGATAGAGCGTCAGGATGGTGGCGGCGAAGGTCATTTGCGGCGCAGGATCGCCCAGACCGCTTTCCAGAACCGCGCCTCGAGCACCATTGCCCGCGCAATCCATGCGGGCATCGCGAATTCCCGCTCGAGCGTCTTGGCATCGGCGCCCTTGCGATAGACCGCGCCGATCACCTGCCACAGCACCCAGCCCTCGAAAGCGAGGATGAAGACGAGCAGCGCGCCGCGCAGCGCTGAAAGCTCGCCGATCAGGAACTGGTTTGGCGCAGGCACGATCAGGCTGGCGGCAAACAGGCCGAGCCCGGCGATCCCGGCAGCGCGCAGGAGCCGCGCCCGCGGTCGCAGCTCGCTCGCAAACGCGGCGAGATAGAGCGCCGGCATGAACACACACAGATCGACCAGCATCACCCATTCGCTGCGCGGGTAGACGCTCCAGTCGAGCGAGCGGGCAAACGCCCATTCGATGCCGATGGCCGCCGGCAGCGCTCCCAGAAAGAACCACTTCTCGCGCGGGCGTGTCAGCTTGCGTTCCATCGGACCCCCTCCTTCTCGCGCGTATCCACGGTAAGCTCGAACACGTCAGGCCGCGCATAATGCCCGTCAGTATCGAGGCTGGCGAGGCTCTCGCCGATTTCGCTGAGGTCGAGCTGCGCGTAAAGGATCTCCTCGCCCGCTCCCGCCTGCGCGATCACCCGCGCATCGGGCGCAGCGATCAGCGAGCCGCCGCGATTGAGCACGTCGCCCGCGATCGCCTCGATCAGCTCCCTCGCCGCACCGTCACCGTCCACCCGCTCCAGCCCATCCAGCAAATCATCCTTCATCTGCACCAGCCCCGCCGCCAGCACAAAGCAGCGCCCCTCCATCGCATAGTGCCGCGAGGCGATCGCATAGCCTCGCGCACCGTGGGCCAGGCGGCGATGTGCACGCTCTCGCCCAGATTGTGCATCGCCGCGCGCGCCAAGGGCATCCAGTGCTCCCAGCAGATGAGGTTGCCCACCCGCCCCCATTGCGCCTGATGCACGCCCAGCGTCGAGCCATCGCCGCGCGCCCAGATCAGCCGCTCGCTATGCGTGGGCACCAGCTTGCGGTGATCGAGTGGCGGCTCGCCGGGGCGCAGCAGCAGCTGGTTGTTGACGAGGCTCTGACGCACCCGCTCATGCGCGCCGATCGAGATGCACGCGCCGCTTTCATCGCACAGCTCCTGCAGGGGCAGCAGCCGCTCGTCATCGGTGACTAGCGCCTGCTCGAGCAGGATCGCGTGGAGCGCGCGCGTGCCCGGATGATCCCACAAGGCCGCGCCGGGCGCCTCGTCGAGCCATAGCGGGTAGCCGCCCAGAAACGTCTCGCCAAACGCCACCAGCCGCGCGCCATCCGCTATCGCCCGCCGGGCGAGACGCGCCGCCTTCTCGATCCCGGCGCCCACATCGAGCGGGATAGGGGCGGCCTGGCAGATCGCGACGGGGAGCGGATGGTTCATCGCGCCCTGTTACGCCGGGTCTTTAGCCCCCGCAACCGCCGCAACCGCCGCCACAGCCACCGCCCCCGTCACCATCGCTGCCGCCGCTCGAGCCGCCATCGCCGCTGCTCGCGGCCTGCCGCATCGCGTGAACGCTCTCCCACGGCGTGCCGACCAGCACCGCTGTTCCGAACAGGCCCACCGCAAGCCCAATTTCGGCCGGCTGGGGCGCGCGGCGGATACGGTTCGATCGCTCGGCGAGCGCGGCGAGCGCGCGATCGCCGCCCAGCGTGCGCGGGCTGAACTTGAAGAAGCGGATCGCTGCAAGGATGAAGGTGAGCGCTATCAGCGCGATCAGGAACCAGGTCGGCTCGCCCAGCGCAGCGCCCGCCTGCTGACGGTAAAGCCCGAGCGCCAGCAGCACGGCATAAGGCGCGGTGGCGTAGAGCCGCAGCTTGAGCGCCTCTTCTTCGCGCATGAGCATCCCGCGACGCACCAGCCGCGCCTTGATCGCCTTCGCCTCGCCTCTGAGCGACTTCACCGCTTCAGCGAGCGTGAAGTCGCCCACCTTGACGAGCAACGCCCGCTCGGCCGCGCTGGTATGCCCGGGCTGGCCGACCACCCGCAGCTTGGCCTTGTCGCTCGGCGCGAGCGCCCCCCTGGCGTGCAATTCGGCCAGCACGGCGAGCGCATGGCGCTCCGCCCCGCCGCCGAGGAAGGCGGCTTCCTCGGCGCTCTCGACCTCGCCCCTGCGCCCGGGCGGGCGCAGCGCCGCCATGATCCAGAACCCCGCGACAAGGCATGTCGCCAGCATAACGGCATAAAAGGCGAGAAAATCGCCCCCCGTATAGGACCCGAAAAACTCCATCAAACCCCTCCCGCCAGAAGGTATCCCGCCAGCGCCCCGCCCGCCGCCAATGCGATCGCTCCGGCAACAAGGCCGCGCCGCGACACGATCATAACATCACTTGGGTTAACGCGAATCGCTTTCGGATCGATTTCGAAGCGCCGCGCGGCATCAGGCCAGATCTCACTCGGCGGAGCGACGCCGAAGGCTTGCTCATAGGATTGGAGCGTGTCGGCATATTGCCGGTAAAAGCGCGCGCGTTCGGCCTTGCCCCCGGCGGTGGGGCCGTGGTGAAGCTCGGCGCGCAGCACTTGCGCGCAGAAGCGCTGCCAATAATCGCGGCTGTAGGTGAGGTGGAGGTGCCAGGCCTGATCGACCGCGTCCGACGGTGTCACCTCGTGCGGCGCGGTGCAGGCGAGATAGCAGAAACGCTTATATTCGAGAATGACGCGCTCGGCGTGGGCGAGGCTCCAGCGGTTCTCGCGCGCGAGCCGGGCTGCGAAGGGCAGCGTGGCGGCCTCGGGGCCGATTGCGTAGGCAGCGAGACGTTGCCACAGATCGGTGGAGATGGCGGGCGCTGGCGCAGGAGCGGACATGGCCGCTATTGCTCGGCGAAATCCCGTGAAATCACAAGCCGGGAGGCGTCCCATTCGATGACAGCCGCGCGGGTCATCGGCACCATGAAGGTCTTCATGCCCTTGGCGGGCGGCGGATCGCGTTCGATCTCGAGCACGTCGCTTGCGCCGAAATTCTCGACCGCGATCACGCGGCCGATAGGATCGCCCCCATCGGTCTCGACCGCGAGGCCGATCAGATCCGCGTGGTAATATTCGTCCTCGTCAAGCGCGGGCAGCGCTGCGCGGGGCACGCTGAGGACGGTGCCGCGCAGCCTCTCGGCCGCCTCGCGCCCCGAAACCTCGGCGAAGCGCGCGATCGCCCCGCCCTTGCCGTCGCTGCGAACCTTGGTGAGCGTCAATGCCCCTTCGTTGAAGCTCTTGTGCGCGCGCAGCGCCTCGATCCCGTCGCCCAGGAGCTTGAGGCGCACATCACCCGCGACGCCGTGTGCGCCGGTGATCGCGGCGAGAGTGATCTGGTCAGCGCTCAAAAGCCCCTCCCGCTTGCGGGAGGGGTCTGGGGTGGGCCGGGCCAGGCACGCGCGGTCGAACACGCGCCCACCCCTAGCCCCTCCCGCAAGCGGGAGGGGAACACTGCGCTCAGCCCTCGGCCTTCTCTTCGCCAGCCTCTTCGGCCGGAGCCTCTTCAGCAGGCGCTTCGTCGGCGGCGGCTTCGTCGGCGGGCGCTTCCTCGGTCGGGGTCTCGTCGGCGGGAGCCTCTTCAGCCGGAGCTTCGGCCGCGGCCTTGGCCTCTTCCTCGGCGGCCTTGCGGGCTTCCTCGGCTTCCCTCAGCTTCTCGGCCTTCTCCTCGGCGCGTTCCTTGGCCTTCTCGCCGGGCTCGCCCTTCTTGGGGTTGCTGCGAGCGGCGCGCTCGACGATGCCCGCGGCATCGAGGAAGCGCAGCACGCGGTCAGACGGCTTGGCGCCGACGCCGATCCAGTAACGCGCGCGGTCCTCGTTGAGCTTGACGCGCTCAGGGCTGTCCTTGGCGAGCAGCGGATTGTAGGTCCCGATCTGCTCGAGATACTTGCCGTCACGCGGCGCGCGCGCGTCGGCTGCGACGATGCGATAATAGGGGCGCTTCTTGGCGCCACCGCGCGAGAGACGAAGTGCAATTGCCATGGTGTGAGTGTCCTTCTTCGATCGTGTTCGTGGTGATTGATTGAGGTGAAATTCTAGTTCTTCTTGGAGCCGCCGCCCCCGCCCATGCCGGGGAAACCGGGCGGAAGACCCTTGGGCGAGCCGGGTCCGCCGAGGCCGGGCAAGCCGCCCGCGCCGGGGCCGCCCATGCCGCTCCCGCCAAACATGGCCGCCAAGCCCTTGAGGCCGCCCATCTTCTTGATCTGCTTCATCGCGCGGCCCATTTCCTGGTGCATCTTCAAAAGCTTGTTGACCGTCTGCACGTCCGTCCCGCTGCCTGCCGCGACGCGCTTCTTGCGCTTGGCGTTCATCAGCGCAGGGTTCGCGCGCTCCTTGGCGGTCATCGAGGAGATGATCGCCTCCATGTGGACGAGCACCTTGTCGTCCATGTTCGAGGCGGCCATCGCGGCCTTGGCCTTCTTCATGCCGGGCATCATGCCGGCGAGCATGCCGAGCCCGCCCATGTTCTGCATCTGCCGCAGCTGCATCCTCAGATCGTTGAGGTCGAACTTGCCCTTCTCGAAATTGCGGGCGAGCTGCTCGGCCTCTTCCTCCTTGATCGTCGCCGCGGCCTTTTCAACGAGGCTGACGACATCGCCCATGCCCAGGATCCGGTCGGCGACCGAGGCCGGGCGGAAGGGCTCGATCGCATCCAGTTTCTCGCCTGTGCCGGCAAACTTGATCGGCTTGCCGGTGACGGCGCGCATCGAGAGCGCCGCGCCGCCGCGCGCATCGCCATCCATGCGGGTGAGCACGACGCCGGTCAGCGGCACCTCGCTGGTGAAGCTCTGCGCGACATTGACTGCATCCTGCCCGGTGAGCGCATCGACCACCAGGAGCACCTCGGTCGGCGCGGAGACGCTCGAGACGGCCTTCATCTCGGCCATCAGCGCCTCATCGACATGCAGGCGGCCGGCGGTGTCGAGCAGGAGGACGTCGTAATTCTGGAGCCGCGCCGATTCCATGGCGCGGCGCGCGATGTCGACCGGCTGCTGCCCTGCGACGATCGGCAGGGTGGCGACATCGACCTGGCGACCGAGCACGGCGAGCTGCTCCTGCGCGGCCGGACGGTTGACGTCGAGCGAGGCCATCAGCGCCTTTCGCCCATGCTTCTCGCGGATGAGCCGGGCGAGCTTGGCGGTGGTGGTGGTTTTCCCTGAGCCCTGCAGGCCGACCATCATGATCACGACCGGGGGCCTCGCATCGAGCGTGAGCCCCTCGCCGGTGTGCGCCTGCTGGAGATCCGCAGGATCGCCGCCGAGCGTTCGCACAAGCTCATCGTGAACGATCTTGACGACCTGCTGGCCCGGGGTGACGGATTTGAGGACTTCGGCGCCGATCGCCTTCTCGGTGACGGCGTCGATGAAGCGACGGGCGACAGGCAGCGCGACATCGGCTTCGAGCAGCGCGACGCGCACCTCACGCATCGCGTCGCGCACGTCCTGTTCCTTGAGCGCGCCGCGCCCCTTCAGGCGATCGAAGACGCTGCCAAGGCGATCGGACAGATTGTCAAACATCGACTTCCACTCCTCGCCCAAGCTGCCGCCCGGGATAAACGCGAAAAACGCCGGCGGACGAAACCTCGTCGGCCAGCGTTGCGGATGGCTCTGGAGCCAATCCGACTGAATTGCCACGGATGGCCCTCGGGCCGATCCGCCTCGTATGACGCGGGGAGCCCTGGAGCCGGTCGCGCGAAGTGAGTTTGATGGTGGAGCCTAGCGGGATCGAACCGCTGACCTCAACACTGCCAGTGTTGCGCTCTCCCAGCTGAGCTAAGGCCCCATACCGTCAAAATCGCTCCTGCCGACATAGGCGCGCGGGCCTCCATCGACAAGAGAGGGCGCCGCTTAGAGGGCGCCGCACCCGAAATCAAGAGACTTTTGTGCCCCCGGTGCCTTCCACCCTTCGATCGCGCAGCGATCGCGAGGGCGACTGTTCTCACGCAGCGAAGCGATAGACCGTGAACACGGTTCGCGAGCCGCAGGTGCTCAAGCCCGGAGGGCTTGAACCAGCACCGAGGCCGCGCCCCCGGATGGGAGCGCGAAAGACTCAGGAATCATCGCTGTCGTCGTCGTCACCGCCAGTGGTGACGCCGAGATCGTCGTCGCCGCCCAGATCGACGTCGTTATCGGGGGAATCGTCATCGTCGTCGATGTTCTCGATGTCCTTGAGATCATCATCATCATCGCCGCCCAGATCGCTGTCGGGCTCGACGTCCTTCTTCTTCTCGTCCTCGAACGGAATCGGTTGCTTCGACTTGAGCACCGGCTCGGGTGTCCATTCGTTGCCGCATTCGATGCACGTCACCGGGTCTTCCTTGCCCAGGTCGTAGAAGCGGGTTCCGCAATTGGGGCAGCTCCGCTTGGTCCCCCATTCAGGCTTTGCCATTCGATAATCCTTACGCGTGCGCCCCGGCGCTGGCCGGCGTGGGGCGGGATGAATTGCATGGTGTGGGGCCGGGCGGGGCCGGGATCAAGAGGCGAGTGCCCCATGCAGCCCCCCGGGGCCGAAGTGGGCGCGCCTTGCCAGAAGCCGGAGGCGCTGTCAAAGACCGCCGCCATGCTCACCGCCAGCGCCCGTCACACCTTCGCCGCGCAAGGCCCCCTCAAGGGCACCTTGCGCGTCCCCGGCGACAAATCCATCAGCCACCGCGCGCTGCTGTTTGCAGGGCTCGCGGTCGGGACCAGCCGGATCACCGGGCTGCTCGAGGGCGAGGATGTGCTCGCGACAGCCGCCGCGATGCGCCAGCTCGGAGCGAGGATCGAGCGTGAGAGCGAGGGCAGCTGGCGGGTCGAGGGCGCCGGGCTCGGCAGCCTGATCGAGCCCAGGGACGCGCTTGACATGGGCAATTCGGGCACCTCGACGCGGCTCCTCATGGGCCTTCTCGCCGCGCACGATTTCCCCGCGACCTTCATTGGCGATGCGAGCCTTTCGCGCCGCCCGATGAACCGCGTGATCGAGCCGCTCGCGCAAATGGGCGCGCAGTTCCACGCCGCCTCGGGCGGCACACTCCCGCTCACGATGCGCGGGGCAGCGCCTGCTGTGCCGATCGCCTACCGCCTCCCGGTCGCCTCGGCCCAGGTCAAGAGCGCCGTGCTGCTCGCAGGGCTGAACACGCCCGGCATCACCACCGTGATCGAACCCGTCGCGACGCGCGATCACACCGAGCGGATGCTGACCGGCTTTGGCGCGCAGCTCGAGATCGGCGAGGAAGGCGGCGCGCGAATCATCGCAGTCCACGGCGAGGCCGAATTGAAGCCCTGCGACGTGACCGTCCCCGGCGATCCCTCCTCCGCCGCCTTCTTCATCACCGCAGCGCTGCTGGTGCCCGGCAGCGAGCTCATCATCGAGAATGTCGGCCTCAATCCGACCCGCGCGGGGCTGATCGCGGTGCTGCGCGCAATGGGCGGCTCCATTGAAGAAACGGCCCTGCGCGAAGTCGGCGGCGAGCCGGTCGCGGACCTCATCGTGCGCCATTCGCCGCTCACCGGCATCGCGATCGACCCCGCGCTCGCCCCCAGCATGATCGACGAGTTCCCCGTGCTGTTCGTCGCCGCCGCGCTCGCCTCTGGCACCACGCGCACCAGCGGGCTGGAGGAGTTGCGCGTCAAGGAGAGCGACCGGCTGGCCGCGATGGCCGCCGCGCTCACTCTCGCCGGCGCGCGCCTTGAGGAGCACGAAGACGGGCTCACCATCCATGGCACCGGGGGCGAGCCTCTCCCCGGCACGCCCGAAGGCGCCGAAGTCGCCACCCGGCTCGACCACCGCATCGCCATGAGCATGGCCATCGCCGGGCTCGCCAGCCGCAGCGGCGTCACCGTCGACGACACCGCCCCGATCGCGACCAGCTTCCCGACCTTCCTCGGCCTCATCGAAGCGGTCACCTCGTGAGCGCCAAGGAGAAAATCGCGCTCTATGCGCTGGGCATCGGCATCTTCGCGCTCGGGACGCAGATCTACCGCCATGTTACCGAGGGCGAACCGATCCAGTTCGAGAACCTCTGGATGATCCTCGTCCTGCCCCCGCTCTTCGGCTACTTTATCTGGCTGCGCTGGGACTGGGCTCCCACCGAGGGCCGCAAGCGATATCTGCGCGAGAAGGAAGCCGCCGCACGGTTCCGGCGCGAGATTGAGGCGCAAGATCGCGGCGGGCGCGGCAAGCACACCGAATGACCGCCGCCTTCGACATCTACTCCGCGATCGGTCTCCTCGGCACGGCCTGCGTCATCCTCGCCTACGCCTATCTGACCTACGCCGACGCCCCCAATCCCTACATCATCCACAGCACCAATCTCGCGGGCGCCGCGCTGCTGACTGTGAGCCTGATCGTCCACACCAATTGGCCAAGCCTCGTGCTCGAAGGCTTCTGGGCGGCCATTGCCATTGGCGGGCTGGTGAAGGCATGGAGGGCCAGCCGCGCCCACAGCATCAAGGGAGAGAATTGATGAGACACACCCCCCTCACCTGCACCTTGGCCGCCTGCGCCCTCGCGCTTGGCCCTGCCCTCCCCGCCGCCCCCGCGCTGGCGCAAGACCCGCTCGACTGGTCCGCGCCCGAGCGCGAGCTCAAGGTTGCGGTCGAGGGCGGAGACATCTGGGTGCGGGTCAACGGCGATCTCGAAGCGGCGGCAGAGCCCGTCATCTTCATCCATGGCGGCCCGGGCGGCACCCACATGGGCTTCGGCAACCTCGTCAGCCTCGCCGATGCCCGCGCGGTGATCCTCTATGATCAGCTCGACAGCGGCATGTCCGACCGGCCCGAGAACCCGGCCAATTGGCGCGTCGAGCGGTTCGTTGCCGAACTCGAGGCGATCCGCCGGGCGCTCGGGGTCGAGCGCTGGCATCTCGTGGGCCACAGCTGGGGTGCGGCGCTCGCGCTCGAATACGCCGCCGCTTATCCGCAAGCCACCGCCTCGGCGGTGTTGAGCGGCACCTATATTTCGACCCCGCACTGGATCACCGGCACCAACTTGCTCATTCGCGAACTGCCCGATGAAGTTTCGGCCGCGATCCGCGCCTGCGAAAGCCCGGCCCCGCCCGGTCCCGAGGTGTGCGAGCCTGCCACGCGCGCCTTCTATCGCGCCTATAATGGCCGTCCCGATCGCCCGCCGCCAAGCGCCAGGGCGCGCGCCTATCGCCAGCGCTACGAGGGCCAGGGCCGCAACAGCGTGGTCTACAATGCGATGTGGGGGCCAAGCGAATTTCGCGCCTCGGGCTCGCTGATCGATTACAACGCGACGCCGCTGCTCGCGCGGGTTGATGGCAGCCGCGTTCTGTTCATGGTCGGCCAGTATGACGAGGCGCGGCTTGATACAGTGCAGGATTTCGTCGCGCTCACCCCCGGCTCCGAGCTCGCCGTGGTCCCCGGCGGGAGCCACGCCTTCCCGAGCGAGCGCCCGGAAGTGACCGAGGCGATCCTGCGCGACTGGATGGCGCGGATCGAGCGGCAGAGCGAGGAAGGGGGAAAGGCCGAATGATCATCGCGGTCGACGGCCCCACCGCGAGCGGCAAGGGCACCATCGCGCGCCGGCTCGCCGAGCATTTCGGCGTGCCGCATCTCGACACCGGGATGCTCTATCGCGCAGTCGGTCGGCAAGTCGCGATCATGGGCGGCGATCCCGACAATCCTGCAGACGCGCTCGCCGCCTGCGCCTTTCCCGATGATCTCCTTGAGGAGCCGATGCTGCGCAGCGAGGAGACGGGCTCGCTCGCCAGCCGCGTCTCGGTCCATCAGGGTGTGCGCCGTGCACTCTATGAGCGCCAGCGCGCCTTCGCGACCCAGCCGGGCGGCGCGGTGCTCGACGGGCGCGACATCGGCACCGTGATTGCGCCCGATGCCGATGTGAAGCTGTTCGTCACCGCGAGCGTGCAGGCGCGGGCGCGGCGGCGCTGGCTGGAGATGACGCAGGACTGCATCGACCGCGAGGAGGAGGTGCCGCTGATCGAGATCGAGCGCGACATCGTCGCGCGCGATGCCCGCGACATAAACCGCGCCGATGCGCCCTTGCGCGCGGCGCCCGAAGCACTGATCATCGACACCACCGCGTTCGATCGTGACCAGGCGTTCGAGGCGGTGCTCGAGGCGGTCGAGCAGGCGCTGGCGGCGCGCGAGGGATAGGCCGCACCGAGCCGCGTCGCTTTCCTACAGGCTATCGGGTGTGATTGGGTGGGCCAATGCTGGCCGTCCCCGCCCCTCCCCGTCCTGCCGCGCTTCTTGCAAGGGTGGTTTTGGCGCGGCGGACATTTTTGGCTCTGGACTGTGTAACAGGCGGTTCAAGCGTTGCTGGCGCAAGGCGAGCCGAGGCCACTCTGCGGCGGTTCGACTCGCGGCCCTCACGCCTTCGGGCTTGCCTTTGCGGCCCGTTTGCCCTAGGCGCGCGGCCGTTCTCGCAATCGACAAGGTTGAAGGACCTGTGCGGCGGCATCCGGCCCTGCGCAGAGATCGGCCTCTTGCCCCGTCAGCCCGCGCAATGGTGCGCGTGGAGCCGGAGAAAGACCCCGGATCAACCGGTGGCCGGTAGCAAAACGAAACGACAGGAACAGCCTCTCACATGGCAACTGCACCCAACCCCACGCGCGACGACTTCGAAGCGCTCCTTAACGAACAGCTCGGCGGCGCCGGCGATGAAGGCTTCGAAGGCCGCGTTGTCATGGGCACCGTCACCGCGATCGAGAACGGCTATGCCGTCATCGATGTCGGCCTTAAGAGCGAAGGCCGCGTCAATCTCAAGGAGTTCGCCCGCGGCGAAGAGCCCCACGGGCTCGAAGTCGGCAGCGAGGTCGAGGTCTATGTCGACCGCGTCGAGAACGCCGATGGCGAAGCGATGCTCAGCCGTGATCGCGCCCGCCGCGAAGCCGCGTGGGACAAGCTGGAAAGCGAGTTTGGCGAAGGCAAGCGCGTCGAGGGCCGCATCTTCGGCCGCGTCAAGGGCGGCTTCACGGTCGATCTCGATGGCGCCGTGGCCTTCCTCCCCGGCAGCCAGGTCGATATCCGCCCGGTGCGCGATGTCACCCCGCTGATGGAGGTGCCGCAGCCCTTCCAGATCCTCAAGATGGACCGTCGCCGCGGCAACATCGTGGTCTCCAGGCGGGCCGTGCTCGAAGAGACCCGCGCCGAGCAGCGCAGCGAGCTCATCAGCGACCTCGCCGAGGGCCAGGTCATCGACGGCGTGGTCAAGAACATCACCGATTACGGCGCCTTCGTCGATCTGGGCGGTATTGACGGCCTGCTCCATGTCACCGACATGAGCTACAAGCGCGTCAACCACCCCAGCGAGATCATCGAGATCGGCCAGACGGTCACGGTCCAGATCGTGCGCATCAACGCCGAAACCCAGCGCATCAGCCTGGGCATGAAGCAGCTCGAAAGCGATCCGTGGGATGGCGTCTCGGCCAAGTATCCGGTCGGCGCCAAGCTCACCGGCACCGTGACCAACATCACCGAATACGGCGCCTTCGTCGAGCTCGAGCCGGGCATCGAGGGCCTTGTCCACGTCTCCGAGATGAGCTGGACCAAGAAGAACGTGCACCCCGGCAAGATCGTCAGCACCTCGCAGGAAGTCGAGGTCATGGTGCTCGAGGTCGACAGCGAGAAGCGCCGTATCAGCCTCGGCCTCAAGCAGGCCCAGCGCAATCCGTGGGACGAGTTCGCCGAGAAGCACCCGGTCGGCACCGAGGTCGAGGGCGAAGTCAAGAACGCGACCGAGTTCGGCCTGTTCATCGGCCTCGACGGCGATGTCGACGGGATGGTCCACATGTCCGACATCGCCTGGGGCATCTCGGGCGAAGACGCGCTGGCGCTCCACCGCAAGGGCGAGGTCGTCAAGGCTGTCGTGCTTGATGTGGATGTCGACAAGGAGCGCATCAGCCTGGGCATGAAGCAGCTCGAGAAGGGTGCGCCCTCGGCTGAGGCAGCCTCCAGCGGCGGCTCGCTGCGCAAGAACCAGACGGTCACCGTCACGATCCTCGAAGTCCGCGATGGCGGCCTCGAGGTGCAGGTTGGCGACGATGGCGCGACCGGCTTCATCAAGCGCAGCGACCTCGGCCGCGATCGCGACGAGCAGCGGCCCGACCGCTTCCAGGTCGGTAGCAAGGTCGATGCCATGGTGATCGGCTTCGACCGCTCGAAGAAGCCCAACTTCTCGATCAAGGCGCGTCAGATCGCCGAGGAGAAGGAAGCGGTTGCCCAGTTCGGCTCGTCCGATTCGGGCGCATCGCTCGGCGACATCCTGGGCGAAGCTCTCAAGAAGGGTGAATGATCGGGTGGGGCGAGCCCGTATGGGTGCGCCTCCTCGTCAGATGTAAGCAAGGCCCGCTCTCTATGCCGGAGAGCGGGCCTTTCCTACTGGTGCCGGAGGGCGTAGACTGCGCCCCATGCTCCACGTTCACCAGTTCCCCTGCCTCGCCGACAATTACGGCTTCCTCCTGCACAACAGCGTCACCGGAGAGACCGCCGCGATCGACACGCCCGATGGCGCGGAATATCTGCGCCAGGCCGAGGCAAAGGGCTGGACGATCACTCACATCTGGAACACCCACTGGCACCCCGATCACGCCGGCGGCAATGCCGAGATCGTCGCGGCGACGGGCGCTCGGGTGCTTGCGCCCAGCGAGGTCGAGAAGCTCTCGCGTGTCGATCGGGTGATTGAGCACGGCGACGTCGTCAACCTGGGTGAACACCGAGCCGACGTGATCGACGTCTCGGGCCATACCAATGGGCACATCGCCTTCCACGTGGTCGAGGAAGGGATCGCCTTTGTCGGCGACGCGGTGTTCGCGCTTGGCTGCGGCCGCATGTTCGAGGGCGAGCCCGAGCAGTTCTGGCGCAGCCTCGATCGCATTCGCCGCCTGCCGACCGAGACGACGCTTTATTGCGCGCATGAATACACCGCCGCCAACGCGAAGTTCGCGCTTCATGCCGATCCGGACAACGCCGCGCTCCAGGCCTATGCCGAGGAGATCGGCGAGAAACGCGCCCGCGGCGAGCCGACCGTGCCCACGGTGTTACGCCGCGAGCTTGCGACCAATCCGTTCCTGCGCGCTGACGACCCGGCCATGCAAGAGCGTTGGGGCGGCGATGCGCCGCACGAGACATTTGCGGCGCTCAGAGCCGCCAAGGACAGCTTCTAGCGCGATGCAGGCCCTCAGGGTCGAACGCCTGACGCCGGACCTCTCCGGCGCGGCGCTGGTCGATGCGCCCATGACGGTGCGCGCGCCGGGCGAGGTGCTGGTGCGCGTCGCCGCCGCCTCGCTCAACTTTCCGGATCTGCTGATGACGCGCGGGGATTACCAGTTCAGGCCCGAGCTGCCGTTCGTGAGCGGGCTCGAATGCGCCGGCGAAGTGGTCGAGGCGGACGCGGCCAGCGGCTTTGAGCCCGGCGATCTGGTGATGGGCGGCAACAAGACCGGCGCTTTCGCCGAATATGCGAGCCTGCCCGAACATGCGCTCTCGCGGGTTCCCGCGGGACTCGACATCGCACAGGCTGCCGCCATGGGCGCGGCTTACACGACCGCCTGGACAGGGCTCGTCGAATTGGGCGGCCTGAAACCGGGGCAGACCGTGCTTGTCCACGGGGCAAGCGGCGGGGTCGGCCTTGCGGCCTGCGACCTTGCGCGCGCGCTGGGTGCGCGGGTGATCGCGGCGACCGGCGTCGAGGCCAAGCGCGAGCGGATCGCGGCGGCGGTCTCGCCGGATGCGGTGATCCTCGCCGAGGGGCGCTTCCGGGAGGCGGTGGCCGATCTCACCGGCGGCAAGCTTGCCGATATCGTGTTCGATCCCGTCGGCGGCGAGGTGTTCGACGAATCGACCCGCTGCGTCGCCTTCGCAGGCAGGCTGGTGGTGGTGGGCTTTACCTCGGGGCGCATCCCCGAGATCGCCGCCAACATCCCGCTCATCAAGGGCTTCTCGATCGTGGGCCTGCGCGCGGGCGAATACGCACGGCGCTTTCCGGAGCGCGGGGCGGCGATCACACGGGCGATCCACGCGCTTGCCGCAGAGGGGCGGATCAAGCCGACAATCGACCGGGTGCTGCCGCTGGCGCAATGGCGCGAGGGCTTCGAGGCAATGGCGCGGCGTGAGCTGGTGGGAAAGGTGGTGTTTCAGCCGGGATAAGGCGAGCTCTTGAGCAGCCGTGCAAGGTGCGCCGCGTTGCTCGCGACCATTGCGGCGGTCTCATCGACCTTGTGGGGTGTTGTCTCGAGATCCTTGAAGTCGGTGCTGCCCATCGCTTCCCCCACCCAATAGCAGGCAGCGGCGGCGGGGATGGTCCAGCCGGTATCGTTGAGCGATTGAAACAGCTGCGAACTCGCCCAATGCGCCCCGTCCTCGTTGCCGACGATGGCTGCGACCGCGACCTTGCCGTAACTCGGCATCCGGCCCTGCTCATCGGTCTCCGAGAGGAAGGCGTCCATCCGCTCGAGCACCCGCTTGGCAATCGAGGAAGCCTGGCCGAGCCAGATCGGGGTGCCGAAGACGAGGATGTCGGCAGCGAGGAGGCGCTCTCGGATCGAGGGCCAATCGTCGCCCTCGCCCTCATTGGAGGTGACGCCGGGTTTGACGTCGTGATCGGCGATGCGGATCGGGTCACCAAGCTCGACGCCATGCTTGGCGAAGGCCCGGCGCAGCGCGCCGATCATCGCATCGGTCGAGCTGTCACGGGTTCCCGAACGGGCGAGCGAGCAGTTGATGGCGCAGGCGGTGAGAGTCATCGGCAGTCTCCTTCACCAGAGAGAAGCGCTGCCGAGCCCGAGCGTTTCGAGAAGTAGGACAAGTCGCACGAGAGGCGCGACGACGAAATTCGCCCGCCGTCCGGCTGCCGCGGTGAAGCGACCGAGCCGGACCACTCAGAGCGAGGAGATCACCTCGTCCGCCAGCCGCGCATCGGCGGGGGCATCGTGGCGCTCGGCAATCAGCCGGCGCGAGGCCCTCGTCGCAGCGTTGACCGCCCGCTCGCGCACCTGCTGGATCGCCTCGCGCTCGGCCGCGGCGATCTTGTCCTCGGCCATGCGCTCGCGCCGCGCCACCATCGTCTCGCTGTCGGCCTCGGCCTTGGCGAGGATCGCATCGGCCTCACGCTTGGCGGTTTCCATCATCGCCTCGGCGTCCTTCTCGGCGCCCGCGATCTTGGCGGCATATTCGTCACGCAGCGCCTCAGCCTCGGCCCGCAGCGCCTTGGCTTCCTCGAGCTGATCGCGGATCGCGGCGATCTTCGCATCGAGCCCGCGCAGCAGCATGCCCGGCACCTTCTGCCACAGCATGATGCCAAGCAGAACGATCATCGCGAGCGCGACCCAGCCGTAATCATCGATCCCCAGCGCCGATTTGCCAGGCACGAGAAAGTCCGTGGCCGCGATCAGCAGCCCGGCTGTGTCATTGAGATCAGCCATGCGCCATCGCCTCCTTCACCGCTGCATTCGCTGCGGCATCGTCCACCTTGTTACCGACCAGTTTCTCGACGATCTCGCGCGTCGCCTCGGCGGCCACGCTCTCGATCTCGCTCATGGCGGCGTTGCGCGCCTCGGCGATCCTCGCCTCGGCCTGTTCGAGCCGGTCATCGAGCGCGCCTTGCGCCTCGGCCAGCTTCGCCTCGGTGCTGGCCGAGGCCTTGGCCTTGGCCTGCGCGATCAGCGCCTGCGCTGCGGCGCGGTTCTCGTTTTCCCGCTCACGCCAGGCATCCTCCTGCTCATTGGCCGCATCGCGCGCGGCTTGCGCGGCCGCCAGATCGTCACCGATCTGCTTGTCGCGCAATTCGACGGTGCCCATGATCTTGGGGACCATGCCGCGGCCGATCATGAAGTAGGTTATGCCGAAGAACACCGCCAGCCAGAACAACTGGCTGGAGAAGGTCTCGGCGATTTGGTCAATCTGGGGCATGACAGGCGTCCGGTTGGATCAGGCGCTGGGATAGGTCGGCTGGATCAGGGGGCAGCGCGCATGGATGCGCACTGCCCTCCAGCCTCACAAAATCGCCCGATCAGGCGACGAAAACGAGGATGACAGCAACGAGGAACGCGAGGAGGCCGAGAAGTTCGGCGGCCGCGAAGCCGATGAACAGGCGGCCCTGCTGGCTGTCGGCCGCGCCCGGATTGCGCAGCGCGCCCTCGAGGAACGAGGCGAACACATTGCCCACGCCCAGGGCTGCAAGACCCGCGCCCACGGCCGCAAGACCGGCACCGATCATCTTGGCAGCTTCCATGTCCATTATATTACTCCTTGAGAAAAGTTCGTTAATTGAGAGGTTTAGTGAAGGTTTTCCGCATCATTGATGTAGAGCGAGGAAAGCAGGGCGAAGACATAGGCCTGAATGCCCGCCACCAGAATCTCGAGCGCGCTGATCGCGATCATCAGGATCAGCGCCGCCGGGCCGACCGTCGCGCCGAGCGCGGGGCCGGCGTTGAGCGCGTCGATCACGAAGGTCGCGAGGATCTTCAGGAGCACGTGGCCCGCCATCATCGCGACGAACAACCGCAGCGCGAGGCTGATCGGGCGGATCATGAACGAGAACAGCTCGATCACGAACAAAAGCGGGATCATCGGGGCGGGCGTGCCGTGCGGCACGAACAGGCCGAAAAAGCCCAGGCCATGCTTCCAGAAGCCGACCAGCAGCACGATCGAGAAGCTCAGCAGCGCAAGCACGCCGGTGATCGTGAAGTGGCTGGTGAAGGTGAACGGGTGGGCGCCCAGAATGCCGATCGGCAGCAGGCCGAGCAGGTTGCCGAACAGGATGAACATGAACAGGCTGAAGATGTAGGGCACATATTTGCGCCCTTCCTTGCCGATATTGGCGGCGAGCATATCGTCGATGAAGCCGGTCATCGTCTCGACCGCCATCTGCCAGCGTCCGGGCACGAGCTCGCGCTTCATGCCGCCCGCGACGAATGCCCAGAGCAAGACGACGGTAATCGCCATCCAGAGCGCCGAATTGGTGAATGCGATGTTGAAGCCAGCCACTTCCCAGCCCGAGCCGAACAACGGCTCGATCTGGAACTGCTTCATCGGATCGACTTTGCCCTCTTGAGCTGCCACGCCGGGTATCGTCCTTGATGCCTTATGAGAAACGCGCCCCTGCCGGGATCCGCCGAGCCGGAAAGACCGGGTTAACGGCCGCCGTCCTGCTCGTCGGGTGATCCTTGGGGGCGCGTGTTCGCCGCTAGAATTATGTTCCTGAAGGCGACGCCTATCCCGAGGAACAGGCACACCAGCAGACCCCAGGGCGACGTGCCGAACAGCCAATCCAGGGCCCATCCGACCGCCACTCCTCCGAGCACCCCGCCGAGCAGATCGGCCAGAACCCGGTTGCCGCTGCGATAATTCGCATCGACACCCTTGTGGGCTGGCCGGTTGCGTTCATCCTCACGCTCGCGTGCGGCTTTCAGCCGCTCTTCGAGCGCGTCAATGCGCGCATCCTCGACGATGGGTTCCCGTGCAGGCTTCTCATCGCTCATGACCGCAGTCTTCCTTCGTTCAAAGGCAGCACACGGCATTTTCGCTAAGCCACCCGCCAAGGGCGCGGCCCGCATAGAAGGGGGTCAAACCCGAGTCAACTGGTGCGAGGCCTCGTTTCGACGTGTCCCGCGGTTAAATCCGGGCGCGTTCGCCGCGTTTGGGCTCAGGCCGGGCAGCGCGGATCGCGCTCGGGGGGCGAGCTGTCGCGGGTCTTCCACTGGCCCGAGGGGGCCTGGTATTTCTCGCCCGGCACCGTGCGCGCAATCGCCTGGCAGCCTGCCGTCATCGCATATTGCTCGAGCGTTGCGTTGTTCTCGCGCGCCTTTTCGGCGTAGACCGCACGGCGCTTGATATTGATGTCATCGACCAGCCGCTGGAGCGCAGGGGTCGCCTCGCCGACGATGCCGAGATAACCATCGACCCGCTCGCCGACCTCGCCGCTGGCGCGCGCCGCGCCATAGGCCGGATCGCGCTGCGCGCTGGCGGGCGCGGCGACAAGGGTGAGCGCGGCGAGGCTGGCTGCGGCGGCTGCGAATGTGGCGGATTTCAGCATGTCTTTTCCCCGATACTCGTTCGTGGTTCCTCGCCGGGGCGCCCCCGGTCAGAAGATCTCGGCATTCTCGTCGATCGTGTTGGCCGCATCCTCGGCGAGGCGATAGATCACTTCCTGGCGAATATTGATATTGAGCTCGATGACGATCGGCTCCTCGGGCGCTGTCACGTTGATGCAGCCGCTCAAGGGAACCAGCAGGGCCGCCAAGCTCAGGCGTTTGGTCGATTTGGCATAATTCATGGGCGATCCTCGCTTTCTGGAGGTTGAACGATGGCTTCATCGAGGCGTGTTGCCTCCGGGAGGGGCTCCTCCGGCGGTAGCGGCGGCGAAGGTGGCGGTGGCGGCAGGCTCGGGGCCGGGGCCGGGGCCGGGGCCGGGGCCGGGGGGCGCACGAACCGGCCCCCGCTCGCGCCCAGCAGGCCCTGATCGAGCGGATTTGGCAGCGCGCTCTCATCGAAGAAGGTGCGCACCATGGTCGCCAGCTCGTAGAAGTTCTCCGAGCGGACATTGATGCGGAACCGAAGCGGAAGCCGTGCGAGCCTGCGCGTCACGAAGTTCTGCGAGGCGCCCTCGCCCTGGCGCACCCCGTCGAAAGTGAAACGCGTGATGATCTCGCCCGCGAGCTCTCCGCCCAGCTCGACGCTCATCTGGCGATAATCGAGGCTGCGCAGCGACTGGAACGCATAATTGCCGATCGCGCCCAGATCCTCATAGACCAGCTCGCCGACATAGGAGACATTGCCTCCAGGCGGTCGCGAGATCAGGAGGCCGCCCTCGATCCGTCCGTCGCCATTGGCATCGAAGGCGATCGGCACGGTGCCATCGAAGGTGCCGGTCGCGCCGATATTGGCGAGCTCCATCTGCGCCACGAACTTGGCCGCATCGAGCCCGATGATCTCGAAAGTGTAGCGCTGCTCTTCGCCCTCGCCATATCGAAGGGCGACCGGGCGCATGACGAGCTCGCCGCCCATGAACGGCCAGCGCCCGCTCGCGACATCGATATTGGTGCCCTCGCGCAGGGTGAAGACGACGCGCCCCGAGAGCACCTCGATCCCCGGATTGATCGCGCCGATCTCGATCACCTGGTCGGGCGCCGTGGTCAGGCCGAGGAGGTCGCTGAACTCGATCGTGCCCTTGAGCGCACGGACCGGGCCGAAGGCGGCGGCGAAATCAAGGCGCTCGGTGCTGAAGGTGCCGGTGCTCGTCACGTCATCGGGGGTCCAGCTGATGCGCCCTTCCCCGCTGATCGTGCCGTCGGTGTAGGCGATGACGCCCTTGGTCAGCGCGGAGAGGTCTTCGAGGTCCAGCCCATTCCCGAAGGTCAGGCGATCGACCCTGAGCAGTGCATTTCCCGTGCCCTCGGCAAGGTCGTGGCGGATGGTGACTTCGGTGATCGCTGCGCCGGTGCGCGGGTTTTTCAGGAGCGCCCTGGCGGTCACATCGGTGTCGCTGATCGTCAGCGTGGCATCGCTCGCAGCCAGCGGCTCGAACCGGGCCAGCGCCATCCCTTCGGTGCGCTCGGAAAGCGTGAGGCGCGCATCCTCGATCCGCACTGCGCCATCGGCGTAGCGCCAGCGCCCGCTGAGCCCCGAGAAATCGAGCGGCACCGCGCCGATCCGCGCCTCGCCTTCGGAATAACGCCCGCCGATTTCCTCGCCTAGCGTGCCCTCGAGACTCTGCGCCGCGAGCTCGATCGCCCGCTCAGCCTCGCCCAGTCGGGCCGAGACCCGCGTGAGCGCGAATGCGCCGGGATAGCGCATGCGTGCCTCCTGCACCGCCAACCGCATCTCGGTTTCTTCGATTGCGCCGGTGAGTTCGAGCGGCCCGGTCAGCGCGTCGATCGACAGTTTGCCGTCATAACGCAGCAGCGCCGCGTTAGCGCGCGGACACAAGGTCAATGCCCGCCCCTTGAGAGCGAGATCCTGCATCCGCAGCGCGGCGAACCGGACGGGCGTGCACGCACGTCCGATCTCGGTCACGCCCGCAGGCCCGATCGCACCCTCGAGCGGCAATTCGAGGGCGCTGACCGCACCGCCCGGGATCGCCCCGCTTGCCTCGATCCGTCCAGCAAAGCGCACCTGCCCGCTCGGGAGCTGGCGCAGTTGCAGGCTCGGCACCGCGAGCATGGCCGAGCCCGCGCGATAGGGCGACATGGCGAGGCGCAGGGCCAGTTCCCCACCGCGCATCTGCTCCATGCGGCCATTGATCTGCGGCAGGTCCGACCCACCGACGAGGAAATTGCCGGCAAGTTGCGGCACACTGCCCGCGTGCCCGCGCGCGCTCCAGCTCGCCCGCGAGAGCGCGAATACGCGCGTGCCGCGGGCGCTCTCGAGATGCGCTTCGGGGATCACCAGTGCCTGCTCGCCGCCGCGCAGCCGCCAGGTCGCCTCGCCGGCGGCGCGCGCGCCCGTGAGCGCCGAGCGCAAGCCCTGCTCGAGCCGCGCCAGCAACGGCTCGGCGAGCGTCCGACGGCTCCCCGTCCGGGCAGGCGCAAGCGTGTCACCGAGCGCCCGCCCGGCCGCGATCCCCTCCCCGGAAAAGCTCCCCGACCAATCGGCCTGCGCGAAATCGACCGAGCTTCTCAGCCGCCCCTCGAGCGAGATGCGGCCAAGGCTTGCATAGCGCGAGGCAAGCCCCTTGCCTGCCAGATCGTGGCTGACCGTCACCCGCCCTTCGCGAATGCCCAGCCGGACATCGCCCGAGACCGCCGCCAGCGTCGCTTCCGCCGCCGCGAGGCGTTCGCCCTCGACCGCGAACTCGCCCGCGAGCGCGCCGAAGCTGTCATCGAGGCGCAGCACGCTGCCGATATCGGCCGCCGCAAGCCGCAGGCCCTGGCAGGCGAGCGCTCGCATCCGCAGCGGCCCCTCGAAGCGCAGGGCGCCCGCCTGCGTGGTGAGCGTGCCATAGGCGGTGAGTGCCCTCGCGCGGCATCCCTCGCTGCCCAAGCCGGGCGTGGTCAGCGCAAGGCGGCCGGAAAAGCCGTCGCGCACGTTCCCCTCGCCCGCAAGGCTCGCGCCGACGAGGCCGTAATCGGTTTCGATCCGCGCGCCTGTGTCGATCAGCCGCACATCGAGCGAGGGAAGCCCCGCCCGTTCCTGGGTTTCGGCGAAAAGCAGCTTGTCGAGCGCGCCGAAGCTGGGCGTTCCATCCCGGTATCTGCCGAACAGGCGTGCGCCTTCGATCGTCACCCGTTCGACGGACGCCCCGCGCCAGCCATAGCCGATCGCGACCGTGATCCGCCCGACCCTGAGATCGGGCGTGGCGGGATCGCCGATGACGAGGTTCTCGATCACCTGCCGCTGCGGGCCGATCGCGACGATGTCGTAGCGCGCCTCCAGGCCGCTTTGCGCGAGCGCCTGATCGATCAGATCGCCAGCGATCGCATCGCGCCGAAGCCAGGCGAGCGTCGCTGCGGTCAGCACCGCGAGGACCAATGCTGCGGCAGCCCATGCGGCGGCACGGCGCCAGCGTCCTTGGCGCGCCGCCACGCCAGCTGCGGTCTCGGGGCTGTTCGGGGGAGACGCCATTTGCGCAACCCTTGCGCGAGGCTCCCGGCAAAGGCAATGAAGCAAACGAGCGCCATGGCGGGCAGACGGGGGACGGGGTGTCGGGTCCGGATAATCAACAGGGCGACGGTTCAGCGCAAGGCTTCGATTTCGGCGAGTCGCCCATGCCCGCCGCACCGCCCCCCGCCGCGAGCGATGCCGGCAAGATCGCAGGCCAGGGCCACCGCGCGCGCCTGCGCGAGCGGCTGCTGAGGGGCGGCGCGGAAGCCCTCGCCGATTACGAGGTGCTCGAATATCTCCTCTTCGCCGCAATCCGCCAGGGCGACACCAAGCCGATCGCCAAGGCTCTGCTTGCGCAATTCGGCTCGCTCGCGGGCGTGCTCAACGCCGATGCGGCCGCGCTCCAGCGGGTCAAGGGCATGGGCGAGACGAGCGCCGCCGCGCTCAAGAGCGTGGCCCTTGCAGCCCGGCGCATGGCGCGCAGCGAACTCAAGGACAAGCCGCTCCTCTCGAGTTGGCAGGCGCTTCTCGACTATCTCGCGATCGACATGGCACACCTCACCGTCGAGCGGGTGCGCGTGCTCTATCTCGACACCAAGAACCGCCTGATCGACGACCATCACCTCTCCGAAGGCTCGATCGACGAGGCCGCGATCCATCCGCGCGAGGTGATCCGCCGGGCGATGGACCTGGGCGCGGCGGCACTGATCCTCGTCCACAACCACCCAAGCGGCAATCCCGAGCCGAGCCGGGCCGATATCCAGATCACCCAGCGCATCGCCGAGGCCGGACAATTGCTAGGGGTGACGCTGCACGATCACGTCATCATCGGGCGCGAGGGGCATGTGTCGCTGCGCGCCAAGGGGCTGCTCTAGCGCTGCGTCGCGTTCACTCCGCCCCTTGCCAAGCGGCGCTCGCGCGCATAGCCGCGCCGCATCCCCGAAGACGAGCCGAAGGAAATCGCCGTGGTCCCGCGTTATGCCCGCCCCGAAATGTCAGCCCTGTGGGAGCCGGAGGCAAAGTTTCGCATCTGGTTCGAGATCGAGGCGCACGCGACCACCAAGCTTGCCGAGCTCGGCGTGGTGCCCGCTTCGGCGGCTCAGGCGCTGTGGGACTGGTGGGCGAGGAACCCTGCGATCGACGTCGAGGCGATCGATCGAATCGAGGCCGTAACCAAGCATGATGTCATCGCCTTTCTCACCTGGGTCGCCGGTGAGGTGGGCGAGGAAGCGCGCTTCATGCACCAGGGGATGACCTCTTCCGACGTGCTCGACACCACCCTCTCGGTCCAGCTCGCACGCGCCAGCGACATCCTGCTCGCCGATCTCGATGCGCTGCTCGAGGCGCTCAGGCGCCGCGCCGAGGAGCACCGCTACACGCCCACGATCGGGCGCAGCCACGGCATCCACGCCGAGCCCGTGACCTTCGGTCTCAAGCTCGCCCAGGCTTATGCCGAATTCGCCCGCTGCCGCGAGCGGCTGGTGGCGGCCCGCGCCGAGATCGCGACCTGCGCTATCTCGGGCGCGGTCGGCACCTTCGCCAATATCGATCCCGCGGTGGAGGAATATGTGGCCCGAAAGCTCGGCCTCGCGATCGAGCCGATCAGCACGCAGGTGATCCCGCGCGACCGCCACGCTATGTTCTTTGCAACGCTCGCGGTGATCGCCGGCTCGATCGAGCGGCTCGCGGTCGAGATCCGGCACTTGCAGCGCACCGAGGTGCTGGAGGCGGAGGAATATTTCTCGCCCGGCCAGAAGGGCTCCTCGGCCATGCCGCACAAGCGCAACCCGGCGCTGACGGAGAACCTCACCGGGCAAGCGCGGATGATCCGCGCCTATGCCCTGCCCGCGCTCGAGAATGTCGCGCTGTGGCACGAGCGCGACATCTCGCACTCTTCCGTGGAGCGCTTCATCGGCCCGGATGCCACGATCACGCTCGATTTCGCGCTCGCGCGGCTCACCGGAGTCGTCGACAAGCTGCTGGTTTACCCTGAGCGGATGATGAAGAACCTCGATAGCATGGGCGGGCTCGTCCATTCGCAGCGCGTGCTGCTCGCGCTGACACAGGCCGGGGTGAGCCGCGAGGATGCCTACCGGCTGGTCCAGCGCAATGCGATGAAGGTGTGGGAAAGCTCGGGCGCGCTCTCGCTTCTCGAGCTGCTCAAGGCCGATCCCGAGGTGCGCGCCGCGCTGAGCGAGGAGGAGATCGCGGAAAAGTTCGATCTCGAATACCATTTCGCTCATGTCGACACGATCTTCGCGCGGGTGTTCGGCTGAGGCGGGACAAAGCGGCGATCGCGGGGCAGATTGGACAGGCGCGCCAAATCGCCTAAGGTCGCGCGCTGAAACAGGGCGGCATCGCTCGCGCAAGAAAGGGGAACACAACACCCATGCAGGTCGTGCGCACCATCATCTGGGTTCTCATCCTGTTTGCGCTGCTCGCGTTCTCGTTCTTCAACTGGGATCCGGTCGAGGTGACGCTGTGGGAGAACCTCGTGCTCGAAACGAAGGTGCCTGCCCTCGTCATCGTCGCCTTCCTCGCCGGGCTGGTGCCGATGTGGGCCTATCACCGCAGCGTCAAGTGGAGCCTCAAGCGCCGGATCCGCAGCCTCGAGAACGCCGCGCGCTCGAACGCGCTGCAGCGCCGTCACGAGCCGGAGGAGGCGGCGCAGGCGGATGACGACAAGCCAGTGGACAACCCTGTGAAAAGTCCGGTGGATGAACCGGCGAAACCGGGGGATACGCTCTCGCCCACACCATCCGACACCACTCGATAAGAGGCTGCATGAGCAATCCGCTGTATCTTGCGCTCGACTTGCCGCAGATCGAACCCGCCAAGGCCCTGCTCGAGAGGGTCAAGGCGCATATCGGCGGGGTCAAGCTGGGCCTCGAATTCTTCTGCGCGCATGGCAGCCACGGCGTCCACGAGATTGCGCATGTGGGTCTGCCGATCTTCCTCGACCTGAAATTTCACGACATCCCCAACACGGTCGCAGCCGCCATGCAGGCGGTGCATGTCTACGAGCCCGCGATCGTCACCGTTCATGCGAGCGGCGGGCGCGCGATGATGGAGGATGCCAAGGCCGCCGCCGCCGATGGGTGCAAGGTGATCGGCGTCACCACGCTCACCAGCATGGACGCCTCCGATCTCACCGCCACCGGCGTCTATGGCAGCGCCGAGACTCAGGTGATGCGTCTTGCAGAGCTGGCGCACAAGGCCGGGCTCGATGGGATCGTGTGCTCGGGCCGCGAAGTGGGCGCGGTGCGCAAGCAATGGCGCGACGGGTTCTTCGTCGTCCCCGGCCTGAGGCTCGCGGGGAGCGGGACGGGCGATCAGAAACGCGTCGTCACCCCGCGCTCGGCGCGCGACAACGGGGCGAGCGTGCTGGTGGTCGGCCGGCCGATAACGCGCGCCGAAGACCCCGTTGCCGCCGCCCGCGCAATCGAGGGAACGCTCTAGGCTCGAGGCGATGGCCGACCTTGCCAGTCCCAACCTGCCTTCGCGCGATTTCACGAGGACCTTGGAGTTCTACGCGAAGCTTGGCTTCGTGGAGGGCTATCGCGATGCGGGCTGGATGATCCTGCATCGCGGTCCCGGGGGCAGTCGCGCCGTGCTCGAGTTTTTCCCTCATCCCCAATTGGTTCCGGAGGAAAGCTGGTTCAGCTGCTGCATCCGGCTCGACGACCTCCCCGCGATGATGGCGCAAGTCGAGGCGAGCGGCGTGCCCCAAGCGGACAAGGCGATCCCGCGATACCATCCGCCCCGGCGCGAGGATAGCGGGCTCACCATCGCCTATCTGATTGATCCCGATGGATCGCTCCTGCGGCTGATCCAGAACGCTTGACGATGGCCGGGATACGGATCGCGCCTGCAACGCTCGCGGATGCGCCTTGCCTCAAGGGGCTCGTCGAGGCTGCCTATCGCGGCGATACCGCGCGCGCGGGCTGGAACCACGAGGCCGACATTCTCGACGATGAGCGGGTCGGCGCGGACGAGCTCGCGGCGCTGCTCGCCGATCCGGCCGTCACCATTCTCACAGCGCACGACGAGGAAGCTGGCGGAGAAGCGTTGATCGGCTGCGTCGCGTTGACGCGCAGGGCATCTCGGCTCGCTTATCTCGGGATGCTGTGCGTTGCGCCGCTGCGCCAGTCGGCAGGCCTCGGGCGATTGCTGCTCGATGCAGCGGAAGGCCACGCACGCGCGGGCGGAGCCGCGAGGTTGGAGATGACCGTGATCGACAGCCGGATGAGCCTCATCGCGTGGTATGAGCGGCGCGGCTATGTCTTGACCGGCGAGACCCGCCCCTTCCCCGTGCCGCGCGATCCGCCGATCACCTTCGTCGTGCTGGAAAAGCGGCTCGCAGGGGCGTAACGCCGCCGCAATGACTGCCCCGCTCATCAAGATCTGCGGCCTCTCGAGCCCCGAGACGATCGCCGCTGCCGCAAACAGCGGCGCGAGCCATATCGGGCTCGTCCATTTCCCCAGGAGCCCGCGCCATGTCGATCTCGATGCCGGCGCACGCCTGCGCGGCGCAGTCCCGCGCGAGGTCAAGACGGTGGTGCTGGTGGTGGATCCCGACGGGCTTACACTCGCCAACCTCGTCAACGCGCTGCGCCCGGACATCATCCAGTTTCACGGGCAAGAGCCTGCACAAGCGCTCGCCATGGTCAAGCAGAGCACCGGGCTCGAGGTGTGGAAGGCGCTGCCCGTTAAGGACCGTGCCTCGCTCGAGGCAGGGGCGGCCTATGCCGGGATCGCCGATCGCCTCCTCTACGATGCGCCTGCCCCCAAGGGATCGGCGCTGCCGGGCGGCAATGGCGAGGCGTTCGGGTGGGACGTGCTCGCCGGCCACCGCCACGCCGCGCCATGGGGCCTTGCGGGCGGGCTCACCCCGGCCAATGTCGCTGAGGCGGTGCGCCAGACGGGGGCGCCGCTGGTCGATGTCTCGAGCGGGGTCGAGCGCGCCCCCGGCATCAAGGACGTGGACAAGATCGTCGCCTTCTGCAAGGCAGCTCGCCTATGAACACGCACCCTAATTCCTTCCGCACCCAGCCGGACGAGCGCGGCCATTTCGGCCCCTTCGGCGGGCGCTATGTCGCCGAAACTCTGATGCCGCTGGTGCTCGAGCTTGAGCGCGAATACCGCCGCGCGCAGGCCGATCCGGCCTTCGCGGCCGAGTTCGACGACCTGCTGACGCATTATGTCGGCCGCCCCTCGCCGCTCTATTTCGCCGAGCGGCTGACCGAGGAACTGCGCAAGGACGCGCAGCCCGCAAAAGGCGCGCAGGTCTGGTTCAAGCGCGACGAGCTCAATCACACCGGCGCGCACAAGATCAACAATTGCATCGGCCAGATCCTGCTCGCGATCCGCATGGGCAAGACCCGGATCATCGCCGAGACGGGCGCCGGGCAACACGGCGTCGCCACCGCCACCGTGTGCGCGCGGTTTGGCCTGCCTTGCGTCATCTATATGGGCGCTGAAGACGTGAAGCGGCAATCGCCCAACGTCTTTCGCATGAAGCTCTTGGGCGCAGAAGTGATCCCCGTCACCACCGGGCGCGGCACCTTGAAGGATGCGATGAACGATGCGCTGCGCGATTGGGTCGCCAATGTGCACGATACCTTCTACATCATCGGCACCGCCGCCGGCCCGCATCCCTATCCCGAGATGGTGCGCAACTTCCAGAGCGTGATCGGCACCGAGGCGCGCGCGCAGATGCTCGACCGAACCGGGCGCCTGCCCGATCTGCTGGTCGCCTGCATCGGCGGGGGCTCGAATGCGCTGGGCCTGTTCCACCCCTTCCTCGATGATCCGGACGTGAAGATGCTCGGCGTCGAGGCGGCGGGCCACGGGCTTGAAGGCGATGAACACGCCGCCTCGCTGCTCGGCGGCGCGCCGGGCGTGCTGCATGGCAACAAGACCTATCTCCTGCAGGACGAGGACGGCCAGATCACCGAGGGCCACTCGATCAGCGCCGGGCTCGATTATCCCGGCATCGGCCCCGAACACGCCTGGCTCAAGGAGACAGGCCGGGTCGAATATATCGCCATCACCGATGCAGAGGCGCTGGAGGGCTTTCAGCTGCTGTGCCGGACCGAGGGCATCATCCCCGCGCTCGAACCCGCCCACGCGATTGCGGCGGTGGCAAGCCGCGCGAAGCAGATGCGCGAGGATGAGATCATCCTGATGAATCTGTGCGGCCGGGGCGACAAGGACATCTTCACCGTCGCCGAGCATCTGGGAGTGGCGATGTGACGAGGCTTGCCTCAGCCTTCGCCAAGCCCCGTCCCGCTTTCGTCGCCTTCGTCACCGCCGGTGACGGCGACACGGCGGCCAATCTCGATGCGCTGATCGAAGGGGGCGCGGACGTGATCGAACTGGGCATGCCGTTCACCGATCCGATGGCCGACGGCCCCGCGATCCAGGCGGCGAACCTGCGTTCGCTGGGCGCGGGCACCACCACGGCGGAAGTCTTGCGCATCGCCTCCGACTTTCGCGCGCGCCATCCTGACGTGCCGCTCGTGCTCATGGGCTATGCCAATCCGATGATCCGGCGCGGGGCCGAATGGTTTGCGCAGCAATGCGCCAAGGCGGGCGTCGACGGGGTGATCTGCGTCGACATCCCGCCCGAGGAGGATGGCGAGCTCGGCCCCGCCTTGCGCGCCGCGGACATCGATCTCATCCGCCTCGCCACCCCCACCACCGATGCGGCGCGCCTGCCGCGCGTGCTCGAGGGCTCCGGCGGATTCCTCTATTACGTTTCGGTCGCCGGGATCACCGGGCTGCAACAAGCCGCGCAAGGCTCGATCGAGGCGGCGCTCAAGGCTCTCAAGGCGCAAACCGACCTCCCTGTCGCGGTCGGCTTCGGCGTGCGCACGCCGCAGCAGGCCGCCGCCATCGCGCGCGTGGCAGACGGCGTCGTGGTCGGCTCGGCGCTGGTCGACCTCGTTGGCGAGCACGGCGACAAGGCGCCCGCGCATCTGCGCGATCTCACCGCGCGCATGGTCGCCGCGATCGAGACAGCCACGGTCAAGGAGAAGAGCGCATGAGCTGGTTCAATCGGGTCCGCAATTCGCTCGGTTTCGGCGAGCAGAAGAAGAGCACCGAGAAGGATCTGTGGATCAAGTGCCCCAACTGCCACGAGATGCTGTTCGTCGCCGAATATGAGGAAAACCTCTCGGTCTGCCCGCGCTGCGGCCACCATGGGCGCATCGGGGCTGACCGGCGGCTGGCGCTGCTGCTCGATCCGGGCTTCGAGCTGCTCCCGCTGCCCAGAGTCGAGGAAGATCCGCTCAAGTTCAAGGACACCAAGCGCTACACCGATCGCCTCAAGGCCGCGCGCGCCGCCAATCCGCACGAGGACGCCTTCGTCGCCGCCTCGGGCACGATCGAGGGCCAGCCCGCGCTCGTGGGCGTGCAGGATTTCGGCTTCATGGGCGGCTCGATGGGGATGGCGGTCGGCATGGCGTTCTGCGCGGCGGCGGAGCGCGCGCTGAGCCGCAAATGCGCCTTCATCGTCGTCACCGCGGCGGGCGGCGCGCGGATGCAGGAAGGCATCCTCAGCCTCATGCAGATGCCCCGCGCGACCGTGATGACGCGGCGCCTCAAAGCCGCAGGGCTGCCTTACATTGTCGTGCTCACCGATCCCACCACCGGCGGCGTCACCGCGAGCTACGCCATGCTCGGCGATATCCACATCGCCGAGCCCGGCGCGCTGATCGGTTTCGCCGGCCAGCGAGTGATCCAGGATACGATCCGCGAGCAATTGCCCGAAGGCTTCCAGCGCGCCGAATATCTCCACAAGCACGGCATGGTCGACATGGTCGTGGAGCGCCATGAGCTGAAAGGGAGGCTGGCGCAGGTGCTGGGCTATCTCCAGCCGATGGCGGCCTAGAACAGAGCGCGCCAGAGCGATGGATTTCGGGCGCTCCGACAACATTCGCGTCCAGGCGCAGCTCGATCGGCTCGCCGCGCTCAGCATCCCGCAGGGGCGCTTCGGGCTCGAGACGATCACCGCGCTGATGGAGCGGCTGGGCTATCCCCACCGCCGCCTGCCGCCCGTCTTCCATGTTGCGGGGACCAACGGCAAGGGCTCGGTCTGCGCCTTCCTGCGCGCGATCCTCGAAGCCGAGGGCAAGGCGGTCCATGTCACCACCAGCCCCCACCTCGTGCGCTATAACGAGCGCATTCGCCTCGCCGGCAGGCTGATCGAGGACGACGCGCTGGCCGACCTGCTCGAGGAGGTGCTCGACGAGGCGAGCGGGCTTGGCCCGAGCTTCTTCGAGGTGACGATCGCCGCCGCCTTCCTCGCTTTCAGCCGCGTGGCCGCCGATGCCTGCGTGGTCGAGGTTGGCATGGGCGGGCGCTTCGATGCGACCAACGTGCTTGAGGCGGGCGTCGTCGCAGTGAGCGGGATCGCGGCGCTCGGCCTCGATCACGAGCAGTTCCTGCTGCGCCCGGAGCGCGGCACGCCCAAGCCGCCGATGGCGCGGATCGCATTCGAGAAGGCGGGGATCGCCAAGCGCGGCGTGCCGCTGCTCGCGCTCGATCAGGTGCCCGAGGCGACCAGCCAGATCATCGTGCGCGCCGAGAGCGTGGGCACAACGCTCGGGCTTCACGGCCACGATTGGTCAAACAAGCTCGAGCGGATCGATGGCGAGGCGCGCCACATCTATCGCGATCGCATGGGCGAACTGCTGCTCCCGCTGCCTAGCCTCAAGGGTCCGCATCAGCTCAGGAATGCGGGGCTCGCGGTGGCGATGATCCGCCACCAGAGCCGAATCCAAGTCTCCAGCGAAGCGATCGCGGCGGGGCTCGAAAGCGCAGTCTGGCCGGGGCGGATGCAGCTTCTCGCCGACGGTCCGCTGACCGGCGGGCGCGAGGTGTGGATCGACGGCGGCCACAATGCAAGCGCGGGCGCAGCGCTGGCAAAGCACTGGGCAAAGCACTGGGCACAGCACTGGGCACAGCACCGGGGCGAGGACAAGATCCACCTCATCCTCGGCATGATGTCGACCAAGGACCCGAAGGCGATCCTCGAGCCGCTGCGCCGGGCGGCGGCGAGCATCACCATCGTCCCGCTCAAGGATCGCGACTTTCATCCGCCCGAAGCGTTCGGCGCGGATATCGGCGCCGCGCCCGATCTCGCGAGCGCCATCGCCGGCCTGCCGCCGGACGGGCGCAAGGTGGTGATCGCAGGCTCGCTCTATCTCGTGGGCGAGGCGTTGGAGCTCAACGGCGAATTGCCCGACTAGCCGCTCACTCGGCCCCTCACTCGGCCCCTCACTCGGCAGGCGCTGGCTCGGGCGCGATCACCCCCGCCCGGCCGCGCGAGCGCGCCTCGCGATACCATTCGGCAAGGCACAGCGCGACCGCGACAAGGCCGATCAGCGTCGTCAGCACGAACACCTCGAAATAGCCCTGGTTCTCGATCATCTCGCCCAGCGCCCCACGCCCGAGCGTGCCGACGAGCAGCGTGAGCGAGGAGAGCAGCGCGAATTGCACCGCGCTGTATTGCTTGGAGACGATCGAGGACAGCCAGGCGATATAGGCCGCGCCCGCAATCCCGATCGCAAGGTTTTCAAACATGATCGTGAAGGTCAGCTTGGCAAGCTCCGGGCTGCCGATCACGGGCACCTGCACGATCAGCGCGGTAAAGCCGATCGCATCGCTCGCCGCCTGCATGTTCGCCCCGCCTACCGCGAGATCGGCGTAGAGCAGGTTGGTGAGCGCCGCGAGCAGTGCGCCAAGGGTGAGCGTGAACATGCGCCCGATGACGGTCAGCATGTAGCCGCCGAGCGCCAGCCCGGCGATGATCGCACCCACGCCGAAGAACTTGGAGGCGAAGGCGACCTCGTCATTGGTGTATTCGAGCTCGCCCAGATAGAACGGATAGGCGAAGGTGCCCCAGATCGCATCGCAGATGCGGTAGGTGAGCACCAGCGCGAGGATGAGGACGAGGCTCCAGCCCATCCGCCCGACGAATTCGACCAGCGGCAAAAGCAGCGCGCGATAGAGATGATCCATCACAAAGCCGCCCGCCGCAGTGGGGCTGGCATCCGCTTCGAGCAGGTTGCGCCCGTCGCGCTGCTGCCCGGCGAGCCACCCGGCGATGAGCGCCGGGATGACCACGGTCGCGATGATGATGACCGGGCCCCAGGTGAGCGTGAAATCGGTCGGGTTCGGGCGATCCTCGGGCGCGTTGGTGAGCGAGAGGATCATGAAGGTGAGCACCGTGCCGACCGCGCCTGCCCACAGCAGCGCGACCACGCCGAGCGCGCGCGCGCGCACTTCCGGGCGCAGCTCGCCCGCCTTGCGCAAACCCACGATCTGCGCATCGTTCGCAGTCCTCAGATCATCCGATCCCGCATCGGCATCGGGCGCGAACAGGCCCACGAACCCGATCGCGAGCAGGATCGCGCCCATCAGCAGGTAGGTCTCGGGCCAGCCGATCCGCGCCGCGATGATGAGCCCGAACGCGCCTCCCACCAGCGAGGCGAGGCGGAAGCCCATCTGGTAGACGGTCGAGAGGATGTCGATCGTCGCCTTCTCGTCGGCGACGTCGATGCGCCAGGCGTTGATCGCGATGTCCTGCGTGGCGCTGGCGAAGGCGCCGATCCCGGCGAGGAGCGAGAACCAGCCGAGCTGGCTCTTGGGCTCGAGCGCGCTCATCGCGACAAGGATCGCGCCGAGCAGGATTTGCGCGGGCACCATCCACTGCTTGCGCCGCCCCAGCCGCTGGAAGAAGGGCAGGTCGACCTTGTCGATCAGCGGCGACCACAGGAACTGGAAGGCATAGGCGAGCCCGATCAGCGAGAACACGCCCATCGTCTCGAGCTCCACCTCGGCCTCGGACAGCCAGGCGTAGAGCGTCCCCAGAAACAGCGCGAAGGGCAGCCCGCTCGCAAAGCCGAACAGCGCCATGAACCCGGTCTTGCGCTGCCCCATCGCGCGCAGCACCTGCGCGATGCCGGGTTTGGTTGCAGTCGTCTCGTTCATTCAAGGCCCTTCCGCTCGCGCGCTTCGCGTGGCACCATTAGCCATGGGAGAGACTTATGGAAACGCCGCGATGAATGCCCCGACAACAGATATGCCCGCCTTGCGCGCGACGCCCGGCCAGATCGCGCTCGCCGAGGCGATCCGGCATGGCGAGGGGCGTCTCAGCGAAGGGGTCGCCCGCGTACCCGCTTCGCGCTACACCGATCCTGCGCACTTCGCGCGCGAAAAGGCGGCGCTGTTCGACCGGCTGCCGCAGGTGATCGCGCCGTCCGCGCTGCTGCCCGAGAACGGCATGGCGCTGCCCCACGATGCGACGGGGCGCCCGCTGCTGCTGACCCGCGATGCGGACGGGGCGGTGCACGTCTTTCTCAACGTCTGCCGCCATCGCGGCACACGGCTGGTCGAGGGCAAGGAGGCGGTCTGCGCCAAGCGGCTCGTGTGCCCCTACCACGCCTGGACCTACCGGCTCGACGGCAAGCTCCTCGCCCTGCCCCGCCCCGAGACCTTCCCGGGGCTCGACAAGGGCGCGATGGGTCTCGTCGAGCTCCCCAGCATCGAGGCGGGCGGGCTCATCTGGTTCGCCCCCGAAGAAGGCGCCGATTTCAGCCACGCGCGCACGATCGGCGAGGACATGGCCGCTTTCGGGCTCCCCCATGCGCATCTCTTCCGCCGCAAGACGCACCGCGTGAAGGGCAACTGGAAGCTCATCATGGACGCCTTTCTTGAAAGCTACCATGTCACCCGCCTTCACGCGAACACGATCGGCCCGTTCTTCAAGGACGGCATCACGAGCGGCGACAGCGTGGGCCCGCACATGCGCAGCGCGGTCGGGCGGCTCGAGGACATGGCCGCGATCGACCTGTCGGACATGGCCGCGCTGCGCCGCGTCGTCACCTTCGCCTACCAGCTGCTGCCGGGCACCGTGATCGTTCCCAGCCCCGACTACGTCAACGTCATGGTGCTGATGCCGCAGGCGGTGGGTGAAACGCTGGTCGAGGATTTCATGCTCATCCCGGAAGCCCCCGCGACCGACAAGGCGCGCGACCACTGGGAGCGCAGCTGGGCGCTGCTCGATGGCGGGGTGTTCGCCTCGGAAGACTTCCGCGCGGCGGAGCTCGGCCAACAGGGGCTCGAGAGCGGCGCGATCACCGAGCTCACGCTCGGCACGCTCGAGGGCGGGATCGCGCGGTTCGATGCGATTGTGCAAGGTGCGCTGAGCGCCTAAGGGCGGCTGATGCCCACCAATCCGAAACAGGCGGAAGACCGCCCCGAAGGCGACCGTATCGCCAAGCTGCTCGCGCGCGCCGGGATCGCCAGCCGCCGCGAGATCGAGCGGATGATCGCCGAGGGGCGCGTGACGCTGGAAGGCAAGCCGGTCACAACGCCGGCGACCTTCCTTACCAGCCTCAGGGGTGTCAGCGTCGATGGCAAGCCCGTCGCCGCGCCCGAGCCCGCGCAGCTCTATGCCTTTCACAAGCCCACCGGCCTCATCACCGCCGAGCGTGACCCGGCCGGACGCTCGACGATCTACGACGCGCTCGTCAACGCGCTTCCCCCCGAAACCCCGCGCCTCATGCCGATCGGGCGGCTCGATCTCAACACCGAAGGATTGCTGCTGCTCACCAATGACGGCGCGCTCAAGCGGCTGATGGAGCTGCCCTCTTCAGGGATCCCGCGCACCTACCGCGCGCGCGCCTTCGGCGAGGTCAGCCAGGATCAACTGGAGGCGCTGATCGAGGGGGTGGAGATCGACGGGATGCGCTATGGCCCGATCGATGCCAATCTCGAACGCAGCGCCGGAGGTGGCGGGGGCCGCAACCAGTGGATCGAACTCACCATCACCGAGGGCAAGAACCGCGAAGTGCGCCGCGTGCTCGAATATCTCGGCCTCACCGTCAACCGCCTGATCCGCACCGCCTACGGCCCCTTCGCGCTCGGCGACCTGCCGCGCGGGCAGGCCGCGCGCATCCGCAAGGGCGATCTCGAGCGGTTCGTGAGCAGCCTCAAGAAGCGCTGACGATGCGGATCATCTCGGGCGACTGGCGCGGCCGCAAGCTCACCGCGCCCAGGGGCGACACCACGCGGCCGACCGCCGACCGCACCCGCGAGACGCTGTTCTCGATGCTGGTGAGCCGGCTCGGCAGCTTCGAGGGGCTGCACGTTGCCGACCTCTTCGCAGGATCGGGCGCTCTCGGGCTCGAGGCGCTCTCGCGCGGCGCGGCGCATTGCCTGTTCGTCGAGAACGAGCGCGAGGCGCTCGCCGCGATCCGCGCCAACATCGCCGCTCTGGGCGCGCGCGAGCGGGCCACCGTGGAGGCGGGCTCGGTCACGGCGCTGCGCCCGGCCTCCGCCCCGCTCGACCTGATCCTCGCCGATCCGCCCTATCGCACCGGCGCGGGCGAAGTGGCGCTCGACCGGATGCTGCGCCTCGGCTGGATCGGCCCCGCGACCTGGATTGCGCTCGAAACCGCGTTCAACGAGGAGCCGCAGATCGCGGGCCTCGCGATCGAGAGCACACGGCGGATCGGCAAGGCCCGCCTCACGCTGCTGCGCGCCGCATAGCGAAACGCCCCCGCCCCGGCGAGGGGACGGGGGCGCTGCATGTCGGCTCCCGGCCTCAGCGCGGAGGCGGCGTTTGCGTGTCCATCCGCGTCTCGAGCGAGCGCCAGCTCTCCTCCTGCTGCTCGGGCGTCATGTCGAGGAGGCGGCGCTGGTCCTCGTCGCGCAGGCTCCAGTAGAGCGACTGGCGCGAGGGCGTGAGCGACCAGTAATAGTCCCGCGCATCGCTCGGCCAGGTCTTGTAATCCTCCTGCTGATCGGCGGGCCAGGTGCCGAGTTCGGCCTGCTGCTCGGGCGTGAGCGGGACGGCATCCTCATCCGACCGGTTCATCATCCGGCTGCGAGCCGTGTCCATCGGGTCCGACTGCACCATCGGATCGTCGTAGATCGTCTGATCCTGCGGCTCTTCCTGCTCCGGTTGGCCCGGCGGCTGAGTGTATTCCTGCGCGCTTGCGCCGCTGGCGATCACAAGGCCAAGGCCAAGAGCGGCCGGGGTGAGATAGTCGAGGGGGTTAGGCATTGTTCTTTCCTTTCAAGGGGCTTTGCTGACGAACGCTTCGCCCGGTTCATGCAGCTAGAACGCCCCTCTCGCCGATCCGCCGCACAGGCCCCTTTCGTATTGCCCCCTTCCCGCCACATTTGACCGAGAGCAGTGGCGAGCGCGGGACGAAAGGGCGAAAGGCCATGCACGAGATCTGAGCGCATACGAAAAGCGCATACGAAAAGGGACGGCGCTGCGGCCGTCCCTCTTGCTTCGGGTTCATGATGTTCGAGCGGGATTAGCGCATCGAATTGCCGCGATCACCGGGCCAATAGGCGAGCGGAACATCGCCCCAGTTGAGGCCGGCTGCGCGCGGCTGGATGCAGTCATCCTGCCCTTGCGTCATGCACACATCATAGACCGTCCCCTCGACGCGCACCTTCGTGGCCTTGCCGCGATTGTTGCGCTCGACGATCTCGGGGCTCTTGGCCTTGATGTCATAGCTGCTCTTGTTGCTGTTCATGTCGCCCTTCTGCTGGGACGAATAGCCCTTGTTCTGAGCGCTGTAATTGTCCTGCGAAATGGCGGGAGCCGCGAGGGCGAGCGTGCCGACGGCGGCAACCGAGATCGCACCTGAAACGAGATTCTTCATGATGTCAGTCCTTTGGTTTGCTTGCGTCATATGCAAGATCAATGGGCGAGCGGGCCGCAAGGTTCCGAAGACAAGGCTCGGCGCGATGATCCGTGTAGCAGCAGGGTTCGGTCGATAAGCATGCGGCCGCGCTTGCGCGCGGTCGCCTTGTTCCCTACTTGTTCGTAGGTTTTCAAGATGAGCAACCTCCCCGCCCCTTCGCCCGAACACGGGCAACTCCCGCCCTATGCCGCGCGGCTCAATCCGCCGCAGCGCGAGGCGGTGCTCACCACCGAGGGCCCGGTGCTGATGCTCGCGGGTGCGGGCACGGGCAAGACCGCGGCCCTCACCGCGCGCCTCGCGCATCTGGTGGCGACGGGCCGCGCCTGGCCCTCTCAGATCCTGTGCGTCACCTTCACCAACAAGGCCGCGCGCGAGATGCGCGAGCGAGTTGCGCGCCATCTTGGGCAGCCCGGCGAAGGCATGCCGTGGCTCGGCACCTTCCACTCGATCTGCGCCAAGATGCTGCGCCGCCATGCCGAGCTGGTGGGGCTCCAGCAAAACTACACGATCATCGACACCGACGATCAGCTGCGGCTCCTGAAACAGCTCATCACCGAGAACGATCTCGACGAGAAGCGCTGGCCTGCGCGCCAGCTCGCCGGTTTGATCGACCGCTGGAAGAACCGCGGGCTCAATCCGGGCGATCTCGATGCGGTGGAGAACGAGGCTTATGCCAATGGCCGCGGCGAGGCGCTGTACCGGCTTTATCAGGATCGCCTGAAGGCGCTCAACGCCTGCGATTTCGGCGATCTCATGCTCCACATGCTCAACATCTTCCGCGAGCACACCGATGTGCTCGGCGAGTACCAGCAGCGCTTCCGCTACATCCTTGTAGACGAATATCAGGATACCAACGCCGTCCAGTATCTCTGGCTGCGGCTTCTGGCGCAGACCCGCAAGAATATCTGCGTGGTGGGCGATGATGACCAGTCGATCTATTCCTGGCGCGGGGCGGAGGTTGCCAATATCCTGCGCTTCGAGAAGGATTTTCCCGGCGCGCATGTCGTCCGGCTCGAACAGAACTATCGCTCGACCCCGCACATTCTGGGCGCGGCCTCGGGCCTCATCCGCGCCAATTCGCAGCGCCACGAGAAGACGCTGTGGACCAAGGTCAATGGCGGCGACAAGGTCCGCGTGATCGGCGTCTGGGACGCGCCCGAGGAAGCGCGCCGGGTGGGCGAGGAGATCGAGCGGCTGGAGCGCGAGGGCGCTTCGCTGGACGAGGTCGCGATCCTCGTGCGCGCGCAATACCAGACCCGCGAATTCGAGGACCGTTTCATCCAGATCGGGGTGAATTACCGGATCATCGGGGGTTTCCGTTTCTATGAGCGCGCCGAGATCCGCGATGCGCTCGCTTACCTGCGAGTGATCGCCCAGCCGCAGGACGATCTCGCTTTCGAGCGAATCTACAACCAGCCCAAACGCGGGCTCGGCGCCAAGACGCTTGAGCGGATGCACAGCCATGCCCGCGCGACCGGGCTGCCGCTCGCCGCCGCCTCGCTCCAGCTCGCCGACAGCGACGAGCTGCCCGCGCGCGCGGCAAACACGATCGGCACCTTGCTGCGCCAGTTTCTCCACTGGCGCGAGGCGGCCGAGGCGCTCTCCCCGGCCGATCTGCTGCGCCTCGTGCTCGATGAATCGGGCTATAACGACATGCTCGCCAAAGACCGCTCAGCCGAAAGCGCGGGCCGCGCCGATAACCTCACCGAGCTTGCCCGGGCAATGGAGGAATATGAGAGCCTCGGCGATTTCCTCGAGCATGTCAGCCTCGTCATGGACACCGACGGGCGCGACGGGGAGGAGACGGTGACGATCATGACGATCCACGCCGCCAAGGGGCTGGAATTCGATCATGTCTTTTGCGTCGGCTGGGAGGAAGGGGTGTTTCCCTCGCAGCGCGCGATCGACGAGGGCGGGCTCGCCAGCCTCGAGGAGGAGCGCCGCCTCGCTTATGTCGCGATCACCCGCGCGCGGCGCCGCTGCCTGATCCTGCACGCGGCGAACCGGCGGATCTACGGCCAGTGGGTGAGCTCGATTCCCTCACGCTTCATCGAGGAGCTGCCTGAGGAGCATATCGAGCAGGAAACCACGCTGACGGGCGGCGCCTCGCTGTGGCGGGCCAACTGGTCCGAACACGAAGACCCGTTCGCCCATGTCGCGCAAAGCCGCCCCGATCGCGCAGGGGCGCGCGGCCCCGGCTGGCAGCGCGCGGTCGCCTCAGGCTACGAAACGGCCCAGAAGCGCATCGCGGAAGCAGGCCGCTCGGCGGCGAATTTCGCTGGGCCGGCGCGCTCGGATATCCGCATCGGCGCGATGGTGGAACACGCCAAGTTCGGCACGGGCTGCGTGATCGACCAGGAGGGCAACAAGCTTGAGATCGAGTTCGAGGGCCACGGCACCAAGCGCGTGCTGGACAGCTTCGTGACGGTGGTGGGGTAAAGCCGGCAAGCCGCTTGAGCCAGCCGCAGCGGCAGCTTTAACCGCCGAAGCCCACATCGAGAAACCCTGGCTTGGGCCCGTTCCATTCGCCCGCAGGAACAATCTCTTCGTCATCTGCGCGACTGCGGCGGCCGGGTATCGACTTATGAGGCGCTGGCTTGTCCTCGCCCCTTGCGACCCGCTCGCGGCGTGGCTTCTTGGGACGCTCCTCGTGTTCGCCCTCGCGTCGTTCGTCGCGCTTTTCGTCGCGCCCCTCATCCCGGGCGCGGCGCGGCTTCTTCGGACGCTCCTCGCGCGGTTCCTCCGCTTCGGATTCGCGCGCCTTCTCGCGCGCGACCAGCTCTTCGAGATCGACCCGCACATCCTCCTTGCCGAAGACCTTGATCTTCGCGCCGGTCAGCTTCTCGACATTCGCGATCGCCTCGGCATCCTCGCCGGCGACCAGCGTGAACGCGCGCCCCTTGGCGCCCGCGCGGCCCGTGCGGCCGATGCGGTGGACGTAATCGTCCGGGTGCCAGGGCGTGTCGAAATTGAAGACGTGGGAGACGCCCTTGATGTCGAGCCCGCGCGCGGCGACATCGGAGGCGACGAGAATGTTGATCTCGCCCTTCTTGAAGCGATCGAGCTCCTTCAGGCGCGAGGACTGGTCCATGTCGCCGTGGATCTCGCCGCTGCGGAAACCGTCACGCTGGAGCCCCTTGTTGAGATCGCGCACGGTGGTCTTTCGGTTGGCGAAAACGATCGCGGTCTCGACATGATCGTGTTCGAGCAGCCAGCGCAGCGTCTCGCGCTTCTGCTGGGTCTTGACCGGCACCTTGAAGGCGGTGATGTCCTTGTTGGTGGTGGCCGCGCGGGTGGTCTCGATGCGCTTGGGATTGTTGAGGAACTTCTTGGCGAGCTTCTCGATCGGCGCGGGCATGGTGGCCGAGAAAAGCATGGTCTGGCGCGTCTCGGGGAGCTTGTCGCAGATGAACTCGATATCGGGAATGAAGCCCATGTCGAGCATCCGGTCCGCCTCGTCGATCACCAGCAGCTCGCAGCCGGTGAGGAGGATCTTGCCGCGCTCGAACAGATCCATCAACCGGCCGGGCGTGGCGATCAGGATGTCGACGCCCTCGTTGAGACGCTTGAGCTGATCGCCCATCTGCACGCCGCCGATCAGCAGCGCCATCTTGAGATCGTGGTTCTTCCCGTATTTCTCGAAATTCTCGGCGACCTGCGCGGCAAGTTCGCGCGTCGGCTCGAGGATCAGCGAGCGCGGCATCAGCGCGCGCCGGCGGCCCTCTGCCATGATATCGATCATCGGCAAAACGAAGCTTGCCGTCTTGCCGGTGCCCGTCTGGGCGATGCCGATCAGGTCGCGCATCATCAGCACGGTCGGGATCGCCTCGGCCTGGATCGCGGTCGGCTCGGTGTAGCCGGCATCCGCGACGGCGCTGAGCAATTTATCGGATAGGCCGAGATCGGCGAAGGTCATGGGCTCGTTCATTTCAGGGTGCGTGGCCGTGGCTCTTCGCCAATGCCTTGGGCCGACGGCCGATGAGCATTTTGCCCGTCTTCCGCCCGGTCGTTTGCGCCATTGGCGATAGCGGCGCAAAAGTCAAGAAAACCCGGGCACTCGTGCAATTGCTCGCCAGTCGAACAGGGGCGCTCGTCCGGATCAGTCGTTCACCGCGACAAGCTGGCGCAGGCGACTGATCTCGCACTTTGCGCCATTGCGCGATTGCAGCCGATCACGCTCGATGCACAGCTTCCCGTCCTCGGCGCGCTCGACATAGAAGCCCGAATAGAAATCGCGCGCGCGGCAGGCCTTCTCGAGATTGAGGCTCATGATCTTGGAATCGCGCATGAACAAAAGCAGGCGATTGCCGCTCCCGGTCTGCACCCCGACAATGCCGGAAACCGGCAGGCAGCGGCCCGTCTCGCGTTCCTCGAAACGGGAATTGAGCGCGCGCTGGGGGAGATTGGCGAGCAGGTTCTGCCGGTTGCCCTCGCGCTGGGGCGAGATGCGAACGACCACGCGCTGCTCGATGCGGATCTGCGGCCAGGTCTGGTGCTGATGGAGCGCGGAGAGCGGCGTGGTGGCGCCCGGCGGCACGGGCAGACCGCTGCGCTCCTTTGCGGGCTCATCCGCCAGCGCGCCCGCGCTCAGCGCGAGCACGCCGAGGGCGGTGCAGCAGGAAAGGACGAGGTGACGCAGCATGGCAGTGGAAACAAGCTCTCCCGATGGCCCCTAAAGTCCGGACAGCGCCCCCCGGCGCGGTTTGTCCTGACCGGCGGGGGCCTATCAGAACCGGTTGAACACCGGCTTAACTCATGCCCCGCTCGCCTTGGGTTGTCATCTGGGGTAAGGGCGATGCCATGAAAGGTGTGACTAAGGTGCAACAATCAGCGGGGGTGCAACAATCGGCGGGGGTGCGACAATGAGCGGGCTGCGCAGCGCGGCCTCGCTCGCCTCGGACGGGCAGCGAGCGGCGTTTCTCGAAGCGGCGCGCGCGCTGCTCGGCGAGAAGGGCCTGACCCGCGATGCGGACGCGATGGCACCGTGGCTGACCGACTGGCGCGGGCGCTATCACGGCGCGGCGCTGGCGCTGGCATCGCCCGCTTCGACCCAGGAGGTCGCGCAGCTCGTGGCGCTGTGCGCAAGGCACGGTGTGCCGATCGTGCCGCAAGGCGGCAACAGCGGCATGTCCGGCGGCGCCACGCCCGATGCAAACGGCGAGGCGATCCTGCTCTCGCTGCGCCGGATGAACCGGGTCCGCTCGCTCGACGCGGGTGCGGGCCAGGCGGTGTGCGAGGCGGGCGTGATCCTCCAGATGCTGCATGAGGAGGCGGAGCGCCATCACTTGCGCTTTCCCCTGACTTTGGGCGGAAAGGGCTCGGCCACGATCGGCGGGCTGATCGCGACCAATGCCGGCGGCACGCAGGTGCTGCGCTACGGCACGATGCGCGCGCAGGTGCTCGGCATCGAGGCGGTGATGGCCGATGGCGCAGTGCTGGATGCGCTCACCCCGCTCAAGAAGGATAATCGGGGCTTCGACTTGAAGCAGCTCCTGATCGGCTCGGAAGGCACGCTCGGGATCGTCACTGCGGCAACGCTGCGGCTGCTCCCGGCGCCCGCCGCGCGCGCGGTGGCGTGGCTGGGGCTCGATAGCGTCATCACCGCGCGCGCCGTGCTGCGGGCGATGGACCGGACGCTGGGCGGCGCGCTCGAGGGGTTCGAGATTGTGCCCGCCCACTGCCTTGCGAGTGTGCTAGCGCACCTGCCTGATGCGCGCCCACCGCTCAGCGAAACGCATGAATGGAATGCCCTGGTCGAATGCACCGGAGATGATCCGGCGGAGCTCTCCTCCCGCTTCGAGCGCGCGCTCGCGAGCCTGCTCGAACAAGGCCTGATCGAGGACGCCGTCATCGCTGCAAGCGAGGCGCAGGCGCAGGAGCTGTGGTCCTTGCGCGACGCGATCTCGCCCGCCGAGCGCGCCCGCGGCCCCGCGATGCAGCACGACATCTCGGTGCCGGTCGATCGGATGCCCGAGTTCATCCTGGCCGCGATCGATGCGGTCGAGGCCGAGTTTCCCGGCACGACCGGCGCCGCCTTCGGCCATCTGGGCGATGGCAACGTCCATTTCCACGTGCTTGCCCCACCGGGCTCCGCGCCCGGCGCGTGGGAGGAAAACGAAGGCAAGAAGGTTAGCGCGCGGGTCCACGATCTCGTCACGCAATGGGGCGGCTCGATCAGCGCCGAGCACGGCATCGGCCAGCTCAAGCGCGACGAGCTTGCACGGCTGGGCGATCCGGTGGCGCTCGATCTGATGCGCAGGATCAAGGCGGCGCTCGATCCTGCGGGCCTGCTCAACCCGGGCAAGCTTATCCCCTGAGCCGCGCGCTCGATAACGGCCCCTCGATAACGGCCCCTCGATAACGGCCCCTCGATAACGGGCTGTCATGCTGGCGGCTTGCACGATCGGGCGAACGCGCCTAAGGCCCCGCCATCGGGGAAGGAGACAGGCGTCGCCCTCGGCAACCTGTCGGGCCCCTCGGCACAATCGATTTTATTTTCCCAAACCCTGGAGATATTCAATGGCCAGCGCTCCGCAGCCGCAACTTCCGTTGTTCTACAAGGACCTGCTCCCGCTCAGCAGCAACGAGCACGCCGACTGGAAGGTGGGCACCTTCAAGGATGCCTCGTTCGTGGCGCACTCCCACGCCATTCCGATCACGGTCGACGAGTTCATCGATGCCCAGCGCAACTATCCGATCGTGTTCACATCGGGCGAAGCGCCGCTGCCGATCGCGCTGATGGGGCTCAACGAGAGCGTCAACACCTTCATCGACAAGGACGGCAAGCTGGTGCCGGACGTCTATGTCCCGGCCTATATCCGTCGCTATCCCTTCATTCTCGCCAAGCTGAACAAGGAATCGGACGATCTTTCGCTGTGTTTCGATCCGACCGCCGGCGTCGTCGGCAAGCAAGATGAGGGCCAGGCGCTGTTCGATGGTGAGAAGCAGCCGACCGAATACACCAAGGGCGTGCTCGATTTCTGCCGCAAGTTTGAGGAATCGGGCCAGCGCACGCGCTCCTTCCTCGAACAGCTGATGGCGCTCGACATCATGATCGACGGCGAGATCGCGATCACCCGCGCCGACATGCCCGACAAGCCCTTCGTCTATCGCGGCTTCAAGATGGTGGATGAGAACAAGCTGCGCGAGCTCCCGGGCGAAAAGCTCGCCGAGCTGCACAAGAGCGGCATGATCATGCTGATCCATGCGCACCTCTTCTCGATGAACCTGATGCGCAAGCTGTTCGAGCGCCAGACGATGCAGGGCAAGATCCCGCAACCCGCGGCGGCCTGAGGAAAGGCCGGCGCCGATCGGGGCCTGGCTCCATGATCGCCCGCGCTTGCCCGGTGCAGCGCGGGCCCCGGCTCCAACAGCGCCCGCCCTGCGGGCCGGACGCGCTTGCATCACGGGCCGGATGCCCCCCGGCACCCCCCGAACGAACCCGCTCGCACTCAGTCCTTGAATGAGCGGCGATCATCATTATGTTGAGGCCGGATGCGCGGCTCGGCCCCTCATAGGCCGCGTGTCTGTTTCGGCGCCACCGGGCGCCGATCCCCCTGAACCTTGACCACCTCGCCTTGTCCATGTGCGAGGTGGTTTTTTATGGGCTGCGCGAGCCGCTCCGGGCTATGCGCCGATCGCTCGCTCGCCCTATTCCGCCGCCTGCGGCAATTGCCCCCCGTGCGCCAGCCGGACCGCATGCGCGCCAAGCTCGCGCACCAGCCCGGCAAGGCGCTTCGCCAGCGCGGGCAGCGCGGCGCTGGGCTCGCTCATTGTCTCGTCGAGATAGGCCCGGCGGCACACTTCCAGTTGCAGCGCGTGAACCTGGCGCGAGGGCGCGGCATGGCGATCGAGCACATAGCCGCCCGAATAGGGCCGGTTGTGCGCGGTCTCGATCCCGCTCGCCTCGAGATGACGCATGGCCCGGGCGATGAGACTGCCATCGCATGAAGCGCCGAAGCGGTCCCCCAGCACGATCTGCGCGGCCCGGGTCTGCCCCGGCTGGCAGCGCAACGGCGGCATCGAATGCAGGTCGATCAGCAGCGCAGTGCCCCAGGCGGCGCGGATGCGCTCGAGCTCTTGCGCGAGAAATTCGTGATAGGGGCGGTGGATCCAGTCAATCCGCGCATCGAGCTCGCCGCGTGCAAGCCCTCCCCGCCAGATCTCGCCGAAGCCCGGCAGGCGGCGCGGCACAAGGCCAAGCCCGCTCTTCGCGCGCGCATTCCCGTTCGCCACCCGCGGTCCCGCATCCCTGCCGCGCGGCCTTCGGCGCGCGCCCTCGATCATTTCCCAGTCGATATCATCGTGCGCGCGGTTGAGATCGAGCATGGCGCGCGGTGCATGCGCCACGAGCAGGCCGCCGCCGGTCTGCGCCGCGATCTCCAGCCCAAGCGCATCCACGCAGCGATCCTCGAGCCGCAACTGGCACAAGCGCGGATCGCGCAAGGCGCCAAGCACCTCCTCCGGATAGACCCTGCCTGCATGGGGCACTGCGATCAGCACCGGAAGCGGCATCGAGCGCGGGGCCAGATAGGTGAAGGCGGGGCCATAGCGTTCGCCCGCGATCCTGCCGCCCTGAATCCGGTTCAGATCGCCCGCCTCGCGGCTGTCCTGGTCCGCATCGTCACCTTGAGCGACGATCGGATCGGCGGCGGATTGGGTCGAGGGACTGCGAACGATTCTCACGCACAAGGTGCTGCCTTGAAACCGCCCCGCTGTCAAAGGCTCTGCGCTGGCCCTTGGTCGGCCATGGCGCAAACGGCCCGGATTGCTGCCGAAAGCATCCTTTGGCGATTTGATTAACGGCGAGGGAAAGATTTCTTAAGCGACGCGTGCTAAGCCCCCGCGCATGACCAGCCCCAACGCCCCGCGAATCCTCCTGGCAGAAGATGAGGACGCGATGCGCACCTATCTTTGCCGCGCGCTCGTCAATGCCGGCTACCGCGTCGATGCCGTCGACCGGGGGACCGATGCGATCCCGCTGCTGGAAGAGGGCGATTTCGATCTGCTGCTCTCCGACATCGTGATGCCCGAGATGGATGGAATCGAGCTGGCCCAGCGCTGCGCCGAGATTTCCCCGCGCACCAAGGTGATGTTCATCACCGGCTTTGCCGCAGTCAGCTTGCGCGCGAGCCGCGAACAGCCGACCGCCAAGGTGCTTTCCAAGCCCTTCCACCTGCGCGATCTCGTGCTCGAGGTGGAGCGCATTTTCGAGGAACAGCGGGAAGCCAGCATCTAAGGCGAGCGCAGGGCTCAAACGGATTTCCGGGGCTGGATTTCGCCGAATCGCTTGCGCGCACGCTCGGCTTTCGCTAACGGGCCGCTTCGCTTTCGCACGAAAGCGCCAGACCGATGGTGTGGGCGTATAGCTCAGTGGTAGAGCACTATGTTGACATCGTAGGGGTCGCAAGTTCAATCCTTGCTACGCCCACCATCGCCCCCCTTCCCGCTGCGATGAAGCTCTGAGGCCCGAGCGGCCCGGCGCTGCGCGGCGCTGCGGCTTGCTTAGGCGCGCGTGTGCGGACCCGCTCTTTCTCGGACCTTGCTGAGCGCTGGTTCGTTACCGCAGCATGAGCAAAGCACCCGCACGAAAAAACCCCACCTCCACGGCCACCACCTCCGAAACCTCAGCCAGCAAAGCGCCACGCAACAAGACGCCACACACGAAGACCATCGTCCTGTTCGGTGCCTCCGGCGGAACCGGGCGCGCCATCGTCGAGCAGGCGCTCGCGCGCGGTCACAAGGTGCGCGGGGTGGAGCGCGATCCCCCCCACGAGCTTAGCCGCCACGAGCGCTTCGAGGCACTCGGCGGCGATCTGCTCGAAGGCGGGCTGGAGGACGTGATGGAAGGCGCCGATCTCGTGATCTCGGCGGTCGGCATCGGGCGCGATCCGCAGACCCTGCTGCGCCCGCCGCCGCTCTACAGCGGGGGCGCGGTCAACATCATCCGCGCGATGCGCAAGGTTGGTCTCGAGCGTCTGGTGACGATCTCGGCGGCCTTTGCCGACCCCGAGGTGAACGCGCCTGCATGGTTCAAGGCGGCGACTTTCCCGCTCGATCGGATCTTCCGCCAGATGGGCGACATGGAGCGCGTGCTTGGCGTGTGCGAGGATATCGAATGGACCGCGGTGCGGCCCGGCTGGCTGCTCGATCGGGGCCTGACGCGCGAATATTCGGTTGCGCTCGACAATTTGCCCTCCGGAACCTTGCGCACGCGGCGCGAGGATCTGGCGCACTTCATGCTTGAATGCGCCGAGAACGGCCTGCACATCCGTGAAACACCGTTCATCGCGCGCTCCGAGGGCCTCACGCTTGAGAGCCCGCCCGCGTTGATCGAGGAATTGCTGCCGTTTTGAGCGCCCTTTCCTACCGAAGCGGGCGCGGGTTAGGTTGCTGGCCATGAGCCCTTCGATGCCCCGCCCTGGTGACCTTGCGCTGTGCCCGCTCAACGATGCGCTCGAGGAAAGATTTCTTGCGCCTGGACTGTGTAACAGGCGGTTCAAGCGTTGCGTGCGAGCGACGGATCGAGCGGCCCGGTTCCTCTTGGCCGGTCGCGCCGGGAGCGAATCGGGATCGCGGCGAACCGGGCCAGCGCAGCGACTTGCACCATCGCTCACCTCTGCTAGAGCCCCGCTCAGGGATCACATCAGACATCGCTGTTGTGCACAATCGGTCCAGAAGCACTCGAAAGGGATGAGGGGCTAGGTATGCAGAAAATTCAGGTCAAAAACCCGGTCGTCGAGCTCGACGGCGACGAGATGACGAGGATCATCTGGCAGTGGATCCGCGAGCGGCTGATCCTGCCCTTCCTCGAGATCGACCTGAAGTATTACGACCTCTCGATCGAGAAGCGCGACGAGACCGACGACCGGATCACGGTCGATGCCGCCAACGCGATCAAGCAGTATGGTGTGGGCGTGAAGTGCGCGACGATCACGCCGGATGAGGCGCGGGTCGAGGAGTTCAGCCTCAAGAAGATGTGGAAGTCGCCCAACGGGACGATCCGCAACATTCTGGGCGGTGTCGTCTTCCGCGAACCCATCGTGATCGACAACGTGCCGCGTCTCGTTCCGGGCTGGACCGATCCCATCGTGGTCGGCCGCCATGCCTTCGGCGACCAGTATCGCGCGACCGACACGCTCATCCCCGGCCCCGGCAAGCTGCGCCTCGTCTATGAGGGCGATGATGGCGCGGTGATCGATCTCGATGTCTATCGCTTCGAGGACGCAGGGATTGCGATGGCGATGTACAATCTCGACGAATCGATCCGCGACTTCGCCCGCGCAAGCTTCAATTACGGCCTCAATCTGGGCTGGCCGGTCTACCTCTCGACCAAGAACACGATCATGAAGGCCTATGACGGGCGCTTCAAGGATCTCTTCCAGGAGGTGTTCGACACCGAGGGCTTTGCCGAGCAGTTCAAGGCGCGCGGCATGGTCTACGAGCACCGCCTGATCTACGACATGGTGGCTAGCGCCCTCAAGTGGTCGGGCAAGTTCGTGTGGGCGTGCAAGAACTATGACGGCGATGTTCAGTCCGATACGGTGGCGCAGGGGTTCGGCTCGCTCGGCCTGATGACCAGCGTGTTGCTCAGCCCCGATGGCAAGACCGTCGAGGCCGAAGCCGCGCATGGCACCGTGACGCGCCACTATCGCCAGCACCAGCAGGGCAAGGCGACCTCGACCAACCCGATAGCCTCCATCTTCGCCTGGACCAGAGGCCTCATGTATCGCGGCAAGTTCGATGACACGCCCGACGTGGTGCGCTTCGCCGAGACGCTCGAGCGGGTGTGCATCCAGACGGTCGAGAGCGGGCAGATGACGAAGGATTTGGCGCTGCTGATCGGGCCGGGCCAGAGCTGGCTGACGACCGAGCAGTTCTTCGAGGCGATCGTCAAGAATCTCGAGAAGGAGATGGAGAGCTGGGCCTGATCCAGCTCTCCCGATAGCGCGATGGCGAGCGGTTCCAAGGCGAGGCTAGAGGTCCGGCAGGCCAGGCTCAAGGACGTGCGCGCGATCGGCGAGCTCGTCCGGCGGGCCTATCACGATCTCCCCGCCTACACTCAGGGCGAGATCCGCGGCCAGCTCAACAATTACCCCGAAGGCTGCTTCGTCGCCCGGCTCGACGGCGAGCTGGTGGGCTATTGCGCCTCGATGCGGCTCGACGAGCGCGTTGCCCTGTCGGATCACACCTGGGACGAGGTGACCGGCAACGGCTTCGGCTCGCGCCACGATCCGACCGGGGACTGGCTCTACGGCTACGAGCTGTGCGTCGATCCGGCCGTGCGTGGCACGCGCATCGGGCGCCGGCTCTACGAGGAGCGCCGCGCTCTGGCCGAACGGCATGATCTCACCGGCATCGTCTTCGGCGGACGGATGCCGGGCTATGCCCGTGCCAAGCGCCGCAAGACCAACCGCGCCGAGAGCCCGGAGGAATATCTCGACCTGATCCTCGAGGGCAAGGTCCACGACCCCGTCCTGCGGTTCCAGCTCGCCAACGGGTTCGAGCCCTCCGGCATCCTCCCCAAGTATCTGCCCGAGGATCGCGCGAGCCGCGGCAATGCCGTGCGCATGGTCTGGCGCAACCCCTATGTCGATGCCGACGCGCCGCCCAAGCACCGCCTGCCGCGCGATGTCGAGGGAGTGCGGATCGCTACCTGCCAGCTCCAGGCGCGCGCGGTGAAGGACTTCGACGAGTTCATGCGCTCGGTGCGCTACTTCGTCGATGTGGCGGCCGATTACGAGGCGGACTTCATCGTCTTTCCCGAGCTCTTCACCCTGATGCTGCTCTCCGCCGAGGAGGACGAGCTCTCCCCGCAGGAGGCGATCGAGGCGCTCTCGGATTACACGCCGAAGATCCGCGCCGCGCTCAGCGAAATGGCGCTCTCCTTCAACATCAATATCATCGGCGGATCGCACCCCACCCGCATGGCCGATGGCGATATCCACAATGTCGCCTATGTCTGCCTGCGCGACGGCTCGATCTACGCGCAGGAGAAGATCCATCCCACGCCCAACGAGGCCTATTGGTGGAACATCAAGGGCGGCGACACGGTCGATGCGATCCCGACCGATTGCGGCCCGATCGGCGTCCTCATCTGCTATGATAGCGAGTTTCCCGAGCTCGCCCGCCGCCTGGTCGACGAGGGCGCGCGGATCATCTTCGTCCCCTTCTGCACCGACAGCCGCCAAGGCTACATGCGGGTGCGCTATTGCTGCCAGGCCCGCGCGATCGAAAACCAGTGCTATGTCGTGATGAGCGGCAATGTCGGCAACCTGCCCAATGTCGCCAACATGGACATCCAGTATGCCCAATCCTGCATCCTTACCCCTTGCGACTTCCCCTTCGCGCGCGACGGGATCGCGGCCGAGGCTTCGGAGAATGTCGAGACTCTCACGATCAGCGACGTAAACCTTGCGGATCTGCAATGGGCGCGCGCCGAGGGCACCGTCCAGAACCTCGCTGACCGGCGCTTCGATCTCTACCGTATCGAGTGGGACAAGCGCGTGGGCAACATTGCCGATCCGCTCGGCGAGAAGGTCGACAGCCCGCCGGCGAGCGCTCCGGGTGCGCGCGGGCATGGCGGCGGATGACATCGCCTTGCTGGCCGGATAAACGATAGGGATGGCTGGCGAACTTACCATGTCCCCGATGATGTCGGATGCGCTGGTGATCCTCGGATCGGCCGGCATCGTCATTCCGGTCTTCGCCCGCTTCCGGATCACGCCGATCATCGGGTTCATCCTGATCGGCGTCCTCGTCGGCCCGTTCGGCCTCGGCGCGATGGTCGATCGCTACGAGTGGCTCTACTGGATCACCATATCCGATCCCGAAGCGCTCGCACCCTTCGCCGATTTCGGAATTATCCTGCTCCTCTTCGCGATCGGGCTCGAGCTTTCGTTCAACCGGCTGTGGCAGCTGCGCAAGCTGGTGTTCGGGCTCGGCAGCCTCGAACTGCTGATCATCGGCAGCATTTCGGCGGGGTTCTTCGGCTATTACAGCGGCATGGAGACGACCGCCGCGCTCGCGCTCGGCTTCGCCCTCGCCTTCTCCTCGACCGCGATCGTGCTGCCGATCTCGGGCACCCGCTCGCCGGTCGGGCGCGCGGCGCTCTCGATGCTCTTGTTCGAGGACATCATGATCGTGCCGATCATCTTCATTCTCGGCGCGCTCGCTCCCAACGCGGCCGCAGACGGGATGGCGGGGCTTACCGAAACACTGTGGCAGGGGGGGCTGGTCATCGTGGTGCTGCTGGTGGCAGGCCGCTTCGCCTTGCCCAGCCTGTTCAGCCAGGCCGCGCGGACCAAGAGCCCGGAGCTGTTCCTCGCCGCCTCGCTGCTCGTCGTCATCGGCGCGAGCCTGGCGACCGCGGCAACCGGGCTTTCCCCGATCGTCGGCGCGCTGATCGCAGGGCTCCTGATCGCCGAAACCGAATATCACGGCGAGGTCGAGGCGATCATGGAGCCTTTCAAGGGGCTCGCGCTCGGGGTTTTCCTCATCACCATCGGAATGAGCATCGATCTGCAAATCATCTGGGCCAATCTGGGCGAACTCATGGCGGCGGTGGTGGGCGTGCTCGTGTTCAAGGCGCTCGTGACGGGCGTGCTCTTGCGGCTGATGGGTGCGCGCCGCAGCACCGCAGCGGAAACCGGCGTGCTGATGGCCTCGCCCAGCGAGACCACGCTGATCGTGCTTGCCGCTGCCACAAGCGCGCTGGTGATCGATGTCGAGACCGCGCAATTCTGGCAGATCGTGACCGCGATCGGGCTCACCGTCACGCCGCTGCTCGCCAAGCTAGGCCGAGTGGTCGCCCGGCGGGTCGACAGCGCGCCAGAACTGCCCGAAAATGACGACGGCGAAGCGCGAACGATCATCATCGGCGGAGGCCGTGTCGGGCGATTGATTGCCGACATGATGCGAATGCATGACCAGCCCCATGTCGTGCTCGATTCCAACCCGGATATCGTCGCTGCGGCCAAGCGCGAGGGCTATCGCGCTGTCTACGCCGATGCCTCGCGCGGCGATGCGTTGGCGCGGCTCGGGATCGAGAAAGCACCGGCGGTTGTGCTGACGATGGACGAGCCGGTGCTCGCGCAGCGCCTCGTTGCCAAGCTGCGTGCCGCTCACCCCGATCTCCTGATCGTGGTGCGCGCGCGCGACAGCGACCATGCCGCCGCGCTTTACCGTGCAGGTGCCAGCCACGCGGTCCCCGAGAACCTCGAAAGCTCGCTGCAATTGTCCGAGGCGGTGCTGGTCGATATCGGAGTGGCGCTTGGCCCGGTGATCGCCTCGATCCACGAAAAGCGCGACGAATATCGCGAACGGATCGAGGTAGAGGGCGGGCTCAGCGAGAAGCCCAAGCTGCGCACCTCAACGACGAGCGCTTGACGCGGGTTCGGACTAGCAACCGCGGGAGAACGACCGATGCACCGCACACTCTTCGCGCCCGTCCTTGCGGCCGTGCTCGGTGGCTCTGCCCTGCTGGGCTCGCCCGCGCTCGCTTCGCTCAATGACCAGTTCGTCTGCGAGACGGGCGATGACCGGATGATCAACGTGACCATCATGGCACAACGATCCACAGCAGCCGAACCGGGAGAGGCGCTGCTTTCACAGCGCACCGACCCCTCCGCACCGCCTCGCCAGACACCGCTTACCGGGCGCTCGGGCAGCGGTGCCTTTCGGTTTGACGGCGGCGAGCCTGATGCCCCCGCTGCGCTTGCTGATCTGCCCGCCGCGCAGGTGCTCGGCGATGGCGAGGGCCTTGTGCTGCGACGCTTCGATGTCGGCGTGGATGTGCCGCTCACCTTCGGCATGCAGCGTCCCGAGCTCACAGCGATGCTCTCTCGGCTCCTCGGAGCATCCGAAGCGATCGCCGCTCATGACGAATGCGGGGCAGGAGCAATGGAGTTCGAGCGTTTCGGCCCGCTTGAGGTCAACTTTCAGGACGGCCTGTTCGTCGCCTGGTCGATCCGCGCCATGCGCGAGCCTCACGCTTCCGTCCCGATCGGCCTTTGGGACGGCACCTCTCCCGGCGATCAGGCCTATCTCATCACCGAGCGGTTCGAACGCTTCGAGCAAAGCACGCTGGGGGCCGAATATCACGGCGATGGAATCACCGCGCTGATCGATGAGGAGAGCGACACGGTCGAGCTCGTCATGGGCGGCACCAATTGCGTCTTCCGCTAACGCCCGCGCGCGTCAGACTGCGATCCGCTCGCGCACAGCGCTGATTGCCTCTTGCGCCTTCGCGCCATCGGGCCCGCCGCCTTGCGCCATGTCGGGCCGGCCGCCGCCGCCCGACCCGCCGAGCACCGAAACGCCCGCTCGCACGAGCTCGACCGCGCTGAAGCGTTCGGTCAAATCGTCGGTCACGGCTGCGGCGATCGCGGCCTTGCCATCGTTAAGCGCCACGATCGCGGCGATCCCGCTGCCAAGCCGGGACTTGGCCTCGTCGAGCAGCGGACGAAGTTCCTTCGGGCTCAAACCGTTGATCACCTGGCCGCTGAAAGCGATGCCGGCGATCATCTCCTGGTCGGGCGCTCCCGCTTGATCTCCACCCGAGCTGGGGCCACCCGCCAGGGCGAGCGCCCTCTTTGCCTCGGCGAGTTCCTTCTCGAGCCGCTTGCGCTCTTCCAGGAGCGTCGTGATGCGCGCGGTCACCTCTTCAGGCGTTGCCCTCACAGCGCTCGCCGCGGCCTTGAGCGCCTCCTCGCGCGCCACCAGCCATTGACGCGCAGCCTCGCCGGTCAGCGCCTCGATCCGGCGCACGCCTGAGCTCACCGCGCTTTCCGAGACGATCCGGAAGAGCCCGATATCCCCGGTCGCGCGGACATGCGTGCCGCCGCACAGCTCGACCGAGAACGCCCGCCCAGTGGCACTTTTGCGCCCCATCGTCAGGACTCGCACCTCGTCACCATACTTTTCGCCGAACAGCGCAAGCGCGCCTGCTTCGACTGCCTCCTGGGGGCTCATCAGCCTGGTCGAGACGGGCTCGTTGGCGCGGATTTCCGCGTTCACCTCGGCCTCGATCGCGGCGATGTCCTCAGGTGTTAGAGCGCGCGGGTGCGAGAAATCGAAGCGCAGCCGATCTTCCGCGACGAGCGATCCCTTCTGCGTCACGTGATCGCCGAGGCGATTGCGCAGCGCCGCGTGGACGAGGTGGGTTGCCGAATGGCTCGAGCGGATCGCGAGCCGACGCTCCATGTCGACCGCGAGCTGCACGGTGTCGCCCACCGCGATGCTGCCCTCCTTGATCTGCGCGTGGTGGACGTGGAGCCGGCCTAGCGGCTTGCTCGTGTCCGCGATCGCGGCGCGAAAGCCGCCGGTATTCGAGATCGTGCCGGTGTCCCCCGATTGGCCGCCGCTCTCGCCGTAAAATGGGGTTTGGTTGGTCAGGATCGCGACCGTTTCGCCGGCGTGCGCCGAGGTCACTTCCACGCCATCCCTGACCAGCGCGACGACAACGCCCTCGCCCCCGATCGCCGAATAGCCGGTGAACTCGGTCGCGCCCTCGCGTTCGGCGATGTCGAACCAGACCTCGCTCGAGGCGGCCTCGCCCGAGCCCTTCCACGCAGCCCGCGCGGCGGCTTTCTGCCGAGCCATCGCACCCTCGAACCCGGCGCGATCGACCACGATCCCGCGCTCGCGCAGGGCGTCTTCGGTAAGATCGTATGGAAAGCCGTAGGTATCGTAGAGCTTGAAGGCGGTTTCTCCGTCGAGCTCGCCGCCCTCGGCCATGTCGAGGGTAGCCTCGTCCAGCAGCTTGAGGCCCTTGTCGAGCGTCTTGCGGAACTGGGCCTCCTCGCGCTCGAGCACTTCCTCGATCAGCGGCTGCCCGCGGGTGAGCTCCGGGAAGGCCTGGCCCATTTCGGCGACGAGTGCGGGAACGAGGCGGTGCATCAGCGGATCGGCAGCGCCGAGAAGATGCGCGTGGCGCATCGCGCGGCGCATGATCCGGCGCAGGACATAGCCGCGCCCCTCGTTGGAAGGCAGGACGCCATCCGCGAGGAGGAAACTGGTCGAGCGCAGATGATCGGCGATCACGCGGTGGCTGGCAGCGTGCTCGCCCGCCGAGGCGACGCCGGTGATCCCTTGCGAGGCCTCGATCAGCGCGCGGAAGGTGTCGGTATCATAGTTGTCGTGCACGCCCTGCATGACTGCGGCGACGCGCTCGAGCCCGCTGCCGGTGTCGATCGAGGGCTTGGGCAGATCGCGCCTGGTGCCGTCGGCCTGCTGCTCGAACTGCATGAAGACGAGGTTCCAGATCTCGACGAAGCGATCGCCATCCTCGTCAGGGCTTCCCGGCGGGCCACCGGGGATGTGATCGCCATGATCATAGAAGATTTCCGAGCAGGGCCCGCACGGGCCAGTGTCGCCCATCGACCAGAAATTGTCGCTCGTCGCGATGCGAATGATGCGGTCTTCGGGAAGCCCGGCAATCTTGCGCCACAGCTCGAAAGCCTCGTCGTCGGTGTGGTAGACCGTGGCGACGAGCCGCTGCTTGTCGAGGCCCCACTCGCGGGTGAGCAGGGTCCAGGCGAGCTCGATCGCCTGGTCCTTGAAATAATCTCCGAAGGAGAAATTGCCGAGCATCTCGAAGAAGGTGTGGTGCCGCGCGGTGTAGCCGACATTGTCGAGATCGTTGTGCTTGCCCCCGGCGCGCACGCATTTCTGCGAGGATGTCGCGCGCGGCGCGGGCGGGGTCTCGAGCCCGGTAAAAATGTTCTTGAAGGGCACCATCCCGGCGTTGACGAACATCAGCGTGGGATCGTTGTAGGGCACCAGCGGCGCGCTCGGCACGGCGAGGTGATCGGCCTTGCCGAAGAAGTCCAGAAAGGAGCGGCGGATGTCGTTGGTCGATGTCATGATAGAGCGTCAGTTAGGCAATCGCGCGACACCCGACAAGCCACTGATCACGCGGTTTGCAAACCGCGATGCCCACCAAGGCGAAAGGGCAGCCGTCCCGTAGCCGGAAGGGCTCTGACGAAGCGCCAGCTGCCAGGTTGCGCAAGACTGCGCCCGACTGCCGGGGAGGAGCCGCCCCCCCCCCCGGCCGGTCATCACTCGTCAACGTCGGGATCGCTCTCCGGTCCCGTCATCATCTCGCCAGCGACCTCGTCGGTCTTGCCGCGGATCGCGGTCTCGAGGCGCTCGCACACCTCTGGGTTTTCCTTGAGGTAGGTCTTCGCGTTCTCGCGGCCTTGGCCGATCCGGATGCTGTCATAGGAGAACCAGCTGCCCGATTTCTCGACGATCCCGGCCTTGACGCCCAGATCGAGGATCTCGCCGATCTTGGAGATGCCCTCGCCATACATGATGTCGAACTCGACCTGCTTGAAGGGCGGCGCAACCTTGTTCTTGACCACCTTCACGCGGGTCGTGTTGCCGATCACCTCGTCGCGGTCCTTGATCTGTCCGGTGCGGCGGATGTCGAGGCGCACGCTCGCGTAGAACTTGAGCGCGTTGCCGCCCGTCGTCGTCTCGGGGTTGCCATACATCACGCCGATCTTCATGCGCAGCTGGTTGATGAAGATCACCATGCACTTGGAACGGTTGATCGATCCGGTCAGCTTGCGCAGGGACTGGGACATCAGGCGCGCCTGAAGGCCGACATGGCTATCGCCCATCTCGCCTTCGATTTCAGCGCGCGGCACCAGCGCAGCGACCGAATCGACCACCAGCACGTCGATCGCATTGGAGCGCACCAACGTGTCGGTAATCTCGAGCGCCTGCTCGCCCGTGTCGGGCTGCGAGACGATCAGCTCGTCGATGTCCACGCCGAGCTTCTTGGCGTAGACAGGATCAAGCGCATGCTCGGCATCGACGAACGCCGCAGTGCCACCCGCCTTCTGCGCCTCGGCGATGACATGCAGCGCCAGCGTCGTCTTGCCCGAGCTTTCCGGGCCATAGACCTCGACCACCCGGCCCTTGGGCAGCCCACCGATGCCGAGCGCAATATCAAGCCCGAGCGAACCGGTGGAGATTGCCTCGACCTGCATCGCCTCCTTCGAGCCCAGCTTCATCGCCGAGCCCTTGCCGAACGCACGATCGATCTGCGCGAGCGCTGCATCCAGCGCCTTTTGACGGTCCACTTCCTTGCCCTTCTCTACCAACTTCAGCTGCGTAGCCATCGCATGACCTCCTTGAGTTGCCTAGAGCTGATAAGGAGTTTTAACCGCCCTTGTCTTTGCTCCGATACGACTCGTGTATACCATTTGTTCTCATGGAACAAGGGGAGAACACGTAGGGCGCCCGTAAGTCCCTGAGCGCGTCAATCGCTGAACTGCGCTGCACCCTGGCGCGACGCCGCGAGCACGCTTGCCACCTTGTCGCTGATCGAGGAGACGCTGAAGGGCTTGGGGATGAAGTGCATGTCGGGAATGTCGATGTCCTTGCGCAGCTGTTCCTCGGCATAGCCCGACATGAACAGGATCGGGATACCGGGCTGCTGCTTGCGGATCTCGCGCACCATGCTCGGCCCGTCCATACCCGGCATGACGACGTCGCTGACCACAAGATCGAAAGCTGTGCCTTCCGCGATCGCCGCGAGCCCCTCCTCGCCGCCGGGGCAGGCCGTGACCTGGTAGCCCGAGCGCGTCAGAGCGCGTTCGGTCACGGTGCGCACGATGTCCTCGTCCTCGACCAGCAGGATGCGCCCGCCGACCGACCATTCGGACGAGACCGGCGGCGCCTTCTCGCGCTTGCGCGGCATCTCGCCGCGATAGACCGGGAAATAGATCGTGAAGCGTGCGCCTGTCGGATTGCCAGCGCTGTCTGTCACGTTGTCGGCGAAGATGAAGCCGCCCGATTGCTTGACGATGCCATAGGCCGTCGAGAGGCCGAGGCCGGTGCCTTTGCCCTGTTCCTTGGTGGTGAAGAACGGCTCGAACAGCTTGGGCAAAACATGCGCAGGGATGCCGCCGCCGGTATCCTGCACGATCAGCACGGTGTAGTCTGCGGCGGGCAGGATCTGCGAGCCGAGCTGGATCACATCCTTGGCCTCGAGGCTGCGCGTGAGCAGCGAAATCCGCCCTGCCCCGCCCCCGCGACCGTTGGACTGGATCGCGTCGCGCGCGTTGACGGCGAGGTTCATGATGACCTGCTCGAGCTGCTGCGGATCGGCCCTGACTGGCCCCAGATTGCGCGCGTGCTGGACGAAATAGCTGATCTTCTCGCCGAGCAGGCGCTTGATCAGCGGGTTCACCTCGCTCACCACGTCGGGCAGTTGGAGAATCTCGGGGCGCAGCGTCTGCTGGCGCGAGAAAGCGAGCAGCTGACGGGTCAGCGAGGCGGCGCGGTTGGAATTGGCGCGGATCTGCTGGATATCGTCATAATCGCTGTCGCCCGGCGTGTGGCGCAGCAGCATCAGGTCGCAGGTGCCGATGATCGCCGTCAGCACGTTGTTGAAATCGTGCGCGACGCCGCCGGCAAGCTGGCCCACAGCCTGCATCTTGGTGGCCTGCGCGACTTGACGCTTGAGCTGGGTCTCCTCGCGCGAATCGGCCAGGCTGAGCAGCACCGCCGCCTCGCCGAGCCCGCGCACGCCGCCAAGGCCGAGCAGGACCGGTTCCTCGGGCTGCGAGACGAGGCGCACCGCCATGTCGCCGCTGGTCGCGGGGCCGCGCCCGTGGCGGCGCACAGCATCGGACAGCGCGCCCTTGTCCTCGCGCACCACGAGATCGGTCGGGAAAGCGGGCAGCCCGCGTCCCGCCCGGTCGACCGCCCGCAGGAAAGCATCATTGCCGAACAGGAAGCGCCCATCGCGATCGGTCATGGCGAGGCCGAGCGGCAATTGCCCGAGCAGCGCCTCGAGCTGGGCGACGCCGGCCTGCGCGTTGCCATCCCACCCGCTGCCGATACCGACCCCGCTGTCCACCAGCAGCATGAGCGAATCGGTCTTGTCCGGGCCTGCGCCGCCGTCGACCCCGACATCGCCGAGCGGCACGTCGATCAACGTCTGCGGCGTGCCCCCGCGTCCCTCGCGCGCGAAGAACAGCCGGTCGCGCTCGTCCGAGCGCAGCATCGCGACAAAGTCCTGACCCGCCAGCGTCGCTTCCGGATCGCCCGCTGCACGCTCGGCGAAGCCGGCGCTCACGCCGCGGATGATACCGGATTCCGAGGTGATCGCGGTCTCGATGCCGGCCCGGCTCAGCATCTGGCCGAAAGGTCCGCGCAGGTCCAAGGTCTGGAGGGCGCCCTCGTCGGCGCGCCGGATCGGCGTGAAGCGCCAGATCAGGTGGTCTTCGCCGCGCCCGGCGCGCGAGGCGGAAATGTGCCAGGCCTCCCTGCGGCCTTCATCGCCATCGCCGCTGCCCAGATCGAGTTCATCGATCGTGCAAGCGCCGTCCCGCCAGGCAGCGCGCGTGGCGCGAGCCAGCGCTTCGAGCGGGCCTCGCTCGAGCGCGAGGGCGGGCGGCGCGTGTTCGGCGCCGAAGCGGGCGATGAAGACCCGGTTCGCGCAGACCATGCGGTTGGCCCGGTCAGTGATCGCAATCGCCGGCCCATCGGGACTGTCCTGCTCGATCGCGGCCACGGTCACGGACCAGTCGGGCGAGCTTGCGGGCTCGGCCAAGCCTGGCTCGGCCGTCCGTTCGAACAGATAGACCGCTGCCAGCAGCAGCAACGTCCCAGTCGCGAAGATCAGGCACACGACCAGGCTGCGGGTCGCGAGAAACAGCACCGCCGTGCTAAGCACCAGACCCAGGCCGAGCAGCGCCAGGGAGCCGAGGCCAGCCTTCGCGCTCCCTTCCATGTCCGCCGACGCGGCTATCAGGCCTTTCACCGCGCGGCCCCAGCGCATCGCGGCAGAATAAGTGTGATCGCAAAGCGCATGATGATCCTAGCCGCGAGCGTTTGTCCCGCGCTCATTCTAACGCCTTGGTTCGCGCGATCCAGTTCAGTTCTCGCGCTTTTCCCTGAGCCGCTGGTCCAGGCGCTTTTCCATCAGCCTGAGGCGGCTGGCCCGCTTGCGCGAGACGATCACCCGCCAAATGCCCTTGGCGAGGAAGTAGCCCAGTGAGGAGGAGAGCATCGCGAGCACGAGAAAGCCGAGTGCAGTCTCGCCCGCCATCTCGAAGAAGCCGCCCGCGACCGAAAGGCCTTCGCTCGCAATCTCCTCGCTCGCGATCCCGCCGAATGCCTGGTTTAGCCCGAGGGTGAATTCGCCGACCCGGTTCGCGACATAGAACCACGCCGGGAAGGTGAGAGGATTGGTCACGAAGGTTACCAGCGCCGCGACCGGCACATTGGCACGCATCGGCAGCGCGAGGAATGCGGCAAGAAAGATCTGGCCGATCGGAATGATGAAGGCCGCGAACAGGCCCAGCGCCACTCCGCGCGGGACGGAGCGGCGGGTGAACCGCCACAGCTCGGGGCTGAGGAAGCGATGCGCGATCGGGGCGAGATAGCGGTTCGCCGCCATCTCTTCGCGCGAGGGCATGTAACGCCGTGCGAGATCCGCCCCCAGTGTGCGTGAGCGCCAGTTGATTTTGCGCCTTGGCCGCCGTGCCGATCCTGGCGAGGGAGGCGTGCTCATGCCCGCGTTTCCCGCGATGGAAAAGCGCGGCGGATGAACCGAAAGGCAAGAGGGCGGATGCGCGTCACCACGCGCATATGGGTAATCCCGAAGACGTGACCAGAGGGTGAACCCGAGGTTAAGCGACAAAAATTTGCAGCCTTGCGGCAAGCCTCCGCAAGCGGTGCGTTTCACCCCTTCTCGCGCAGCAGCCGGGCCTTGTCGCGCTTCCAGTCGCGCTCCTTGATGCTCGCGCGCTTGTCCTGCGCCTGCTTGCCCTTGGCGAGTGCGAGTTCGACCTTGGCGCGCCCGGTCCGGTTGAAATAGACCGAGAGCGGGACAAGCGTCATGCCCTTGCGCTCCACCGCCCCGAACAGCCGATTGATCTCGCGCCCGTGCAAAAGCAGCTTGCGCGGGCGCCGGGGCTCGTGGTTGAGGCGGTTGCCGTGGCTGTATTCGGGAATGTTGGCGTTGATCAGCCACACCTCGCCATCGCGCACCTCGGCATAGCTCTCCGCGATACTCGCCTCGCCCGCGCGCAAGGCCTTGACCTCGGTGCCCTGCAGGGCGAGCCCTGCCTCGAACTTGTCCTCGATTGCATAATCGAAGCGCGCGCGGCGGTTTTCCGCGACGATCTTCGCCTTGTCGAAGGTTTCGGGTTTGGGCCGGGCCATAAGGGGGAGGCATGTAGGCTCGCCGGGCCGCCGCGAAAAGGGGCAATGCGCGCACGGCGCACGTATTCGCTTGCCAAGCGCCGCCCTTGAGGCGCACATTTCACCTCGGGGGGATCACTGGACATGCATGCTCCGCAAGAGGACCATTTCGAGATCGGCGGTCATCGGATCGCACCCGGGAGCAAAGCCGATATCGGCTTGCCGATCACCACGCTCGCCACCGGCTTCAGCTCCGAGCTCGCGGTGCGCATCATCAACGGCGCCAAGACCGGGCCCACGGTGTTCATCAGCGCCGCGATCCACGGCGACGAGATCATCGGCACCGCGATCATCCAGCGCATCGCCAAGCAGCTCGCTCCTGATCAACTTGCAGGAACGCTGATGCTGGTGCCCGTCGCCAACATCTTCGGCTTTCTCACGCACACCCGCTACCTGCCCGATCGGCGCGATCTCAACCGTTCGTTTCCGGGCAACGCCTCGGGCTCGCTCGCGGGGCAGGTCGCGCATGTGTTCTTCAGCGAGGTGGTAAGCCGGGCCTCGCTCGGGATCGACATCCACACCGCCGCGGTCCATCGCTACAACCTGCCGCAAATCCGCATCGCAGCAGGCAACAAGCGCCTCGTCGAGCTCGCCATGGCATTCGGCGCGCCGGTGATCATCGAGAGCCCCTTACGCGAAGGATCGCTGCGCGCGCTGGCGCAGGCACACGGGGTCGAAATGCTGCTGATGGAGACGGGCGAAGCTCTGCGGTTTGACCGGCTCTCGATCGAGACCGGCACGGCCGGCGTCTTGCGTGTGCTGGCGCATCTGGGGATGATCGACGCCGATGACGGGCTGACCCAGGTCGAGATCCCTGCGCGTTCGAACAAGACGCAATGGGTTCGCAGCCCCCGCGGCGGCGTTACTCACCGGGTGCGCAAGTCGGGCGACGCGGTGCGCAAGGGCGATCTGCTGGCAGCCGTCACAGGGCTGTTCGGCGAGGAGCCGCTTGAGCTCAAGAGCCCGTGCGACGGGATCGTCATCGGCCATGCGACCCTGCCCGTCGTCCACCAGGGCGAGGCGCTGTTCCATATCGCCCGTGTCGATCACCCCGAGCGCATTGGCAAAAGGATCGAGAACCTTTCCGATGCGATCTATGCAAGCGAGCCCGAAGGCTTCGCCGAAGCGCTGCTCGACGAGGACGAAGTGCTCTAGGGAGGAGGTCCTCTAGATCAGCCCCGCCAATTCGAGCGCCTCGTCGACCGCGCGCCGCGACGCTTCGCTCGCGGCGACGAGCGGCAGGCGCACCTCCTCGCTGACGTCCTTCATCACCCGGGTGAGCGCATACTTCACCGGCGCGGGGCTCGCATCGGAGAACATCGCGTAATGCAGCGGAAACAGCCGGTCGTTGAGTTCGCGCGCCTTCTTGAGCTCGTTTGCCGCGATGGCTGCGTGAAACTCGGCGCACAAAGCCGGCGCGACGTTGGCCGTCACCGAGATCGCGCCCCGCCCGCCGGCGGCAGCATGGGGCAGCCACAATTCGTCATTGCCCGAGAGCTGGCAGAACTCGCGCCCGATGCCCATGCGGTGATCGGCCACGCGCGATAGATCGCCGCTCGCATCCTTGATCGCGACGATCCGCTCCGGATACTTCTTGACCAGCGCGACCACCGTCTCGTCCTCGATATCGGTCACGGTGCGGCTCGGCACGTTGTAAAGCACGATCGGCAACTCGCAGTGCTCGGCAAGGTAGCTGAAATGCGCGATCAACCCCTCCTGGCTAGGCCGGTTATAATAGGGCGCAACGCACAGCCCAGCAGCCGCCCCGGCCTTCCTCGCGAAGTTCATGTGGAGGACCGCGTTCATCGTGTCGTTCGAGCCGCACCCCGCGATCACGGGCACGCGCCCGGCCGCCTGCTCGATGCACACCTCGATCACCCGGTGGTGCTCGGCGTTGGAGAGGGTCGAGGCCTCGCCCGTCGTGCCGCAGGGCACCAGCGCGGCGCTGCCCTGCTCGATCTGCCAGTCGACCAGGCGGCGAAACGCGGCCTCGTCGAACCGTCCGTCGCGAAAAGGAGTCACCAGAGCGGGAATGGAGCCGCTGAACATTGAATAATCCCTGACTTGCTCTTGTATCTTGCGTGCGCGCGGGGCACCCGTGGCGCTCGCCGCCAGCGTGTCATGCACGCACCCGTGTTCAGCGCCTGATAAGGAGCCTTCCGGCACAATGTCCAGCATGGTCAGACAAATGCGATTCAACACTTCGGCGGCTTTTTCCATCTTCGCGGGGGCGCTCGCGGCGGCTGGCGTGCCCGCATCGGCGCAGGCCATGGGCGGCGCGGCCCAGGCGCAGCAGAGCATGGTCGCGCGCCAGCCCGCTGCGATCGACCAGGCGATCGACCGGTGGGAGGCGCTGAGCGGCCGCGGCAACTACAGCTTTGCGCAATATGCCGATTTCCTGCTCACCTATCCGAACTTCCCGCTGTCGGAGCAGATCAGGATCAAGGCCGAGAACCGTCTCGACGAGGAAGCGCCCGAACGCAGCGCGCTGGTGCGCTATTTCGACAGGTTCCCGCCGCTCACCAATTCGGCGCGTGCGCGCTATGCCCTCGCGCTCGCGGGCGATCGCAACGAGCGCGCATTCGAGATCGCGCGTGCCGCATGGCGCGGGGGCGAGATGAGCGGCCCGACCGAGGCCTACCTGGCTGGGCTTTACGGCGCGCGCTTCACCCGCGATGACCACAAGGCACGAATGGATGCCCTGCTGTGGCAGGGCCGCGCCGACGATGCCGCGCGCCATATGATCATGCTCGATCCCGCCGATCGCGATCTCGCGATGGCGCGCCTCGCGCTGGTGCGCGGCGCACTGCCCGAGAGCGCGGGGATCGCGACACCGCCCGGCGCGTCACGCGATGCGGGCTACGTCTTCAATCTCATCAATCATTACCGCGCGACCCGCCAGATCGAAGCGGCGATCGACCTGCTCTCGACCCGTCAGCCCTTCGCCGCTCCCGCCTTCGCCCCCGAGGAGATGATCGGCGACATGCTCGCGGTCGCCCAATCGGCCGGGGCGACGAGCGCGGTCAGGATCGCGGCGCGCACCGACGATCTCTTCGCCCCCGACACCGACGTCTCCCAAGGCTCCTTCCGCCTGCGCGATCGTTACACCGACCTGATGTGGCTCGGCGGCACCAAGGCGCTGTGGGAGCTTCGCGACGGGGCGGCGGCCGCCCCGCTGTTCGAGCGTTATGGCATGGGCGCACAGAGCCCGCTGACCAAGGCCAAGGGGTTCTATTGGGCCGGGCGCGCCGCGCGCCAGGCAGGGATGGAAGAGGATGCGCGTGCGCTGTTTGAGAAGGCGGCGAAATGGCCCGACTATTATTACGGACAGCTCGCGCTTCAGGCGCTCGGTCGGCCCATGCCTGCCTTTGCCCCGCTCCCCACGGCAAGCGTGGATGCCGCCACCCGCGCCGCCTATGAAGCGCGCCCGCTCAGCCAGGCGATCCTCGCGATGGCCGGCGACCGGCGCGACTGGCGCACCGAACGACGCTTCTTCCAGGCGGTCGCGGCGAATGCAGCAAACGAGCGCGAGCTTATCCTTGCGCACGATCTCGCCATGCGCGCAGGGCTGCCCGAGATGGCGGTGGTCCTCGGCATGGAAGCGGCCGAGCGATTCTCCGGGCTCGAGCGGATCGGCTTCCCGACCTTGCCCACCCCCACGGTGAACGACTGGACCATGGTCCACGCGATCAGCCGCCAGGAGAGCGAGTTCGACCGCACCCGCGTCAGCCATGCGGGCGCGCGCGGGATCATGCAGCTCATGCCGGGCACCGCGCGCGAGCAGGCGGGCAAGCTCGGGGTGCAATATATGAGCGCCAACCTGATCGAATCGCCGAGCTACAACATCAACCTCGGCGATGCCTATTTCGCGCGGATGATGAGCTATTACGGCGGGGCCTATCCGCTCGCGGTGGGTGCCTACAATGCCGGGCCGGGACGGGTGAACCAGTGGCTGCGACTGAACGGCGATCCGCGCACCGGCGAGATCGATTGGGTCACCTGGATCGAGCGCATCCCGGCCAATTTCGAGACGCGCTATTACATCATGCGCGTGCTCGGCAATGCGGTCACCTATTCACATATGTATCCGAGCCAGGCTGGCCTGCCCCGCCCGATCTCCGCTTTCCTGCGCTGACCGCCGGACATTCAGGGACACACACTTGGCCACCAAGCCCGGCACCCCGATCACGCCCGCAGGGTTAGCCGCCTTGAAGGCGCGCTATGATCATCTGCTCGGCAAGGAACGGCCCGAGATCGTCGAGATCGTCAGCTGGGCCGCGGGCAACGGCGATCGCAGCGAGAACGGCGATTATCTCTACGGCCGCAAGCGCATGCGCGAGATCGACCGCGAGCTGGCGCATCTCGCGCGCCGGATGAAAGCCTGCCGGGTGGTCGATCCGACCCAGCAGCCCGACAAGAAACGCGTCTTCTTCGGCGCACGGGTCGAGCTCGCCGATGAGGACGATGCGCGCCGCGAGGTGCAGCTGGTCGGCGATGATGAGCAAGATGCAAGCACCGGGCGGATCGGGTGGAACTCGCCGCTGGCCAGAGCGCTCAAGGGCGCAAGCGTGGGCGATGTGCGCACGGTGCGGCTGCCGGGCGGCATCAAGGAGTGGGAAGTGGTCGCGATCCGCTATGACTAGCCTCGCCCGCGCGCTGGCCTTCGCCGCGTTCGCCCTCGCCGCCCCGCTCGCCGCGCCCCTTTCGGCCAAGGACAGCCTCGGCGTGTTTGGCACCTGGGCGGCCTTCCGCGATGCTGAGCGCGCGCACTGCTACGCCATCGCCAAGCCGAACACAGGCGCAGGCGGCTATGCGACAATCGCGCACTGGCCGCGCGCGCGCATCAGGGGCCAGTTCCATGTCCGCCTCTCGCGCCCCGCCGCCGCCAGCGGCAGCGTGCGTCTCGCGATCGGGGATCAGCGCTTCGATCTCACCGCGCGCGGCGCCGATGCCTGGGCGAGCGATCCGCGCGAGGACGCCGCGATCCTGGCAGCGCTGCGTTCCGCCTCGCGCATGAGCGTCAGCGCGCAAGGAGCGCGCGGCGGGCGCTTCACTGACCGTTACGATCTCACCGGCGTCGCCACCGCGATCGATGCAAGCCTCGTCGCCTGCACCGCCTTCAGGCCCTGAGCGCTTCCGCCGGCTGGTCAAACCCCGCCTGCGCGCCTATATGCCCCCGCACTCATGGCCGATACGACCCTCATGACCATCCCCGGGCTGACCGACCCGGTACCCGTCGCGCGTGACATCACGCCGCGCGAGGATGGCCGCATCGACCTCATCGGTCTGCCCCGCCCGCGCATTCGCGAGCTGTTCGAGGAAGCCGGGCTCGATGCGCGCCAGGCTAAGCTGCGCGCCAAGCAGGTGTTCCACTGGCTCTATCATCGCGGCGTCACCGAATTTCACGCGATGACCGACATCGCCAAGACTATGCGCCCGTGGCTCAGCGAGCGGTTTGTGATCGGCCGGCCCAAGGTGATCGAAGCGCAGCACAGCGCCGACGGCACACGCAAGTGGCTGCTCCAGACCGATGACGGCCACGATTTCGAGATGGTCTTCATCCCCGACGAGACCCGCGGCACGCTGTGCGTCTCGAGCCAGGTCGGCTGCACCTTGAACTGCACCTTTTGCGCCACCGGCACGATGCGCCTGGTGCGCAATCTGACGCCCGGCGAGATCGTTGGCCAGGTCATGCTCGCGCGCGATGCGCTGGGCGAATGGCCCAAAGGCCGGATGAACGATCTGGGCGAGGAAGATGCAGGCCACTATTCAGCCGACGGGCGCCTGCTCACCAACATCGTGATGATGGGGATGGGCGAGCCGCTCTACAATTTCGAGCATGTGCGCGATGCGCTCCATCTCGTGATGGACGGGGACGGGCTCGGCCTTTCCAAGCGCAGGATCACGCTTTCGACCAGCGGCGTTGTCCCGATGATGGAGCGCTGCGGTGAGGAAATCGGGGTCAATCTCGCGGTGTCCCTCCACGCGGTGCGCAAGGAGGTGCGCGACGAGATCGTGCCGCTCAATCGGAAATACGGGCTGGAGGAGCTGCTCCAGGCCTGCGCCGATTATCCCGGCGCCTCCAACGCGCGCCGGATCACGTTCGAATACGTCATGCTCAAGGACAAGAACGACAGCGACGAGGATGCGCGCGAACTCGTTCGGCTGCTCAAGGAATATGATCTTCCCGCCAAGGTGAACCTCATCCCGTTCAATCCCTGGCCGGGTGCTGCCTACGAATGCTCGACCCCGGAGCGGATCAGGGCCTTTTCCGACATCGTTTTTGAGGGCGGGATCAGCGCGCCGGTGCGCACCCCGCGCGGGCGCGATATCGCGGCCGCCTGCGGCCAGCTCAAGACCGCCGCCGAGAAGAAGAGCCGTGCGCAGCGCGATCGTGAAGCCGCCGGTGCTCAAGCCGCCAAGGCCGCACTGGAAGCGCCGGGCGCCGCCTGAAACGAGCCAAGCGGAAAGCCCGCTCGATTGACGCTCCGCATGCTCGCTTCTAGGATCGCACGTCAATCGCTGGAGGGGGGCTGACCAAGGTGTTCATTCGTATCGGGACGTTCGGCGCGACGATTGCGGCCTTCGCGATGGTGGCGGGCTCGAGCGCCGCCCATGCCCAGTTCCGCGGCCTGTTCAACGATGCGCGGCGCGGCGCACAGGCGGCCGAAGGCTGCGAGAGCGACGAGAAGGGCGATGCCGCGCGCGGGATCATCGGCGGGCTCCTGGGCGGAGCCGCCCGCCGCACCGCCAGCCGCGCGGGCCTGGGCTCATTCGTCCCGCTCTCCGAGTTCTCGAACGAGCTGACCAAGGAAATCGCCTGCAAGCTGAACGAACAGGAGCAGGAACAGGCCGCCAACGCCACCCTTGAGGCGACCCGCGGCGCGAGCGAGGACACGCTGCCCGAGGTCGGTCAGAGCGCTTCGTGGACTTCGGCCACCCGAAGCGACGTGAGCGGCACCTCCACGATCACCGCGCGCGAGGAGATTGGCGGCGATGGCGAAGGCTCGCTCGATTGCATCATGGTGACTGATGTCATCATCGTCGAAGGGGAAGAGACCCGCGCCGATAAGCGGATGTGCCGCCCACCGGGCTCCGCGCGCTACTCGATCGTCGCATGATACCCGCCCGCACCGGCCGCATCGCGCTTGCCCTGCTGGCGCTCGCCGCGCTGACCGCCGCCGACAAGCGCGATTCCAAGAATCCCACGTGCCCTGCCAACCCCGACTGGGGTCCGTCCGATATCATGGAACTCACCCCACAAACGGTGAACGGCAAGCGCGTGCTGCTCGCCGAAGGGCGGATCGACGAGGATCTGCCCGAGCGGCTGCGCGAGATGCTCGAGGAGGACCAGCAGATCAGCGAGATCTGGCTGCGCTCGCAGGGCGGCAATGCCAGCGCTGGCAACGAGGCGGGGCGGATCATCCGCTCCTATCGCGGGATGCTCACCCGCATCCCCGCAGGCTGGACCTGCTTTTCCGCCTGCAATTTCATGTTCATGGGCGGCGATCGGCGCTATGTCGATGAGGGCGGCGTGTTCATGGTCCACATGTTCACCCACACCAACGATCGCTGGAAGATCGACGATGCCGTGATCGACGGCGCTGAGGCGACCACCGAGCTGATCGCCGACATCGAGCAATCCTCCGCGCTGCTCGCCAGCGAGGACAATGATTTTCTCATCCGCATGGGGATCAGCCGCAAGCTCCTGACCGAAATCATGTATCAGCAACAGGCCGTGGGCAGCAGCGACAATCCGAGCACGCGCTATTGCCTGAGTCCGGAGGAAGTGCACAAATACAACGTCGTGCCGGTCGAGCGCAAAGTTCCCTGAGGCCAGGCGTGGATCCCGCCACCTTCGATTTCTACACGCAGCGCGCGCCGCACCACACACACGGTTTCGCCGGGGACTATTCTGCGCCTCTGGATGCCTTTCTCGATCGCCTTGCGCCGGGCGCGCGCATTCTCGAGCTCGGCTGTGGCGGCGGACAGGATTCGGCCCGCATGCGTGCGCGCGGCTTCGCGATCGACGCGACCGACGGCGTGCCCGCCATGGTCGCCAAGGCCAATGCGCGCTTCGATCTCGGCGCCCGGATCTTGCGGTTCGACGAGCTTGATGCCGTCGCCGCATACGATGCCGTCTGGGCTCATGCCTGCCTGCTTCACTGCCCGCGCGCGCAATTGCCGCTCGTGCTCGGCGCGATCCACACCGCCTTGCGCCCGTGCGGGCTTCATTTCGCCAGCTACAAGCTGGGCACCGGCGAGGGCCGCGACCTCTTGGGCCGATTGCACAACTTCCCGCCCGCCGACTGGCTCCTCGCGCGCCACGAGGAGGCGGGCTTCATGCTCCTCGAACAGCGGACATACGCCGGCAAGGCCTCCGACGGCACCCAGCGCGACTGGATCGACCTCACCGTGCAGCGCGCATGATCCGCACGCTTGAGGCTATCTGCACCGGCACGCCGCGCCCCTTCCACGGTGCCGAGACCAGCGCGATCGCCAAATATGCGCGCGAGGGCCTCGTGCAAATTCTCAAGGACGGCTTCGCGCCCGACGAGCAGGCCGACCGGCGCGTTCACGGCGGCCCGGAAAAGGCCGTCCACCTCTATCCGCTCGATCACCACGCTTTCTGGCGTAGTTGGCTGACCGACGCAGGCGCGCTCGCTCTGCTCGACGAGCCGGGCGCATTCGGCTCGAACCTGGCGGTGCGCGATCTTGACGAACACGCCGTCCATATCGGCGACCGCTTCCGCCTCGGCACGGCGGTCCTCGAGGTCAATCAGCCGCGCCAACCCTGCTGGAAGGTCGATCACCGCTTCGGGGTCAAGGGTATGACCGCGACGATCGTGAAGACCGGTCGTTCGGGTTGGTATTTTCGGGTGATCGAGCCAGGCGAATGCCGCGCGGGCGATGCGCTCGAACGGATCGCGGCAGGGCACGAGGCCTGGAGCGTCGCGCGCGTGTTCGCGGCGCTCATCCGCGGCGAGGCGAGGCGCGAACAGCTCGAAGAGCTCGCCGCGCTTGAAGCGCTTTCGCCGCAGATCCGCGAACGCGCGGTCAAGGCGCTGGGCTGAGCACGCTTCATCGCTGCACCCTAACATCCTGTCGCCGGTGAGCGATTCTTGACAGGATCGTTCATCCTGCGTCTCGGTTTCATGAACGATATTGCGTTCGTGCCCTCAAGCCGGGCCGGAAAGGAAACGCCATGAAACAGATCGCCCTGATTGCCGCGGCCGGATCGCTCGCCGCTTTCGCCGCCCCCGCCAGCGCCGCCGAATTCGCCTCCCCCGGAGCCGCACCGTGGCAGAGCGCCGCGCCAGCCAATATCCTGATGAGCCCGATCCATTATGGCGACCCCCGCTGGGGCGATGACCGTTGGGACGACGACGATGACTGGCGCGACCGGCGCGATCGTCGTCATTGGCGCGGGCGCGGCCGCGGGCGTGACCGCGACTGGGACGAGCGTCGCTTCGATCGCGGCGACAACCGCTACTGGCGCGGCCGCGACGGTCGCTGGCGCTGCCGCCGTCCTGACGGCACGACGGGTCTGCTGGTCGGTGCGGGTGTCGGGGCGCTGCTCGGACGCGAGATCGATCAGCGCGGCGATCGCACGCTCGGCACCGTGCTCGGTGCGGTCGGCGGCGCGCTTCTCGGCCGCGAGGTCGAACGGGGCCGCGCGCGCTGCCGCTGATGGCCTGGCCAAACGCCGCCCCCGCGCATTGAAGCGGGGGCGGCCTGCTGGTAAGCGGGAGCCCATGGCGCGTCCTGCAATTCTCGTCACCGGAGGTGCCACCCGTATCGGCGCTGCAATCGTGCGCCGCTTCGCCCAGCACGGGTGGCACGCGGTGATCCATTACAGGTCTTCGGATAAGGCGGCAAATGCGCTCGCCCGGAGCCTGCCTTCGGCCGAAACCATCGCCTGCGATCTAGCAGACGGCGATGCGGCCGAAGCGATGATCCTTGGTCTCGCCGGGCGGTTGCCGGACTGGCGCGCCCTCGTCAATTCGGCCTCGATTTTTGAATATGACGCTGCAACCAAACTGGATGCCGCCACGAACCAGGAGGCGATGCAGGTCAACGCCGTCTCCCCCGCCCGGATGGGGCAAGCCTATCTGCGCGCCGCGCGCAGCAAAGGGATTCGCGCCCTGATCCAGATCACGGACATGAAGCTCGCCAACCCCAATCCCGATTTCTTCAGCTACACCATGTCGAAGCATGCCCACGCCTCGACTGTAGCAATGCTCGCCAAGCATTATCGCCGCGAAGCAAGCGTGCGCGTCTATGGCCTTGCCCCCGGCGCGATCCTCGCAAGCCACGACCAGAGCGAGGACGAAACCGAGCTCAGCCACCGGCTCAATCTGCTCAAGCGCAAGACCGGCGCAGACGAGATCGCCGCAGCCGCCATCTTCATGGCGCAGGGCACACTGCGGAGCGGCTCGAGCCTGTTCGTCGACAGCGGCCAGCACCTGCTCGACCAGCCGCGCGATGTGATCTATCTCGCGCGCGAGACGGCAGCGGGGCGCGCATGAGCAAGCCAGCCAAGCGCCACGCGCTCGCGACCCGGCTGTGGCACTGGATCAACGCGGCGGCGCTGGTGGTGCTGTTCATGTCCGGCCTCGGCATCTCCAACGCGCACCGCTTTCTCTATTGGGGCGATTATGGGTGGGATCCGTCGGACGCCTGGGCGCGCGTCATGCGGTTTCCCGATTGGGCGACCCTGCCCCAACGCTACGACCTTGCCGAGGCGCGCGACTGGCACAACACCGCCGCAATCGTTTTCGCGCTCGGGCTTCTCGTGATGTGGCTCGCCATGCTGGTCAATCGCCACTTCATTCGCGACATTGCCACCTCGCCGCGAGAATGGCATCCTGCGGCCCTGCTTGAGGACGTTCGCGCCCATCTCAAGGGCCATTTCGACGCGCATGGGGGCAAGTACAACCGCCTGCAACGGATCACCTACGGCATCGTGCTGGGCGTGCTGCTCCCGCTGATGGTCTTCACCGGCCTTGCGATCAGCCCCGGCTTCGAGCCCGCCGCGCGGTGGCTGATCGAGGCCTTGGGCGGCAGGCAGAGCGCGCGATCGCTGCACTTCATCTGCGCCTTTGCCCTCCTTGCCTTTACCCTCATCCACCTTGCCATGGTGCTTGCCTCCGGGCCGCTCGGCCAGGTCTGGGGGATGATCTCGGGCGGACGCGCCCCCGATGAGAGCGAGCAGGAGACTACGCCATGACCAGCATCCACCGCCGCTCGCTCCTGGCAGGGCTTGCCGCACTTGGCACGGGCGCGTGTTCCAAGATCGACGGCTTTGCCGCGAGCGAAGCGGGCGCCGGCGTGTTCGATGCCGCCGAGGCCTTCCATCGTGCCGCCCACCGGACGCTCGCCGGGCGTCAGGCGCTCGCGCCAGAATACGAGCCGGAGGATCGCTCGCCCACCTTCCGCGGCAACGGTTCGCTCACCGTCGACACCCCTGAATACCGCGCCCAGCTCACAAGCGGCTTTCCCGACTGGCGGCTCGCGGTGACCGGCCTCGTCGAGGAGCCGCTCTCGCTCTCGCTCGCCGACCTTCGCGCCCTGCCCCAACGCTCGCAGATCACCCGGCACGACTGTGTCGAGGGGTGGAGCGCGATCGGCGAGTGGACCGGCCCGCAGCTCTCGCATCTGCTCGATGCAGCGCGGGTGCGGCGCGAGGCGGCCTTTATCGTCTTCACCTGCGCCGACGTGCTCTACGCGCGGCCCTATTACGAGAGCGTAGACATGATCGATGCCTATCACCCGCAGACGATCATCGCGCATTCGCTGAACGGCGAGCCACTGCCGGAGAAGAACGGCGCCCCCTTGCGCGTCCGGATCGAGCGGCAGCTCGGCTATAAATCGGCCAAGTATCTCACGGGCATCGAAGCGGTCGCCAGTCTCGAGGGCATCGGCGAAGGGCGCGGCGGGTTCTGGGAGGATGTCGGGCAATATCAGTGGTATGCGGGGATCTGAGGCGTCAGCTTGGATAAAGACGCTGCATCGCCTCCCAGTCCGCCGCGATCATCTCCTCGAGCACGGCCATGTCGATATCGGCGAGCTTGTTAATGTAAAGACACGATTTGCCAGTCGAATGTTTGCCCAGCCGCGCCAGCGCCGCCTCGCGCGCCTGCCCCGCCGCCGCGTCGCAATAGCCGCCCATGAGATAGAGCGAATGCTTCGCCTTGCGCGGGGAAAAGCCGGCGCGCATCCAGGGCGCTGTGCGCCCGTTGGCATAAGTCATCGTGTATTCGCCAAAGCCGATGATGCTTGGCCCCCACATCCGCGCGGGTTCGCCCGTCACCCGCTCAAACAGCGAGAGCAGCTCGTGCGCATCCGCGCGCTTTGCGGCAGGCTCCACCGCTGCAAGGAATTCGCCGACGCTCGCATCGTTCGGGGCTGTCTTGGGCTCGCTCATTCCTTCCTCCCCAAACTGGGCGATTGACAGCCTAGCGCATCAGCCGCCAGACATCGATGACGATCTTGAGAGGAGGACTGCTGACGATGTGGCTGCTCGACAAGTTTCTGGGTAAGGTCATCCGCGAAGGCCAGCTGATCGTCACCGATCATGACGGCACGATCTACCGGTATGGCGATCCCGCTGCCGATCCGCTCGCTATCCGGCTGACGCACCCCAAGGCGGCAGGGCACATCGCGCGCTATCCGCAGATGGGCGCGGGCGAGGCTTTCATGTGGGGCTGGCTGGTTGTCGAGGAACCGCACGACATCCGCGATCTCCTCCTGTTCGTCACCGCCAATTCGCGCCGCATCGGCGACAGCGCGATCCAGGCGCAAGGCCCTATCCGCCGGTTCGCCCAGCGCGTCGCCGCCTATCTCGACGGGCTCAACATCCGCCCCAACGCGCTCAAGAACGCCGAGTTCACCTACAATCTGACGCCCGAACTGTTCGAGCTCTTCCTCGACGAGGACAGGCAATACACCATGGCCTATTGGCGCGAGGATCCGGAGACGACCTCGCTTGAGCAGGCGCAGATGGACAAGAAGGCCCACCTTGCCGCCAAGCTCTACCTCAAGCCCGGCGAATGCGAGGGGATGCGCCTGCTCGATATCGGCTGCGGCTGGGGCGGCTTTGCCCTCTACCTTCACCAGATGTACGGCATCGAGGTGCTCGGCATTGCGCTCGCGCATGAGCAGATCGCGGTCGCCCAGCAGCGCGCCGAGGCGCTGGGCGTTGGCGACAAGGTCAAGTTCGAGGTGTGTGACTACCGCGACGTGACCGGGACGTTCGACCGGATCACCAGCGTCGGCCTGCTCGAACATGTCGGCACGCGGCACTATCCCGAGTTCTTCGAGAACACCCATCGCATCCTCGCCGAGAATGGCGTGATGATTTCGCATTGCTGCGGGCGGACCGGCCCGCCGGGCACCACCGATGCATGGACCCGGAAATACATCTTCCCCGGCGGTTACATCCCAGCGCTCTCCGAAATAGTGACGCAATCCGAGCGCTACGGGTTCCAGGTGATGGACGTGGAAGCCATGCGCTTCCATTACAGCCACACGCTCCACGAATGGTACAAGCGCACGGTCATGCACCGCGAGCGCATCGTGGAGCTGCACGACGAGGTGTTCTACCGGATGTGGCTCTATTACCTCGCCGGGGCCGAGCAGAGCTTTCGCAACGGCGTGATGGTCAACTGGCAGGTCCAGTACGTCAAGGATCGCGCCGCGATCCCGATGACGCGCGATTACATGATCCACGAATCCGCGCGGCTTCGAGAGGCGGGCGAAGTGCCGCAATGGCGTTTCGATCCGACAGTGCGGGAAGCGGCGGAATAAGCCGCCGCGCGAGCCCGCTCAACGCCGGGCGAGCTGCTCCGCATTCACCATCTTGACCGGACCGTGATCGTCGAAGTGGTCGCCATGCGCATGGTGCAGGCGGCCATCGTGGACGTAATCCATGTGCGAGCCGTGCTGCACCATCGCGTGCTCCTCGCCCTGGTGGCCGTGCGCATGATCGTCGTTCACCGGGCCGGAGAGCTCGTGGACATCCGGGTTGACCGAGCTGACCGCGATCATGTGCTCATCGACATGGCTCTCATGCGCGTGGTGCAGGTGGCCATCGTGCAGGTAATCGACATGCCCGTCATGCTCGATCGCCTCATGGCCGCACTCGGCACCGTGCGCATGAGCGGCATGGTCGGCATGCAGGATCGCATGCGCATGGGCGGTGCTAGCCGCGAAAGGGGCAAGCGCGCACAGGATCGGGGCGGCAAGGAACAGCTTTCTCATCGTCAATTGTCTCCAAGGCTCGATCCCGGCCTGGCATTACACCTGTCCAGCCATCCTGTCACGCTGCTTGTCATCGCGAACGCACAGACCGCGCGCACGCTTCGGGCGTTGCCTCGCTGCGCGCAGCCCGTTAGAGCGCCGCATCGTTTTAACCTCCCGTGCAGGCCCCGCCCCGGCAATCGAGTATCCAGACCATGTCCGACACGAAGCGCCCCAGCCCCAAAAAGGTCGTCCTTGCCTATTCGGGCGGGCTTGACACCAGCGTCATCGCCAAGTGGCTGAGCGTCGAGCGCGGGCTCGAGGTGGTCACTTTCACCGCCGATCTGGGACAAGGCGAGGAGATCGAGCCCGCCCGCGCAAAAGCGCGCGCGATGGGGATCCCTGACGAGCACATCTTCATCGAGGATCTGCGCGAGGAGTTCGTGCGTGATTTCGTCTTCCCGATGATGCGCGCCAATGCCCGCTATGAGGGCGATTACCTCCTCGGCACCTCGATCGCCCGTCCGCTCATCTCCAAGCGCTTGGTTGAGATCGCCCGCGAGGTCGGCGCCGATGCGATCGCCCATGGCGCAACCGGCAAGGGCAACGATCAGGTCCGTTTCGAGCTCTCGGCCTATGCGCTCGATCCCAATATCGAGGTGATCGCCCCATGGCGCGAATGGGATCTGACGAGCCGCACCGCGCTGATCGCCTGGGCCGAAGCCCACCAGATCAAGGTGCCGCAGGACAAGCGCGGCGAAGCGCCTTTCTCAACCGATGCGAACCTGCTCCACACCTCTTCCGAAGGCAAGGTGCTCGAGGATCCGTGGCAGGAGACGCCGGACTATGTTTACTCGCGCACCGTCAATCCCGAAGATGCGCCGGACGCGCCCGAATACATCGAGCTCGGCTTCGAGCGCGGGGACGGAGTTTCGTTGAACGGCGAGGCAATGTCACCCGCGACCCTGCTGGCCGCGCTCAACGCGCTGGGTCGCCGGCACGGGATCGGCCGGCTCGATCTGGTCGAGAACCGCTTCGTCGGCATGAAGTCGCGCGGGATGTATGAGACTCCCGGCGGCGAGATCTACGCGCGCGCGCACCGCGGCATCGAGCAGATCACGCTTGATCGCGGCGCGGCGCACCTCAAGGACGAGCTGATGCCGCGCTATGCCGCGCTCATCTACAACGGATTCTGGTTCAGCCCCGAACGCGAGATGCTGCAGGCCGCGATCGACCTCAGCCAGGCGAAGGTTTCGGGCACGGTGCGTCTGAAGCTCTACAAGGGGCTGGCGAGCGTCGTCGGGCGCAAGTCGCCGCACTCGCTCTATTCTGAAGCTCACGTGACCTTCGAGGACGACGCAGGCGCTTATGACCAGCACGACGCGGAGGGCTTCATCAAGTTGAACGCCCTGCGCCTGCGGCTGCTCGCGCAGCGCGATCACAGCAAGGCTTGAGCGAGTCGCATTGCGGTCCACGAGCAAAGATGGCGCGCAAGCACAACTTTGATGGAGCTGCACCTTGGCGGGCGAAAGCGTGAACAAGCCGGGCCGATAGCCTTTCCGACCACTAAACGACGAAATGCGACCAAGCGTTGAGTTGTCCACTCGTTTCCACAAGATTGCCGGGGAAAAGTGGAAAACTCGCCCTTGCCAGGCTTGCCGAAACCCGCATCGAGGCGCAGTCTTCAGTGGTCTCAGGACGAAAGAGCGCTGAAAAGACGGGCTGCAAGGCCCTGATATAGAAGCGTTTTCCAATCCAGAGGCCGTCGTGATTGCTGTCCACGCAAGCTCTCCGGAAGGGCATGCAGAAGGTCTCGGCCGGATGCAAGCCTGACCGGTCAAAGGCGAGCGAAGCCGTATTGCGATGCAAGACCGCCCGCTCGGTCGGTCATCAGCCAGGCGCGGGGGCTCAGCCCTCGCGGCAGGGCGCGATGGCAGGCCATCACGGGCGAGCGGTCTCGGCTTTGCCGGATGCGCGATGAAGCCGCTCTTGGGCCTTGTGCCCGGAACGAGCAACTCGCGACGAGGGCGCAGGCCGGATGCCGGTGCGAGCGCCGGTGACGAAGCTCGATGACGGTGCGGGTCCGTGAGGCCTGCCACGACATTGGCATGAGACATCGGGCGCCAAGTGCGCCTTGATGCGGAGCGAGGATCGGCCCAGCCGATCGGAGCGACGGACCAAGGCGCCCACGCGCCGGTGAGAGTGGGGTCGGCAGCGATGCCGGCCCCATTTGCTTTGCCCCCCGGCGCCGCCGTCACCCACCGCCTGAGGCATGCAGCGCTGCCGTGCTCGTTGCCCCCGGCACCCACCGCCCCATGCCCGCACGGCCCCCGCCACCCCACCCTCCTTCGCGCAGACCGCCTTGCCACCGCCATTGCGCCCAACGCCGTCTTGCCGCCCCAGCCAACCCCGCATCGCGCACGGCGCATCGCATCGCGCTTGAGGGCCCTCGCCCAGGCCCCTAGCTGGACGACGAGCAAGCCCATGAAGACACGCCACACCCTTCCCTCCTCCCTTCGCCTCGGCCGTTTGCGCCCGCGCCGCCTGCGACAGGTGGCCAGCAGGCCTGCGCTCGCCGCAGGCGTGACCAGCGCGCTCGCGCTCGCGATCGCCGCGCTCCACCCGGTCCACGCTGCGCACGAGGACGCCGTCCAGGCCGCCGCGTCGGCCGCCGCAGTCGATCCCTTCGCACACGCCTTCGCCGAGCTGGGCCCGCCACTCCCCGCCGCGACCGACGTGCCCGCCGGCGCGGTCGACCTCGCCGCGCTCCCCGGCCCGCCCGCCGCCGAGCCGGTCATCACCCAGAGCCTCGGCACCGGCGTCGCCTCGTTCTACGGCAACCGCTTCCACGGCCGCCCCACCGCCAGCGGCGAACGCTTCGACATGCACGCTCTCACCGCCGCGCACCGCACCTTGCCCTTCGGCACGCTGGTCGAGGTCACCAACCCAGCCAACGGCCGCACCGTGATCGTGCGCATCAACGACCGGGGGCCGTTCCACCACAAGCGCACGATCGACGTGAGCCGCGCCGCCGCCGAGCAGCTCGGCCTGATCGGTCGGGGCCACGGCACGGTCGAGCTCGCCGTCCTCAAGTCCTGAGCGCCTCCTACCGCCCTACCGCTTCGCTGCATGAGGGCGCCTCCTACGTCGCTGCCGCTTCGCTGCATGAGGGCGTTGCCCACCCGCTAGCCGCCGATTGCGCCCGCCCCCGCCCGGCGCTCGGTTCGCCGCAGGCAGGGCTCGCTTGAACCGCCTGTTACACGGTCCAGGGGCAAATTCTCCGCCCCCTCCCCGAACGCACCCGTAACCCGCCCACACGGCCGCTCGCCGGCCCACCGGCGCGCCCCCGCAGGCTCCGCCCCCACGGGCTCTTCAGGCGCGGTCGTCTCGAACTCGATCTCGGGCTCGTTCACCAGTTCCTCCACCGCCGCGAAGAAGTCCTTGGAGGCCCGCAGCGCCGCCGGGTTCTCCACCAGCCGATCGAGCCGCGCGAGATGCGCCAGCAGCAGCCGCGCATCATAGCGCCGCCGCGTCGCGATCTCCTCGCCGTGATAGAACACCACCTCCTCGACGCCGTTCAGCGCCCGATCGGCGAGCACTTCCTCGACCTGCGGGCGCGCGACCAGCAGCGCGGCATCCCACAGATCGCGAAACCGCGCGCACGCGCGGCGCATCCGATAGGCGGTCGCATGAGAGACGCCCGCCGCCTTGGCCGCGGCGCGCACATTGCCCCAATCGGACAGCGCATCGAGAAACAAGCCTTGCGCCTCGCGGCTGAACTGCGCGGGCGCGCGCGCATCGGCCGCGCCGCTCGGGGGTTGGGGACGCTGTGTGTGCGAAATCAGCGCGGGAAGGTGATCGGTCATGGCGAGGGCTCCTGATCGTTGGACACGGGGTTTCGGGAGCCGAACCATCTAAACCATTGCGCGCGAGTAGGAAAATGGGGGGCTATCTGTCTGCGCTCGTGCTGAGCGATATCTCCGCGCTCGCCTTGAGCCTGTCGAAGGGCCGTAATTCAGGTGTGTGGCAGGGGTCGAAGAGACGAGCGGCGCTTCGACAAGCTCAGCACGAGCGGTTTCAGGTTCAAGGCGAGGGAACAAGGCTCAGGACGAGCGGCTGTCGGGTGAACAAGCCCAGGGCGAGCGCGACAGGTCCGAACCCGTCATCCCGGTGAAGTCGGGGACCAGCTCCGCCCCACCCCCACCCGTCCGCCCCCACCCGTCCGCCAAGCGGGGAGTCGCAGACGGCCCGCAGGGCCAGCGGAGCGAGACTTGCGCAGCCGCAGGCGGTGCTGGTCGCGGCGGGGCGGGCCTTCGGGGAGCTTCAGAGGAACGGCGCACTCGGGCAGCGCCCACCCCCACCCCCTCCCGCAAGCGGGAGGGGAGCGAGACTTGCCGGGCCGAAGGCGTGGCTAGACGCAGCGGGGTGGGCTGTGAAAGGGGCAAGCCATCCGGCCTGCCAACCCCTCACCGCTGCGCGCGCAGTTCCGGCGTCACCACCCGCCCCAGCAAGACGCGCTCATTATGCGCAAGCCGCGCGCGCTGCTCCGCGCTCAGGCCCGCGCCCACCCCGATCCGACCGGCATCGACATGCCGCGCCCACTCACCCTGCGCGCGCCGCGCCTCATCGGTGAGCTCTTGCGTGGGCATCCCGGCGAGCCGGATGCCGTTGGAGAGGGCGAGGGGTTTGCGCATAGGGGGTGAGCTCCTGTGGGTTGGGGGAGTTCCGAGGGTATGCGAGGATGGGGGGTGTAGGAAAGCTGCTAGTCTTGGGTAACGCAATGCGGCGTGATGCCGATTGCGAGCACAGGGCAACCGCCATTGCGCCCAGCATCAAGGCGGTAGAGTAGCTTTCCCATCCAAGTGGTTGAGGCACCGTATTTCCGATAGACCTCTTGGGTGCCCTCTGTCCCGTTTTTCGTCAGGACGTTACCCAAGCTACGAAAGAAGCTGTTATCAAGCGACGAGCCTCTCGTGATCAGCACGCCTACGTCGATAGCTCCTGCATCATAGAACGCCGAAAACGCATATAGATCGCGGTCGTAGGTCTGATCTTTGCTATTCCATTCTAGATCAAGCGCAACTCTTCCGCTCAAGAAATCGATCCTGTGCCCGTCAAGGAAGCCTTCTCGCACGTACTCATCCATCACGCAGTCGACCCGCTTTGCGTCCAACAATTTGACGCGGAGATCTGCGGAAATTCGGGTCTCCCTCCATCCGTCTGATTCAGCGAAGAGTGTGTCGACATACTTGGCGATTGGCCCCTTACTTCCGCCAGGGGTCCGGATCATGGTCCGAGAAATCGCGAATTTCTCAAGCGCCTCGGTTATTTGGCTGAACTGGGAAGGAAAACTAGTAGCCAAAATTGATGCAGCATTGCGGTAGCTAAACACCTCAAATTTATTGAGAACGTCCGATGAAAAGTGAGGCTCAACTATGGCGCGATGATCGGCACCTCGCCCGCTAGAAACGTCGTCAAGCCGCTCAGGGCCATTGAGTTCATCATCACCCACCGCGTGGCTCATTCAGCGGCGATGCTCAACGCGCTGTTATAGGAATAAGTCTGCCAGTCTGGCCTATATTCATCATCCGCCTGATTGCCCCAGACTGTCCAATCTCTTCTAGTACCCCTACTGAAAAGCTCTATCCGAGGACCCCAACTACAATCTTCGATAATCTTATACTGCTCATCTGGCTTACGGCTATGTTCACGCTTACGCGACTGGATCATGTTCACTTGGGAACGACCGGGGCCGAGCGTACGTGCATTTTTGCCTCTCACTCCAAAAAGCAAGAGTTCCGTGACGTTGCGAAAGTAGAAGCCAACACCCCTGCCGTCTGAGCCTCCGTCCTTACGAATCTTATGCCAAACAATATTGGAGATATATCGATAGCCCCACGCATCCATCACCTTGAGCCCCTCGGGCAGCAACGCGTTAGGTACCCAAAGATAGAGGTGAGCTGGATCGTCGGAAATATCCTGGACGGGCAGCTCACAGATTTCATCAAGCGTCATGGTCCCGTAACGAGAAAGGCGCCGGTGCTCTGGGGCAACTTTTCCCGTACGGTTCTGGAATTGCCAAGGCGGATCCGCCAGAACCGTTGCAAATCTCTGACCGTCCGCTTTCGCGAGCAAACTTTCGGCTGCACTTAGGCTTTTTTGGAACATAACGAGACCGTGCCTAAAGCGATCCTGCTAGTCAAGCTTCGAGACGATGCTATCCCAACCCGTTTTGGACCTTTCGATCTCTCGGCTCAGTCCCTCGTGGTTTCGCGTGAACCACCAAAGCGAGTGCCAGTGCGGCTAGACACGGGCGCGCTAAGGAGCGCCACCCACCCCAAGCCCCTTTGCCCATCCGGGAGAGAATAAAGTTGTCGCCCGTACTCCGCCGCCAAAATCCCCTTGGCGCATCCGGCGTCAACCTCAGGCCAAGGCTAATCGCACGCCATCCCGCTCACTCCGCCCCTACCTTCCCCCGCACCAACAACGGCGCCAGATACCGCCCCGTGAAGCTCCGCTCCGCCTTCACCACCTCCTCCGGCGTGCCTTCCGCCACAATCTCCCCGCCGCGCACGCCGCCGTCCGGGCCGAGGTCGATGATCCAGTCGGCGGTCTTGATGACGTCGAGATTGTGCTCGATCACCACCACCGAATTGCCCTGCTCGACCAGCCGGTGCAGCACTTCCAAAAGCTTGCGCACGTCCTCGAAGTGCAGGCCCGTGGTCGGCTCGTCGAGGATATACAGCGTCTGCCCGGTCGAGCGGCGGGCGAGTTCCTTGGCGAGCTTCACGCGCTGCGCCTCGCCGCCCGAAAGCGTCGTCGCCTGCTGGCCGACCTTGACATAGCCCAGCCCGACCTCGTTGAGCATCGCCATCTTCTCGCGGATCGGGGGGACGGCCTTGAAGAAGCCCTGCGCATCCTCGATCGTCATATCGAGCACATCGGCGATCGAGTGGCCCTTGAACTTCACCTCGAGCGTTTCGCGGTTGTAACGCTTGCCGCCGCACTCTTCGCAGGTGACATAGACATCGGGCAGGAAGTGCATCTCGATCTTGATGAGCCCGTCGCCGCTGCACGCCTCGCAGCGCCCGCCCTTGACGTTGAACGAGAAGCGCCCGGGCTTGTAGCCGCGGGCCTGGCTTTCGGGGAGGCCGGCAAACCAGTCGCGGATCTGGGTGAAGGCGCCGGTGTAGGTGGCGGGGTTGGAGCGCGGGGTGCGGCCGATCGGGGACTGGTCGATCTCGATCACCTTGTCGCAATATTCAAGGCCGGTGATGGCGTCGTGCGCGCCGGCGATCACGCGCGCGCCGTTCAATGCGCGCGCCGCGCCCGCCTGCAACGTGTCGATGGTGAGGCTGGATTTGCCCGAGCCGGAGACCCCGGTGATGCAGGTGAAGGTTCCGAGCGGGATCTTGGCGGTCACGCCCTTGAGGTTGTTGGCGCGGGCGTTCTTGACCACGATCTTGTGGCCATTGCCCTTGCGGCGCTGGGCCGGCACTTCGATGCGGCGGCGGCCGGTGAGGTAGTCTGCGGTGAGGCTGCCCTTGGCCTTGAGGATCTGCTTCAAGGTGCCCTGCGCGACAATCTCGCCGCCATGCACCCCTGCGCCCGGGCCGAGATCGACGACATGGTCGGCGGCGCGGATCGCGTCCTCGTCGTGTTCGACCACGATCACGGTGTTGCCGAGATCGCGCAGGCGCTTCAAGGTCTCGAGCAGCCGATCATTGTCGCGCTGGTGGAGGCCGATCGAAGGTTCGTCGAGCACGTAGAGCACGCCCGAAAGCCCGCTGCCGATCTGGCTGGCGAGGCGGATGCGCTGCGATTCCCCCCCTGAGAGCGTGCCCGAAGTCCGATCGAGATTGAGGTAGTCGAGGCCGACATTGTCAAGGAAGCCGAGCCGCTCGTTGATCTCCTTGAGGATCGCGCGCGCGATCTGCGATTGCTGCTCGGTTAGGTGATCGTCGAGCTGCGCGAACCACGCCTTCGCATCAGCGACACTCATGCGGACGGGTTCGGCGATGTCGATCGGGCCGGTGGGGCCGGGGATCTTCACGCTGAGCGCCTTTTCGTTGAGCCGCTTGCCCCCGCACGCCTCGCAAGGCTGCGCGGTCTGGAATTTCGACAGCTCCTCCTGCATCCACGCGCTCTCGGTCTGGCGCATCCGGCGGTTGAGATTGCCGATCACGCCTTCGAACGGCTTGTTGACGGTGTATTCCTTGCGCCCGTCCTTGAAGGTGAGCGGCACCGGCATCCCGCCCGTGCCATGCAGGATGATCATGCGCTGGTCGGGCTCCAGATCCTTCCACGCGGTGGTGAGATCGAAATCATAGGCCTTCGCCAGGCTGGCGAGAACCTGCATGTAATAGGGCGAAGGCGGGTTGGATTTGGCCCAGGGCACGATCGCGCCCTGCTTGAGCGTCAGGGCCTCGTTGGGCACCACCAACTGCTCGTCGAACAGCTGCTTCTCGCCAATGCCGTCGCAGGTCGGGCAGGCGCCCTGCGGCGAATTGAAGGAGAACAGCCGCGGCTCGATCTCCTCGATAGTAAAGCCGGAGACCGGGCAGGCGAACTTCTCGCTGAACACGATCCGGTTGGGCGGAAGGCCTGCGCCCTTCATCGCGCCGCCCCTGGCACTGGCTCCCTCGGCCTCGTCCTCGCGCCCGGGCACCACGCCATCCGCAAGATCGACATAGGTCAGCCCGTCAGCAAGCCCCAGCGCCGTCTCGAAGCTGTCCGCCAGCCGCGTCTCGAGCCCCGGCTTCACCGCGATCCGATCGACCACCACCTCGATATCGTGCTTGAACTTCTTGTCGAGCGCGGGCGCTTCCTCGATTCCGTAGAATTCGCCGTCGATCCGCACACGGGTGAAGCCAGCCTTCTGCCATTCGGCAAGCTCCCGGCGATATTCGCCCTTCCTCCCGCGCACCACCGGCGCGAGCAGGTAAAGCCGCGTGCCCTCGGGCAGCGCCATCACCCGGTCGACCATCTGGCTGACTGTCTGCGCCGCGATCGGCTCGCCCGTCGCCGGGCTGTAGGGCACGCCCACGCGCGCCCACAACAGGCGCATGTAATCGTAGATCTCGGTCACGGTCGCGACAGTCGAGCGCGGGTTCTTCGAGGTCGTCTTCTGTTCGATGGAGATGGCCGGCGAAAGCCCGTCGATATGCTCGACATCGGGCTTCTGCATCATCTCGAGGAATTGCCGCGCATAGGCCGAAAGCGATTCCACGTAGCGCCGCTGCCCCTCGGCATAGATCGTATCGAAAGCGAGGCTCGATTTGCCCGAGCCCGATAGCCCCGTGACCACGATCAGCGCATCGCGCGGCAGGTCGATGTCGATGCCCTTGAGGTTGTGTTCGCGCGCGCCCCTGACACGAATGCTGGGCACGGAAGTCTTGGAGAGGCTCATGAAGGAAGTTTGTTCCTGAAATGTTCGGCGATGTAAAGAGCGGCGGAGCGGGTGCCTGAGGGGTTTTCCCAATCGAATGCCCCCAGATGGTCTTGCCGCCCCGCCGCTTCAACGGGCAGGAGAAGGGATGGTTTCTGGGCGCCCTGCCCCAGCCGTTCCCGAGCCCTGCGCCAGCCCTTTGTCAGGCCCTGTGTCAGGCCTGTTCCAGCCCCTGTTCCAGCCACCGTTCCAGCCACCGTTCCAGCCTCGTCCCGCGCAATGGGTTATGCAAAGCGAGCGGCAAAACCCGGGAAATTGCGCGATTTCATGCCCCCTACAGAAAATCTTAAGTATGCAACCGGCTCGAGCCCTGTACCCCAAGAGGCCTCTTTGCATGCTTTGCATGAAGGTCTTTCGGGTCGCACCTGGGCTTTGTGCATGTATGTAAGAGGACCCGTGCGCGAGGGGCCATCAGCCCCCAGCTTCCGCTCCTCGCGCATTCGGGCCGGGACGCTGCAAGGTGTCTGTCAGCCCAGTGCGATGGGGGCGAGCGCGGCACGGTCCCGGCGGGTGGCGCGCCGGGGGCAGCGCCGCTTACCCTCATGGCGGCGGCTGTGTTCTTTCGGGACGCCCGCGCGCATCGCCCTCGCGCCCGGCCGGGTTCTCGCCTACGCGCAGCGGCGCGATGCCTCATTCGATCAGGTCCAGTGCGTTTGCCGCCCCGCTCCCGCCCGCACGGCTGCGCCAGCCGCTTGCCGGCGAGGAGGGCGGCTTCTTGATGGCGCGCATGGATATTTTGGGCGCAAGGGGTCGGGCTGATCCGCGCGCCGCTGCCCTAGGCCGGATCACCGTGCGTGCGCTGCTCGCTCGCATCGCCGTGCTCGTCGCCGCGATCGCGCTGCCCGTGCTTGCCGCACCCGGCGATTTGGGCGCGCAGGCGCTCGGCGCGCCCGATCTCGCCGCGCCCGCGCCCGGGGAGGCCGAGGGCCCGGGATTGATGCCGTTCGAGCAAGCGGGCGCGAATTTTCCGGGTTCGGCCTTCTACTATCTCGCCGATCCGCCCCGCGAGGCGCTGGTCGCGCTGCCGAGCGCCGATCCGCTCGGCCGGGGCGCTGCCTCGGGTGGGCGCGATGTCGGGGCGCTGATCGACGTGGGACCGGCCGCGCGTCCGCTGATCACCGCCGGGCTCGGCATCGATCATGCGCGCGCGCATCGCTGCCTCGCCGAGGCGATCTGGTATGAGGCGGCAAGCGAGAGCGAGGCGGGCCAGCGCGCGGTGGCGCAGGTGGTGCTCAACCGGGTGGCGCATCCGGCCTGGCCGGCGAGCGTGTGCGGGGTGGTCTATCAGGGATCCGAGCGGCGCACCGGGTGCCAGTTCACCTTCACCTGCGACGGCAGTCTCGCGCGGGCGGCGCGCGGGCCCACCTGGGAGGCGGCCAAGCGCATTGCGAACGAGGCGCTGGGCGGCGCGGTCTATGCGCCCGTCGGCCACGCGACGCATTACCACACGCTCTGGGTCAATCCATATTGGGCAAGAACGCTCGATCACATCGGCACGATCGGGGCGCACCATTTCTACCGCAACCGCGGTCGCGGCGGAGAGAAATCCGCCTTCACCCTGCGTTATGCCGGGGGCGAGCCGCGCGTGGCGGGGCGCATGGGCGCGGCGGATGCGAGAGGGGCCGGCGCAGGCATTGCCGCAGGCGTTGGCGCGGCGCTGTCGGCAGCCTTCTCCCTTCCCATGCTCGCTCCCTCGGCTTCGGAGGAGGCGATCGAGAGGGCAGCGGACGGGGCCGCCCTGGACAGGGCACCCGCTCCGAACCGCGCCGCGCAAGCCCCATTGGCAAACGTTGATCCCGCCCCGCGCGAGGCGGGCCAGGCGCGCGCGAAATACGCCAATGCCGGGCGCTGGAAACGCGAGCCCGGTGCAGCGCCGGTTGCCCAGCCGGTCGCTCGCCCTGCTTCCCAAGTGCCTGCTTCCCCTGAGCCTGCTTCCCCTGAGCCTGCTTCCCCTGAGCCTGGGCCCAAGCCCGAGCCTGAGCCCAAGCCCGCGCCCGCTGCACAGCGAGGTTCCGACCAGCCGACTTTGCCCCGGCTTCCGCTAGGTTGACCACCTGAGGCGTGCAGCGCCGAGGCGTTAACGCCCGCGCAACCGTGAACACACACCAAGCCTTAGCCCAGCGTCTGCCATATTCGCGTCTGATTTGAGAGACCTGCAGCGCGCCTCCATGCGGAAATGCGCGCCGCCGCAACCCTTAGGCTGGCGCATTGAAATCATTCCCCTTTCCCGCCGTTCTCGGGAGCTCGCAGGGCCCGCTGTGCCCGCCTCTCGCACGGGCGATCGCGCACCGGGCCGAGCGCCGTATCGCCAATGACAACGTCGAGGGCGGGCTGGCGCACGGCCCCGCGATGCGCCGCCACCGTCCGGCTGACGAGCTGCTCCTGCGCGCAGCCCTGCGCCATTTCGCCGAACACGGCCTCGGCGCTGCGCGCGCCGCGCGGGCGCAGGCCGAGGCCGCCTTCTTCGCCGGCGATCGCCAGGGCTATGACTGGTGGCTCGGCATCACCCGCACGCTCGACCGACGGCTCGCGGCCGAGGCCGAGCGCCCGGTCGCATCGCTCGGACCCAAGGCGCCGCCCGGCTCCAAGCCACGCCGCAAGTGAAACGGGCCTCGAGCCCTCGTTTTTGCTTCGTGCCTGCGTGCGTGCCAGTGCCCATGCCCATGCCCATGCCCATGCCCATGCCCATGCCCTTGCTCCAGCCTGGGCCTGCGGAAAATCGGTAAGCGCGGCGTTTACCAAGGCTTGACCTTCCTTGCGCTATGACGCCTGGATTATGGGAGTAAGCCACGTCTGGTCGCGCCTTGCCGCGGCGACCTCGCGCAGCCGCGCGGGCGACCATACCTCCGCGCGCGTGCGGCGGGTGCTCGTGCGCAGCCTCTACACCCAGCCAACCAGCCTCGCGCTCGGCGCGGTAGCCGGGATCGCGGCGACAGGCGCGGCCGCATTTGTCGCCGATGTGCCCGAAATCACCCTCACCTTCGGCCTGCTCACTGCCATCGCGATCGTGCGGGTGTGTCTCAGCCTTGGCATCTCGCCCGATGCCTCGAACGCGAGCACCAGGAAGCTCGAGGTGCTCTACGAGATCGGCGCGTTCAGCTATTCGCTGCTGCTGGGCACGATCGCGGCGATGACGATGTGGTTCGAGACGGCGCAGGGCGCCGCGGTGATGATGGTGGCCAATGCGCTGTGCTACGGGGTCGCGGTTTCGGCGCGCAATGCCGGGCGCCCGGCGATTGCTTTCGGCCAGCTCTTGCTCGTGTGCCTGCCGATCATGGCGGTCAGCCTTGCGCTGGGCACGGTGGTCGCGCTCGCCCTGTTCGTGACGATCGTGTTCCTGATCCCGGCGATGGCCTCGATCACGATGAACGTCTTCAAGGTCCTGCGCGATCTGCTCGCCGCGGCCGAAACCAGCGCGCAGCTGGCGGACAAGATGCAGCACCTTGCGCGCACCGATGTCGTCACCGGGCTCGCCAACCGCGCGGGGCTCAATCACGCCATGGTCGAGATGCTGATGGAGGTCGAGGAGGAGAGCCGCTTTGCGCTCATCTGGATCGATCTCGACCGGTTCAAGGAGGTCAACGACCTGCTCGGCCACCCGATCGGCGATGCGGTGCTGCTCGAGGTCGGGCGGCGCCTGCGCGGGGTGTGTGCTGGCGGGGCGGCCGTCTCGCGCTTCGGAGGGGACGAATTCGTCGTGTTCACCCCCGTGACCGATCGCAAGGACGCCGAGCGTATCGCCTCCGAGATGCACGCCGAGATCATGCGCCCCTTGCGTCTTGCCGACGACCGGCTCGAGGTGCGCGCCTCGATGGGCGTTGCGCTGCTGCCCGATGATGGCGCCGATGCCGATACGCTGATGCAGCGCGCGGACCTCGCGCTTTACCACGCCAAGATCGGCGGGCGCTCGCAGACCCGCTTCTTCACCGACGCGATGACCCGCCACCTCGTGCGCCGGCGCGAGATCGAGCAGGAATTGCGCGCCGCGATCCAGCGCGACGAGCTGTCGATCTTCTTCCAGCCGATCGTCGATCTGGAAACCGGGCGGATCCGGACCTTCGAGGCGCTGATCCGCTGGTTCCATCCGGAGAAGGGCGAGTTGAAGCCCGACGAGTTCATCCCTGTCGCCGAGGAGACCGGCGTGATCGTGACGCTGGGCAACTGGATCACCGCCCAGGCCGCGCGGATCGCAGCGCGCTGGCCCGAAGACGTGACCGTCTCGGTCAACCTCTCGCCGCTCCAGATCCGTGCGCCGGGCGCCGCGCTCGGCATCAAGAACGCGCTGCGCGAGGCCGGGCTCGATCCGCGTCGGCTCGAGCTCGAAGTGACCGAGAGCCTGTTCATCGAAGACAACCACGCCACCGCCGCCTTCATCGAGGAACTCTCCGAGATCGGCGTCAAGTTCGCGCTCGATGATTTCGGCACCGGCTATTCCTCATTGGGCTACATCAACAGCTTCCCCTTCACCAAGATCAAGGTGGATCGCTCGTTCGTCTCGGGCGCGCAGGTCGGCCGCAAGAGCGACGCGATCATCCGCGCGGTGGCCGAGATGGGCAGCACGCTGGGCATGGATATCGTCGCCGAGGGGCTCGAGACGCTCGAGCAGGTCAAGGCGGTGCGCAGCGCTGGGTGCAATCTGGGCCAGGGCTTCTATTTCAGCCGCGCAGTGCCCGATTATCTCGCCGCCATGCTGCTTGCGCAGGAGCGCGAAGAGGGCGCAGCAAGGGTGCTGGGCTGAACCGGGGCGGCGCGAAAGTGCCGCCAAGCGTGCGCTGCGCGAGGCCAGTCGCTCCACTTATTGCAATTGCAAATAGATTGCAATTATTTCCGCCGGATGTGATCTTTTGATGGTTGCAATCCCCCGGCCACACGCCTACCGCCCTCGCCGAAGCCAGTGCTCAGGGCCGCTCGGGACGGGAGGGGTCTTGCATCGAGCCCCGCCGGGCCCGGCGCTTCGCTCGGATTGATACGCCGTCCCAGGGTGCAAGCCCCACACGATCAGGGAAGGAAATCACGAGACATGGCGAACGAAAAGGCGAACACCGCAGGACGCAGGAAGATTGCACTCATCGGCTCCGGCATGATCGGAGGCACCCTGGCCCACCTCGCTGCGAAGCGCGAAATGGGCGACATCGTCCTGTTTGACATCGCCGAGGGCATGCCGCAGGGCAAGGCGCTTGACCTGTCGCAGTGCGGCCCCGTGGAGGGGTTCGACGCGAAGATCACCGGCACCAACGATTATGCCGATATCGCCGGGGCCGATGTGGTGATCGTGACTGCGGGCGTGCCGCGCAAGCCCGGCATGAGTCGCGATGATCTGCTCGGGATCAACCTCAAGGTGATGAAGGCGGTCGGCGAGGGCATCAAGAACAACTGCCCCGATGCCTTCGTGATCTGCATCACCAACCCCTTGGATGCGATGGTCTGGGCGCTGCGCGAATTCTCCGGCCTGCCGCACAACATGGTGGTGGGCATGGCGGGCGTGCTCGACAGCGCGCGCTTCGCGACCTTCCTTGCGTGGGAGTTCGGCGTCTCGGTCAAGGACGTCAACGCTTTCGTCCTCGGCGGCCACGGCGACACGATGGTCCCCGTTCTCAGCTATTCGACGATCAACGGCATCCCGGTGAAGGACATGGCCAAGATCAAGGGCGTCTCCGAGGATCGCCTGGACGAGATCGTCAAGCGCACCCGCGGCGGCGGCGGCGAGATCGTGCAGCTGCTGGGCAACGGCTCGGCCTATTATGCCCCTGCCACCAGCGCGATCGCGATGGCCGAGGCCTATCTCGGCGACCAGAAACGCATCCTGCCCTGCGCCAGCTATGTCGAGGGCAAGTATGGCCTCGACGGCCTCTATGTCGGCGTCCCCACCGTGCTGGGCGCGGGCGGCTGCGAGGATGTGATCGAGATCGAGCTTTCGGATGAAGAGCGCGCCAATCTCAAGGTCAGCACCGACGCGGTCGAGGAATTGCTCGAGGCGTGCAAGGGGCTCGATGGCTCGCTGGCGTGATCAGCACCCCGAACTTGAGCGGGTTGCTGTGATGATATGCCTAAAAGATGGGTAGAAAGGTCATGCCCTCCGACAAGGTGATAACGTCTTTTGCTGCGACCGTCTCTTTCGCGCTGACATTCGTCATTCTTCTAATCGGGGGCCCGATTTTATTACTGCTCATTCCTTTATTCATTTGCGCGGCAATTTGGATGTTCGTTATCCTCGTTGCGATTGGGATGGCGCAAGCCAGGTTTAATTTTGATCATCAGTGCACGCTTTGGGTCCGCTGCTCGGCGCTACATCTGCAACAGTTCTTCATTTTCTTCTGAATTCTGGCGACTAGGAGAGCCAATCGACATGTCGATCCTCGTAAACAAAGACACCAAGGTCATCACGCAAGGGATGACCGGCAACACCGGCACGTTCCACACCGAGCAGGCGCTCGCATACGGCACGCAGATGGTCGCAGGGGTGACGCCGGGCAAAGGCGGGACCACGCATATCGGCCTGCCGCAGTTCAACACCGTGCGCGAGGCCAAGGAAGCGACCGGCGCCACCGCCACGTGCATCTATGTGCCGCCGCCCTTCGCGGCTGATGCGATCTGTGAGGCGATCGATGCCGAGATGGAGCTCATCATCACCATCACTGAAGGCATCCCGGTGCTCGACATGGTCCGCGCCAAGGCTGCGCTCAAGGGCTCGAAGTCGCGCCTCATCGGGCCGAACTGCCCAGGTGTGCTCACGCCCGATGAATGCAAGATCGGCATCATGCCCGGCTCGATCTTCAAGAAGGGCTCGGTCGGCGTCGTCAGCCGCTCAGGGACCCTCACCTATGAAGCCGTCCACCAGACCACCGCGGTCGGGCTCGGCCAGTCGACCGCGGTTGGCATTGGCGGCGATCCGGTCAACGGGACCAACTTCATCGACGTGCTCGACCTGTTTCTCGATGATCCCGAGACCAAGAGCATCATCATGATCGGCGAGATCGGGGGCAGCGCCGAGGAAGAGGCGGCCGAATATCTCAAGCTGCAAGCCAAGCTCGGCCGCTCCAAGCCCACCGTCGGCTTCATCGCGGGCCGCACCGCGCCTCCGGGCAGGCGGATGGGCCATGCCGGCGCAATCGTCAGCGGCGGCAAGGGCGGCGCGGAGGACAAGATCGCGGCGATGGAGGATGCGGGCATCCGCGTCTCTCCGTCCCCAAGCGAACTTGGCACCACGCTCGATGCCATGCTGAAGGAAATGGCCTGAGCCACGCTTATATGTGAATGCGCGGCCCAACGGGGGCCTTGGCCGCGCCTTCCCACCGCTTAAGGGATCCACACCATGAACAAGCCATCTCCCACCCTCCTCCCGGCGATGACCGATCAGGAAGGCCCCCAGCCCGGCCCTTCATGGGGCAATCGCAAGTGGCTCGATCAGGTTTCAGGCGCGGGCGAGGATCTCGCGAGCGCGATGGACCCGACGCAGATGCGGCTCCAAGTCGAACAGGCGGTCGCCAAGGCCTCGGCCGCGGCCGGCAAGCCCACGGATCGCGCCGCGCTCCAGCACGCGGCCGACATCTCGAACAAGGCGATGACGCTCGTGCGCCTGTTCCGCGTGCGCGGGCACATGGCGGCCGATCTCGATCCGCTCGGCCTCTCGGGCCACGAATATCCGGACGATCTCACGCTCGAATTCCATGGCCTTGCGGGCACCGAGAACGAGGAGGTCTATGTCGGCGACGTGCTGGGCCTTGAATGGACCACGATCGGTCAGCTGCATCAGCGCCTCAAGGAGGTCTATTGCGGCAAGGTCGGCCTTGAATACATGCACATTGCCGACACCGAGGAGCGCCGCTTCCTCCAGGACAAGTTCGAGAGCCCGGGCGACACGATCCAGTTCACCCCCGAGGGCAAGAAGGCGATCCTCGCTGCTGTGGTGCGCGGCGAGCAATACGAGGAATTCCTCGGCAAGAAATATGTCGGCACCAAGCGCTTCGGGCTCGATGGCGGGGAATCGATGATCCCGGCATTGGAGGCCGTCATCAAGCATGGCGGCCAGCTGGGCGTGCGCGAGATCATCTACGGCATGGCGCACCGCGGCCGCCTCAACGTGCTCGCCAACGTCATGGCCAAGCCGTACAAGGTGATCTTCCACGAATTCTCGGGCGGCTCGGCCAACCCTGACGATGTCGGCGGATCGGGCGACGTGAAGTATCACCTCGGCACCTCGACCGACCGCGAGTTCGACGGGATCTCGGTGCATATGAGCCTCACGCCCAATCCCAGTCACCTCGAGGCGGTCAACCCCGTGGTGCTCGGCAAGGCGCGCGCGCAGCAGGCGATCCGCGACGATCTCACCAACAAGGACCAGGTCCTTCCCGTGCTGATCCACGGCGATGCCGCCTTTGCCGGGCAGGGCGTGGTGTGGGAGAGCCTCTCGCTCTCGGGCGTGCCGGGCTATGATACGGGCGGCTGCGTCCACTTCATCATTAACAACCAGATCGGCTTCACCACTTCGCCCAAATTCGCCCGCTCCTCGCCCTATCCGAGCGATGTTGCCAAGGGCGTCCAGGCGCCGATCCTGCACGTCAACGGCGATGATCCCGAGGCCGTCACCTTCGCGTGCAAGCTCGCGGTCGAATACCGTCAGACCTTCCACCGCGATATCGTGATCGACATGTGGTGCTATCGCCGGTTCGGCCACAACGAGGGCGACGAGCCCAAGTTCACCCAGCCGCTGATGTATGATGCGATCCGCCAGCACCGCAAGGTCAGCGGGCAATACGAGGCGCGCCTGATCGCCGAAGGCGTGATCGAGGAAGGCCAGCGCGACCAGATGGCGCAGGAATTCGTCGACCTGCTCGAGGAGGAGTTCGAGGCGGCCAAGAGCTACAAGCCCAACGATGCCGACTGGTTCGGCGGGCGCTGGGCCGGGCTCAACAAGCCCGCCGATCCCGAGACCGCGCGCCGCAACATCGAGACCGCGATCGAGCCCAAGATGTTTGATCGGCTGGGCGAGGTGCTCACCACCGTCCCCGAGGATCTCGAAATCCACAAGACGCTTGGCCGCGTGCTCAAGGCCAAGGCCGAGATGTTCGCCACCGGCGAGGGCTTCGACTGGGCGACCGCCGAGGCGCTCGCCTTCGGCAGCCTTGTGATGGAGGGTTACGGCGTGCGCCTCTCCGGGCAGGACAGCGGGCGCGGCACCTTCTCGCAGCGCCATGCGGTGTGGGTCGATCAGACCAGCGAGCGCAAATACGTGCCGCTCTCGACACTGCCGCACGGCAAATTCGAGGTCTATGACAGCACCCTTTCGGAATACGGCGTGCTCGGCTTCGAATACGGCTTCGCCATGGCCGATCCCAAGAGCCTCGTGATGTGGGAAGCGCAGTTCGGCGATTTCGCCAACGGCGCGCAGATCATGATCGACCAGTTCATCGCCAGCGGCGAGGCCAAGTGGCTGCGCGCCAACGGGCTCGTGATGCTGCTGCCGCACGGCTATGAGGGCCAGGGCCCCGAACACTCCTCGGCGCGGCTAGAGCGGTTCCTGCAATTGTGCGCGGATGACAACATCCAGGTGTGCAACATCACCACGCCTGCCAATTATTTCCACGTCCTGCGGCGCCAGATGCTGCGCCCGTTCCGCAAGCCGCTGGTCATCATGACCCCCAAATCGCTGCTGCGCCACCCGATGGCGAAATCCGCGCGCGAGGAGTTCATCGGCGACCGGCAGTTCAAGCGCATCAAGTCCGATCCCACCGAGGCGCCGGACGAGGCGATCACCCGGCTCGTGCTTTGCTCGGGCAAGGTCGCCTACGATCTCATCGAGGCGCGCGACGAGCGTGGGCTCGACCACGTTCAGATCCTGCGGATCGAGCAGCTCTATCCCTTCCCGGGCGATCCGCTCGCTCAGCGCTTGAGCCGGATGACCAATCTCGATGCGGTGATCTGGTGCCAGGAGGAGCCCAAGAACAACGGCGCCTGGTTCTTCGTGCAGGACCGGATCGAGGAGGCGCTCACGAACAGCGGCCACGAGGGCAAGCGCCCGCATTATGCTGGCCGCCAGCCCGCCGCCTCGCCCGCGACCGGGCTCGCCAGCCGCCACAAGCAGCAACAGGAACAGCTCGTCGCCGACGCGCTGGGCCTCGACAAGCTTTGATGAATCACACGATTAGGCCGAAAGGGACCCTCAAACATGGCCACTGAAATCACCGTTCCGGCTCTGGGCGAGTCGGTGACCGAAGGCACGATCGGCGAATGGCTCAAAGCACCGGGCGATGCAGTCGCGGTGGATGAGCCGATCGCGAGCCTCGAGACCGACAAGGTCGCGGTCGACGTGCCCTCGCCCGTCGCGGGCGTGATGGGCGAGCACCGCGCCAAGGTGGGCGACACGGTCGAGGTCGGCGCGGTGATCGCGGTGATCGAGGAAGGTGCGAGCGCCGAGAAGAGCGGGACCAAGAGCGAGGCTCCCGCCGCCGCGCCCGCCCCGGCCCCCTCGCCCGCTCCCGCCGCCGCCAAGGAAGACACCGGCAGCGCCACTTCCGCGCAGACGCTGTCGCCTGCGGTGCGCCGCGCGGTGCTCGAGCACGGGGTTGACCCGTCCACCATCAAGGGCACCGGCAAGGACGGTCGCCTGACCAAGGAGGACGTGCTCGCCGCCGCCGAGGCGAAGAAGAGCCCGGCGCCCGCGCCCGCGCCCGCCCCTGCCGCTTCGCCCGCTCCCGCCGCGCAAGCTAACGGCGAGCGCCGCGAAGAGCGCGTGAAGATGACCCGGATGCGCCAGACCATCGCCCGGCGCCTGAAGGGCGCGCAGGAAGAGGCCGCGCTCCTCACCACCTTCAACGATTGCGACATGTCCGCCGTCATTGCCGCGCGCGAGAAATACAAGGACCTGTTCGCCAAGAAGCACAACATTCGCCTCGGCTTCATGGGCTTCTTCGCCAAGGCCGCGTGCCTGGCCCTGAAGGACGTGCCGAGCGTCAACGCCTATATCGAGGGCGACGAGATCGTGTATCACGACTATGTCGATATCTCGGTCGCGGTCTCGGCGCCCAACGGGCTCGTCGTCCCCGTGATCCGCGATGCCGACAAGAAGGGCTTTGCCCGGATCGAGCAGGACATCGCCGATTTCGGCGCGCGCGCCAAGGAAGGCACGCTCACCATGGCCGACATGCAGGGCGGCACCTTCACCATCTCGAATGGCGGCGTGTTCGGCTCGCTCATGAGCACCCCGATCATCAACCCGCCGCAGAGCGCGGTGCTCGGCCTCCACCGGATCGAGGACCGCCCGGTCGCGGTGGGCGGCGAGGTGGTGATCCGCCCGATGATGTATCTCGCGCTCTCCTACGACCACCGCCTGATCGACGGGCGCGAGGCGGTGACGGCATTGAAGATCATCAAGGACGCGATCGAGGATCCCACCCGGATGCTGATCGACCTTTAGGAGCCCACCTTTTGAAACACCCCCTCCTCGCACTTGCCGCGCTTGCGCTTCTCGCCGGCTGCGATGCCGCCAGCGAAATGGCGGGCGATGCCATTGCGGGCGAGCTGCGCGCGCAATATATCGAACAATGCCAGGGCGTTGCCGAAAGCGTCGGGATCGCCTCCGCGCGCATCGCCCCTGCCTGCGAATGCAGCGCCGACGAGTTCGCGGCCGATCTGGCCGATGATGGCGCATTGCAGATCAACGAGGCGCGCATGGCGCAGGTCTTGAGAAGCTGCGTTCAGGAACAGCGGGGCACGGGCGAAGATGCCCCTGCGGAGAACACCAATGGCTGACCACGAATACGATTACGACGTCCTCATCATCGGCGCTGGCCCCGGCGGCTATGTCGCCGCGATCCGCGCAGCGCAGCTCGGGCTGAAGACCGCGTGCATCGAGAGCCGCGAGACGCTGGGCGGCACCTGTCTCAATGTCGGGTGCATTCCCTCCAAGGCGCTGCTCCACGGCTCGGAGCTCTATGACCAGTCGCGCAACGGCCACATGGCAACCTGGGGTCTGGGCGGCGAAGTCACGCTCGATCTGGCGCGCATGATGCAGGAGAAGTCCAAGGCCGTGAGCGAACTCACCGGCGGGATCGAATTCCTGTTCAAGAAGAACAAGGTGACATGGCTCAAGGGCCACGGCGCCTTCGTCGATGCGCACACCGTGCGCGTGGGCGATGACAAGGTCACCGCCAAGGATATCGTGATCGCGACCGGCTCCTCGGTCACTCCGCTGCCCGGAGTCGAGGTCGACAACGCGGCCAAGCGCATCGTCGATTCGACCGGCGCGCTCGATCTCGAGGAGGTGCCCGAGCACCTCGTCGTCATCGGCGGCGGCGTCATCGGGCTGGAGCTGGGCTCCGTCTGGCGGCGGCTCGGCGCGAAAGTCACCGTGGTCGAATATCTCGACCAGCTCCTCCCCGGCATGGATGGCGAGGTGCGCAAGGAAGCGCAGAAGATCTTCAAGAAGCAGGGCATCGAGATGAAGCTCGGCCACAAGGTGACGGGCGCCAAAGTCAAGGGCAAGACAGTCACGCTGACGCTCGAGAAGGCCGCCGGCGGAGACGAGCAAACGCTCGAGGCAAGCCACGTCCTCGTATCGATCGGGCGCCGCCCCAACACCGATGGCCTCGAGCTCGATCGCGCTGGCCTCTCGGTCGACAATCGCGGACGGGTCGAGATCGACCACGCTTTCCGCACCGCCGTGGAAGGCATCTGGGCGATCGGCGATGTCGTCAAAGGCCCGATGCTCGCGCACAAGGCCGAGGACGAGGGCATCGCGGTGGCCGAGAACATCGCGGGGCAGACCGGCATCGTGAACCACGACGTGATCCCCAATGTCGTCTACACCGCGCCCGAGATCGCGGGCGTTGGCCTCACCGAGGAGCAGGCCAAGGAGCAGGGCATCGCGATCAATGTCGGCAAGTTCCCGATGATGGCGAACAGCCGGGCCAAGGCGAACCGCGACACCGACGGCTTCGTGAAGGTGATCTCCGATGCCAAGACCGACCGCGTGATCGGCGTGTGGATGATCAACACGCTGGCGGGCACGATGATCGCGCAGGCCGCGCAGGCCATGGAATTCGGCGCCACCAGCGAAGACATCGCCTACACCTGCCACGCGCACCCGACCCATGCCGAAGCCTTCAAGGAAGCGGCGATGGCGGTGACGGGCAAGCCGATCCACATGTGAGCGCGCTCGGCGCGGCCGTGCCGGTGCGCTCCGCCCGCGCGCGGGCCGTGCTGGCGCTCGCGCTGCCCTGCCTTGCCGGGCTCGGGGCGCTTGCCTTCCTCGGCGCGCCGCGGCTGTTTCTCGCGGTGAACGCCGGCGCGCTGGCGCTGGGGGTGCTGTTGATCCTCGCGGCGCGGCTCCCGCAGACGCCGCGCAGGCATCTCGCACTCGCGCTCATGCTCCTCGCCGTGCTGGCGCTTCCGCTGCTCGTCGGCCCGCAGATCAACGGTGTGGCCCGATGGCTCGACCTCGGCCCGCTCGCGATCCACAGCGCACCGCTTTGCCTTCCCGCGCTGGTCGTTCTCATGGCGGGCGAAGCGCGCGCGCGAGCGCCCGTGCTGGCGGTTGCGGCGGCCTTGCTCGCGCTCCAACCCGATGCGGCGGGCCTCATCGCGCTCGGCCTTGCGACCGGCGTGCTGGCGGCGCTGCGCCGGGGCCTCGCGTTAGCCGCCCTCGCCGCCGCCTGCTTCGTGCTGTGCGCGCTGACGTTCGGCGCGGGCGCGCTCGAGCCGCAGCCTTTCGTCGAATACGTGCTCGCCGACATGGCCGCGCGCTCCTGGCTCGGGGCGGGCGCGCTCGGCCTTGCGCTCGCGGGAGGGGCCGCGCTGATGGCGACGGTGCCCGGTCCTGACCGCACACCCCTCGCTGCGCTTGCCGCGCTGCTCGGCGGGTTCACCTTGGCGGCCCTGCTCGGCCCCTTCCCGACCCCGGTGATCGGCTACGGTGCCTCGCCGATCCTGGGCTTCGCCCTTGCGCTGTGGGTCTGTCTTGAGCGCACTGGCCTCAAGTGAAACTGAGCCCTGCGCAATCACGCTCTTGCCAACCCGCTCCCGCCTTGTGTATTGCTGAGCTAATACACAGCATCACCGGGGAGTGTCATGACCGCCTTTCAGCCCATCGCCCGCGCCCTCGCGCCCGCTGCGCTGATCCTCACCGCCGCGCCCGCGCTCGCGCAGGACGAGCCCGCCGCCGCCACCTTCGATACCGGGCGCATGATCGAGATCGTCGAGGAAGAGGCGGGTCCGGGCAATTTCATGGGCGCCGTGCTCGTCGCGCATGGCGATGAGCCGGTGCTCGAGCGGACCTGGGGCTCGGCCAATCTCGAATGGGACATACCGCACACCCCCGACACCAAATTCCGCATCGGCTCGGTCACCAAACAGTTCACCAGCGTTGCAGCCCTGCTCCTTCAGCAACAGGGCAAGCTCGATCTCGACGCGCCCATCGCGACCTATCTCGAGGACACCCCCGAGGCATGGAACGCTGTCAGCGTGCGCCACCTCATGCGCCACACCTCGGGGATCCCCTCCTTCACCCAACTCGAGGAATTCGAGCGGGCGAAATACCTGCCCCTCTCGCATGACGAACTGATCGCGCTGTTCGCCGACAAGCCGCTCGAATTCGCGCCGGGCACGAGCTTTGCCTATTCCAACTCGGGCTATGCCCTGCTCTCGAAAATCATCGAGAATGTCAGCGGGCAGAGCCTCGGCGAATACTGGCAGGCCGAGATCTTCGATCCGCTCGGCATGGCGGATACCGGCGTCGATGTGAGCGCCGCCATCCTGCCGAAACGCGCCAGCGGCTACTCCCGCAAGGGCGACGGCAAGACCGTGATGAATGCCGATTACGCCTATATGGGCACGCCCTGGGGCGCAGGCGCGATGGTTTCGACCACCGGCGATCTGCTCAAGTGGCAGCGCGGCCTGTTCGGCGGCCGGCTGCTCGATGCGGATCACCTCGCCGAATACCTCACCCCCAGCGCCCACGGGAGGCTCGCGGGCGATGCCTATGCGCACGGCGTGCTGATCGACACCAGCGAGGCGGGCCGCTTCTACTGGCACGACGGCGGGATCGAGGGCTTTGCCGCCTGGCTCAGCCACGATCCTGATCGCAACGTGACCGTCGCCGTGCTCGCCAATCTCAACGGCGGCGCGGCGAGCAAGATCGGCGAGCAATTGACGATGGTGGCGCAAGGGCGCGAAGTGATCCTGACGAGCGACCGCACGGTTATCGACCTCCCGGTGAAGGCGCTGGCCCAATACGAGGGCACCTACGCGCTCTCACCCGACTTCAGGATCGCGGTTTTTCTCGAGGGCGACCGGCTGATGACGCAGGCGACCGGGCAGGACGCTTTCGAGATCTTTCCTGAGGGCGCAGATCGCTTCTTCCTCAAGGTGATCGACGCGCAGTTGCGCTTCGAGCGCGGCGCGGATGGCGCGATCACGGGGGCGACGCTGTTCCAGAACGGGCGCGAATTCCCCGCCACCCGCGAGTAGCGATCAAAGCGCGGCGTGGCGTCAGCCGAAAGGCTTGCACCGCGGCCCTTGCGCCGCCATGGGCGCTGGATCATGGCGAGAACAACCCTCATGCGCACCCTGGCACGCTGGCATGTTTGGCTCGGCTGGCTGGTCGGCGTACCGATCGTGATGTGGACCGCAACCGGGCTCTTCATGGTCGCCCGCCCGATCGAGGAAGTGCGCGGCGAACATCTGCGCCTGCCCGCCGAGGCCGCGCCCCTCGTCCTGCCGGGCAGCGTGATCGCGGACAAGGATGCGAACCTAGAGGAAATCCGCGTCCGCATGGTTGGCGACCGCGCGGTCGCAACGCTGACCCATCTCGATGGGCGCATCTCGCGGGTCGATTTCGCAACCGGCGAGCCGATCGCGCCCTTGCGTGCCGATGAGGCGCGGCGGATCGTCGCCAGCCGTATCGTGGGCGGCGAAGCGGCCGCCAGCGTGACGTTGTTCGAGGCCGAGGACGTGCCGTTCGACTTTCGGCGACCGCTCGCGGTGTGGCAGGTCGCGCTCGCTGACGGCACACACGTCTATCTCGGGCGCGACACGGGCGAGATCGAGGCGGTGCGCACGCGCTGGTGGCGCTGGTTCGACCTGATGTGGGGCCTGCACATCATGGACCTTTCCGAGCGCGAGGACACCAGCCACCCGATCCTCATTGGCGCAGCGGCGCTGTCGCTCGCGGGGGCGGTGCTGGGCTGCATCCTCATGTTCCGCCGCCGCCGGAGCCGCGTCAAGACGAGCCTCGCGGCGTGAACGAGACGACGCTCACCCCGCTCCTCGACCTGCTCGATCTCGCCGGCATCGCGCTGTTCGCGCTGTCGGGCGCTGTGATCGCGGCGAAGGCGCAGCAGACCTTCGTGACGCTCGCCTTCTTCGCGCTGGTGACGGGGGTTGGCGGCGGGACGGTGCGCGACCTTCTGATCGGATCGCCGGTGTTCTGGGTCAACGATCCTTATGTGGCGCCGGTGTGCCTCGCGACCGCCCTCATGGTGTGGTTCACCCCGGTTCGGATGTGGGACGGCAAGCTCTATGCCTATGGCGATGGCGCGGGGCTCGCCGCCTATGCCGTGCTCGGCTCGGCCAAAGCGCTCGCCTATGGCATCGCGCCGGTGCCCGCTGTGCTGATGGGGATCATCACCGGATGCGTCGGCGGGATCATCCGCGATGTCGTCGCCGGACGGCCCTCGATCATCATGAGCCCCGAGCTTTATGTGACCCCTGCCGCGCTCAGCGCCGTGCTGACGGTGGCGGGGATGGCGCTGGCCGAGGCGCTCGGCATCGCGCGCGAGATCGTCTGGGCGGTGGGCTTCGCTGCGGGCTTCGCGCTGCGTGCGGCGGCGATCCACTGGGCGCTGGGCCTCCCCGCTTACGGGGCGGGCAGGCCCTCCTGAAAAGCGCCTATTGCTCGCCCGGCAGCGGCCCGCCCGGATAGGCCGGCATCCGCTCGGCGCTCAGCGGGACAAGCGGCTGACCATAGGCCGGAGCAGCACTGGCGAGGCTTCCGCGCGCATCGGAATAGCGGTCATCGCTCCATTGGCCCTCGGCGCGCAACTCCTGGTATCCGCCCCAGCCCTGCGAACCGACCTCGGAAAAAGCGCCGTTGCCGAGCCGCTCGATCTGGCCATCATTGCCGATGTCGCACGAAAAGCTCTGCCCGTCGGTCAGCCGACCGCGCACGCTCCATCCCGTGCCGGTGCGATCGACCCCGTCGATCCCGGCGACGCTCGCATCGATCCCGACCACCTCCGTGCAGCGATCGATCGCGCCGTCGATCGTGAGCGGGGCGGTCACAGGCGGGAGCACGCTGCGGCGCGCCTGAGTGCCCGAGAGACGCTCCGCATCGAGCCCGCGGCTGCGCAGATATTCGATCTCGCGCTGCTGCTCGTCGGTGCGGCGGCGCAGCTCCTCGAGCTCGCGATCGCGGCGTAGGTCGCGCTCGTAATCGCGCTCGTCGTAACGCTCGCGATCGAAATCGCGGTCGCGATCGACGATCACGACATCGCGCTCGCGGCGGCGGTTGTTGTTGGCCGCGCTGGCGATCGCGGCGATCCCGCCGACGATGGCGACGCCTGCGAGCACATCGCCCGCGCTCACCCCGCGCCGGCCACGGCCGCGCCAGCCCCCGCCCCAGCAGCCGCGCCAGCCACAGCGGCGCCAGTCTGCGGCCTCGGCGGCGGGATCGTAGGTGCTGGTGTCGAAAGTGAGGGCGAGCGGCGAGGCACTCGGCGCCAGCGTGGGCAACTGGGCGGCGCTGGAAGGCGTGGCGGCCATGGCGAGCGCGGCGGCAAGACCCAGCGCGCCTGCGGAATGTCTCGAGAAATGCGGTGTCAGAGCCATAGACGCTCCCTCCTGTCGTGACCTTCAACTGAACTCAGGGGCCGGGCGTCCACCACACGCCCGATTGATGCGGCAGGCTAGGGCGCAGCGCCTTTCGCGCGGCTGAACCGATCGATACAAAGCGCGACAATTCACCCCGCCTTGCCACCAGACGCCAGAATGCAGCGACCCTCTCACAAGAGCCGCTGCACCTGGCCACGACCCGTCGCCGGCCCGGCCATCCTGGTTGGAGGAGAGCGCTCCCTCAGCGCTCAAGGTTGAGCGCCAGAGGGTCAGCGCCCGCGATCAGCGCAGGCCACGGATGCCGTCGAAATCGACAAACGGGCGGCCGCGACCATCAAGGAAGCAGGTGAATCTTCCGCGATCGAAATTGTCACGGAAACGACGGTTATCCTGCACCTCGATCCGACCTCGCACGCGCAGCCCCCGGCGGGTCTGATCGACATCGCGCACCTGCGTCACCCCGGCAAAGCGCCAACCGCCGAACCGGCGCGCCTGGTTTTCGGCTGCGCGCACGCAAGCGTTGACCGCGCCCTGGCCGCCACGACCGCCAAAGCCATTATGCGCAAAGCGGCGGTCGTTGTAGCGGCGGTCGCGCCAGTCGCGGTCGCGATCCCCGTCAAAGGCACCCGCGAGCGCTGCGATCCCGCCGATCACGACAGCGCCGGCGATGATTTCCTCGGCGCCGATCCCGCCGCGATCGCGGTCGCGATCACGATGATCGTCCGCCAGAGCGGGAGTTGCGGAAGCCAGAGCCATCGCGCCTGCGGCGACAGTCCCGAGCATTCCCTTGGAGATGGCATTGGTCCAACTGGTCATAAGGCGTGTCCTCGGGTTGCAAACAGCGAGGCCCGATTGCCCGCGCTGTGTGCCCCTTTTGGACGATCCGCCGTGAGAAGAGGCTGAAGCGGTTTGGCAGGAAATGTTCAGGTTAGATGGTTATATCCTGAACAATCAGCCCCCGTCTAGCGCCGCCAGCACATCGCGGGTGAACGCCGCAATGTCGAAACGCGTGCCCACCTTGTCCTCTGCGCGCCGCACGATCACCACATCACGGCTCGGCACCACGACGACATACTGGCCGCGATTGCCCATGGCGGCGAAGGTGTCGGGCGGCACGCCGTCTGAGGAATTGAGCAGCCACCAGCCCGCGCCATAGCCGAACGGCCCCTCAGGCTGCGGGCCGCTGGGCGCGGAGATGTAGGCGTTCCAGTTCTCCGGCAGCACCCGCTCGGGCCCGTCCGCCCCCTGGATCATGCCATCATCGAGATGAAGCTGCCCGAGCCGCGCAAGATCGCGCGCGGTGGCCCAGACCTGGCTCGAGAGCACGTAATTGCCCCGCCAATCGGTCTCGGGGATGGTGCGGTGCATCCCGAAGCGGGCGAGCACCTCGCGCGCGGGGTAGAAATCGAGCCAGGAGCCGATGCCCTTGATCGCCATCAGCGTATCGTTGTTGGCATAGCGATAGACGCTGCCCGGTGGGTGGATCACGGGCCAGTGGCTCGCGCGCTCGTCGACCGTCGCCCCGCCCCAGTAGATCGGATCGGTGCGATTGCCCGGCGTGTCGGAATAGCGCCCGCTCGCCATGCGCAGCGCGTGGTCGATCGTGATGGCGCCCCGCGCATCGAATGCCCCGCCCGAGCGCCAGTAATTGATGCCGACCGGATCGGTGACGCTGTGCTCTCTCGAGAGCACCGCCGCGCCCACCAAAGTCGCCGCGATGCTCTTGGCGACAGACCAGGTGCGCTGCGGCGTATCGGCATTGAAGCCGGGGGCATAGCGCTCGAGGGCAATGGCCCCGTCCTTGACGATCAGCGCCGCCGTGGTGCGCGAGCCCTCGCCATAGGTGCCGTCGAAGGCGGCGGCGGCGAGCCTGTTCGCGGCGCTCTGCGCGAGCAGGCCGGGCGCGGTCTCCCAGCCATCCGCGGGGATCGCCTCGGGCGCATAGTCTTCCGGCAAGGCCCGCAGCTCGGGCGCGGGCGCGCCGATCGGCTGGATGAAGCAGCCCTCGCCCGGCAAGTGGGCCGCGATGCGCGGGGGCATTTCGTCTGCGAAGGGCACGCGCACGTGATCGACCGGCGCGAGATCGGCGCCCTCGCTTGCCCGCCGCACGATTTCATAGGGCATGTCGCGAATGATGGGGTCGAACTTGCGGTCGATCCCGGTCAGCTCCCATGCATGGATGTGGGCAGGCGTCCGTTCGCCGCCCAGCCGCTCGGCATTGGCGGTCGCGCTGCACAGGAACAGCGCCTTGTAGCCCGCCGCAAGCGCGCGCTCGTAGCGTGCATCGAGCGCTTCTTGCGCGCTCTGGGCGGCGGCGGGGGCGGCGGCGGGGGCGGTGGCGGCGATGAGCAGCGCAGGAACTGCGAGCAGGGCTGCGTGAAGTGGGCGTTTCATGGGCAGGCAGCCTTAAGGCCGCTTGCCTAAAAGAAAAGCCCCGCGCGAGAGTGGCTCTGGCGCGGGGCTTCTGAAAGCCGTTTAGGCAAGCAATGTCTTAGGCTTCGGCGTATTCGTCCGCGTCGTTCATGACGGGGCCGGAATCCTGGCCCTTGGCCTCGACGTCGCGGTCGACCAGCTCGATCACCGCCATTTGCGCCGCATCGCTGTCGCGATAACCGGCCTTGATCACGCGGGTGTAGCCGCCCTCACGATCAGCATAACGATCGGCCAGTTCGTCGAACAGCTTCTTGAGCTGGGTCTCGTCCTGCAGCCGGCTCATCGCAAGGCGGCGGTTCGAGAGCCCGCCGCGCTTGGCGAGCGTGATCAGCTTCTCGACATAGGGGCGCAGTTCCTTCGCCTTGGGCAGCGTGGTGACGATCTGCTCGTGCTTGATCAGCGCTGCCGCCATGTTGCGGAACAGGGCCGCGCGGTGGCCCGACTTGCGGCCGAGCTTGCGCTGTGAAATTCCGTGACGCATTGTTCATTCTCCGTTCGAAAGGGGCCCGTGCTAGGTAGCCCAGTGCTGGTGACCGTTGCGGGCCGCCACCTTCGCCCATCTCGTTTCCGGCCCCGCCGTCTCGGGAGTGCATCCCGTAACGTCAGACGAGCTTCGCTCGCTAGCCGGTCTTGCGCCTGTCCGCCTCCAAGCTGCCGCTTGGCGACGGCGGCGCTTCACCCCAGCAGCTCCTGTTCGAGCTTCTTGGCCATTTCCTCGATGTTCTCAGGCGGCCAGCCGGGGATGTCCATGCCCAGGCGCAGACCCATGCTCGAGAGCACTTCCTTGATCTCGTTGAGCGACTTGCGGCCGAAGTTGGGCGTGCGCAGCATCTCGGCTTCGGTCTTCTGGACGAGGTCGCCGATATAGATGATGTTGTCGTTCTTGAGGCAGTTGGCGCTGCGCACCGACAGTTCAAGCTCATCAACCTTCTTGAGGAGGTAACGATTGAGCTGGTTCGCATCGTCTTCCTGCGGCGCGGCGGCGTGGCCGATCATGGTCGATTGCGGCTGCGGGATACCATCCTCGAAGTGGACGAACAGCGTGAGCTGGTCCTGCAGGATACGCGCGGCATAGGCGACCGCGTCATCCGGCGTGACGGTGCCGTCGGTCTCCACCGTGAGGCTGAGCTTGTCATAGTCGAGCTCCTGCCCGACGCGGGCATTCTCGACCTTGTAGCTCACCTGGCGCACCGGCGAATAGAGCGAGTCGACCGGGATCAGCCCGATCGGCGCATCGGCCGGACGGTTCTGCACCGCGGGCGAGTAACCCTTGCCGACATCGGCCGTGAGTTCCATGTTCAGCGTCGCGCCCTCATCGAGATGGCACAGCACGAGATCCTTGTTCATCACCTCGATATCGCCGGTTACGGCAATGTCGCCCGCCTTGACGGTGGCCGGCCCGGTCATCGAGAGCTGCAGGCGCTTGGGCCCCTCGCCCTCCATCCGGAGCGCGATCTGCTTGACGTTGAGCACGATGTCCGTCACGTCCTCGCGCACGCCGGCGAGGCTCGAGAATTCGTGAAGCACGTTCTCGATCTTGATCGAGGTGATCGCCGCGCCCTGCAGCGAGGAGAGCAGCACCCGGCGCAGCGCGTTGCCGAGCGTGAGGCCGAAACCGCGCTCGAGCGGCTCGGCGACGAAGGTCATCTTGCGCTGCTTGTCTCCGCCGTCCTTGATTTCGAGAGCGTTGGGTTTCTTGAGTTCCTGCCAGTTCTTCGTGTTGACGGACATGGATTTCCCCTAATTCGCTGTATCAGCGGTTCAAATGGTGGTGCGGGCCCGGCCGGTGCCCCCTCGCGCGGGGGGCTGGCGTTCGAGACCCGCTCGGGCGGCGGCAAGAGCGGATGCCGCCAGTCCGGATGCGGGTCAGACGCGGCGGCGTTTCGACGGGCGCACGCCATTGTGCGGAATCGGCGTCACGTCGCGGATCGAGGTGATGTTGAAGCCGACCGCAGCGAGCCCGCGCAGCGCGCTCTCGCGGCCCGAGCCGGGTCCCTTGACCTCGACCTCGAGCGTGCGAACGCCGTGCTCGGCGGCCTTCTTGCCGGCATCGTCAGCGGCAACCTGCGCGGCATACGGCGTCGACTTGCGGCTGCCCTTGAAGCCCATCATGCCGGCCGAGGACCAGCTGATCGCATTGCCCTGCGCATCGGTGATGGTGATCATGGTGTTGTTGAAGCTGGCATTGATATGGGCAACGCCGCTGGTGATGTTCTTCCTGTCACGGCGCCGGATCTTGGCGGGTTCGCGTGCCATTTGTCGATGTTCCTTGTGCTAAGGGAGAAGGGAAAAGCTCCGGGAGCTAGCGCTCGCGGGCTTACTTCTTCTTGCCGGCGATGGGCTTCGCCTTGCCCTTGCGGGTGCGGGCGTTGGTGTGGGTGCGCTGGCCGCGAACCGGCAGCTGGTTGCGATGCCTGAGGCCGCGATACGACCTCAGATCCATCAGCCGCTTGATGTTCATCGCCGTCTCGCGCCGCAGATCGCCCTCGACCATGTGATCGGCATCGATCGTCTCGCGAATGCGCAGCACTTCCTCGTCGGTGAGGTCCTGGACGCGCGCGGTGTGGGGGATGCCGAGCTTGTCGGCGATCTGGACCGCCGTCGTCCGGCCAATCCCGTGAATGTAGGTGAGCGCGATGATCACGCGCTTGTTGGTGGGGATGTTTACCCCGGCAATACGAGCCACTTATTTCTCCATGCTCCACGGAAAGCCTTGCGACCCATGAGGCCGCAATCTTCCATCTCAACGCTCATTCACCGAACCGCCCATCTCCCTGCCGAGACCTTCGCCGAGCCCTTCGAGAGGGCCTGATCATGGCCGACCTCGGACGCGAGCCGGCGGTCAGGCCCATCAACGACAAAAGCCCGGATGACATGCGCGCGCAGCGCCTGCCGACCGGACTGGTTCGCCAAAGGATTGTAGGCGGATCGAATGAGCGCGCGAGATAGGACGATTCGACCACAAGGTCAACCGTCATCGCTGCAACATATGCTAGGAGCAGATCATACCCCGGATGGCGCGCTGTCACAACCTCCCGCTGCGATCGGGCACCCGCGATCCACAGCCTGCCCTCAACCGTCAGGTCCGCCGAAATCCCCGAAGGCTTCATCGACGCTTGCAGGGGCGGTCATTTCCGGGGGCTTGTCATCGGCCACCTCCAGGACGCTGTCGGGATCGATCACCGCGGGCGCGTCGGAGGACGTCTCGGACGGGGCATCCTCGGCGCCATCCTCGGCGCCCGCCCCCATTTCCTCGCCGCCGATCACGCCCAGCAGCGCGCCCAGCCCCTCGACCTGCAGGCCCATTACCCCATCGACCGCCTTGGCGATGACGGGCACTTCATAGCGCATCGAGCCACCGACATTGTATTCCCACACCACGCGCGTGTGCGCAGCCCCGCCCTCACCCTCGATCGGGGTCAGCGCGATCGTCAGAACGCCCGTCACCGGCTCGCTCTGCAACGGCCCGAGCGCGCCAACCATGCGCAGCGCATTTTCGGGATTGGCCTGCACCACCCGCATATGCTCGACGCTGCCCTGCAACGTGAACCGGCCGGGCTCGTCGACCTCGGGGATCGTCTCGCAGAAGCAGCCGCCCGCCTGCGGGGTGAGCGTGAGGTTTTCCGCATCGCCCGACCAGGTGTGCTGCGCGTTCCACCAGCGCGCCGGGCTGATCAGCGCGAGCCAGGTCTCCTTGGGGCTCGCCTCGAGCACCACCTCGTGCCGGGTGACGAAGCCACGATCGCTCTCGGCGGTGATTTCGGCCCGCGCCGGGAAGCCTGCGAGCAGGGCGAGGAATGCGCCGTTCGAGATGGCGGCAAGGAAGGTGTGATTGCGCATTGCTGGGGCTCCTTCAGAAGCTGCGCACTCTAGGCGAGGCGCTGCGCGAGCAAAAGTCTCGCGCAAGCATGGCATGCCTTCAGGCGTTCTGGCCCTGCGCGAGCACCGCATCGATCGCGCCTGCAACCTCCTCGATCGCGCCCATCCCATCGATCCGGGTGACGATGCTGCGCGCCTCGTAGCCCGGCAGGATCGGCGCGGTCTTGGCGCGATACTCGTCCATCCGCTTGCGCACCGTCTCCTCGTTGTCGTCGGCACGGCGCTTGAACTCGGTCGCCCCGCACACGTCGCACACGCCCGGCTTGGCGGGCGGATTGGCGGTCTCGTGGTAAAGCGCGCCGCAATTGCCGCAGGAGAAGCGCCCGGTGATCCGCTCGACCAGCGCGTCGATATCGACCTCGAGTTCGATCACGTGATCGAGGCTGCGGCCGTGCTTGGCAAGGATGCGGTCGAGATCGTCCGCCTGCGCGGAGGTGCGCGGATAGCCATCGAAGATCGCGCCCTCGTCAGCAGACATCACGGCAAGATTGTCATCGATCAGCCGCGAGACGATTTCATCGGAGACCAGCTCGCCCCGCTCCATCACCGCCTTGGCCTCGAGCCCGACCGGCGTCCCGGCCTTGACCGCTGCGCGCAGCATGTCGCCGGTGGAGAGCTGCTTCATCGCGTGGCGCTCGACCAGCCCGGCGCTCTGCGTCCCCTTGCCCGCGCCCGGAGGCCCCAAAAGAATGATGTTCATCGCCAGTCCCTGTTAAAGCGCCCGCCTTGCCCGGCAGGTCTCTGCCCTCGCCTTGCCAGGCCGAATTTTTAAGGCCTGCCGCACAGCGGTCGGCCCTCGCCTATGCGTTATCGCCTGCGGCCTTTCAACTTAGCCTTCTTGATAAGATTGTCATATTGGTGCGCAAACAGGTGCGACTGTATCTGCGCGATCGTGTCCACCGTCACGTTGACGACGATCAGAAGGCTCGTGCCGCCCAGGAACAGCGGGATGCCGGTCTGTGCGATCATGTATTCGGGCACCACGCACACGATCGTGAGATAGATCGCGCCAACCACGGTGATGCGCGTGAGGACATATTCGAGATAATCCGCCGTGCGCTTGCCAGGCCGGATGCCGGGGATGAAGCCGCCATTCTTCTTGAGGTTGTCCGCCGTCTCTTCCGGGTTGAAGACGACCGCAGTGTAGAAAAAGCAGAAGAAGATGATCCCGATCGCATAGAGCCCCATATAGATCGGCTGGCCGTGCGCGAGATACTGGTTGAGCGTCACGATTACGCCGCCAAACGTGCTCTCGGCATCGACCGAATTGCCCGCGAACTGCGAGATCGTCAGCGGGAGGAGCAGCAGCGAGGAGGCGAAGATCGGCGGGATCACGCCCGCGGTGTTGAGCTTCAGGGGCAGATATTGGTTATCGGCCTGCATCATCCCACGCTGCGTCGCGCGCTTGGGATATTGCACCAGCAGGCGGCGCTGAGCGCGCTCCATGAAGCTGATGAAGAGAATGAGAACGACGACCATCACGATGAAACCGATGATGATCGCGGGCGCGATCGAGCCGGTGCGCCCGCCTTCGAACAGGTTGGTTGCAAAGGTCGGGAACTGCGCAACGATCCCGGCCATGATGATCAGCGAAACGCCGTTGCCGATGCCGCGGCTGGTGATCTGCTCACCCAGCCACAGGAGGAACATCGTGCCGCCAACAAGGCTGATGACCGCGCCGATGCGAAAGACGTAGCCCGGATTGACCACCGCGCCGATCCCGTTGGCGCTGGCGAAGCTCTCGAGCCCCGCCGCGAGGAAATAGCCCTGGATCGCGCACAGGAAAACGGTGCCGTAGCGCGTGTATTGGTTGAGCTTCTGCCGCCCGGTCGCGCCCTCTTTCTTGAGCGCGGAGAGCGTGGGATGCAGGGCGCTGGCCATCTGCACCACGATCGAGGCGGTGATATAGGGCATGACGCCCAAGGCGATGAGGCTCATGCGCTCGAGGCTGCCGCCCGAGAAGGTGTTGAACAGATCGAGGATGCCGCCGCGGCCGAGATCGGCGAGGTTCTGCAGCGCCGCCGGGTTGACGCCGGGCAGCGGCACGAAGCTCAGGAAACGGAACACGATCAGCGCACCGAGCGTGAACCAGATGCGGTTGCGCAGTTCTGTCGCCTGCGCGAAATTACCGAGATTGAGATTGCTCGCGATGTTGTCGGCGCGTGATGCCATGGTAGCTTCGTGATCCTAGCGTTCAGCCAACCCGCCCTCTTGGCGGGAATGACCGACCCCTTCCCAGGAGGTCTCCTCAGCGGCGCTGGCCGGGGCCGGACGCCGCGCGAGACCCCTAATTAGGAAGCCGGGGGCCGGTTGTCGAACCCCTGGCCCCCGCTTTCGTCCGATTACTTCGCCTTCTTGCCTTTTGCGGCCTTGGCTTCGGCCTTGGCGGCCTTGACCTCGAGATTGGTCGGCGCGGTGACTTCGACGCTGCCGCCGGCCTTCTCGACCGCCGCGACCGCGCCCTTGGTGGCTCCGGTGACGATGAACTTGGCCTTGGCCGAAAGCTCGCCCTTGCCGAGCAGGCGCACGCCATCCTTGCCGCCGCGCACGAGGCCGGCTGCACGAAGCGTGTCTTCGGTGATGTCATTGGCGGCATCGAGCTTGCCCGCATCGATGAACTTCTGGATGAGCCCCAGGTTCACTTCGGCATAGTCCTTGCCGAACGGGTTGTTGAAGCCGCGCTTGGGAAGACGCATGTGGAGCGGCATCTGGCCGCCCTCGAAGCCCTTGATGGCGACGCCCGAGCGCGCCTTCTGGCCCTTCTGGCCGCGCGCGGCGGTTTTGCCCTTGCCCGAGCCGATGCCCCGGCCCACGCGCATGCGCCCCTTGCGGGCGCCTTCATTGTCGCGGATGTCGTTGAGTTTCATGTGCTGCACTCGCTGGAGTTTATCCCAGCGCAAGCTGGGACCTTTTGTTAGCTCTGCCTCGGAGCGGACGCGCTGGCCGCCCCAGATCCCAGCCTTCGCTGGGATGACGAGAAGGGCCTACCCCTTCCCGCCACATTTCATTCAGTCGATCACCTGAACCAGATGCGGGATCTTGGCGATCGCACCGCGCACCTCGGGGGTGTCCTGGCGCTCGACGATCTTGTGCATCTTGTTGAGCCCAAGCCCGATGAGGATCTTGCGCTGGGCTTCGGGGCGACGGATCGGCGAACCGACCTGCTTGATCTTGATGGTTGCCATTGTCCGTTACTCCGCAATCGCCGCAGCGTCGGCCTCGGCCTCCGCTGCGCTGGCCCCGCCGCGACCCAAAAGGTCGGCGACCTTCTTGCCGCGCCGCTGGGCAACCGACTTCGGCGAAGTCTGCTCGGTCAGCGCGTCGAAGGTGGCGCGGATCATGTTGTAGGGGTTCGAGGTGCCGACCGACTTGGTCACC
>JAZBNR010000071.1:0-5119 GCA_036350735.1 Erythrobacter sp.
CCACGACGTGACCCGCTATTATCGCCGCGCGGTGACGATCATGGACGTGGAACAGCTCGGCGGCACCATCATGGAGCAGCTCGCCGAGCTGTTCGAGGATGAAAAGGGGGTGAAGCGCAGATGAACGTCACCGAGGCCGTCACCACCCGCCGTTCCGTGCGGCAGTTTCTCGACAAGCCGGTCGATCTCCAAACGCTCACCCGCGTCATGGACAAAGCCCGCTGGGCCGCCTCGGGGTGCAATTACCAGCCGTGGGAGGCGCATGTCCTCACCGGCGAGCCGCTCAAGGCATTGCAGGCCAAGATCGCCGCGACCCCCCCGCAGGAGCTTGAATATGATTGGAATGCGCCGCTGGCGCAGGAGCATTACAAGGCCCGCCTGCACGGCATCTCCAAGGGGATGTTCACCGCGCTCGGCATCGCGCGCGAGGACAAGCAGGCGCGCCTCGCCGCGATGGCGAGGAATGCCACCAGCTTCGATGCGCCAGCGGTCATGTTCGTCCACTTCCCGCGGCTCATGAAGGAGCCGCAATGGTCGGACACCGGCATGTGGCTGGCGACGGTCGCGCTGCTCTTGCGCGAGGAGGGGCTCGACAGCTGCTTCCAGGAATTCATGGCCTATTACGCCAATGTGATCCGCGAGCATCTCGGGCTCGATCACGAGCGCACGATGTTCTTCTGCGGCATGGCGATCGGCTATCGCGACCCCGATGCCCCGGTGAACAATTTCGAGCGCGAGCGCGTGGCCCTCGAAGAGCAGGTGCGCTTCCTCGGGTTCGAGTAAACGCGCTCAGCGCTGCTCCTCGGGCATGTGCCGCACCACGTCGGGATCGCGCCAGATCATCACCCCCATGATGATGAACCAGCCGAGCATGAGCCCTGCGAGCACTCGCTCATAGGCGCCGTCCCAGCCGGTCGGCACCACGAACAGCAAGGGTGCGAGCGCCGCCCACAACGCCCCGCCGGCATAGAGCGCGATGCCGAGCCGCTTGTCGATGCACCAGAACTGGCCGGCGGTGAGCAGCACGGCGAGCGGGAAGGCCGCGCCCAGCACATAGACCAGCTTGTAATGGATCATCGGCCCCTTGCCCGTGGTGTAGGCCTCGTAGCCCGCGATCAGCGTCACGCACACCGCCACCGTCACCAGCATCACAGCGCCCAGCTTCCAGTCGAGCCGATCGATCCGCCAGCGCGCGAGACCCGCAGTGGTCGCGAGCACGGCGGCCACAAAGGCGTAAAGGCCGAGATCGGCGATATCGTCCGCCCAGGAGCCGCCCTTCGCCGCAGCAAGATTGCTGATGGTGTGACGGATCATGCCGATCCGGTCGGAGAGGCCCAGCCCCACGAAATCGAGCACCACCGCGACAACGCAGCCCGCGATCGCCGCTGCGCCCAGGAGGCGCGAGGTGGGATCGTTATGGGAGGCGGTGCCGATGATGAGCTCCTGTTGCGCGAGGCTGTGGTTTGTCGCATGGGCGGCTCCACCATGGCCGATCAACCGCTCAAGCTCTTCAACAGTCTGAACCGAAGCCTCGAGGCATTCGTTCCCGTCTATCCGGGAGAAGCGCGGGTCTATACGTGCGGGCCGACGGTCTACAATTACCAGCACATCGGCAACATGCGCGCCTATGTCTTTGCGGACACGCTGGGGCGAACGCTGCAATGGAAGGGCTACACACTCACCCACATCATCAACATCACCGATGTCGGCCACCTCACTTCGGACGCCGATGAGGGCGAGGACAAGATGGAGAAGATGGCGTCGCGCGAGGGCAAGTCGGCGTGGGATATCGCGAAGTTCTATCAGGAGGATTTCGAACGCGATCTGGCGCGGCTCAATGTCCAGAAAAAGCAGCATCCGCGCGCGACCGAATATGTCGACGCGATGATCGAATGGGGCAAGAGCATAGCGGACAAACACTGCTATGAGCTCGAAAGCGGGCTCTATTTCGACGTCTCGACGGTCGCGGATTACGGCCGGCTGGCGCGGGCCGTGACGGAGGAGGGGGAGGGCCGGATCGAGCGGCTCGAGGGCAAGCGCAACGCCGCCGACTTTGCGATCTGGCGCAAGACCCCGCCGGGCGAGACGCGGCAAATGGAGTGGGACAGCCCTTGGGGCCGGGGCGCGCCCGGATGGCATCTCGAATGCTCGGTCATGGGCGAGGCGCTGCTCGGCTTCCCGTTCGATATCCACACCGGCGGGATCGACCACCGCGAGATCCACCACCCCAACGAGATCGCCCAGAACCAGGCGTTCTGCTGCACGAACGGGCTCGACGATCCCCGCAATTCGGGCGCCAAGGTCTGGATGCACAACAACTTCCTCGTCGATCGCACCGGCAAGATGTCGAAGTCCTCGGGCGAGTTCCTGCGGCTGCAATTGCTGATCGACAGGGGCTTCCACCCGCTCGCTTACCGCATGATGTGCCTTCAGGCGCATTACCGCTCCGAGCTGGAGTTTTCGTGGGAAGGCCTCGAGGCGGCGCTGGTGCGGCTGAAGCGGATCGCGATGACGGTGGAGCCGCTGCGCGGCGTGGAGCCGCAGCCCGAGGCTGAGCATCCCAAGTTCGCCGCTTCGCTCGCCAAATTCGACGAGGCGATCAGCGACGATCTCAACACCCCCATCGCGCTCACCGCGCTCGAGGATGCGCTGGCGGTCAAGAAGGTCGATGCTGGGACCAAACGTGCGGTGATCGAGTCGATGGACGATGTGCTGGGCCTCGATCTGTTCAAACTGACCCGGGCCGACTTTCGCATTCGCCCCAAGGATGCCGCCATCTCCGAGCCCGAGATCGAAGCCGCGCTGGCCCGCCGCAGGGAGGCCCGCGCCGCCAAGGACTTCGCCACGTCCGATGCGATCCGCGACGAGCTCGCCGCCAAGGGCGTGCTGGTGATGGACGGCGATCCGCTGGGCTGGGAGTGGAAGCTGGGGGAGACACCGACATGACCATCCTCGCCATCTCCGGGCTCATCCGTCCGCTGCTCGAGCCCCGGCTTCCGGCCGATCTCGAGGTGCGCTGGTTCATGACCCGCGAGGAGGCAATCGCCGCCGCCGCCGAAGCCGAGATCGGCTGGTTCGACATGAACGACAAGGAGGCGATGGCCGCCACCGTGCGCGCGGCGGGCCGGCTCAAATGGCTCAATTCGATCTATGCCGGGCTCGATTTCCTGCCGCTCGACGTGCTCGCGGAGCGTGGCGTCACCGTCACCAACGGGGCGGGGATCAACGCGATCGCGATCGCGGAATACGTGCTCATGGGGATGCTCACCATCGCCAAGGACTACCGCGCCGTGATGCGCGCGGCCGACCGGCGCGAGTGGCTCTACGATTCGCCCGGCAAGCGCGAGCTCGCGGGCACGAAGGCGCTGCTCTTGGGCTATGGCGCGATCGGCCAGCAGGTGAAGCCGCGGCTCGAGGGCTGCGGGATCGAGGTTAGCGTGGTGCGCCGGTCGGCGGGCGGGAAGGGCGTGCTCGGCCCCGAGGAATGGCGCAGCCGGCTGGGCGAGTTCGACTGGATCATCCTCGCCGTGCCCGCCACCCCAGAGACCGACCGGATGATCGGCGCCGCCGAGCTCGCCGCGATGAAGCGCGATGCGGTGCTCGTCAATGTCGCGCGCGGCGAGGTCGTCGATCAGCCGGCGCTGGTCGAGGCGCTGCAAGCCAGGGCGATCGGCGGCGCCTTCCTCGACGTCACCACCCCCGAGCCGCTGCCCGATGATCACCCCCTGTGGAGCCTCGACAACGCGCACATCTCGATGCACCTCTCGGGCCGCTCGCAGGACAAGATGTTCATCCGCAGCGCCGAGCGCTTCCTCGAAAACCTCGCCCGCTACCGCGCGGGCGAGCCGGTCGCCCCGGTGTTCGATCCGGTGCGCGGCTACTGATCCGCAACTTCCCTCGCCCATTCGGCGTTTTGCTGAAATACAGTTGCGCGCTTGCAGGGCACCACACAACGGTCATAAGGTGCTGCTAGTGCCGAGGGCTGTGGGGCCTGATCGTGCTGGTCATGGATGGGTGCGCGCTGCGCCGTGCGGTGCGCGCTGTTTTGGGGGGAAATGGGAATGAGCGATACCAAGAAGGCTTCGGATGTCTTCATCGACTGTCTCGAGGCCGAGGGCTGCGAATATGTTTTCGGCGTGCCGGGGGAGGAAAATCTCGATTTCCTCGATTCGCTGGGCAAGTCCAAGAAGATCAAGCTGATCCTCACCCGCCACGAGCAGGGCGCAGGCTTCATGGCCGCGACCTATGGCCGCCACACCGGGCGGACCGGCGTGTGCGTCGCGACGCTCGGCCCGGGGGCGACCAATTTCGTCACCAGCGCCGCCTATGCGCAGCTCGGCGGGATGCCGGTGCTGATGATCACCGGCCAAAAGCCGATCAAGAAATCGAAGCAGGGCCGCTTCCAGATCGTGGATATCGTCAAGCTGATGGGTCCGGTCACCAAATACGCGATCCAGATTGCAGCGGGGGACAACATCCCCAGCCGCGTGCGCGAGGCCTATCGCCTTGCCGAGGAGGAGAAGCCCGGCGCCACCCTGATCGAACTGCCCGAGGACATCGCCGAGGAACAGGCGACCGACTTCAAGCCGCTGCCCAAGAGCGTGGCGCGGCGCCCATCGGCCGAGGGCAAGGCGGTGCGCGCGGCGGTGAAGGCGATCGAGAACGCCAAGAGCCCGATCATCGTCATCGGCGCGGGCGCGAACCGCAAGATGGCGGGCCGGATGCTCGAGCAGCTGGTCGAGAAGACCGGCATCCCTTTCCTCACGACGCAGATGGGCAAGGGCGTGATCGACGAGCGGCATCCCAAGTTCGTGGGCTGCGCGGCGCTTTCGGCGGGCGATTTCGTCCACCGCGCGGTCGAAGCCTCGGACTGCATCATCAATGTCGGCCACGACGTGATCGAGAAGCCGCCCTTCTTCATGAAGGATAACGGCGTCACCGTGATCCACGTATCGACCAAGACCGCCGAGGTCGATCCGGTCTATTTCCCGCAGATCGAGGTGATCGGCGATATCGGCAACGCGATCTGGCAGATCAAGGAAGACCTCTCCCCCAATCGTGACTGGGATTTCGAGCACATCCTCGCCTATCACAAGGCCGAACTCGAACACACCGGCAA
>JAZBNR010000072.1:0-45821 GCA_036350735.1 Erythrobacter sp.
CCCCAGTTGAACACCATGCCGAGCCACGCCTGCGGCCACCACGTGATGCGCTTCATGAAGGGATAGGCAGCGACCAGCGCGAGGCTGGCGAGCGCCACGATCTGTGCCTGCCACCGCAGCTGGAGCAGCACCACAAGCCCCGCAAGGCACAGCGCCACGAGCCAGCCCCAGGCGACCTTCTTCGAGACCCGCCCGCTTGCGACAGGGCGCGCGGCGGTGCGCGCGACCTTCGCGTCGAGATCGGCATCGACGATGTCGTTGTAGACGCAGCCCGCTCCGCGCATCGCGATCGCGCCCAGCAGCAGCCAGGCGAGCAGTTCGAGCTGCCAGCCTGCGCCGGCAAGCCACACCCCGAAGGCGCAGGGCCAGAACAGCAGCCACCACCCGATCGGCCGGTCAAACCGGGCGAGTTGCGCCAGATCACGCGGAAGCTGCGGCAGGCGCGCGACGAGCCCGCCCGAGAGGCTGCGGCGCTCTGTGTCGGGGACGGTCTGATCGCTCACCGCGCCGCTCCCTCGCGCCGCGCCGCGCGCCAGCCGATCAGGCAGGCAGCGAACATCACGATATTGCCCGCGAAATCGAGCATCCCGATGCTGGTCAGCACCGGCAGCTCGTAGTGAAAATACCAGTTGAACACGAAGAACGGCACCAGCACTGCGGCAAACACCGCGAAAGCGCGCGCATCCCAGCGCACCGACAGCGCCATGATCCCGAACATCACCGCCTGCGCGCCGAAACAGGCGATCGTGAAGCGCAGGATGAAGCTGGGATCGCGATAGGGCTCGGTCAGCGCGAGTTCGATCACGCTGGCGGGCGCGAGCAGCGCCCACGCTCCCAGCGCGAGGAACACGGCGGCGATCGCATACTGGCACAGGCGCGCGGTCATGGCTTGCTCCCTAGCCCGGAGCGCGCCTAGGGGGAAGCCATGCCCGCCACGCACCAACCGAGGGTTCCCGCCTGGCCCCCGAAAAGCGCCCCGCGCCTGTTCGTCGACCCGCCGCTTGCCGAGGGGGTCCAGGTGATGCTCGAGGGCCAGCCCGCACATTATCTCGCCAAGGTCATGCGCGTGGCGCCGGGCGATGCCGTCATCGTGTGCGACGATGCGACCGGGGAATGGGCCGCGCGCGTCATGGAGGCGGGCAAGCGGTCGGTCGCGCTCGAGGTGGTGGAACGCCTGCGCGCGCGCGAGGCGGTGCCCGATCTGTGGCTGTGTGCCGCGCTGCTCAAGAAGGACCGCTTCGATCTCGTGCTCGAGAAGGCGACCGAGCTGGGCGCAGGCCGGATCCAGCCCGTGCTCACCCGCCGCTGCGTCGCCGACAAGCTCAACATGGAGCGCGCCCGCACGATCACCACCGAGGCCGCCGAGCAATGCGCGCGCACCGCTTTGCCCGAACTCGCGGAGCCGGTGAAGCTGGAGGCGTTGCTGCGGGACTGGCCGGAGGGTCGTGGGCTGTTCTTCGCCGACGAGGAAGGCGGCGCGCCCGCCGCCGCCAGCTTCGCGGCTCATCAAGGCCCGGCCGCCATCCTGATCGGCCCCGAGGGCGGGTTCGATCAGGCCGAGCGCGCCGCGATCCGTGCGCACCGCGCAGCCCGCGCCATCGCGCTTGGCCCGCGCATCCTCAGAGGCGAGACCGCCGCCATCGCAGCGCTTGCGGCGTGGATGGCGATCAGCGGGGATTGGTCCGCTAAAGAATGACTTCGCGCGCGCATAGCCGTTTTCCGCTAGCCTCGGGCCGATCGGTTTTCTAGGGCAGCCCGAATGAGAGGGCCATCATGAGCACGCGCGAAACCTCCAATGCCGACGATCCGATCGTGGAAACGATGGAGGATCTCGTCGCCCCGATGATCCGCGGCGAGAAGGCGAAGGCGGATTGGCGGATCGGCACGGAGCACGAAAAGCTCGTCTATCGCCGCCTCAAGGAAGGGCAGACGAGCGGCCCGCGCCCCGCCCCCTCCTATGACGAGCCGTGCGGCATCCGCGACCTGCTCCTGAGTTTAAGGGAGTTCGGCTGGGAGCCGATCGAGGAGGGCGGAAAAGTCATCGCGATGAAGGGGTCGGACGGCACCGTCAGCCTCGAGCCTGCAGGCCAGCTCGAACTTTCCGGCGCGCCGCTCGAAAACCTCCACCAGACCTGCGCCGAAACCGGGCGGCACCTCGCCCAGGTCAAGCAGGTGGGCGAGCGCTGCGGGGTGGGCTATCTCGGCCTCGGCATGTGGCCCGACAAGACCCGCGAAGAGCTGCCGATCATGCCCAAGGGCCGCTACGACATCATGCTGCGGCACATGCCGCGCGTCGGCAATCTCGGGCTCGACATGATGCTGCGGACCTGCACGATCCAGGTCAATCTCGATTATTCGTCGGAAGCCGACATGGTGAAGAAGTTCCGCGTCGGCCTCGCGCTCCAGCCGCTCGCGACCGCGCTGTTCGCCAATTCGCCCTTCACCGAAGGCAAGCCCAACGGCTTTCTCTCCTACCGCTCGCACATCTGGTCCGACACCGATCCGCACCGCACCGGGATGCTGCCCTTCGTCTTCGAAGAGGGCTTTGGCTATGAGCGGTGGGCGCAATACATGCTCGATGTGCCGATGTATTTCGTCTTTCGTGACGGGAAATACATCGATGCCGCGGGGCTCTCCTTTCGCGACTTCATGGCGGGCAAGCTCGCAGTCCTGCCCGGCGAGCGCCCCACGGCCAGCGATTGGTGGGACCACCTCTCGACCGCCTTTCCCGAGGTGCGCCTCAAGAGCTTTCTCGAGATGCGCGGCGCGGATGGCGGGCCGTGGAGCCGGATCTGCGCGCTGCCTGCCTTCTGGGTCGGCCTGCTCTACGACCAGAGCGCGCTCGATGCGGCGTGGGATCTCGTCAAGCACTGGTCGATGGAGGAGCGCGAGCGGCTGAGGAACGAAGTGCCGCGCCTCGCGCTCGCCACCGCGCTGCCGGGCGGCGGCGGCACCTTGCAGGATCTGGGGCGCGAAGTGCTCGCGATCGCGCACAAGGGCCTCGCCGCGCGCGCCCGGCTCAATGCGGGCGGCGATAACGAGACCGGCTATCTCGAAACGCTCGACGAGATCGTCTCGAGCGGCAAAGTGCCCGCGCAGCGCCTGCTTGATGCCTATCACGGCGAGTGGAACGGGGATGTGAGCCAGGTCTATCGCTATTCGTTCTGACCGATGCCGGGAGGGAATGCGCCATGCTGATCGTTCTGGGAACCGCACGGCTGGGCGAGGATGCGCTCAAGGAAGGCCGCGCCGCGTTCGAGGCGATGATCGCCGCCAGCCGCGCCGAAGAGGGCTGCATCGACTATGCCTGCTCGCTCGACCTGCTCGATCCCACAATGCTGCGGATCATGGAGAAGTGGGCCCGCGAGGAGGCGCCGATCGCGCATTTGCGCACACCCCACATGGCCGCCTTCCAGCATGCGCTGAGCGAACTCGAGGTGGCGATCACCCAGATCGCCAGACATGCCGCCGATGATGGCGCGCCGTTGATGTGAGCGCGGGAAGCGAGCTCCTGGTCGTCGGCACGTTCCGCATCCGGGCGGAAACGATCGAGGCGGCTCGGCCCGAAATGGAGCGGATGATCGCCGCATCGCGGGCGGAGGAAGGCTGCCTCGGCTATAATTATGCCTTCGACCTGACCGACGAAACGCTCGTGCACGTGATCGAGCGCTGGCGCGACCGCGCCGCGCTCGAGGCGCATTTCGCTTCCGCGCACCTCCTGCACTGGCGCGCGCGCTTTGCCGAGCTCGGGATCACCGATCGGCGGCTGATCGCGCTCGTCTCGAGCGGGGCCGAGCCGGTCTGAGCTTCATTCCGCCGGTTCCGCCACTCCGCTCGGCTTCGCAGGAGCGGCCGCCACCGCCGGGAGCGAGCCTGAGCCGCGCGCGAGGATACGGCGCTTCAGCCGGCTGAGCGGCGCTGTGATGATGCCGTTTTCCTCCATCCACGCGTGATATTCGCGGTATTTCGGATCTTCTGCGAGGAGATGCGCCTCTTCGGTCTTGGCGCGCCAATAATAGATCGCGTTGACCACCGCGAGGAAGAAGCAATTGCGCACCGCGTCCACCGGCGAGCCGCTCGTGACGAGGAATGGCATGAAGATGCACCACCAATAGAGGTTCTTCGAGAGGTAGGCCGGGTGCCGGGTGTAGCGATAGGGGCCATTGGTGATGACGCCGCGATAGGTGAGGTTGGAGAAGCGCAGGCCGAAGATGAAGGTCGCCCAGGCATAGGCGCCGGTCAGCACCACCAGCCAGGCCGCCCACGCCCACAACAGCGCCTCGTTTCCGGCCAGCCAGTAATCCCAGTGCGCGATGTTCTCCTCATACCAAAGCACCGAGCCATTGCCGAGAATGCCCCAGTTGAACGGCGGGTAGCACAGCAGCGCCGCGAGCCAGCCCGCGAGGAAGGGATTGCCCGATCGGATGTGCGAATCGAGCGGGCGCAGGGTGAACAGATAGCCCACCGTGCCGATGATGACGTCGATCATGAAGAGCAGGTTGATCAGCAGCATCCCCATCTCGACCGGGTTATGCATGATCGCCGCCGGATCGCTCTCGACCACATAGGCGAAGCCGCCCGGCAGGATCGAGACCATGAAGGCAGTGAAGAAGCCCTTGATGATCCAGGCGCGCCAGTGCTTCTTGACCGGCCCTGCATGCCAACGCTCGCGCCCGATCAGCATGGCGCCGAAATGCCAGGTGCCATCCTTGGGATCGACCATGAAGCGATCGAGCCAGATCGTATAGGGGACGCTGAGGATGACGAGCGGCACGATCGCATAGCCGAACACCTGCATCGCGAAGAGATAGTTCCCATCCCAATACCAGCGGCACAGGCCATAAAGCGCGGCGATCACGGCCCAGGTGGTCCACAGCCCCGCGATCTTGGTGATCGAGATCGGCAGCACCTCGGCGACGGGTCGCTTGAGGCCCCAGTCGAGCCCGGTCGAGGCGCGAAGATGCACCCGGTCGACCAGCACCGACCACACCGCCATCGGCACCGCCGCGAAGACCAGCGCCATCAGCGCGGCATTGGGGCCGGAGAGCACGCCGCGATTGGTCGCCAGGCCGAGCGCCTCCTCGAACAGTGGGAAGGTGCGACACAGCAGGATCCAGACCGCAAGGCCGAGCAGGCCGGCGATGCCGACGCCGGCGGATACATCGCTCTTGGGCAGGGTCGGGCTGCGTGCGGCGGCGTGCGCGGGGTTCGCGATCGAACCGGCGGAGGGGGAGGCTTGGTCCATGGCCCTTGTGCCATAGCGCCAAAGGGTTAACCGCGCGCTTCCGCTTGCGCCGCTGTCCCGCGCGCGCACAGCGCGGCGGGAGAGGTTAATGGCGCTGCGGGTTCAGCTCAGCGAAAGGCGTGGATCGTCCCGCCATCGTCGAGCACGTAGAGATGCTGGTCTGCGACGATCGGGGGCAGGCTGATCGCGCTATCGACCTCGGTGTGGAGCTGCGCCGAGCCTTCCCCCGCGCTGACCTTCCACATCTCGCCTTCCGAATTCGCGACCCAGAGCTGACCGCCGGCGAGCACCGGGCCGGTCCAGAAGATCTGGCCCTTCTTGTCCTTCTCGTCGCGCCAGCGAGGCAGCTGCGTGATCCACCGCACGCGGCCGGTGGAGCGCGCAATCGCGAGGAGGCGGGCATCGTCGGTCAGCGTGAAGATCCACTCGCCCGCAATCGCCGGGGTCGAGATGCCGGCAAGGTTGAGCTCCCAGATGCGCTGCCCGGTGACAAGCTCGTAGGCGGCCATGCGCCCGCCTTGCCCGAGCGCATAGACGCGACCGGAATCGATGATCGGATCGGCGTCGATATCGGTCAGCGAGGAGACCTGGGTCGAGATGTTGGTCCGCGCGAGCGCATCGGACCACAGCGTGCGCCCATTTTCATAGCGATAGGCCGAAAGCTCGCCGCTCGAATAGCCCGCGATGATCGTGCCCTGCCCCGCCGCCGGAGCGGCGACGCCGAACACGCCGCTTTGCGTGGTCGAGCCGCTCTCGTCCCACAGCAGCGATCCGTCCTCGGTGTTGAGCGCGATGATCTGGTTGTCCTGCGTCATCACGAACAGCTCGCCGAAGGCGATGGTGGGCGAACCGCGCAAGGGGCCAGCGGGCTTGACACGCCACAGGATCTCGCCTGTCGCGGCGCGCTTGGCCTTGACGTAGCCCGCGCCATTGGTCGCGTAGATCACGCCATTGTCGTAGCTGACGCCGCCGCCGAAGGCGCTCGGGCGCATGTCATCGCTCATCTCGGTCTCGACGCGCTCCCACACCTTTTCGCCGGTCTTCTTGTTGAAGGCGTGGATCACCCCCTCGGTGTCCTCGACGAACAGCATGTTGCTGCCCACCACCGGGGAAGCGGCGAGGCGCTGGCGATTGGTCGATCCGGCGATCTGCGCGCGCCAGACGAGCGCGGGGTTCTCCGCGAGCGCGAGATGGCCGTAGGACTTGCTGGCCGAGCCGCCGACCTGCGCCCATTCGGGATTGGCGACCGCCGGCGGAAGGACAACGCTGACGCCCGCGAGCGTGGGATCGACCTCGGTGCCGCTCTCGATCCGCGAGAGGATCGGCATGCGCTCGCCCACGGTGGGGGTGGTCTTCTTGCCGCCCTTGAACAGGCCATTGCCCGCGCAGCCCGTCAGCGCCGCTGCCAGCGCGCCCGCGACGAGCGCGGCCTTGACGGCTGAAATTCCGGAAATGCTCCGGCGCCCAATCGGTATCGTCATAGAATTTTCCAAATCGTGTTCCGTTTCACCCATCTTCCGGGCGCGGCGGGCCTGTTATCGACCCGCTCCACCCACAGCCCCCACGGCCGGTCCTCCCGCGCCACCGCCCACCGACGGCACCGCGCCCCCCTCTTCGAGCAATTGCTCGACATCCTCGATCGCATCGACGCCGAGCAGCCCTGCCATCTGGCGCGCTCGAGCGCGTAACGATTCCGGCAGCTCCTCGTCCTTGGCGATCGCCGAGAACAGCGCGCCGGCCTGGTCGCGATTGCCCGCCTCGAGATGCGCGACCGCGACGAGCTCGCCTGCGCTGCCAAACAGCGGATTGCCGGGCACAGCGATATCCTCGAGCCGCGCGATCACGTCTGCCGGCTCGCGGCTGTCGAAATTGGCCGCGACCTCGCGCACCCGCGCCAGATCGCGCAGCGCGCCCGGAGCGCCCTCGTCGTCGGCGATCTGCGCAAACAGCTCCACCGCCTCGGTGGTATTGCCCTGCTCGAGCGCGGCATTGGCCTTGAGGAAGCGCGCCGAGGTGCGAACACCCGGCGTATCGGAATCGAGCAGCGGCGCGACGCGCTCGTCGACCGAGCGGGAATCCTGCGCGCGCGCATAATCGAGCGCGCTCACCAGCGCCTCGGACTCAGCCTCGAGCGCGGATTCGCGCTGCGAGTGCCAGAGCAGATAGCCGCCCAGCCCCAGCAGCCCCGCCACGATCACCGCGCCCAGCACTCGGCCATACCGGCGCAGGAACTGCACCGTATCGTCCTGCCGCACCGCCTCGTCGATCTCGCGGATGAAGACCTCGTCCTCGGCGGACGGTTTCCCGGCCGGAGCGGTCGGTTTCACGGGGGGCGAGGTTCTGGTCGGGGTTTGCGCCACGGCTGGTTCAGGATCCTGATCGAAGATTGTCGCTGAGGGTCAAAGTGTGCGCGTCTTTAAGGGTGCACGCTGCGCTAGGCAATGGCGCGCTGCGAGCGGCTGCCCCTTGCCGGTGGCTCGTGGCATGGCGCGGCGCGCGTGAACCCGCCATGAAGCGCCCCTGCAAGGCCCCCGCCTGCGCCCTTAGAAATCACGCCCGAGATGCTGCGCGTAAAGCGCGCGGTAGCGCTCGATCATCGCCGCCTCGTCGAACTGTTCGCGCGCCCTGGCGCGGTTGGCCTTGCCGATCTCCTTGCGCAGATCGGCATCGGCGGCAAGCTCGTCCATCGCCTCGCCCAGCGCCTTGGGATCGCCCGGCGGGGTGAGGAAGGAGGCGTTCTCCTCGGCGAGGATCGCACGCACATCGCCCACATCGCTCGCCGCGACGGGGAGCCCGGCGGCCATCGCCTCGACCAGCGAAAGCGGGAACTGCTCGCTCGCCGAGGACAGCGCGAAGATGTCGAACAGCCCGATCACGCTCGCCGGATCGCTTACATTGCCCGGCAGATGCACCCTGTCCTCGATCCCGCAGCGCCGCGCCGCCGCGCCGATCGCCTCGCGCGTCTCGCCTTCGCCGAGGATCACGAGCTGCCAGTGGGGCGGCAGCAGCGCAAAGGCCTCGACCAGCTGATCGAGCCGCTTGACCGGACGCAGGGCCGCGAGCGTCCCGACCCACTTCTCGCCCCTCCGCTTCACGACGCGCAAGGCCGCTGGCTTGGGCCTGGCGGCAAACGCCCTGGTGTCGATCCCGTTGGGAATGCGGGTGATGCGCGAGGGCTTCTGGTGCCAGCGCTTGAGCGCGATCGTCTCGAGCGTGCGGCTCGGCACCACCAGCGCATCCGCCCCCTCGAGCGCGATCCGGCGATAGACGCTCCTCATCCGGCGGTTGCGTTCCGAGCCATCGGCGCCATCGAACCCGTCCTCGTGATGGATCAGCGGGGGCAGGCCGAAGGTCTTGCCGAACACGGTATGCGCCAGCACCACGTCCATCGCGCCCCAATTGTAGGTGAGGACGAGGTCATAACCCTTGAGCGCCTGTGCGATCGTCACCAGCCGGCCGGGCGAGGGCCGGCCGGTGAGCTTGGGAAAGTCCTCCGGATAACGCACCTTCACCCCACGCGCGACGAGCTCGCGCGCCTCGAGCCGGCCCTCGACCCCCGAGACCACGGTGTGTTCGAGCCGCTTGCCAAAGGCGTTCATCAGCTGCACCGCGCGCCGTTCCTTGCCTCCGATCGCGAAGGTCGAATGGCAGTGCAGGATGCGGGGGGGGGCCTTTGGGTCGCTCATCCCAGGCTGTCGAGCAGCGCGTCGATCGCTTGGCGCACCTCGGGCTCGTCGAGCGTCGGCGCGTGGCCCGCCTGCGCCACCGTGATCGCGCGCATCTTGGGATTGCGCACGCCCATCTGCGTGACAGTCTCGGCGGTAAGCAGATCGGAGAGTTCGCCGCGCACCAGCAGCATCGGCACGCCCGCGAGCGCCTCGAAGGCGAGCCACAGCTTATCGGGCACCGCATTGCCTGCCTGCTGGAATGGCTCGGCGATCGCCATGTCGTAATCGAAGCTGATCCGCCCGTTCTGGCTCACCACCATGTTGCGCTTGGCCATTTCGAGCCAGTCGTCGATCCGCCATTCGGGAAAGGCTTCCGAGTGCGTCTCGCACAGCGCGCGCGCCGCGTGCATCCAGGTGGGATAGCTGCGCCCCTGGCCGACATAGCCGCCGATCTTGTCGAGCCCCTTCGCCTCGATCACCGGGCCGATGTCGTTCAGCACCACCGCTTCCATCCGTCCGGGCTTCGCCGCCGCCATCAGCATCGTCATGATGCCGCCCATCGAGGTGCCGATCGCGACGAACCGCTCGATCCCCTCCTCGGCGAGCAGCTTCTCCACGTCGGCGACATAGTGCTTGGGGCTGTAGGTGCTCGAATCGGGCGCATAATCCGAATTGCCGCGCCCGCGCATGTCGGGCACGATCACCCGGCGGCGCTCGGCCAGATGCTCGGCCAGCCCAGCGAAATCGCGCGCATTGCGGGTCAGCCCGTGGAGACACAGGATCGGCGGCGCAGCAGTGCCCTCGGGGCCGGGATAGTCGCGATAGTAGAGCTTGAGCCCGTCCTCGCTGGTCCAGTGTCGTTCGGTGTAGGTGTCCGCCATCTGCTTGATCGTGCTCCGCTTGCGCCCAGCGCGCTATAAGCGCGGCGATCCGTGGCTTGCAAGCGGGAGCCTTCGTCCCCACAGGTTGGGGGGATGACCCAAGCGCCCGCAGCCCCGCCCTACCGCCCCGATCCCGCGATCACCGCCCTTGCCGATTGGCTGGGCGCGCCGGTCGAGGCAGCCGCTTTCCCGGGGGCACGGATCCGCTTTCGCAACGATCGGGCGGCCGCGAGCGTGGGGCTGGCCGGGCTCGATGACGAGGCGTGGGCCGCGCATTTCGCCCGGTTCGGGCCGCTCGAGGGCAATCTCCCCCAGCCGCTCGCGCTCAAATATCATGGCCACCAGTTCCGGGTTTACAATCCCGAGATCGGAGACGGGCGCGGCTTCCTCTTCGCGCAGCTGCGCGACGGTGCTGGCCGGCTGCTCGACCTCGGCACCAAGGGTTCGGGCCAGACGCCCTACAGCCGGGCGGGCGACGGGCGGTTGACGCTCAAAGGTGCCGTGCGCGAAATCCTCGCGACCGAAATGCTCGAGGCGCTGGGCGTCAACACCTCCAAGACCTTCAGCGTGATCGAGACCGGTGAGAAGCTGTGGCGGGGCGACGAGCCCAGCCCCACGCGCTCGGCGGTGATGGTGCGCCTCTCCCACTCGCACATCCGGATCGGCACCTTCCAGCGCCTGCTCGCGCTCGAACTGCCCGCCGAGATGGAGCAGCTGGTCGATTATTGTCTCGCGCACTTTCCCGGCCCGCCCCCGCCCGAGGATGCGCCCGCGCGCGAGGAGCCGGCGGTGCAGCTGATGCATAATGTGGTCCAGCGGATGGCGGACCTTGCCGCCTCCTACATGGTCGCAGGCTTCGTCCACGGCGTGCTCAACACCGACAATATGAACATCACCGGCGAGAGCTTCGATTATGGCCCGTGGCGCTGGCTGCCCAGGTGGGAGCCGGGCTTCACCGCCGCCTATTTCGATCATGGCGGGCTTTATGCCTTCGGTCGCCAGCCCGAGGCGATCCACTGGAATTGCGGCCAGCTCGCGGTCGCGCTGCGCCTCTTGGCCGACAGCGAGCCGCTGATCGCGGCGCTCGAGCGGTTCGGCCCGCTCTATTCGCAGGCCATCGCGCGGCGCTGGTGCTGGCGGCTCGGCATCCGCCCGCGCGGGAGCGAGCACGATGGCGCTCTTGTCGCCGCGAGCGAGCGGGCGATGCGCGATGGCGGCGTCGGGCCGGACGCATTTTTCTTCACGCTGCGCAAGAATCCTGACGGAACGCCGGGCGAACTCGGCGAGCTGCTCGGCGAATACAGCCATGTCGAGGACACCCACCCCTTCTGGCAATGCGAGGAGCCCGAGGCGATGCTGATCGACGAGGTCGAGGCGCTATGGTCGCATATCGACGAGCGCGACGATTGGGCGCCGCTTCAAGCCAAGATCGCTGCCATTCGCGCGATGGGCGAGGCGCTGGGCCCGCCGCCGCTGGCGCTGGGCCATCTCCACGCCGGGTGAAATGAGCCCGAGCGGGTCCGGTCCGCCGATAGGTGTCCTGCCGAGGGCTCACCTCGACGTTTTTCCTAGGATTTGAGTGTCCGCAGGGTTAACCACCGCAGCAATACACCAGCGATATGCCAGGAAATCCGACCGCGCAGTGACAGAGCCCGAGCTCATCTCCCACGAACCCGCGACCGGGCGCGAGATATGGCGCGGCCCGCCGAGCGACGTTGACGCCGCCGTCGCCCGCGCCCGTGCCGCCTGGCCTTCGTGGGCGGCGCTGGCGCTGGGCACCCGGATCGAGATGCTCCGCCGCTTCGCCAACGAGGTGCGCAGCGAGGCCGAGGATTTCGCGCTCCTGATCGCGCGCGAGGCCGGCAAGCCCTTGTGGGAGGCGCGCACCGAAGTCGATGCGGTGGTGAACAAGGTCGATATCTCGGTTGGCGCTTACGCCGAGCGCACCGGCAAGAAGAAGTTCGACAGCGCACTCCAGGGCACCGCCGCGGTGCGCCACAAGCCGCATGGCGTGATGGCGGTGCTCGGCCCCTACAATTTCCCGGCGCACCTCCCAAACGGCCATATCGTGCCCGCGCTCATCGCGGGCAATGCGGTGGTGTTCAAGCCCTCGGAGAAAACCCCGGCGGTGGGCGAGAAGCTCGTCCAGTGCTTCCATGCCGCCGGTGTGCCCGAGGATGTCTGCCAGCTCGTGATCGGCGGGCCGGAGGCGGGCAAGGCGCTCGTCGCTCATCCGGGGGTCGACGGCGTGCTCTTCACCGGCTCGGCGCAGGCGGGCATCGCGATCAACCGCAAGCTCGCGGCCAATCCGGGCAAGCTCGTCGCGCTCGAGATGGGAGGCAACAATCCGATCGTGGTTATCGATACGCCCAAGCTCGAGGATGCCGCCGCGCTGATCGTCCAGAGCGCCTTCACCAGCGCCGGGCAACGCTGCACCGCGGCGCGCCGGTTGATCGTCAAGGATAGCGTCTATGACGATCTGATGCCGCAGCTCCTCGCGCTCGCGCGCAAGCTGCGCGTGGGCGATCCGGTGAGCGAGCCGCAGCCCTTCATGGGGCCGGTTATCGATAACGATGCGGCCGATCGCCTCGGCGAGGCGTTTCTCACCCTGGTGACTGCCGGGGGCAAGGCGCTGATGCACATGCAGCGCCCCGAGCCCGAACGGCCCTTCCTCACCCCCGGCATCATCGAGACGACCGCGCTGCCCGAGCGCCCCGATGTCGAGCTGTTCGGCCCGATCCTGCAGGTGGTGCGCGTGCCCGATCTCGATGCGGGGATCGCCGAGGCGAACAACACCCGCTTCGGCCTCTCGGCCTCGCTGATCGGCGGCAGCCCTGAGGATTATGGGCGATTCTGGGCCAATATTCGCGCCGGGATCATCAACTGGAACCGCCCGACCAACGGCGCCTCGTCCTCGGCGCCCTTCGGCGGCATCGGGCTTTCGGGCAATCACCGCCCCGCCGCCTTCTACGCTGCCGATTACTGCGCCTATCCGGTCGCGAGCACCGAGATGGACCAGCCGCGCGCCAATATCGGGGTCGGCCTCAAGGATTGAGCGCCCCTCGGGGCCTCAGCGGCGACGCCAGTGAGCGAGATCGACATGGGTGAGGTTGCCGCTGCCGGGGCGGGCATGCACCTCGAGCGTCGCCGAGCCCAGCTTTCCGCGCACGATCGCCTCGGGCGCCTCGTGATAGCGCAGCGAGAAGCCGGCGCGCTGCGCGAGACTGAAGTGATACTGGAGCACATCCTCGATGGCGGCCGGAGTGGTGTAGCGCACCAATTGGAGCGAACATGCGCCGCTGCCCGCGCGCGCCGCCACACGCACCATGCCATGAGGCATGATACGGGCGGGCGCCGGCATTTCGGCCGCAAAGGCGAAGCTGCCCGCGATCGGCTTCTGGCATCCGGCCGGCACCCGCAGCGCCGCGAGCACGCCCTCGACATCCCAGACCTCGGCAAGGCTAGCAAGACCCTCGCCGCGCTCGGGCGCGGGCAGTTCCTCCATTGGGCCCTCCTCGAGCAGCTCGAGCCGCGCCTCCTCGCGCGCGGCGCTCGCGCTCGCATCATCGCCTCGGAACGAGGGCAGCGCATGATCGTGGCTGATCGTGATCGCCGCGTTCGCCTCGTTGCGATGCGAGAGATCGGGATCGACCATCAGCGGATCGTTGAGCGCGCGCGCCACCAGCGGGTCGACCGCGTTGACCACCTCGCCCTCACCCGGCGCGCTTTCACTCGCGCAAGCGGCAAGCAGAAGGGGGATCGTGGCAAGGATGGCGAGACGGACGATCATGCCCCGCGTCTTCGCATAAGCATGGTTAACAAACCGGCACATCGCACGTGGAAACGCCCCCATGCCCGGCATGGGGCATGGGGGCGCCATTTCGCGGCTGGTGATGCCGCGCCTGGGACCATCGGTGGGAATGGCCCAAGAGAGATCCGTTGGAGGGCGAATGCTCGATTCCCCTCGTTCTGTTCATCTATAAAGCCATCTGCATGAATGAATTGCGAGCGCGGGCGAAAGCACTCGTTCACTTTCGCGGGCTCGCTGATGCGCGCTTGAAGGGCGGTCCCATCCCGCCTACGGCAAGCGACCCCGCCATGAACGCCGATCCCCTCTCCCAGCCCGCGCACAAGCCGCCCTCCGGCCTGCCCGCAGCGCTCGGGGCCTATCTCATCTGGGGCTTCCTGCCACTCTACCTGATGCTGGTCTCGGCGGTGCCGCCGTTCGAGTTCGTGGGCTGGCGCATCATCTGGACGCTGCCCCTTTGCCTGCTGATCGTTGCGCTGCGCGGCCAGTTTCCGGCCCTGCGCGCCGCATTCGCTGCCCCGCGCACGCTCGGCCTGCTGCTCTTGAGTGCCACGCTCATCGGGATCAACTGGTTCACCTACATCTGGGCCATCGTGAACGTCGAGGTCTATGCAACCAGCATCGGCTATTATCTCAACCCGCTGATCAACGTGCTGCTCGGCACGCTCTTCCTCGGTGAGCGCCTCTCCAAGCTGCAATGGCTCGCGGTCGCGATTGCGGGCACCGCGGTGGCGATCCTCGCCGCAGGCGCGCTCACCAGCCTCTGGATCAGCCTCACGCTCGCTTTCAGCTTCGGTTTCTATGGCCTTGTTCGCAAACAGGTCGATGTCGGCGCGCTGCCCGGCCTCACGATCGAGTCCGCGATCCTGCTGGTGCCCGCGATCGCGATTGCCGCCAGCTACGCGCTGGGCCCGCAGGGCACGGTGTTCGGCGCCGATCCGGTGCTGACCGCGCTCATCATCGGCTCGGGCGTCGTGACCGCGATCCCGCTGCTGCTGTTCGCGATCGCGGCCCGGCGCATGCCCTATTCGACGCTCGGCTTCATCCAATATCTTGCGCCCACCATCGTCTTCCTGCTCGGGCTGACCGTGTTCGGCGAGGAACTTGAGCCCGCGCAGCTTGCGAGCTTTCTCCTGATCTGGCTGGCGGTTGCGATCTTCGCGGGCGACCTGCTCATCCGGAGCCGCCGCGCGCGCGCCGAGGCCGCCGCCGCCGCCGCCCCCGCGCGGGCCGCCTGAACCGCTGCGGCGCCGTGGCCCGGATCGGCTTCCTCGCCTGCGAAACGACGCTGCCAAGCGCGGGCGAAGTGCGCCGGGGTGACGCCTTCGAGCATGACCTGATGATCGCCGCGCTCGAGCCGGCGCTGGCCGCGCTAGGTCTCGAACTCGAGGTGATCGATTGGGAGGCCCCGCTAGTCGCGTTCACCGGGATCGCCGCAGTGCTGCTTGGGACCGCCTGGAATTATCACGACAAGTCAAACGCTTTCCTCGACAAGCTCGACTCGCTCGCAAATCGCGGCATAGCGATCCACAATCCGCCCGCAATCGTGCGCTGGAACATCGCCAAGACTTATCTCAAGGAGCTTGGCACGCGCGGCGCGCCGATGATCCCGACCCTGTGGCACGACCGGGTGAGCGCAAACGAGGCGCGTTCGGCGATGGACGCGCTGGGCTGCGACAAACTCGTGGTCAAGCGCCAGATCGGCGCGGGCGCGGAAGGGCAGGAACTGCTCGAGCGCGGGCGCATCGGCGATGAATGGTCGTTCGAGGCGCCCGCCATGCTCCAGCCCTTCCTCCCCGCAATCACGGAGCGCGGCGAGCTGAGCTTCATCTTCATCGACGGCGCGCTCAGCCACGCGCTGACCAAGCGCGCCCAGCCGGGCGATTATCGCATCCAGTCGATCTATGGCGGCACCGAGCGCCCCCTCGAGCCGAGCCGGGCCGAGCGCAAGGCGGCAGAAGCGGTGCTCGCCGCTCTGCCCTTCGCCGCGCCGCTCTATGCTCGCATCGACATGGTCGCCAAGCCGGATGGCGCGCTCGCGGTGATGGAAGTCGAGCTGATCGAGCCCTATCTCTATCCCGAACAGGGTCCGGGCCTGGGCGAAGCACTCGCCGCAGCCCTTGCGAGGAGGATGGCATGACGAAACCAACGCATCTCGCCAAGCGCGCAGTGGTCCGCCTGAGCGTGCGTGCAGACGGCAACGAGGATGTGGCAGGCTTCCTGCAAGGGCTGGTGACGAACGACGTCAAGGGCGCGCTGCCCTGCTACGCTGCGCTGCTCTCGCCGCAGGGCAAGGCGCTGTTCGATTTCATCGTGTGGGATGGTGGCAACGGCGCGCTGCTGCTCGATTGCGAGGCTGATCTGGCAGAGGATCTGGCCAGGCGCCTCTCGCTCTATCGCCTGCGCCGCGCGATCGACATAGCCCGCGAGAAGGCGCTGTTCGTCCACTGGTCGCCCGAGCCGCAGGAGGGCGCAGCGCCCGATCCGCGCCTTCCCGCGCTCGGGCATCGCTGGCTTTCGCCGGAAGCTGGCGAACCCGCCGACGAAGCGTGGCTCGCGCACCGCCTTGCGCTCGGCGTTCCCGAAGGCGCTGCTGAGCTGGGCGACATCCTGTGGCTCGAGACCAACGCAGTCGAGCTCAACGGCGTGAGCTTTTCCAAGGGCTGCTATGTCGGCCAGGAGAACACCGCGCGGATGAACTGGCGCCAGAAGGTCAATCGGCGGCTGGTGGTGGTCCCGCTCGATCGCTCCAACGAGAAGCGCCGCCGTGCCGCCTATCCCGAGCTTGGCCTTGCCGTGGACCATCTGCGAGTCGCCGATCTCGATCCGGCGCAGCTGCCCGAGTGGCAGCGCACGGGGATCCCGGCCGAGGGCTAGCCCCGGTAATGCTGGGCGAGCGAGGCCTCGAGATTCGCCGCCGCCCGATCGCGCGCAGTGTCACGCGGAAGGCCCAGCGATTTCGCCAGCGCGGCCCCGATCAACGCATCGCCAAGCGCAAGCAGGACGAGGCTCAGCGTGTCCTTGTGCACCTGCTTTTCATCACCATGCGTCTCGGCCTCGCCCGGCGCGATCTCGTCGACGAGATCGAGGATGGTCGCGATGATCGGGTCGAGCGCGTCCTCGTTGCCGGTAAGCAGCATCCAGCTGGTGAGCGCGCCCGCGCCCTCGCGATCGAACGCGTCGAACGCGAGATCGACCACCTCGCGCGCCGATCCCAGCCCCGCCCGGCTCGCGCGCACCGCTTCGATGATCGTCTCACACACGGTGCGGGCAAGATGCTCGGCGAGCGCCTTCTGCAAGCCCGAAGCCGATCCGAAATGGTGGAGCAAGTTGGCATGGGTGCGCCCGATCCGGGCCGCGACCGCCTTTAATGTGACCGCCTGCGGCCCCGCCTCGATCAGCAGCGAACGAGCCGCCTCGAGCGCTGAATTGCGGGATTCCTCGGGCGTCAATCGTTTGCGCGATGCCATAAGAACAGGCGCTTAGTCGCAAACCGCGCGCCCGACAAGCGCGCCGGGAAGCACGCGGCGGATCAGGCCGCCGCGCGCTCGCTGGCTTGCGGTTCCGCAGTGCCCTCCTCCGGCCCCACGACCCGCTCGCCAAGGCGCTGGACATATTCGATCGTCATCGCCTCCTCGCCGCGCGCGCAGCTGTGGCGCATCACCAGCCGCCCAGTCTGCTCGAAGCCAAGCTTGCGCAGCACCCGGCCCGAGGCCGGATTGTCCTTGAAATGAGAGGCGAAGACCCGGGCGTGGCCGAGCGTGCGGGCGATCTCTAGCACGGCGCGCCCGCCTTCGGTGGCATAGCCCCGTCCCCAGTGCTGGCGCGCAATCCAGTAGCCGAGCTCGACTGCGCCCGCACTTTCGCGCGGCTCGTCCCCGGCGATCGGACCGATCCCGATACAGCCGATCACGGTGGCATCCGCCGCACGCGTCATCACAAAGCGCGGGTGGAGCGGCTCTGTCGGCAGGCTCGCAAAGGCGCGCGCGTCGTCCTCCCCATAGGGCCAGGGCGCGCTCGCCAGATTGCGCACGATCGCACGATCGGCGATTCCGCCCAATATGCCCTGCCAATCCTCCGGCCAGACGGGCCGCAACAGCAATCTTTCGCTACGATGGAACACGAGCAATCCCTCTCTCGCCCCGGACATGCAGATAATGCACGGTCGTGACGTTTTGATGGCCGCTGACGCAAGGAAAGCGGCGAGGCGAGGGAGAAATGCGAAGAGGGAGACGGCTCCCCCGGTTTTGGCGGGGTGGCCTGTCTCCCTCTTGATGCCGGCTCAGATGCGCCGGCCAGGACCGCCCCGATGGACGGCCCTGTCAATGAACCGTCCGGTTATTCGGCTGCCTCAGCAATCATGTCTACCGACACGTATTTGCGGCCGAGCTTGCCCTGATGGAATCGCACCACGCCTTCGCCGAGCGCAAAGAGGGTGTGATCCTTGCCCATGCCGACATTAGCGCCGGGATAGAACTTGGTGCCGCGCTGGCGCACGATGATGTTGCCGCCGATCACGTCCTGACCGCCGAACTTCTTGACGCCGAGGCGACGACCCGCTGAGTCGCGGCCGTTGCGCGATGAACCGCCTGCTTTCTTGTGTGCCATGGTGCCTGATCCTTACTTGTCTTCAGTCTTCGGCGCGGCCTTCTTGGGCGCGGCCTTCTTCGCGGCGGGCTTCTTCTCGGCCGCCGCTTCGCTCTTGGGAGCCGCCTTCTTGGCCGGAGCCTTCTTGGCGGGCTCGGCCTTGGCTTCGAGGCCGGCATCGGCCTCGGACTTGGGAGCAGCTTCCTTCTTCGGCGCAGCCTTAGCCGCAGCGCCGCCGGTGCCGACATCGGTGATGCGCAGGAGCGTCATCAGTTGGCGGTGGCCGTTCTTCCGGCGATAGTTGTGGCGGCGACGCTTCTTGAAGACGATCACCTTCTCACTCTTAGCCTGGGCGATGATCTCCGCCGAGACGGTGACCTTGGAGGCATCGGCGATCGAATCGCCCTCGCCCGCCAGCAGGACATCGCCCAGCGTGATCGTATCGCCGGCCTCGCCAGCGAGTTTTTCAACGGCAATCTTGTCTCCGGCGGCAACCCGATATTGCTTGCCGCCCGTGCGCACTATCGCGAACATGGCTTTATTCTCTCAATTCTACAGTGGTCCACCACGAGCGAGAAGAATGCGCGCTGTGCGGACTGCTCAGTAATATTGCATCGCGGCGCAGCCTAAGGCTCCGCCGGAAAGAGGGGTGCCGTTAAGCCAAGGCGGCAGCCAAGTCAACGCCCGTGATCGGACAAAATCGCCCCAGCTCCGTTTGCCCGCGGCTTAACGTCATCCCCGCTTGACACATAACATTGATTTTCGATGGTCGCGTGTTAATTCGGCGATCGGGATAATGGAAAAAGCACCAGCTCTTGCCGGCTTGGCCCTCGCCGTGTGCGGATCGCTTGCGGGATGCGCGGGCGAGCCAGGCCGCTATCCAAGCTTCGCAATCCCGCAGAGCGCCGATCCCGATAACCAAGGCGGGCGGGTGAGCGGCACCCTGTCTCCCGCCTTCGACACGGCCCTCGTCGATCCCGCTGAACTGGCTCCGCCGCTGCCCGAGCAGCTCGGTGCGCGCATCGCCGCGCTGGCCGAAGCGGGCGAGCAGGCGCAGCGCGCATTCGATCGGGCAAGCGATGACGCCTCGCGCCTCGTCGCCGCAGCGCGCGGGACCGATACCACGAGCGAGCGCTGGATGCGCGCGCAGGTCGCACTTGCCGATCTGACCTCATACCGCAGCCAGACACGCCTCGCGCTCGCCGATGTCGATTCCATCGCGGCGAGCGCCGAGGTCGTCGCGCTCGACGATCCTTCGGCCGCCGCCATCATGGCTGCGCAATCCCGCCTCTCGGCATACGTGACGCAGCAATCGCAGCGGCTGGCCGAACTCTATTCCGTCCTCGAGCTTTGAAGAGACCCGCGATGGCCACCCAGCAACTCGCCTGCGCCCAATGTCCCGTCCGCGAGAGCGCGGCCTGCGCCGTGCTCACCCCCGAAGAGCGCGACGCGCTCGCCGCCGCCGGCCGCACGCGCGATCTGGCGCGCGGGGAGATGCTGTTCGCGGCAGGCGACGAGGAGGCGGCCTGCGCCACGCTGGTGAGCGGCGCGCTCAAGGTCTCGGCGATCGATGCCGACGGCAACGAGCAGATCCTCGCGCTGGTCCACCCGGCGGGCTTCATCGGAGAGCTGTTCGCCCCCTTTGCGCATCACGATGTCGTTGCGCTCACGCCCAGCAAGCTGTGCACCTTCGCGCGGCGCGACATCGAGGCCGCGATCGATCATTATCCCGCGCTTGCCCGAGCGCTGCTGCGCCGCAGCCAGGAAGATCTGCTCGCTTCGCGCGCGCTGCTTGAGCTCACCGGCCATGCCAGCGCCGAGGCGCGCCTTGCGGCGCTGCTGCACGATTTCGCGGTCGCGGCGAGCCAATCCTCGTGCCACCCGGCGATTCATTTCGAGCTGCCGCTCACGCGCGGCGAGATCGCCAACATGCTCGGGCTCACGATCGAGACGGTCAGCCGCAAGCTCGGCGAGATCGAGGACGCGGGCGCGATCCTGCGCAAAGGCAAGCGCGGGATCGATGTGCTCGATCCCGCGCTGCTGGCCGATCTGGCAGGGCGTTAGCCGCGAGGGCTCTCACGCCTTGGCGGACGGGCTCGACTTCAGGCGACCACCGCCGCGATCACCGCGATGGCGCAGCCCCAGGCGACCACAAGGCCGGGCAGGAGCAGCATCTGGACGCTCGCATCTCGCGCGCTGCAGCGCCCGGTGTGGGTCATGATCCCATCGAGCCGGAAGCGTCCGAGCGTCATCGGGCGCGAAGTGTTGCCCTTCAACCTCACCCAGATCGCAGGCACGCCGAAACCGGCGACGATGAACCCTGCGAAAATCACCATCGGGATCGCAAGCGCGGGCGCGGCGAAGGTCGCGAGCATGATCCCGAGAAAGGCGAGATAAGCCGCGACGGTCGCGCCGAAGAGCACGGTGGGCAGCTCGAAATGGCGATCGATCTCGATCTGGTGGCGCGGGGCGTTGGGGATCGAATGGGGCGCGGCGCTTGGCGCGGCGACGATGCGGGCCTTGCCGGTGTCGAGGCGGGTCTGAATCTGGTCGGTCATGCTGGCTCTCCTTGGATGAGGAGAAATTAGCCAGCCGCGCAGCTTCGTCCTTGATCCCGATCAAACGGGATAAAATTTGCGCGCGATCAACCCCAGCGATCAAGAGCGGCGTAGTCATCGGGGCGCGGCTCGATCCAGCGCCATGCGCCTGCGCGCTGCTCGCGCTTCCAGAACCACGCGGCGCTCTTGAGGTGATCCATGCAATAGTCGACCGCCTCGATCGCAGGCCGGCGATGCCGAGCCGCGGCGGCGACGCACACGATCGGCTCGCCCGGCTGCATTCGCCCGATCCGGTGAACCATCAGCAGGCCCATCAGATCGAACCGCGCGAGCGCCGCATCGGCGAGCTGGTCCATGCCGGAAAGCGTGAGCGGCTCGTAATGGGTGAGCTCGAGCGCCCCGACCCGGTCGCCCTCCCGATCCCCGGCGCGGACCTCGCCGACAAAGCTGCACAGACCGCCCAGCCCGCGATGCGCGGCGGTGAAGGCGGCGATCAGCGCAGTCGGATCGAACGGCGCATCGAGGAGGCGAACGTCCTTCATCGCGCGCTGCCAGGGCTGCGCCTCACCCGCCGCTGACGGGCGGGAGAAGCGCAACCTCATCGCCCGCCTGCGCCGCGAGCGCGGTCTTGTCCGCTAGCACCTTGCCTGCACAGGCAACATGAACGCGCGGTTCGCTGAGCTGCTCAGCGATCTGCGGCCCGGCGGCCTCGAGCAGCCCCTCCCAATCGAGCGGCGCTTGGACCATGCGCGAGGGCTCGCCCGCCAGATCGCGCAAGGGGCCAAGGAAGACGATCGTCACCTGCCCGCTCACCCGCTCAGCCTCCCGTCAGCGACATGTGGCGCGGCTGGGCGGGCGCGGCGCCGCGCTCGTCCATGCGGAAATGGTGGCGCTCGGGCTTGATCCGCATCGCCTCTTCAAGCGCCTGCGCCAGCCGCGCCTCCGGCTCCCCCGAGCGCAGCGCGGCGCGCAGATCCACCCGCTCCGAGCCGCCGAGGCACGGATAGAGCTGCCCGGTCGCGGTCACGCGCAGGCGGTTGCAGCCATCGCAGAAATTGTGGCTGTGCGGGGTGATGAAGCCGAGGCGCCCGCCGGTCTCGGCGATATCGACATAGCGCGCGGGGCCACCGGTGGTGGCATCGCTCGGCGTGAGCGTCCAGCGCGCCTCCAGCCGCGCCTGCACCAGATCGAGCGGAAGAAACTGGTCGAGCCGCTCCTCCTCGACATCGCCCAGCGGCATCACCTCGATCAGCGTCACCGCATGCCCGTGCGCGTGCGCCCAAGCGATCAGATCGGGCAGTTCATGCTCGTTGACGCCCTTTAATGCGACCGCGTTCAATTTGACCCGGAGCCCGGCGGCGCGCGCCGCGGCGATCCCCTCGAGCACCTGTGGCAGGGCATCGCGCCGGGTGAGCCGTTGGAAGGTCGCGCGATCGAGCGTGTCGAGCGAGACGTTGATCCGCCTGATTCCTGCGCGGGCGAGATCATCGGCATAGCGCGCGAGCTGGGTCGCGTTGGTGGTGAGCGTCAGCTCCTCGAGGCCCCCGCCGCCAAGCTCCTGCCCGAGCGCGCGGATGAGATCCAGCACATCGCGCCGCACCAGCGGCTCGCCCCCGGTGATGCGGATCTTGCTCACCCCGCGCGCGATGAAGCCGAGCGCCAGCGCATGCAATTCCTCGAGCGATAGCACTTCGCTCTTCGGCAGGAAGGTCATGCGCTCGGGCATGCAATAGGTGCAGCGCAAATCGCAGCGATCGGTCACCGACAGGCGCAAATAGCTGATCCGCCGCGCAAAACCATCGACAAGCGGGACATCGGCAAGCGGCGCGCGCGCGACATCGAGGCGGTCGATCTGGCGGGGGGCAAGCTCACTCATGCGCGGCAAGATAATGCCCGGTGATGCCGGGCGCACCCTCTAAATAGTCTAGCAGCGCCGCCTCGCTCTCGGCGCTGGCTGCCGCGACGAGATTACAGCGCACAGGCGCGAAACGGCGCGCCAGATCGCCGGCGAGCGCGCTGCGCCAGGCATCATGGTCGGTGCCCGCCGGGGGCACGCATAGCGCGATCGCCTCGGGCTCGTGCACCGCCAGACCGGCCATCACCCCTTCGTGATGCTGCGCGAAATAGGCCGCCGCCGCATCGATGGGCTCGCCGGGCAGCGCCTCTATCCGGCAGACGAGCTGGCGCATTCCGGTCAATCCGCCCGGCGCTCGCGGTGGAGCGTGATGCCGATCTTCTCCGAGCCCTGCGCGATCGCGAGCTTGACGATCTTGACCGTCACCGCCTCAACCCGTCGGTCCTGCACGAACAAGGTCTCGCAGATGTGATCGGCCACCGCCTCGATCAGCTTGAAATGCACGCCCTTGGGCAGCCCTTCAGACATGGCGTGCTTCAGGTCCATATAGTTCTTGCTCGCATCGAGCGGGGTGTCGGGCGCGTAATGTTCGGCGACATGATAGCGCACATCGACACTGATGCGCAGCGGCTGGGGCTTGCCGGTTTCCTCCGAATAGATGCCGGTGAGGACATCGACTTCGAGATCGGCGACCTGGAGGGTGAGCGAATCGGTTTGGGTCATGATCGTCTCGCCCTTAGTCCGGATTGCTCCAGCGTGCGAAGATCGCGGTGGGCAGCAGCCGCGCGTTGTCGCCCTCCTCGCGCACCGCAAGCTCGCCGTGCTCGATCGTGCCGGGCAGATGGCGTAGCGCCTCCTCGAGCAGCCCGGCAAGCGCGAGGCTGCTCATGCGCACGGCATAGACGGTGAGGAAGAGGAAGCGGCTGCGCGCATCGAGCAGCGCGGCGCAATCGCGAATGAGGCCCGGCAGGCCTTCCTCGAGCCGCCAGGTCTCGTGTTTGGGCCCGCGCCCGAACTTGGGCGGATCGAGGATGATCCCGTCATAGCGCCGCCCGCGCCGCACCTCGCGCGCGGTGAACTTGGCCGCATCGTCGATCAGCCAGCGGATCGGGCGATCCTCCATCCCCGAGAGCGCGGCATTGGCGCGCGCCTGCGCGACCGACTTCTTCGAGGCATCGACATGGGTGACGGGGCCGTGGCGCGAGAGCGCGAGCGTGCCAAGCCCGGTATAGCCAAACAGGTTGAGCGTCTCGGCATCCTCGCAGCCCTCGAGCCGCTCGCGCATCCATTCCCACACCGGGGCCATATCGGGGAAGAACTGGAGGTGGCGGAAGGGGGTCGGTTGAGCGGTGAAGCGCACCTCGTTCCAGGCGAGCTCCCAGCCCTCTGGCACGCCTTGCGAGAGGTTCCAGCGCCCGCCGCCATCCTCGTCCGAGGCGGGCACGAACTCGCCCGCGGCCGCCCAATCGGCCCCGTTTTCGCCAACAAGGCGCGGCTGCCACATCGCCTGCGGCTCGGGCCGGATGAAGGCAAAAGGCCCGAACGCCTCGAACTTGCGCCCGCCGCCGCTATCGAGCAGGCGATAGCCATCCCATCCGCGACACTCCATGATCGCCGGAGATCCGCTCAGGCGAGCCATCTTCAGGCGGTTGCGCCTGCCGCCTGATGACCGGCCGCATTGTCGAGCACGAATTGCCGCGCCGCCGCGTATTCGCCGCTGATCGAAGTGAATTGCTCCTCGCGGCCAAACAGATCGCCCACGCGCGAGGGCAGCTGCGGGCGTATGCCGATCGCGCGCTCGACCGCGTCGCGGAACTTGGCAGGGTGGGCGGTCGCAAGCGTGACGATCGGGGTGCCGCGCGGGGTCGTGCCTTCATCGGCGCACACGAGGCTCGCATGGAGCCCCACCGCAGTGTGCGGATCGATCACCTGCCCGGCGTGGCGGTGCGCCCATTGCAACGCCGCTGTCGTCGCTTTCGGGTCGGCGCTGACGCTGGTGAACAGGCGCGCGGCGTTTTCGCGCTGGCTGTTGGTGAGCTGCATCGCGCGGGTCTCGTCGAAACCGCGCATTTGCTCGGCCATCGCCGCCCCGTCGCGCCCACCGCAATCGAACAGCAGCCGCTCGAAATTGGAGGAGACCTGGATGTCCATCGAAGGGGTGATCGTTTGAGTGACGCTGCCGGCGGAATAGTCTCCGTCGCGCAGCGCGCGGTGGAGGATGTCGTTGACATTGGTTGCGACGATCAGCCGCTCGATCGGCAGGCCCATTTGCGCAGCGACATAACCGGCGAAGACATCGCCGAAATTGCCCGTCGGCACCGAATAGGCCGCCGCCCGCTCGGGCGCGCCGAATTGCAGACCGGCGTGGAAATAATAGACCACCTGCGCCATCAGCCGCGCCCAGTTGATCGAATTCACCGCACCTAGATTGAGTGGTCCGCCCAGCGAGTGCGCGATCTCAGGGTCGCTGAACATGCGCTTCACATGGCGCTGGGCATCATCGAAGCTGCCATCGATCGCGAGATTGTGGACATTGGGCGCGCGCACGGTCGTCATCTGGCGGCGCTGCACCTCGCTCACGCGCCCCTCGGGATGAAGCATGAAGATCTCAACCCGCTCGCGCCCGGCAACCGCGTTGATCGCGGCCGAGCCGGTGTCGCCGCTGGTCGCGCCGACGATGGTGAGCTGCTCGCCGCGCCGCGCAAGGAAGGTCTCGAACAGGTGACCGAGCAATTGCAGCGCCACGTCCTTGAAGGCTAGCGTGGGACCGTGAAACAGCTCGAGCAGCCAGTGCGTCTCATCGAGCTGCACCAGCGGGGTCACGGCCTTGTGGCCGAAATCGCCATAGACCGTGCGGCACAGCGCGCCAAGTTCCTCGGGGCTGAGGCTGCCCGCAACGAAGGGCTGCATGACCCGCGCCGCGAGCTCGTGATAGGGCAGGCCGCGCATGGCCACGATCTCGGCAGGCGAGAAGCGCGGCCACTCGCGCGGCACATAGAGGCCGCCGTCGCTGGCGAGACCGGCGAGCGTGACGCCTTCGAAATCGAGGGTGGGCGCGGTGCCCCGGGTGGAGACATATTCCATAAGCGGGCCGGATTAGCTTGGGGATCGGATGGGGGCAATCGCTCAGACGAGAGCTTGGTGCGATTAGTTTCTTCTGCGCCCCGTGCCGCGCGCACGGGCGCGCAGCGCCAGCGCATAGATGACGAGCGCGGTGACGGCGAAGAAGAACCATTGCCCGGCATAGGCAAGGTGGTTGTTAGGCAGATCGCTGGGATTGGGCCGGGCGAGCGGCTCGAGCCCCGCCTGCGGGGGATCAGCGACAAGGCGCGGTCCGGGCGCGATCGTGCCGGAGATGGTCGCCGGCTGCCAATCGGGAACGGCGAGATCGCGCTGGAAGCCGAGCTCGACAATAGCCTCTCCCCCCGCCTCGGTTTCGCAGCGCGCGCGGATCGCCCAGCCCTTGGCGCCGCTTGCCGCCGTGCCCGCGACCGGTTCGATGCCCTTGAGGCTGGCGCAGGCGACGGTGCTCTGGCGGAACCACACCTCCTCACCCTCACCGCTGATCGGAAAATCGGCCCCGGCGCTTGCCTCTTGCGCCTGCGCGTAGCGCTCGATCTGGCGCGCCTTCTCGTCGGCGCGGCCGAGCTGCCAGATGCCGAGCGCAACCATAGTCGCCGCCGCAGCGACCACAATGATTGTCGGGAGGATGGGCAGCCGCAGGCTCATCGGCGATCTTCGGCCTCTGGCCGACGCTCATAGCTGCGCCAAACGCTTGCGGTTTTGGCGAGCCGCAGCGCGAACAGCACGCTGGCGACCGTGACCGGCGCCCACAGGGCGACGATCATCCAGAGCGGCAGTCGGATCACGCTTTCGAGCCCCAGCGCCGCGGTGATGAGCAGGGCGGCCAGCGCGACCGTGAGCAGCCCGGCGAGGCGCCCCCCGCGCTCGAGCGCGGCAAGTTCGAGCCCGCAAGCGCGGCACTCGCCCGCGACCATGGCGGGCGCCTCGAACAGCGCGCGTGCGCCGCAGCGGGGGCACATACCGAAAAGGGCAGCCCGCCACAGCGCGGGCTGCCCCTCATGGGTTCGGGGAGCCGGGCTCCCTTGCGTCAATGGTATTCTGCGCCGAAGCCGCCCCAGACATAGACGGCGATGAACAGGAACAGCCACACCACATCGACAAAGTGCCAATACCACGCCGCCGCCTCGAAGCCGAAGTGCTGGCGCGGGGTGAAGTGGCCGATATAGGCGCGATAGAGGCACACGGCGAGGAAGATCGTGCCGATGAGCACGTGGAAGCCGTGGAAGCCCGTCGCCATGTAGAAGGCGCTTGAGAAGGTGTTCCCGCCGAAGCTGAACGGAGCGACGCTGTATTCGTAGGCCTGGATGAAGCTGAACAGCACGCCCAGCGCCACTGTCGCCCACAGCCCCATCTTGAGCCCCTCGCGATCGCCCTGAATCAGCGCATGATGCGCCCAGGTGACGGTGGTGCCCGAGCACAGCAGGATCAGCGTGTTGAGCAGCGGCAGCGCGAAAGGATCGAGCACTTCCATCCCACTCGGCACCCGCTCACCCAGCGCGGTGACGCCCTCGGTGATGAAGAGATTGATCGTGTTGTCGCCATTTTCACCGTGCACGAATTCGAGCGGTGCGGGAAACAGCGTGAAATCGAAGAACGCCCAGAACCAGCCGACGAAGAACATGACTTCAGACGCGATGAACAAGATCATGCCGTAACGCATGTGAAGCTGGACAACTGGCGTGTGATCGCCGCGCTGGGCCTCGATCACGATGTTGCGGAACCAGAAGAAAAAGGTCGCGATGAGCCCGGCAAGCCCTGCCCACATCACCACGGGCCCGGCAAAGCCGAACTGGTCGGGGTAGAAATTGAGCACCATGCCGCTGGTGAAGCCCAATGCCGAAAGCGAGCCGATCAGCGGCCAGGGATCCGGATCGAGGATGTGAAAATCGTGGTTTACTTGACCGCCCATGATGCGTTTCCCGTCGCTGTGAGTGTTCGTCAATCGGTGCTGCGCGCAAGCCCGAAGGTTACGGGCTCCTTCGCGCGGTGAAAAGTGTAGGAGAGCGTGATCTGTTCGACATCCGCCATCAGCTCGTCCTCGAGGATGGCGGGGTCGACGAAATAGAGCACCGGCATCGAGATTTCCTCGCCCGGCGCGAGGGTCTGCTGGGTGAAGCAGAAGCACTGGATCTTGTTGAAATAGATGCCGGCCTGCGCGGGCTCGACATTGAAGGTGGCGGTGCCGGTGATCGGCGTGCTGCCCTCGTTGCGCGCGACGTAGGTGGCAAGATCACGCTGTCCGATCTTCACGGTCTGCGTCGGCTGGGACGGGCGGAAGGTCCACGGCATGTCGCGCGCGGTCGAACCGTCGAAGCGCACCGAGATCGTGCGTCCGTCTGCAAGCGCCTCGGCGCGTGCGGCCTCGCTCTCGCTCGCGACCTGGGTGGTGCCGCCAAAGCCCGTGACCAGGCAGAACAGGCGGTAAAGCGGGACGGACGCGAAGCCCAGCGCCACCATGGCGGCGGCGAAAGCGAAGGCCATCAAGGCGGTGCGCGCGTTGCGGCGTTGCGCCTCGCGGCTGAGAGTGGCCGAGGCGCTCATCCCTGCCCTCCGATCCGCACGATCGTGATCGCGTAGAACAGCACGACAAAGAACAGCAGCGCACCCGCGATCGCGATGTTGCGCGCTTTCTGGCGGCGCTTGTATTCGGTCTCCTCGTCGGGCGTCATGGTCATGCCAGCAGACCCTGGCCGATCAGCCCGCGCGCGGCCAGCATGCGGTCGGCAACCAGCGCGCCGAACAGGATGAACAGATAAAGGACACTGAACTTGAACAGGCGCTTTTCGGGCGCGAGCGGGTTGGTGGCCGGGCGCGCCTCGTTCATGACCGGCAGCGCTAGCGCGATGAACAGCGCTGACAGCGCCACCGCGACCGAGCCATAGACCCAGCTCGTCCCCCCGATCGCCCAGGGCGCAACCGCGATTGGGGCGAGAACGATAGTGTAGACAAGGATGTGCCGGCGCGTCACCCGCTCGCCCGCTACCACGGGCAGCATCGGGATGCCGACCTTGGCGTAATCGGTCTTCACGAACAGCGCGAGCGCCCAGAAATGCGGCGGCGTCCAGAAGAAGATGATCGCAAACAGGAGAAGCGGCATGGCCGTCAGTTCGCCCGTCACGCAGACCCAGCCGATCAGCGGCGGGAACGCGCCCGAGCCGCCGCCGATGACGATGTTTTGCGGAGTGCGCGGCTTGAGCCACATCGTGTAGATCACGGCATAATAGACGATCGCGGCGAGCAACAGTCCGGCGGCGAGCCAGCCGATCGCCACGCCCATCAGGGCGACCGAGAAGACCGAGAGGAACACCCCGAAATCGCGAGCATCCTCGCGCCGCATTCGCCCGGTGGGCAGCGGGCGGTTGGCGGTGCGCTTCATGCCAGCGTCGATGTCGGCTTCCCACCAGTGGTTGAGCGCCGCCGAGCCCCCTGCCCCCATCGCGATCGCGAGGATGGCGGTGAAGGCCAGCACCGGGTGCAGCGCGCCGGGCGCAGCCAGCATCCCGCAGATCGCGGTGAAGATCACCAGCGTCATCACCCGCGGCTTGGTCAGCGTGAGGAAATCACGCCACTCGGCGGGAAGGGGAAGGCTTTGCGTGGTTGCGGTCATATGCTTTGGTTCATTGTGCCAGAAGAGCGCGCCCTGCAAGGCGCGCCCCCCGTGATGTGTCGTGCGAGGGGCAGGCGAAGCGCCCGGCCCTGCAATGCCCTTATTCGGCCGGCTGCGCGAGCGGCCGGTGATCGTGATAATCGTGATGATCCTCGATCACGGGTAGGGTTTCGAACTGGTGGAACGGCGGCGGGCTCGGCAGCGTCCATTCGAGCGTAGTCGCGCCTTCACCCCATGGATTGCCTACCGCCCGGCGCCCAGCCACGAAGGCGTAGACGATATTGACGAAGAAGAAGAGCATCGAGCCTGCGGTGATCCAGTAGCCGATCGTGCTGATCTCGTGCCAGAAGGCGTAGGTGTCGACATAGTCCGGATAGCGGCGCGGCATACCCTGCATGCCCAGGAAGTGCTGCGGGAAGAAGATCACATTGACGCCGACGAAGAAGGTCCAGAAGTGGAGGTGGCTCAGCAGCTCGGAGTGCATCCGTCCGCTCATCTTCGGGAACCAGTAATAGAAGCCGGCGAAGATCGAGAACACCGCCCCCATCGAGAGCACGTAATGGAAATGCGCCACCACGTAATAGGTGTCGTGCAGATTGGTGTCGATCCCGCCATTGGCGAGCACCACGCCAGTGACGCCACCCACGGTGAAGAGGAAGATGAAGCCGAGCGCCCAGACCAGCGGCGACTTGAACTCGAGGCTGCCGCCCCACATCGTCGCAATCCAGGAGAAGATCTTCACGCCCGTGGGCACAGCGATGACCATGGTGGCTGCGGTGAAATACATCTGCGTGTTCACATCGAGCCCGACGGTGAACATGTGGTGCGCCCACACGATGAAGCCGACGACGCCGATCGCGACCATGGCATAGGCCATGCCGAGATAGCCGAACACGGGCTTGCGGCTGAAGGTGGCGACGATTTGGCTGATCATGCCGAAGCCCGGCAGGATCATGATGTAGACCTCGGGGTGGCCGAAGAACCAGAAGAGGTGCTGATAGAGCACCGGATCGCCGCCGCCCGCCGGATCAAAAAAGGTCGTGCCGAAATTGCGATCGGTCAGCAGCATGGTGATCGCGGCCGCGAGCACCGGCAGCGCGAGCAGCAGCAGGAACGCCGTGACGAGCACCGACCACACGAACAGTGGCATCTTGTGCAGCGTCATGCCCGGCGCGCGCATGTTGAAGATGGTGGTGATGAAATTGGTCGCCCCCAGGATCGAGCCAGCGCCCGCAAGGTGCAGGGAGAAGATCGCGAAATCGACCGCCGGGCCGGGCGAACCGCTGGTTGAGAGCGGGGCATAGACCGTCCAGCCGGTGCCCGCGCCGAGCCCGGGCCCGCCGGGCACGAACAACGAAAACACCAGCGAGCAAAAGCCCGCCACCGTCAGCCAGAACGAGACGTTGTTCATCCGCGGGAAGGCCATGTCGGGCGCGCCGATCATGAGCGGCACGAACCAGTTGCCAAAGCCGCCGATCATCGCGGGCATCACCATGAAGAACACCATGATGAGGCCGTGCGCGGTGATGAAGACGTTCCACATGTGGCCCGCCGCCGCCAGATCCTCGGGCGAGGAATTGGCCCACCAGTGCAGATACTGGATGCCCGGCTCGGCGAGCTCGGCGCGCATGATGCCCGAGATCGCGCCGCCCACGATGCCCGCGATGATCGCGAAGATCAGGTAGAGCGTGCCGATATCCTTGTGGTTGGTCGACATGAACCACCGGACAAAGAAGCCCGGCTTGTGATCCGCGCCGTGGTGCGCGTGATCATCGTGGTGTGCCTGAAACCCGTCAGCAGTGGTGGCCATGGTTCAATTTCTCTCGACTTTAATTCTCAACTGTCAGCTACGCGACAATTCGCGCGCCGGATTATTTCGCCAGCGCAACGGCTGGGGCCTCGGCGGCTTCCTGGGCTTCGGCCTGCGCTTCAGCAGCGGCCGCGCCGGGCAACTCGCCGCCCTGCGCCAGCACCCAGGCCTCAAACTCCTCCATCGGCAGCGCCTCAACGGCAATCGGCATGAACCCGTGCAGCGTGCCGCACAGCTCCATGCACTGGCCATAATAAACGCCCGGCTCCTCGATCATCAGGATGCGCTCGTTCAGGCGACCGGGGACCGCATCCTGCTTGAACCACAGCGAGGGCACAGCGAAGGAGTGGATCACATCCGCGCCCGTGGTCTGAATGCGCAGCGGCACGCCTGCGGGCACAACCATCCGGTTGTCAACGGCAAGCTGATACGGCTCCCCGTCGGCAAGTGCCTCGGGCTGGCTCTTCATGTTCGAGACGACCTCGAACCCGCCATGATCGGGATATTCATAGCCCCAATACCACTGATAGCCGATCGCCTTGACCGTGACCGCATTTTCGGGAGGCGTCTCGTATTGGCGCGCCAGCAGCGTGATCGAAGGGACCGCGATGACGACCAGGATAAGGACCGGAACGATCGTCCAGACAACCTCGATCAGGGTATTGTGCGTCGTCTTGGAGGGCTCCGGATTGCGCTTCCGATTGTAGCGCATGATCACGTAGAGCAGCAGGCCGAGCACGAGCAGGCTGATCGCGGTGATGATCGGCAGCAGGATGTAATCGTGCATGCCAAGCGCATAGGCGCCATCGAGCGAATACTGATCCTGGAAGGTCATGCTCGCGAGCGCATCTTCCTGATAGGACGTGGGCATGCCCTTGTTCTCGGTCGGTGCCATCGGCGCATAGGCGCTCTCGGGCAGCGCGGCCTCTTGGGCGTCACCCGGCTGAAGGGCGGGCGCAACCTGATCGACCGGCTCTGCGCCGATCGTCGCGGGAGCCGCCTCGTCCGCCGGCTCCTGCGCGGCAAGCGTGCCCGGCAGGGCAAGGGCGACAAACGCGAGCGCGCCAAGAGCTGCCAGCAGGACAGCAGGATTCCAACGGATGCGGCCGATCATCTGACCCATATCAATGTGTCCAAAACCTTTGAATTTTAATCCCATGCTGCATGGTCGAGATCCCTTGGAGATCCGCAAAACCGGGCAGCTTCAAACCGACATTGCTGGCAGCTTGGGCACCCCTTTAGCCCCGCTTGCCCCGGCCCTCAAGCGCTTCTAGGGAGAAATTTATGCAAACGCCCGTGACCCCCGCGCAAGCCCCTTTTCGGCAAATTGCCGTTCCCGCACCGGAACTTGTCCCATGACGCCCTCAACCAAGACGCCGCGCACACTAGAGGAGGTGCTCGCCGAATTCCGCGCCAGTGGCGCCTTGCTCGAGGGGCATTTCAAGCTCTCTTCAGGCCGACATAGCGGACATTACCTGCAATGCGCGCGCGTGCTCATGAACCCCGCGCGCGCCGAGCGCCTCGCGCGCGGCGTGGTCGCGGGCATTCCCGAGGAGGTGATCGCGCGGATCGACATCGTCGTTTCCCCCGCAATGGGCGGGATCATCATCGGGCACGAGATCGCCCGCGTGCTCGGCAAGGACGCGCTGTTTCTCGAACGGCCCGAGGGCGTGTTCCACCTGCGCCGGGGCTTCGCGCTCGAACCAGGCGCGAAGGTGCTGATGGTCGAGGATGTGGTGACGACCGGCCTATCCAGCCGCGAGGCGATCGCGGCTGTCGCGCGCGAAGGCGGCGAGGTGATCGCCGAGTGCGCAATCATTGATCGCTCCTCCGGCGCAGTCGATCTCGGCGTGCCGTTCTACCCGCTCGCCGCGTTCGATTTTCCGACCTATGATGAAAACAGCATCCCGCCCGAGCTCGCCCGCGTAGCTGTAACCAAACCCGGCAGCCGCAAGGAATGACCTTGGCCTCCCCTTCCAATCCCCTGCGCCTCGGAGTGAACATCGATCACGTCGCCACCATCCGCAATGCGCGCGGCGGCGATCATCCCGATCCGGTGCGCGCCGCCGAGATCGTCGCGGCTGTCGGGGGCGACGGGATCACCGCGCATCTGCGCGAAGACCGCCGCCATATCCGCGACGAAGACCTCGCTCGCATCCAGGAGGCGACCGACCTGCCGCTCAATCTCGAGATGGCGGCAACGCCCGAGATGCTCGCGATCGCGCTCCGCCATCGCCCGCACGCCGCCTGCATCGTGCCCGAAAAGCGCGAGGAGCGCACCACCGAGGGCGGGCTCGATGCCGCAGGGCTGCACAACACCCTCGTGCCCATCGTCGACGAGCTGCGCGGCGCGGGCATCCGCGTCTCGCTGTTCATCGAGGCCGACGAGCGCCAGCTTGATGCGGCGCTGCGATTGGGGGCACCGGTTGTCGAGTTCCACACCGGCGAATATGCTCACGCCATGCTCGATGGGGACCAGGAGCGCACCGCGCGCGAACTGCGCCGGATCACCGATATGGCAGCGCTCGCCGCCAAGAACGGGATCGAGCCGCATGCCGGCCACGGCCTCACCTTCGACAATGTCGCCCCGATCGCCGCGATCCCGCAGATCGCCGAGCTCAATATCGGCCATTATCTGATTGGCGAGGCCGTCTTTACCGGGCTGGAGACAGCCATTCGCACCATGCGCGAACTCATGGATCAAGCGCGCTGACGTGACCGGCGAGCGCCCTCCCAAAGTCACCCGCGAGCAGACCTTATGGGCAGCCGCGGCATCCGCGCTGTTCCTGATCGCGCTTGCCCTTCTCGGCTATGCGATCGCCTCGGGCGTGATCCTGCCTTTCGCGATCGGCTGGGTGCTGCTCCAGGCCTTCGGCTATGTCGGCGCGCTGCGATTTGCGAAGGGGGATCTTGCCCACCCCCTGTTCAAGAGCCAGGTGATGCTCCATCTCATTGGCCTTGCGCTCCTGCTCGCGCTCGTGTTTCGCGGCTGAGGAAGCGGCTGCAACAAGGGAGCATGCATGATCATCGGCCTGGGCTCGGACCTGTGCAATATCGAGCGGATCGCGAACTCGCTCGAGCGGTTCGGCGAGCGGTTCGAGAACCGGGTGTTCACCGAGATCGAGCGCACCAAGGCCCGCCGCCGGCCCTACACGATCGCGGGCACTTACGCGAAACGCTTCGCCGCCAAGGAAGCCTTCAGCAAGGCGGTTGGCACCGGGTTCAAGCATGGCGTCTTCATGAAGGACATCGGCGTTGTCAACGCGCCCTCGGGTGCGCCGACCCTTGCGCTCACCGGCGGGGCGGCTAAGCGGCTTGAACAATTGCTCCCGGCAGGCCATGAGGCAATCGTTCATCTAACCCTAACCGACGATCACCCATGGGCTCAGGCCTTCGTGATCATCGAGGCGCGGCCGCTGTGAGGGATCCGCAGCCGAACGCCGACCATCCTGTCCCGCCAACCGAACCCGAAGCAAGGCCCGTGAGCAACAGCGAAATCAACCCCGCCACCCCCGCCTCCGAAGCGGTTCTGCGCACGCAGGCGCCCGATGATGGGGATGCGCGCGGCGATGCGAGCAGGCCCGGCACCAATGGTGACGGCGACGGCAACGAAGGCTCGGGCGTCAACTGGCTTGCCGAGATCCGCGGCCTGGCGCTGATGCTGCTGGCGGTGCTGGCGTTCCACAGCCTCGTCGCCAAGCCCTTTTACATCCCCTCGACCTCGATGATGCCCACGCTGTGGGTCGGCGATCGGCTGGTGGTGAGCAAATATCCCTATGGCTGGTCGTGGGCTTCGGCGAGCTTTCACCTGCTGCCGCGCTCGGACTGGCGGATCATGGGCGACGTCCCCGAATACGGCGATGTCGTGATCCCGGTGCATCCTTTGCGCAACGAGGACTACATCAAGCGCGTGGTCGCGCTGCCGGGCGACGTGATCGAGGTGAAGGACGGTCGCATCATCCTCAATGGCGAGCCCGTGCAGCGCGAGGTGGTGCCGCCGGTGCGCATCCCGTTCGAGCCCGAGCTGCTGTGCGGCGGCCCCGATTTCCAGCAGCCATGCCTCACGAGCTTCGAGCGCTATCGCCGGCCCGATCCCAGCGGCGCGCAGTTCTACGAGCCGCCGACCTATCGCGAAACACTGCCCAACGGCGCGACCTATCTCGTGATCGACCACAAGGACCAGCCGCTCGACAATTACGGCCCCTATGTCGTGCCAGAAGACAGCGTGTTCGTGATGGGGGACAACCGCGACGAGAGCGCAGACAGCCGCGCTGCGGCGGCCGATCGCGGGCTTGGCGGGGCAATACCTTTGGAGAATATCGGCGGGCGCGCCGAGTTCATCACCTTCAGCCTTGACGGCTCGACCACCTGGAACCCCGTTTCGTGGTTCACCAGCCTGCGCCCTGATCGCGCCTGGACGACGCTTCGCCCGCCGCTTATCGAAACCGGGGCCCGCCGCGCGGCGAGCAATTAAATTAGCCGGACAAACGGCAGGGCAGAGCGCAGGGCGAGCGGGAGCAAGACACGGCATCATGGCGAAACGATTTCTCTATCTCGTCGCGATCTGCATCGTGCTCTTCCTCGTGGCGCGGATCGGCTACGAAATGTTCCAGGACGAGATTGCCGAAATCGCTCTGGTGCCGACGGCCGAGTTCTCCCCGCAGGAACCGCTAGCGGCGAATGCTTATCAGGACCCTGCGCTGTGGATTTCGCGTCCGGGTATCGGCATCAACGATCCCGCGCGCTGGCAGCCCGCCTATCGCGAACAGGCCATGCCCGCGAATACGGCGCGGCCCGCTTCCGGTGCAGCGGAAGATCCAGCAGGCGATCCAGCGAATGATTCAGGGCCGCAAGGCAGTGCCCTGCGCCCCGGCGAAGCGCCCGACGCCCCCGATTTTGCCATCTTCTTCGTCCACCCGACGAGCTATCTCAGCCGCTCGAACTGGAACGCGCCGATCGGCGCCGGTTCCGACGAGGAGGCCGATCGCATCGCGCGAATCTATGTCCGTGGCATGGCGAGCCCGTTCAATGCTGCCTCACAGATCTGGGCACCGCGCTACCGGCAGGCGACGATGGGCGCTTTCCTCACCGACAAACCCGAGGGCCAGGAAGCGATTGCGGCAGCCTATGCCGATGTGCGCGACGCCTTCGCCTTCTTCGTCGACTCGATCGACGCGGATACCCCCATCGTCCTTGCCGGCCATTCGCAGGGCGCGCTTCATCTGCTGCGGCTCCTGCGCGAGGAGGTCAAGGACACGCCGCTCGCCGATCGGCTGGTCGCGGCTTACGCGATCGGCTGGCCGATCTCGGTCGAGCACGATCTGCCCGCGCTTGGCTTTGCCGCCTGTGCGACCCCAGCGCAGACCGGGTGCCTCATCTCGTGGTCGAGCTTCGCCGAACCGGCCGATCCCTCGAGCCTGATGAACACCTATGGCGAGTCCATCGGCTTTGATGGGCAGCCCCGCGGCGACAGCCAGATCCTGTGCACCAATCCGCTGCTCGGCACCTTCGGCGGCAGCGCGCCCGCTTCCGCCAATCTCGGGACGCTCGTGCCCGATGACACCATTTCCAACGGACAGCTCGTCCCCGGCGCGGTCCCGGCGCGATGCGACGAGCGCGGGCTCCTGCTGATCGGCGATCCGCCCGAGCTTGGTTCTTACGTGCTGCCGGGCAACAACTACCACGTGTATGATATCCCGCTGTTCTGGGCGAACACGCAGGCCGACGTCGCCCGCCGGGTTTCCGCCATGAGTGGTGCGCCGGCGGGGGTCGAGGCGGAGGCTTCCTCCTGATCTTCGATGTCGCCAGCGGGTTCGCCGAGGCCTTGCCCGAGGGCGGCGTGCTGCTCGGCCTCGATCTCGGCACCAAGACCATCGGCACCGCCCTGTGCGATGCGGGCTGGCGCTTCGCGAGCGCAGGCAAGACGCTTGCGCGCGGCAAATGGTCGCGAGACCGTGTCGCGCTTGCCGAGCTGATCGCCCAGCGCTCCGTCAGAGGCATCGTCATCGGCCTGCCGCGCAACATGGACGGTAGCGAAGGCCCGCGCGCACAGGCCTCGCGCGCCTATGCGCGCAATTGCGCTGAGGCGCTCGCGCTGCCGATCCTGCTGTGGGACGAGCGCTGGTCCACCGCGAGCGCGCACAGCGCGATGATCGAACAAGGCAGGAGCCGCGCCAAGCGCGCCGAGGCGGTCGACGCCCATGCCGCCGCGATCATCCTTCAGGGCGCCATCGACCGGCTGGCTGGAGGGATCCTGTGAAGCGGCCGCCCGCGTCGTCAAACCCTCTTGCCACCCTTCGCCAGCCCGCGCATGAACCCGCGCGATGACCGGTCAGGAATCCCCCTCGCAGACATCGACGCTGCCGCCCTTCGATCCGGCGGAGGCGGGCAAATTCTTCTTTCGCCATGGGCACACCGGATGGCTGGGCCTGCGCTATCGCGATCACGGGGAGAACTGGGTCGAGCTCGAACTGCCCTGGCGCGAGGACCTGCTGGGCGAGCCCGATCGCCCGGTGCTCGCCTCGGGGCCGATCGTCAGCCTGATGGACATGGCGAGCGGGATGGCGATCTGGCAGACGCGCACCGTATTCATGCCGATCGCAACGCTTGACCTCAGGGTCGATTACCAGCGACCGGCGCGCGCCCGCTCAAGTGTCTATGGCCGGGTCGAATGCTACCGCACCACCCGCTCGGCTGCCTTCGTGCGAGGTATCGCGCATGATGGCGATATCGATGATCCGGTGGCGCATGTCGCGGGCGTATTCATGGCGATCGCAAGCGATCCGCGCAGCAAGTCGCGCACGCAGACTTCATGAGCGAGACCATGTTCGCCCTGCCTGCCTATGCCCGCTCGCTCGGGATCGCACTTGACCGGTTCGAAGACGGGGTGCCGGTGCTCTGCGTCGATTTCGGAGCCAATGTCGAGGGGCGGCCCGGATCGTTTCATGGCGGGGCGACGGCCGGGCTGCTCGAGAATGCAGGCTATGCCGCGCTGCGTTCGCGGCTGGTCAGCGAGGGCCGGCACCCGCAACTGAAGCCCATCAACATCACCGTGCAATATCTCTCGGCCGGCAAGCAGAAGCGCACGTTCGCGCTCGCGCGGATCACGCGGCTTGGGCGGCGCAACGCCAATCTGACGGTCGAGGCATGGCAAGACGATCCCGAGCGTCCGATCGCGACCGCAGTGATGAACATCCTGATGGCGGAACCGGACGAGAGCGCAGCGGAGCGGTCCGCCTAATCGGGCGGGACCGGCTCGAGCACCAGCCCCTCCTCTCCCACGCGCGCCTCGATCGGCACGCCATCGACCTCGACCGAGATCGTCACGCCGTTTTCATCGAGCCGCAGCTCCCCGCCCTGTTCATCGATCGGAATGGTAGCGCCCTCCTCGAGGTCGAACGGCACCACCGGGCCTTCGGGATCGGGCGAGGCGGTGGGGCGCGGCGCGGGTGCAAGTGAAAGCGCGCCGCGCATGAAGTCCTTCCAGATTTGCGCCGGAGTGCTGCCGCCGGTCACGCCGTTCATCGGCGAATTGTCGTCATTGCCCACCCAGACGCCCACAATGAGATCGCCCGCATAGCCCACGAACACCGCGTCGCGCGAATCCTGCGAGGTGCCGGTCTTGCCGTAATTTGCGATCGGCAGCATCGCGGCGCGGCCCGTCCCCCGATTGATGCTGGCGCGCAGCATCTCCTCGATATCCTCGTGGACGCGCCCGCTGAAGCTGTCGCGCCTGGTGGTCAGCCACTCGAACCACGATTGCTCCTCATCCTCGAAGGCGCGCGGGCGCACCGGAAATTCGTTCGCCGCCACCCCGGCATAGGCGGCTGTCAGTTCAAGCAGGGTCATGCTCGAGGTGCCCAGCGCAAGGCTAGGATCGCCCTCGGCCAGCTGCGAGCGCACGCCCAATGAGCGTGCCATACGGATCACCCGCTCGCTGCCGACCTCGTTGAACAATCGCACCGCCGCGACATTGCTCGAGCTTGCGAGCGCGTCCGCGAGCGTGATCGTCTCGGAATAGCGCTCGCCATAGTTTCTGGGCTGGTAGCTTCCCGCCTCGAATGCGGTGTTGGGGATGGTGTCCTGCGGGTCCCACCCGGCTTCGAGCGCGGCGAGATAGACGAACAGCTTGAAAGTCGAGCCCGGCTGGCGCTTGGCCTGCGTCACCCGGTTGAACGGGCTCTCGCCATAATTCTTGCCGCCGATCATCGCGACGACCTCGCCATCCGGCCGCATCGCGACCAACGCAACTTGCGCCTTGCCGAGCCGCGCCTGGCTCACGACCCGGTTGGCAAGATCTTGGAGCCTTGCATCGAGCGTGGTGTTGAGGACCTGGCTGGCATAGCCCGTCTCGACCCGTTCGCGTGCGATCGGCAGCGCCCAGTCGGCGAAATAGGTGCCCGTAGGCAGATCGTTGCGCGTGCGGCTGTCGATCCGCGGGTCAGGCAGCGCGGCGGCCTGCGCTTCGGTCAGATAGCCCTCCTCGACCATCGCCCCCACCACCTGATCCATCCGCGCCTTCGCGCGCTCATAGTGCCTGGTTGGCGCATAACGCGAGGGCGCCTGCAGCAGCCCCGCCAGCATCGCCGCCTGCTCGGGCAGGAGGTTTTCGGGCTGACGGTAGAAATAATGGAGCGAGGCGGCGCGCAGGCCATATTGATTGTCGCCGAAATAGGCGTTGGAGAGATAGCGCTCGAGGATCTCTTCCTTGGTCAGCCAGGTTTCCAGCCAGAAGGCGATCAGCGCCTCGCGGGCCTTGCGCGTCAGGCTCTGCTCCGGGGTGAGGAAGGTGAACTTGGCGAGCTGCTGGGTGATCGTGCTCCCCCCGCCCCGCCCGGTCCACACCGCGCGCGCGATCCCGCGCGGATCGATCCCCCAGTGCGAAAAGAACCGACGGTCCTCGATCGCGAGGAAGGCCTGGGGAACGTGCTCGGGCAGGGCCTCTAGCTGCACGGGCTCGGCCACCATCGCGCCCGAGCGAGCGATCGGGGTTCCATCGCTCGCCAGCAGCGTGATCTGCGGCGGGGCTATGGGTTCGAGCGACTTGGAGAGCGGCGCGGTGATGACGAGCCACGCGACGAGGAGCATGAAAAGCGCGAAACAGGCGGCGATGATCCGCACTGCCCACCACAGCTTGCCGCGATCGCGATAATGCGCTGGCGACCAGATCGGGGCGCGGCGGCGCTCCTCGGCTGCGATGTTGCCATCGAGCTGCGAGAGCCGCGCGTCCCATTGCCGGTAATCGGGCCTTCCGCTCTCGGCGAAGCGGGGCGCGCGCGGGGGCTCGAAATCCTCTTCCGCGAAGTCATCACGCTGCGATTCGTAAAGCGCGTAATAATCGTTCCTGCGCGGCTCGCCCTCGCTGACATCACGCCTGAAGAATCGCTCGAACAAGGCCATCGCACCCACTGTGTTAGCAGGCTAATACGCTCCCGCGCAAGCGCCCGCGCTCAGGCTCCGACCGCCGCGCTCTCCGGCAGGTCCTCGCCCATCACCCGCTGGTAGTATTCGCTCACCAGCGTGCGCTCGGCCTCGTCGCACTTGTTGAGGAAGGAGAGGCGGAAAGCAAAGCCGATCGAGCCGAAGATCGCCGCGTTCTGCGCCCAGGTGATGACTGTGCGCGGGCTCATCACGGTCGAGATGTCGCCGTTCATGAAGCCCTGCCGGGTGAGCTCGGCGACCTTCACCATCCGCGCGATGGTTGCCGGGTCGGTGTCTGGCGTCTTCGAGCGGACGATCCGCTGCTCGGTCTCGGAGGGCAGATAATTGAGCGCGACGACGATGTTCCAGCGGTCCATCTGCGCCTGATTGATCGCCTGAGTGCCGTGATAGAGCCCGCTCGTATCGCCCAGGCCGACCGTGTTGGTGGTGGCGAACAGACGGAACCACGGGCTCGGGGTGATCACGCGGTTCTGATCAAGCAGCGTGAGGCGCCCGTCGAATTCGAGCACGCGCTGGATCACGAACATCACATCCGGGCGGCCCGCATCGTATTCATCGAAGGTCAGCGCGACCGGGTGCTGCAGCGCCCAGGGCAGGATGCCCTCCTTGAACTCGGTGATTTGCAAGCCGTCCTTCAAAACGATCGCATCGCGCCCGACCAGATCGATCCGGCTGATATGGGCATCGAGATTGACCCGGATGCTGGGCCAATTGAGCCTCGCGGCCACCTGCTCGATATGGGTCGATTTGCCGGTGCCGTGATAGCCCTGGATCATCACCCGGCGATTGTGCGCGAAGCCTGCGAGGATCGCCAGCGTGGTGTCGGGATCGAACACGTAATCGGGATCGAGCTCGGGCACATGCTCGGAGGGCGCCTCGAAGGCGGGAACCTGCCAGTCGACATCGACGCCGAAGGTGTCGCGAACATCGACCTTGGTGTTCGGCTCGGAGGGAAGCGCGCTCGCGCCGGCTTGATCGGGAGTGTGAGGGTGGTTCATCGCTGCCACCGGTTAGAACGCATGGGGGAAGGCTGCAAGCCTTGCGTTGCCTCCTGCTCGTCGAACGCGCGGTGCCTCGCATCAGCGCAGCGAAATACGCCCGCCTTCTCGAAATGTGCGTTTCGATTGACTATTTTACCGGTCATGGCCGATCCCGTCGAAACCGTACGTCTCAAGCTGATCGAGCAGGTGCGCAGCGTTTTCAACGAGAGCGGCCAGCAGCCGGTGCCGCCTTCGGACGAGGCGCTGTTCGCGCGCGACACGCCGATCCGCTGCGTCCATGCCGATTTGATCGGCATGATGACAGGCGGCATGCGCGGGCTCTTGTTGCAGATGCTTCATCCTCATGCGCTGCAGGGCGTGCTCGACCACTCCAATTTCCGCGAGGACATGCACGGGCGCCTGCAGCGCACTGCGCGCTTCATCGCGGTGACGACCTTCGGCCACCGCGACCGGGCGATGGCCGCGATCGAGGCGGTCAACCGCATCCATGCGCGCGTGGGCGGCACCCTGCCCGATGGCACCGCTTACAATGCGACCAATCCGCGCACGCTCGCCTGGGTCCACGTGGTCGAGGCGCAGAGCTTCCTCGCGGGCTATCTGCGCCATGCCCGCCCCGACATGCCTGGGCCTGCGCAGGACGAATATTATCGCCAGTTTGCGGTGATCGCGCGCGCCCTGGGAGCCGATCCGGTCCCTGAGAACCGGCGCGAGGCCGATCAGATCTTCCGCGCCTTGCGCACCGATCTGCGCGCCAGCCCCGCCGCGCGCGAGGTGGCGCAACTCGTCCTCAATGCCAAGCCTCCCGGCACCCCGCCGGGCTTGCAGGCGGTTCTCGGCGCGGAAGCGGTCTCGATGCTGCCGCCATGGGCGCGCTCGATGCTGCACCTGAAGCGCCCGCTGCTCACCGCCATCCCGGCACGCGCCGCCACCTGGGGCATGGGGCAAACCTTGCGCTGGGCCTTCCGCCAGCGCAGTCATCCCGCGCAGAATTGACGCCCCTTCCCGCGCCGATCTGTTATGATCGCCGCGGGATCGCTGGAGAGGGGAACGCTTCATGTATATCGCCGTCGCCGCGCTGTCGGTCGCGCCCGCCAACCGCGAGGCCTATCTTGCCGCCGCCGAGTTCATGGCCGAGTGGTCGATCGCGCATGGCGCGCTGCAAGTGGTCGAGGCATGGGAAAGCCATGTGCCCGACGGGGTCAACACCGATTTCCGCAAGGCAGTCGCCGCCTCGCCGGGCGAGAAGATCGTCACCGGCTGGGTGATCTGGCCCGACAAGGCGACGCTCGACCGGGCCAAGGCGGCGATGGAAAAGGGCGAAGGCTTCGAGGACTACCCCGAGGGCGATCCCCCGTTTGATGGATCGCGCCTGATCTTCGGCGAGTTCGAATCGATCCTCATGAAACAACGGGACGAAGATGGCTGAATACACGTTCTACACCGTGGCGATGAGCCGCGGGCAGATTTCACGCTGGGCGCTGCACGAGGCGGGCGCCGATTACAAACATGTGATGATGGATTGGGACTCGCGACCCGAGAGCTTCACGGCGATCAACCCGATGAACAAGGTGCCAGCGCTGGTGCACCATCACGGCGATCACGATCACGTCGTCACCGAGGCGGCGGCGATCAACCACTACCTCGCCGAAACACATCCTGATCGCGGGCTTCTTCCCGACAGCCACGAGAAGGCGGCCTATTTCCGCTGGCTGTTCTTCGCCGCAGGGCCTCTAGAACAAGCGATCATCGCCAAATCGATGGGCTGGGAAGTCTCCCCGGAGCAGACCCTGATGGCCGGGTTCGGCACCTACGATCTCACGGTGGACACGCTCGATGGGCAGCTCACCAGCCACGACTTCATCGCCGGCAGCCGCTTCACCATGGCCGACACTTATGTGGGCAGCCACGTGATCTGGGGGGTGCAGTTCGGCACATTGCCCGAGCGCCCCTCGTTCAAGGCCTATGCCGAGCGTCTGTGCCAGCGCCCCGCCTATATCGAAGCGAAGGCGATCGATGCCAGCCTGATGGCCGAGGCCGCAGGCGGCTAGACGATTGCGGCGCTCTTGCGCAAAAGCTGATAGGCCTCGACCACCTTGCCGAGACGCGCCTCGTAGCTGCGATCACCGCCATTGCGATCAGGGTGATAGCGGCGCACGAGCTCGCTGTAGCGCCGCCGCAGCCGCCGCTGGTCGGTGTTCGAGCCAAGGCCCATCGTCTCGAGCGCTTCGGCCTCCTCGCGTGAAAACCGCCCGCTCGTCGCCATCGCCGCAGTGCGCTCGGCGCGGCTGCGAATGCCGCCCGCCCGCGCCGCGATCGCATCGAGCGGGTCGGCGAAATCAGCCCAGCGGGGCAAGCCGTCGACCGCCGCCCGCGGCGAGAAGGCGGCGGTCTCGGTGCGCCAGCCTGAGGTTGGGGATTGCGCAGCGAGGATCTCGTCGGCGCTCATCCCCTCGAACCAGTCATAGCCGGAATTGAACTCGCGCACATGCTCGAGGCAGAACCAGCGCCATTCGCCCGGCCCGTCGAACCCGTTGGGACGGCGGCCCGGTGCGCGAAACTCGCCCGCCCTGTTGCAACCGGGCCATTCGCAGACCCTGTCGGCATCTTCGTAGCGGCCATGGAACTTGGATTGAGGCATAGGGGGTTGAGAATGGCGTTTCGCGGCCCAAATTCCAACCCTTGCAAATGGCGCAAAAAAGGAACCTTCACCGATGCCCCGACCGATCGCAGAAGAGATGCGCGACCTGCTCGAGCAGGCCTTTGCGCCCACTCGACTGGAGATCATCAACGATAGCGCCAAGCATGCTGGGCACTCGGGCGATGACGGCTCGGGAGAATCCCATTTCACGATTGAAATCGAGGCTCCCACCTTCGCCGATATGACCCGTCTCGCCCGCCAGCGCGCCGTGATCGCGGCATTGGGCGATATTGTGGGCGAGCGGGTCCACGCGGTCGCGATCAAGGCTGATGCGCCCGCCTGATGCAGCGCTTGCGCATCCGCCGCGCGGCGCGGATCGTCGTGCTCGATCAGCAGGGGCGCGCGCTGATGTTCCGCTACGATGTCCCCGGCAGGCCACCCTTCTGGGTGACTGCGGGTGGCGAGTGCGAAGCGGACGAGACCTTCGAGGAGGCCGCGCGGCGCGAACTCCTCGAGGAGACCGGCATCATCGCCGATCCCGGCCCGCAGATCGCGCGGCTCACGCCTGAATTCGTCACGGTCGAAGGCGAAAGGGTGCAGGCCGACGAGCGCTATTTCCTCGTCCGGGTCGCCGAGGCGCGGATCGACACCAGCGGGCACACCGCGCTCGAGCAGGCGCTGATGACCCGCCACCGCTGGTTCACGCTGGACGAGCTCGCCGACTGGCCCGAGGCGGTGTTTCCGGTCGAGCTTTCGACGATGATCACGGCGCAAACCAAAGGCTGATTGCCCTTGTCCCACCCGCTCGCTAGTCCCGTTGATGAACGGGAGAGAGCGATGGACTATTCGGGCAAGGTGGCATGGATCACCGGGGCTTCCTCGGGGATCGGCGCGGCGCTGGCGAAGGAATTGGCGCAACGCGGCGCGCATCTCGTGCTGTCGGGCCGAGACGAGGCGCGGCTCGAGCAGGTGGCGCAAGGCTGCGGCGAGACGCTCCTCCTGCCGTTCGACGTGCGCGAGGCGGACGCTCTGGCGGCGGCCACCGAAGCTGCCCTGGGGTGGAAGCACGGGGTCGATCTCGCGGTCGCCAATGCCGGCATCTCGCAACGCAGCCGTGCGCTCAAAACTGACATGCAGGTCTATCGCGACATCATCGAGATTGACCTCACCGCCCAGATCGCCTTCAGCCAGTCGCTGATCGGCCCGATGACGCAGCGCGGCTCAGGCGCGCTCGCCTTCATTTCCTCGATCGCGGGCAAGGTCGGCGTGCCGCTGCGCACCGCCTATTGTGCGGCGAAATTCGGCCTTGCAGGCTATGCCGACGCGCTGCGTGCCGAGCTTTCCAGCACAGGGATCAGCGTTCACGCGATCTATCCCGGCTCTGTCGCCACGAATGTCAGCCGCAACGCGCTCACCGGCGATGGCAGCGCGCGCGGCCGCTCGGACAAGGCGATCGACGAGGGGATCGCGCCCGATGACGCCGCGCGCCGGATGCTTGAAGGGATCGCGGCGGGGGAGCGGGAGATCATCGTGGCCGAGGGCATGGAGCTCTCGATGGGAGAGATGCGCCGCACGCCCGATGCGCTGTTCGATCAGCTCGCCGCGCTGGTTGCCAGCGGCTACATGGACAAGATGGAA
>JAZBNR010000073.1:0-25470 GCA_036350735.1 Erythrobacter sp.
CTGCCCGCCGTGCTGCGGTTCAACCAGGGTCAATGTGAGGAAAAGTATGTGCGCCTTCGCCAGGCGATGGGGCTTGCCCCCGGCGCCGATCTTGCCGAGGCGATCGAGGGCATGAACCGCGCGATCGGCATCCCCTCCGGGCTCGGCGAAATGGGCATCACCGAGGGCGATATCCCTGAGATGATCGCCTACGCGCAGAAGGACCTTGCCGCACGCTCGAACCCGAGGCGCGCTTCGGACGCCGAGTTCGAGGCGATGATCCGAGAGGCGTTCTGAGCCTCCGGGATCGGAAGGGCCGGCCCGCATCGCGGGGTCGGAACCAGCCGAGCATTCTCCAGAGGCGAGCGATCGCCGCCCACAGTCAGTGTTGAAATTACAAGATAGGGTTAGCAAATAGAAGTCATGAAAAACAATCTCTTCGGCGCCAAGCCGCTCGTTTCCGCCCTGTGTTCCGTCTCGGCTCTGGCCCTTCTTGGAGGTTGCGCGACCATGTCCGAACCCGCTCCCGCCCAATCGGCGCAGATGAACGCCGCCTCCGCCGGGATCCCCGAGGGCGCCGGCTATTTCGCTTCCGAAAGCTCATTGCCGTTCAAGGCGCCGGACTTCACGAAGATCTCCGAGGACGATTATCTTCCCGCCTTCAGGCAGGGCATGGCAATCCAGGATGCCGAAATCCAGGCGATCGTCGACAACCCTGAAGCGCCCACTTTCGCAAACACGATCGTCGCCCTTGAAAAGTCGGGCCGGATGCTCGGCCGGGTGAGCACGGTGTTCTTCGCGCTGACCGGAGCGAACACCACCGATCGGCTCGATGCGATCAACACCGAAATCAGCCCCGAACTCTCCGCACACTCGACCGCGATCCTCCTCAATCCGGAGCTCTTCGAGCGCGTCAAGACAGTTTACGACAATCGCGCCGCGATGACGATGACGCCCGAGGACGCCAAGCTCCTCGAGGAGACTTACGAGAGCATGGTCCATGCCGGTGCCATGCTGACCGATGCCGAGCGCGAGCGCGTGCGCGCGATCAACACCGAGCTCTCGACACTCACCACCGAGTTCAGCCAGGCGGTGCGCACCGCGACCAACCAGCAGCCGCTGGTGGTCGACACGGCCGATGAGCTGGCCGGGCTGCCCCCTTCCGACATCAAGGCCGCAGCCGATCTGGCAGCGGAAATGGGCATGCCAGGCAAATACGCGATCGCGCTCCAGAACACGACGCAGCAGCCCGCGATCCCCTCGCTCACCAATCGCGAGACGCGCGAGCGCCTGTTCAAGCTGAGCCATGGCCGCGCCGACGGCTCGAATCCCGAGTTCGACACGCGGATGCTCGTGGCCAAGATCGCCAAGCTGCGCGCCGAGAAGGCGGCGCTGTTTGGCGAGCCGGACTGGGCGAGCTACACCATGTATGATCGGATGGCGCGCAGCCCCTCGATCGCGCTCGATTTCATGCGCCAGATGGTCCCCGCCCTCGCCGAAACCCAGCGCCGCGAGGCCGCAGTGCTCAACTCCAAGATCGCCGCGCAAGGCGGCAATTTCGAGGTGCAGCCGTGGGATTGGTATCGCTATGCCAACATGGTCCGCCAGGAGCGCTTCGATTACAGCGAAGAGGAGATCATGCAGTATTTCCAGCTCGAGAAGGTGCTGGAGGACGGCGTGTTCTACATGGCCAACGAGCTCTACGGCCTCACCTTCGAGCGCCGCACCGACTTGCCGACCTATCACCCCGACGTATGGGTCTACACCGTGTTCGAGGCGGATGGTTCGGAGCTCGGCCTGTTCTACTTCGACCCGTTCCAGCGTCCCTCCAAGCGCGGCGGCGCCTGGATGAGCAATTTCGTGCGCCAGTCGCATCTCTATGAAGAGAAGCCGGTCATTTACAATGTGCTCAACATCCCCAAGGCCGCCGATGGCGCGCCCCAGCTCGTCAGTTTTGACGATGTGAACACCGTCTTTCACGAGTTCGGCCACGCGCTGCACGGCCTGTTCGCCGACCAGCGCTATCCCAGCCTCTCGGGCACGGCGACGGCGCGCGACTTCGTCGAGTATCCAAGCCAGGTCCACGAAATGTGGGCGACGCACCCGCAAGTGCTGCGCAATTACGCCAAGCACCACGAAACGGGCGAGACCATCCCGATCGAGCTGGTCGAGCGGATCGAGGCCGCCTCCAAGTTCAACCAGGGCTACGATTTCGGCGAAGTGGTCGAGGCGGCGTTGCTCGACATGCGCTGGCACGCCTTGAGCGCCGAGGAGGCCGCCGCGATCGACACGCCCGAGGAGGTTTCCGCCTTCGAGCGCCGTTCGCTCGAGGAGCTCGGGCTTGAGGTGGACCTCGTGCCACCGCGCTATCGCAGCACCTACTTCAACCACATCTTCTCGAGCCCCGCGGGCTACTCGGCCGGGTATTACAGCTATCTGTGGACGCAGATGCTCGATCATGACAGCCGCAACTGGTTTCGTGCAAACGGCGGTCTCACCCGCGCCAACGGCGAGCGCTACCGCGAGGCGGTACTCAGTCAGGGCGGCACGCGCGATTACAACGAGATGTACCGCGCCTTTGCCGGGCGCGAGCCGGACGTGACCTACATGCTCGAGGCGCTCGGCCTCAAGCAGACGAGCACTCCCGCCTCCTCCTCCTCCGAGTAAGCCCGCTCCACCGCACCGGGCGCTGCCGGGCTTGATCCCGCGGCGCCCGGTGCCCATTGTGGGCCTCGCCGAGCTATCAGCACCAGGAGCGCGCAACCCATGAGCCTCACCCTTCCGCAACTCACCGTTACCGGCTCGCCCGGCGAGATGGGCCGCCACTATGGCGCCCACTTCCGCGAGCTCATCGCCGCCTTCGTCGATGCCCGCGTCCACGCGGTCGAGACCTACCTCAACGAGCGCGGCCACCAGGGGAGCGAGGCGCTGTTCGCAGCGGGCGCGGCCTGCCTCGAGCAGACCCGCGCCTTTGATCCGGCCGGTCACGCAGAGCACCTCGGCATTGCCGAGGGCTGCGGGATCGACCCCGTGCGCCTCTTCACCACCGCCAACATGACCGATATCCGCGACATCCTGCTGCTCGCCGACGAGGCTCCGCCCGCCGAGGACGAGGGCTGCACCGCCGCGCTCATTCCGCCCGCGCTCACCGCCTCGGGCCGCGCGCTCCAGGGCCAGACCTGGGACTTGAACGGCCCCGACGTCGAGTATGTCGTCGCGCTCCACCGCCTGCCCGACGAGGGCCCGGAGACCTGGAGCGTCACCTGCGCGGGCTGCCAGACCCTGATGGGGATGAACCAGCACGGCATCGCGGTCGGCACCACCAACCTCAAGACCCGCGGCGCGCGCGTCGGCATCCCCTATCTCTCCGTTCTCCACCGCGCGATCCGCGCCGCCACCCTCACCGAGGCCAGCGCCGTGATCGAGCGCGCGCCTGTTGCGGGTGCCCACTCGTACTGGGCCGCCGACGAGCGCGAGGCGATCGAATGGGAGCGCAGCCCGCAAAGCGCCCACCGCCGCAGCACCGCAGACGGGACGGTGGTGCGCTCCAACCACTGCCTCTTCCCCGAGAACGTCGCGCGCGAGACCGACCTCTCGCCCAGCACCCACCAGCGCTTCGAGCGCATTGGCAAGCTGGTCGCGGCGTCCGAGGCGCACACGCTCGAGAGCCTCAAGGCGATGTTCGCCGATCGCTCGGACGGGCCGATGAGCATCAACCGCTTCGCCGAGGACGCCTCGGGCGCAACCACCAACGCGGTCGTCGCCATGAACCCGGCCGGGCTTGAGTTCCACGCGTGCCGCGGCCCTGCCAGCCTCGGCGAGTGGACCCGGCTCGAGTTCGAGCGCCAGCCCGCCCGCGCCGCCTGACCCCGCCGCTCGCTCGCCGCGCTCCGCACCACCGCACACCGCTCACTTCGTCGCACGCTGGGCACGCTTGAACCGCCTGTTACACAGTCCAGGCGCAAAAAAAATCCGCCGGGGCGGATGTGCATCAACAGCGCCGGATCGAACCGGTTTACTGGGGAAAAAGGCGCGCGCATCAACCATGCGGCGGCATAAGCCAGACTTTGCGCGAGTAGGAAAGCGGCAGACGAAAGGCGATGACGCTGCGGCGCGATCGCCGGGCACGGCTGGCCCTGCTCCGATCAGTCAGCGCCGATCAATAAGCAGCGATCAATCAGCTCCGTTCAGTCGGCGGCGGCTTCGCGCTGGGCGATGCGCGCGGCATCGGCCATCTCGCGGTTCGCAGCGCTCTTGCGCGCCTGCTCGGCAAGGCCGCGCCAGGTCTTCTCGGCGCGCAGCTCGCGCTCGCGCACATTGTCGAGTTCGGCTCGCTCGGCGGCCTCGGCGGCGGCTTCGGCGCGCTCGATCATGAATTCATAGGTGTGAGCCATGGCGGAGGGCCTTTTTCCGTGAGTCGGAGGAGAGGAATGCGGGGCGAAGCTGCGGCCCCGGCGACGGCTCGCAAGGGATGAAGAGGGAGCCTCGCCGCGCGTTGCGGCGCGAGGCTCCCAGTGAGGCGCTGCAGGCGCGCGCCCCGTTTTGTGCGGGATCGGCGCCTGCAGGCCTGTTCGATCAGAGGGAGCCGATCAGTCGGCAGCGCTCAGATTGACAGCGCTTTCCTTGCCGTTGCGACCCATTTCGACCTCGTAATTGAGGCGCTGTTCGCGATCGAGCGTGTGCATGCCGGCAGCCTGCACGGCGGAGATGTGAACGAAGCTGTCGCTCGAGCCGTCATCGGGCTGGATGAAGCCATAGCCCTTGTCGGCGTTGAAGAATTTGACAGAACCGGTCTTGCTCATGGTGTGTTCCTTTCAAGAACATTGGGGTCGCCGATCCCTGCGACATGCAGGGCGGCCGTGCGTCACTCGTTCAGATGAAAGGAAATCGTCGTCCGGTTTACGCCGGGGCCGGGCTGCCCTTTTTCGAGGGGAGCCAGTGGCAAACGGCGGTCGTCAAAGTTCAACTTCCGTCGCAAATTCCGACGTCAGCGCGGATGGTATAGCACAGCTTGGCGCAGATACCTAATCATGGATTTGCAAGGGGCTGGTTTCAGCGCTGTTCGCCCGCCCCGCTCACCCGGCGAGTGTCGCGGATGCGCTTGGCGTAATATTCGACGAGGTCGAAATAAGTTTCGCGATCCGCGCGCACCGTGCTGCCGCGTTGGTTCATGAGCGCGACCTGGTGATTGTAGAGCAGCTGGTTGAGGTCCATCGGGATCGTCCTTTCCGGAAAAAACGCACTGCACAGCCGGGAATGGCCGCACGGATGCGCAAGGCTAAGAGACGAAACGGAAGGGAGGACCAGACCGCGCCCCTTGCACAGGGCTGCGCGCATCCGGAACCGTCAATCGCGGCTGGTAGCTGGGGTGTTGTATAGAGGTAAAACGGCAGAATGGCAAATGGCGCAAGATGAGGCTTGCCTGCGGCTCATTCGCCTGAGCCGCGCAAGCGTCGGTTGCGTTCGGCTATGGCCAGCGTCAGATCGCTGTAGCAATATGGTCCGACCATGTATTCGCGCACCAGGCGCATGGTGATCCCCTCGGGCAAGGCGTTGGCGTAGGGATCGTGAGCTTGCGCCGCCTCAGTATCGGGAGCCCCGCCTTCATTATCCCAGCGAGCCAGGATTTGCTCGCTCGAGCGCGGAAGAACGGGCCGGGTCATGACGATTTCGATCCTTTGCGGGCCTGCTCGATCGCAGGGTCGCAGGCAGTGTTTCTCAGCCTGTCAGACTTGCGCAGTCGGCGGATCTGCTGTGCGATTACGGTGATCAGATCGAACTCGGTTTCGCCAGTCTTGCCGCCATCTTGTTTGCGCCTCTCGACCGAAGGCAGGCTATGAGCCTGCAACAATTCCTTGATCTTCATGTGCGGCTCCTTGGCCAATACTTGATCCGTGGGCCGTGCGCGCGAAACAGCGAGACCGGAGACGCGCAAGGGGCGCGCCTCCGGCCATCGTGTGAGAGTGATCAGCCCTGCTGCTTGCTGGCCTGATCCTTCTGGCTGTTCGAGCCGGAGCCCTGCTCCATCTGCAGGTTGGTCGCGTGAGCCTTGCCGCCGTCGACCTGGCGGGTCTCGTAGCCGTAGGCCTGGCCCGAGCGGGGCTCCTGCGCCTGCTGTTGCAGATCGGACTTGTTGAACGGCAGCGCATCGCCACCCTTTTCAGGAGTGATCATGCCACTGCCCTTGGCTGCGTCGTATGATTTGATTGTGCCGGTATGGGCCATGGTGGAGGTTCCTTCTATCGTGCGCGTTCGGCCAATATCGGCCAACTGTGCGCAACGCCCGAAGGCAAAAGAGATGGAAGGGAGGGCGGTTCATATGCCCTCAAGACCGTCATCTCGTGCTTAAAGCGTAACTAGAATGTGGTATTTATTAGTGAATTTTCAAGATAATATTATTATTTTATTTTCTCAATTCGTCGCATTTATTTTCTTTTTTGTCGTATGTACCCTATAAGGGCGGGGGGGCATTCCGCCTCGATTGGAAAGAAGATGGCCAAGGGTCAACGCAAGAAAAGCCGAGAAACGCGCAAACCGAAGGCCGATAAGGGCCCCAAGCAAAACGCCAGCCAGCCCAGCCTCAAGCCCGGCGGGATCAAGGGGCTGGAAAACATGAAGAACTCTTAGTGAACGCTGCGCTTGGGCCGGATCACTTTCGCGGACGATACGCCATGCACTCCAGCTCCACCCGCGCGCCCAGCGCCAGCGCGGTCGCCCCGAAGGCTGAGCGCGCAGGGTAGCGGCCGGGCTCGAAATAGCCGGCATAAACCGCGTTGAAGGCGGGCCACTGCGCCATGTCGGCGAGCATCACGGTGCATTTGACGACATCGCGCAAGGTCAGGTCGTGGTGGGCGAGGCGCGCCTCGATCTGATCGAAGATCGCGCGCGTCTCGGGCTCGATCCCGCCGGAGACGAGCGCGCCGTCCGGCCCGGTGCCGATCACGCCCGAGAGATAGACCATCTCGCCCGCTGAAACCGAATCCGAGAACGGGTAGGCCCCGCCCGAGGTGACGAAATCGGGCTCGGGGCCACTTTCGCGCGCAGGCTCCTGCGCGAGCGCTGGGGCGGCGGCGAGCGCGAGTGCGGCGGCGATCACACGGGCGGACTTCATCGTCTGGCTCCTTTCAGCGCCCCACCGGCGGCGGGCGCTCAATCCTCGACCAGCTTGACATAGAGATCCCCGCCCTCGCGGTATTTCTCGGCCATCTGCTCCATGCCGGCCTCGGCCTCCTCGGCGGCGAGGAAGCTCTCCGGCCCCGCATTCTGCTTGGCGGCGAATTCGCGCACCTCCTGGCTGATCTTCATCGAGCAGAACTTGGGCCCGCACATCGAGCAGAAATGCGCGGTCTTGGCGCCTTCGGCTGGCAGCGTCTGGTCGTGATATTGCTCGGCGGTGTCGGGATCGAGGCTGAGGTTGAACTGGTCCCTCCAGCGGAACTCGAAACGCGCTTTCGACAGCGCATCGTCACGAACCTGGGCGGCCGGGTGGCCTTTGGCGAGATCGGCGGCGTGGGCGGCGAGCTTGTAGGTCACGACCCCCACCTTCACGTCGTCGCGGTCGGGCAGGCCGAGATGCTCCTTGGGCGTGACGTAGCAGAGCATGGCGGTGCCATACCAGCCGATCTGCGCCGCGCCGATGCCGCTGGTGATGTGATCGTAGCCCGGCGCGATATCGGTGACGAGCGGACCCAGCGTGTAGAACGGCGCCTCGCCGCAGGCGGCGAGCTGTTTTTCCATGTTCTCCTTGATCTTGTGCATGGGCACGTGGCCCGGCCCTTCGATCATCACCTGCACGTCCTGCGCCCAGGCGCGCTTGGTCAGCTCGCCCAGCGTGTAGAGCTCGGCGAACTGCGCCTCGTCATTGGCATCCGCGATGCTGCCGGGGCGCAGGCCGTCGCCGAGCGAATAGGCGATGTCGTAGGCCTTCATGATCTCGGTGATCTCGTCGAAATGCTCGTAGAGGAAGCTCTCCTTGTGGTGCGCGAGGCACCACTTGGCCATGATCGAGCCGCCTCTGGAGACAATCCCGGTCACGCGCTTGGCCGCCAGCGGGACATAGGGCAGGCGCACGCCCGCATGGATCGTGAAATAGTCGACGCCCTGCTCGGCCTGTTCGACGAGCGTATCGCGGAAGATTTCCCAGGTGAGCTCCTCGGCCACCCCGCCGACCTTCTCGAGCGCCTGGTAGATCGGCACGGTGCCGATCGGCACGGGGCTGTTGCGGATGATCCATTCGCGCGTGTCGTGGATGTTGCGGCCCGTCGAGAGGTCCATGATCGTGTCCGCGCCCCAGCGGGTCGCCCACACCATCTTGTCGACCTCCTGCGCCACGTCGCTCGCGACAGCGGAATTGCCGATATTCGCGTTGATCTTGACGAGGAAATTGCGCCCGATTGCCATCGGCTCTGACTCGGGGTGGTTGATGTTGGAGGGGATGATCGCGCGGCCCCGCGCCACTTCGGAGCGGACGAATTCGGGAGTGATGACATCGGGGATTTCCGCGCCCCAGCTCTCGCCATCGCGCACCAGATCGGCGGCAATCTCACGCCCGAGGTTCTCGCGCTCGGCGACATATTCCATCTCGGGCGTGATGATCCCGCGCCGGGCGTAGTGCATCTGGGTGACGTTGCAGCCCGCCTTGGCGCGCAAGGGCCGCTTCACCACATTGGGGAATTGCGCGACGCCGCCCGAGCGATCCGGCCCGAGCTGGCCGTTGTCCTCGGGCCTCACCTCGCGGCCCGCGTAATCCTCGACATCGCCGCGCGCCATGATCCACTCGCGCCTGAGCGGCGGTAGACCCGCATTGATGTCGATGTGGGCGGCGGGATCGGTGTAGGGGCCGGAGGTGTCATAGACCCGCACCGGCGGCTCGCCGCCCGCCAGATCGATCTCGCGCATGGCAACGCGCACGCCCGAGCCGGTGCGCGCACCGACATGGATCTTGCGGCTGCCACGGATGGGGCCGGTGGTGACGCCGATTTCTACCGGTGAATTGATGTCGGCCATGGCTCGCTCTCTCCTTGGCGGCGAAGAGCGCAGGGGACTTTACCCGTAAAGGCCAGCCCACTCCCTCCGCCGATGCTAATCGGTTCAGGTTCGACGGGTCGTGCGGAGCATACCCACACCTCTCAGGCTTTCCGTTGGCCCATCCGCCCTTGAGCGCGGATGGCAGAGCTGCCTCCCCGGGGAGCGGCCGCTATACCGCACGCAAACGGGCCAAGTCCAGCTTGCATCGTGCGCAAGACGCCGCCCGCCCCCTCCCGCGAGCGCCCCATCACGAAGCGTTAACCATTACCTAAGCCTCTTGTCCTATCCCAGCGTCCCAAATGGGAGCCTCAGCATGAACGCGCAGACCTCGTTTCCGGAAACCGCACATCAGCCCGCAGGTCATCAGTTCGCAAATTCACGCGACGCCAGGGGCGCGGCCATCGGCCTGCGCGAGGAGATCGAGGGGATCGATCTCGGTGTCACCGAAGAGGCGATCGAGACGACCGGCTTTGCCCGGCGAGTCAACGACATGCCGATCGCCGAGAAGTTCGCGATGTATCACCGTGTGCTCAAAGCCATCTTCGCGGGTGCGCTGATCGCGGGCGGCCTCGCGCTCATCGGCGGCGGCTGGGCGATCGCGGCGAGCGTCCTCGTCGCGCTGGTGAGCCTCGGCGGCATCGCCTTCGTCACCATCGCCGATAACGCCATGAACCGCGACCTGCTCACTCCGCTGACGAGCCTGGTGCGCGAGACCGAGCGGGTTGCCAACGGCGCGCGCGATGTCACCCTGCCGGGGGCCTCGCGCCGCGACGAGATCGGCAAGTTCGCGCGCACGATCCGCTTCCTCGTCAAGGCCGGCACCAAGATGGACGAGATGTTTCTCGAGCGCCAGCGCGCCGATGCCGAGCGCCGCGAGGCTGCCGCGCAGCGCAAGCAGGAGCTGCTCGATCTGGCTGCCGAACTCGAGGCGAGCATCTCCGATGTGGCAGCCGGAGTCGCAGCCGCAGCCGAACAGCTCACCTCCTCGGCCAAGATCATGGCGGGCGCCGCCGATGGCGCGATCGTGCAGATCAGCGAACTTTCCGAAGCGATGGAGCAGGTCGCCAAGGGGACGACCGCCGCGGCCGCCGCCTCGGACCAGTTCGCGCTCTCGATCGAGGAGATCAGCCGCCAGGCGGCCAGCTCCGCCGAGCTCGCGCGCACCACCAACGAGGCCGCCTCGGGCACCGACGAGACCGTCTCCGCGCTCTCGCTCAAGGCCGAGGCGATCGGCAAGATCGCCGAGCTGATCGACACGATCGCGGGGCGCACCAATCTGCTTGCGCTCAACGCCTCGATCGAGGCCGCACGCGGCGGAGAGACCGGGCGTGGCTTCGCGGTGGTCGCGAGCGAGGTCAAGGAGCTCGCCAGCCAGACCAGCAGCGCCACCGGCGATGTCGCCACCAGCATCTCGCAGATGCAGCAGCAATCGAACGACAGCATCGCCCAGCTGCGCGCGATCCGCGATCAGATCCGCGAGCTCGAAATGGCCGCCACCTCGATCGCGAGCGCGGTTGACGAGCAATCGGTCGCGGGCAAGGAGCTGGCCGTGAGCATCGATCTTGCCGCCAATAGCGCGGGCGAGGTGTCCGAAACCACGGGCAGGCTGCGCGAGACCGCGATTCAGGGCGGGGCTGCGGCGAGCCAGGTGCTCACCTCGTCGAACGATCTTCACCAGCAAGCGGTGATCATGAAAGAGAAGGTCGGCCGCTTCCTCGCGCATATCCGGCAGGAGTGATCGAGGCCTTTTGAGACGCCCCTCCGGCAGGACGCAGACCGCTCGAAACGCTTTCAAACCACCGCTGTTTGTCGCTAAGGCATCTCCCGCAGGATTTGGGGGGAGATCATCCGAGATGACAGAGCCGCTCAAGCGGGTCGAAGCCTTCGCCGGGCTCTCGCCCGCAGCGCTCGAGGGCCTTGAGGCGGCAGCCGAGACACGCGCCCTCAAGGGCGGCGACTTGCTCGTGCGCTATGGCGAGGAGGCAGACGCGCTCTACATCGTCACCGCCGGACGCTTTCAGGTGCAATTGCCCGATGGGCGGATCGTGGCCGAGATCGAGGCGGGCGAGCCGGTGGGCGAACTCGCCTTCTTTTCAGGGGGCACGCGCACCGCAGATGTCCGCGCAACGCGCGATGGCGAGGTGTTCGGGCTCACCCGCGCGGCTTATGAGAGCGTGGTGGCCGGGCACCCCGAGATCACCCAGAGCATCCTCGCAGCGGTCGCCCGCAGGCTCGCGGCCACCACCGCCTCGGCGCGCGCGATGGAAGCGAAGCCTGGCCGGGTGATCGCGCTGTTGCCCGCTGGCAGCGCACCGATCCCGGAAAGCTTCGCCGAGCGCCTGGTGAAGAGCCTCGCCAAATGCGATGCCCCGCGCCTCGTGCGCGAGGCTGACATGCCCGCCGGCCTCGCGCCCGAAGATGCCGGCTTCGGCCGCTGGATCGCCGAGCTCGAGCACAGCGCCGGGCGCGTGCTGCTGCGCGCGAGCGACAACGATTCGTGGAACAGGGCGATCGCGAGGAACGCCGACGATCTCCTGCTGATCGCGCCGCTCGCGGGCGATAACCCAGCGCTGAGCGAACTCGAGACCTATGCGCTGCCGATCTTCCAGCCCGCCAACCGGATGCTCGTGCTGTGGCGCGAGCGCCAGGCGCAGGACATCGCGGGCGCAGGCGCGTGGCTCGAGGGGCGCCACGTCAAGCTCCATCACCATGTCCCGCTCGACAGCGGATCCGCGTTCGATCGCGTCGCGCGGTTCATGGCGGGGCGGGCAAACGGCGTGGTGCTGGCCGGCGGCGGGGCGCTGGGCTGCGCGCATATCGGCGTGATGCAGGCGCTGATCGAGAACGGCATCCCGATCGACTATTACGGCGGCACCAGCGCGGGCGCGGCGATGGCGGGCGCCCTGGCGCAGGGGCTGACCGCCGAGGAGACGCTCGATCAGATGCACGAGATGTTCATCGCCAACAAGGCGATGAAGCGGGTGACGATCCCGGTCCACTCGCTGCTCGATCCGCGCGTTTTCGATGCCCAGCTGCGCGCGCGTTACGGCACCAAGGACATCGCTGATCTGCCTTACAATTTCTTCGGCGTCTCGACCAATCTCTCGACCAACGGGATCTTCGTCCACACCCGCGGCCCGTTGTGGGAGGCGGTGCGCGCCTCGGGCTCGCTGCCCACGATCCTGCCGCCGCTGATAACGGCGCAAGGCGACATCCTGATCGACGGCGGCGTGCTCGACAACATTCCGGTGAGGATCATGCGCGAATTGAAGGCGGGGCCGAACGTGGTCGTCGCGCTGCGGGCGGATGCGGGCGCGCGCTGGCAAGTCGATGCGACCTATGACGACGTGCGCAGCCCCGGCCAGCTCGCGCGCGACATTCTCCTCAGGCGCAAGCCCGCGCGCAGCTTCCCGAGCCTTGTCGAAATCATGTCGCGCTCGATGGTGGTGGCGAGCGAGGGCAGCGTCGAGGCGAGCCTCGCGCAGGCCGATGCACTGCTGGTGCCGCCGATCCCGGAAGGAATGCAGATCCTCGACTGGCATCTGGGCAAGGCGCTCTCCGAGGCTGCGCGCGTCCACACCGCCGAGGCGATCGCCGCGCGCGCGGATCTGGCGGCGATGAAGGCGGCCTAGCCTTTAATCCTGCGCGGTGAGCGTGAAGCGCGCCGAGACGAGATACCAGATCGAGCGCGCCTCGAAGCCCGAATCCGAGAGCAGGATCAGCCACAGATTGCCGTTCTCGTCGCTGGTGACGACGGGCGCCTGGTCTTCCTCGGTGGTCAGCATGTCGAGCGCGAACGGCCCCTCGAGGCCGCAATCGGTGAGGCCGGGCACCGCCAGATCGCCGATCACCACCGCATTCTCGCCGCCATTGGACTGGTTGCCCTTATCGAGATTGAGCAGCTGGTCGGCCGGGTTCACCTCGGGTTCGACCGCGCTTGCCCCTGCCTTGATGTAGACCGATTCCCCCGGCGCCCCGCCCACGCCGACGCAGCCCTCGGGCACGTTGGAGGCGATCTCGAGCTCGACCTCGATGCGATAGGGCTGATCGGGCTCGAGGTTCTCGATGCGGCGCCAGGTGAACATGGCGAGATCGTCCGAGCGGTTGGTGCCCGCGAGCTTGAGGCCGGTGATGCCCTGATTGTCGGGCACCTCCTCGACCTCTGCCGCGAACTCGACCATCTCGCGCGAGCTGCCCCATTCGGCGATGTCGCTGGTCCACTCCTCGCCCACCGCGCCGAAATCGAACTCGAGCGTGACGATGCCGGGAGTGGGGGTCGGGGTGGGTGTAGGCGAAGGGGTCGGAGTCGGAGTCGGAGTCGGCCCCGGTCCGCCAACCGGTGGCGGCGTGTCGTCATTGCCGCAGGCAACGAGGCACAATGAAGCGATGCTGGCGAGAAGAGCGTTGCGGGCGTGGTTCATGCGCGCCAATTCGCCGCGAAAGTCGGTGCCGGCAAGCCGTTTCCGGCGAGTGCGCGGGCTCATGCGACAAAGCGCCGATCCGGCCCGGCCAGGGCCTTTCGTCGATCAGCGCGGACCGATCAGAAGGTGTAGCCCACGCCCACCCCGCCGAGGAACTGGTTGGGATCGCCGCGCAGATCGGTGAAGGGCGTCTCGCTCGCATCGCCCACCAGCCGCGAATAGCCGAGCACGGTGTAGATGCTGAGCCCGCCATTGAGGAGGTTGCCGTCAAGATCGAAACTCATGATCGAGACGCCGCCCAGCGAATTGAGCCCGCCGTCAGCCTGGAACTGCGGCAATCCGCTCAAAGCGCTCTGCTCGGGCGAGACGCTGAAATAATAGTCGGCGAAGCGATCGTCCACGAACTGCACACCGACCTGCGCCTGGAAGGCAATCCCGGTGCCGAAGGCGCGGCGATAGCCGATCTGCGGCTCGATCACCATGCCCTCGTGCGCGCCCGCGACATCCCAGCGCACCTGCGTGCCCACCGAGAGCGAATCGCGCGGATTGAACACGCCGGGGAAGGAGACGCCGACATTGCCGCCGAGCTCAAAGGCGAGATTGAGATCCTGCAGCCTATCGACCACGTCGTCGCCGATCTGCTGCACCCGGTCGGCGCGCACACGAAAGGCGGGGCCGGCGCTGAATGTCGTCTTGCGCGGGCCGAATGTGGGCGCGGGCGAGAACAGGTCGAGCACGAAGCCGGGTCCGTTGGGGCTGATGCCCACCCCGCCCACGCGCCCGGCGATGAGCGGGAGGGGGAAGGCCTGGTAATCGTCCGATCCCGAATAGCTCGGCACGAAGCCCAGCCCGAGGCCGACCGAGGCCCAGGTCTCGTCGAACACGGGCTTGGCCATCGCGAAGGGCCGGGGGGCGGGCGCATCCGCTGGCGGGCCGGCCTGCGATTGGGCGGCAAGCGCAATCAATGCGGGCTGCGGCTCGGCGCCGGGCGCAAGCTCGAATTCGGCCGCCTCACCCGCGATCTCGCCCGTCTCGGCCGCAGCCGGCACCGCCAGCGCACAACCGATCATCGCCGCCACGAAAGCCCGCCGGTTCGCCCAATCCATCCAACTCCCTCCTGCCTCGAACGCGCCGGGACTGCCCCCTTGGCGAGGGCCCCTGCGCCAACAGCGCCCGGGCGGATGCCGGGGCGCGCAATTCAACGCTAAATGAGTATGCTGCTTTCGGGTTCCTGAACAATCCCACCAAGTTTCGGGGCGCTCAGAAGGTGTAGCCGATCCCCACGCCGCCGAAGAACTGGTCGGCGCTGCCTGCCACGCTGGTGAAGGGCGATGTCGCCGCATCGCCGAGCACACGCGAATAATTGACCACGCCGAACAGCGCGAGCCCGCCATTGAGGAGATCGCCATCGAGATCGACGAAGACAAGGCTCGTCACCCCTGCGCTCTGGAAGCCGCCCTGCGCCTCGAAGGCGGGCAGCGGCGTGCCCGGCGCAAGCGCGGGATCCACGGTGTAATAATAGTCGGCGAAGCTGTCGTCGATCCAGGTCGCGTGGCCCGATAGCGTGACCGCCGCGCCTCGGCTCACGGGCGTGAAATAGGTCGCGTTGCCGCGCACCGCGAGCCCGTTATGCGCGCCCGCAATATCCCACAGCACATCGGCGCCGAGCGTGAGGCTATCGACCGAATGGAGCACGCCGTTGAAATTGATGCCCACATTGGGGCCCACCTCGACCGCCGGATCGAGCCGGGGGAAGGCCTCCACCAGCTCGTCGCGCGTGTCGACCGCGCGATTGAAGTTGAGCCGCACCGCCGGGCCGAACTGGAGCGAGACGGGCTTGCGCCCGTCGTCGATCACGTCAAGCGCGAAGCCGGCGGGGCGCGGATTGATCGCGATCCCGCCGACCCTGCCCTGAAAGACGGGGATGGGGACGACCTGGTAATCGTCCGAGCCGACATAGCTCGGCCCGATGCCCACCCCGATCCCGGCGGAGAGGAAATCGCCGGCGAACGCGCTGTTCTCGAACTCGGTCTGAAGCTCGGGGCCGGAAGCGTTGGAGGGGGCCTGTGCGGTTTCGACCGCTCCACGGTCTGCCGGTGCGGCCTGCTCTTGCGGCTGCGCCATGAGCGCGGCCGGGCTCGATCCGAGAACCAGCGCGAGAAGGCCGGCTGAGAGGGTGGCAATGGCCCGCGCTTGTGCGCAAGGGCGATGGAAGGGGCGATGGAAGAGGCGATGGAAGGGGCGCGGGGCGCTGAGGGAAAAAATCATGTTCACGCCTTGAGTTCGGGGCAAAGAGGGGTTGCCCTATCTACGGGCGGGGCTGACTTTCGTTTCTGCTTTGTGCACGAATGTTGCCGAAGGGCGGGGAGTGGCGCGCCCCTTCGCTGCTGCATCATTGCCCAGCGCTGCCTGCTGCCCTAGGGCTTTGAGCCAGATGAGCGAATCCACACTCGATGCGGCGATTGTCGGCGGGGGCCTTGCAGGAGGCCTCATCGCGCTCGCGCTGCACCGGGCGCGGCCCGAGTTCCGGATCAGGCTGATCGAGGCGGGCCGCACGATCGGCGGCAATCACCGCTGGAGCTGGTTCGCGAGCGATCTCTCGCCTGAGGGCACCGCGTTGATGCAGGATTTCCGTCAGACGCGCTGGGACAAGGGCTATGACGTGCGCTTTCCCAAGCTCAAGCGCACGCTCGCGACTGCCTACCACTCGCTCGCCTCCTCCGATTTCCATGAAGGGCTCACCCGGATGCTGCCGCAATCCGCGCTGATGCTCGGCAAGCGCGTGGCCTCGCTCGATGCGCGCGGGGTCGAGCTCGAGGGTGGCACGCGATTGGATGCGCGCATGGTGATCGATTGCCGCAGCTTCCAGCCCTCGCCGCATCTCAGGGGCGGCTGGCAGGTCTTCATGGGCCGTCATGTCCGCCTCGAGGAGCCGCACGGGATCGAGCGCCCCGTGATCATGGACGGCGATGTCGACCAGCTTGCCCCGCACGGCAATGGCGCGGCCTATCGCTTCGTCTACGTCCTGCCGCTGGGCGCACACGATGTCTTCGTTGAAGACACCTATTATGCCGACGATGCCAAGCTCGATCGCGCGGCGCTTTCGGGCCGGATCGACCAGTATTGCCACCAGCGCGGCTGGACCAAGGGCACGCCCATCGGCCACGAGGCGGGGCTGCTGCCGGTTCTGACGGGGGGCGATTTCGACGCCTATCAGGGCGAGGTGCGCATCCCCGGTGTCGTCGTCGCGGGCGCGCGCGGGGGGTTCACTCACCCGCTTACCAGCTACACCATCCCGATCGCGGTCGAAAATGCGCTCACGATCGCCCGCGAGGCGGATCTTGCGGGGCCGCAGATGGCGGCGCTGATGGAGGCGCGCGCAAAGAGCCACTGGAAGCGCACCGCCTATTACCGGATGCTCGCGCGCTTCCTTTTCTTCGCCGCCGAGCCCGAACGCCGGGTCGACGTGTTCGAGCGGTTCTATGGTCTGGGGCAAGGCCTGATCGAGCGCTTCTACGCCGCGCGCTCGCCGATCCGAGATCGGTTGCGCGTCCTGTGGGGCAAGCCGCCCGTATCTATTGCGCGCGCCCTCGCGGCAATCTTCCGCGAGGGCGAGCCCCTCAAATCCCAACGCGGCAATGCGGGCGAGGCGGCTGTGATACCAGACGCGAAACCCGGCGCCGAACCTGACGCGAAACCAGCATTGAAGACGGAGAAGACGGCATGAACGCCGATGCGAAACTCGATCTCGGTACTCCCCAGCGGCCGCCCGCGCGGGGGATCGATCCGCGCCTTGCCAAGCGTTACGAGGGCAAGAGCGCCTGCGTCATCGGATCGGGCTTCGGCGGGATGTCGCTCGCGATCCGGCTGCAATCGGCCGGCATCGCCACCACCGTGATCGAGGCGCGCGACAAGCCGGGCGGGCGGGCCTATTTCTGGGAGAAGGACGGGTTCACCTTCGATGCCGGGCCAACCGTGATTACCGATCCGCCCTGCCTTGAGGAGCTGTGGCAGCTCACCGGCCACGACATCGCCGAGGATGTCGAATTGATGAAGGTCATGCCGTTCTACCGGCTCAACTGGCCCGACGGCACCAATTTCGAATATTCCAACGACGAGGAACAGCTCAACGCCGAGATCGCCAAGCTCAATCCCGGTGACGTGGTGGGCTATGCCCGCTTCCTCGAATATTCGCAGCGCGTCTATGAGGAAGGCTACGTCAAGCTCGGCCACACCCCGTTCCTCGATTTCAAGACCATGCTCAAGGCCGCGCCCGCGCTGGTCAAGGAGCAGGCGTGGCGCTCGGTCTATTCAATGGTTTCAAGCTATATCGAGCATCCCAAGCTGCGCGAGGCCTTCAGCTTCCACTCATTGCTGGTCGGCGGCAACCCGATGAAGACCTCCTCGATTTATGCGCTCATCCACAAGCTCGAGAAGGATGGCGGCGTGTGGTGGGCGCGTGGCGGGACCAATCGCCTGATCGCGGGGATGGTGCGCCAATTCGAGCGGCTCGGCGGACGCATACGCGTGGGCGATCCGGTGATCCAGGTCCACACGATGGGCACCCGCGCGACCGAGGTGGAGACGCAATCGGGCTGGCGCGAGCGATTCGATGCGGTCGCCTCCAACGGCGACATCATGCATTCCTACAAGGATCTGCTCTCGGGCTCGCAGCGCGGGCAGAAGATGGCCAAGAGCCTTGCGCGCAAGAGCTATTCGCCCAGCCTGTTCGTCGTCCATTTCGGGCTCGAGGGCGAATGGCCGGGGATCGCGCATCACATGATCCTGTTCGCCAACCGCTACAAGGGCCTGCTTGACGACATCTACAAGAACGGCGTGCTGCCCGAGGATTTCGCGATCTACCTGCACCACCCGAGCGTCACCGATCCCTCGATGGCGCCGCCGGGCATGAGCACGTTCTACGCGCTGGTGCCGGTCGCCCACATGGGCAAGATGCCGATCGATTGGGACGTGGAGGGCCCGCGGCTTGAAAAAATGATCCTCGACGAGCTCGGCCGCCGCCTGATCCCCGATATCCACGATCGGATCGTCACCAAGTTCCATTATGCGCCCAAGGACTTCAAGCAGGATCTCTCGGCGCATATGGGCAGCGCCTTCAGCCTCGAGCCGGTCCTTTGGCAAAGCGCCTATCTGCGCGGCCACAACCGCGACGACGTGATCGAAAACTTCTATCTCGTGGGCGCGGGCACGCATCCGGGCGCGGGGATTCCGGGCGTCGTGGGCAGCGGCAAGGCGACGGCGGGGCTGATGCTGGAGGATCTGGCCATCAAGGCGACCGCGTGATTGTCAGCCCGGCTTCGCGCTTCTAAGGGCCGCGTCATGAAACGTCTTGCTGTCTATTGCGGCTCCGCCTCGCCGGCGGACCCCCGCTATGTCGAAGTCGCCTACCGGGTGGGCGCCGAACTCGCGCAACGCGGGATCGGCACCGTCTATGGCGGCGGGCGCCTGGGCCTGATGGGCGCCGTGGCGCGCGGGGCCAAGGAAGCGGGCGGCGAGGTGATCGGGATCATCCCCGAGCATCTGGTCAAGGCCGAGGTCGCCAACCATGATTGCGATGAGCTCATTACCGTCGGCGGGATGCACGAGAGGAAGCAGAAATTCACCGATCTCTCGGATGGCTTCATCACCCTGCCCGGCGGTGTCGGCACGATGGACGAGCTGTGGGAAGCGATGAGCTGGGCGCAGCTCGGCTACCATTGCGATCCCGTGGGCCTACTCAACGCCTTCGGCTTCTACGATCATCTGATCGCCTTCAAGGCGCATATGGTGGAGGTCGGCTTCGTGCGCCCTGCCCATCAGAACATCCTGATCGCCGCCGAGACGCTGCCCGATCTCCTCGAAAAGATGGCCGCCTACGAGCCCCATACCCCGATCTTCCGCATGAAGGCCGAGGACTTGTGAAGCGAAGCGTTCTGCGGCTCGCCTGCGCCCCTGCCATTCGTGCGAGCGGAGCCCATGTCTGAGCTCGACCATGACCCCGCCACCCGCGCCGCGCTGGTCGATCATGCGCGGCTGGCGATCAAGCACGGCTCGCAAAGCTTTTCTGCCGCTGCCCGCCTGTTTGACCGGCAGACCCGTGAGCGCGCCTGGTTGCTCTACGCCTGGTGCCGCCGCTGCGACGATATCGCCGACAATCAGGTGCTCGGCGGCGAGCTGGGCGAGCAGTCCGATCTGCCCTCGCGCCTCGCGCTGATCCGCAGGCTCACCGCGCTCGCCTTTGCCGGGCGCAAGACCGGCGATCCCGCCTTCGATGCGCTGGGGATCGTCGCGCGCGAGGTCGGGCTCACCCCGCAGATGGCCGAGGACGTGATCGCCGGCTTCCAGCTCGATGCCGAGGATTGGCGCCCGCGCACCGAGGCCGACATGCTGCGCTATTGCTACCATGTCGCCGGCGCGGTGGGGGTGATGATGGCGGTCGTCATGGGCGTCGACCCGGAAGACACCGACACGCTCGATCGCGCCTGCGACCTAGGGCTCGCCTTCCAGCTCTCGAACATCGCGCGCGACATCGTGGAGGATGACGCTGCCGGGCGCTGCTACCTGCCGATGGAATGGCTGGTCGAGCAGGACATCGAGCCCGGCCAGCACACCAAGCCGCATCACCGCGCCGAGCTCGCCGAGATGACCGCGCGGCTCGTTGCGCTGGTCGAAAAGCACGAGGCGGCCGCGCGCGTGGGCGCCGCGCGCCTTCCGTTCCGCAGCCGCTGGGCAGTGCTCTCCGCTGCGCGCATCTACGGCGCGATCGGCCGCAAGGTCGCGCGTCGGGGGACCGAGGCGTGGAACAACCGCACCTATGTGCCGCGCGGCGAGAAGGCGCTTTACGGCGTGCGCGCCTTCCTTTCGGCGGCACTCAACCGCGAGAAGATGCCGGCGGGCGGGATCGATTGGGGCATCGCGGATTACCGACCGTCATCCCGCTGACCGGCATTGCGAGAAGGCGCTGGCTTCGTGGCGATCCGGAAGGTCAGGCAATCCGCTCTGCACTGCTTCGCTCCGCTCGCAATGATGCAGAATTGCGGCTAATCACGCACCAATGAAAGCCCTTCCCCACGCCATCGCCGCTCTGCTGGCTCTCGCGCCCCCTTGCAGCCTCGCTGCAGCCGATCACGCTAGCGAGCCTGCCACCGCCCTCGTTGCCTTCATGACAGCCTTTGACGCGCAGGATGCCGATTCCATGCGCGCCATGGCAGTCGAGGGCGCCAGCGTAACCGTCATTGAGGAGCGCGAAGGCGAGGACCGGGTGCGCGCCATGCCGCTCGAACGCCTGATCGCCTCAATCGCCGCCTCCACCAGCGACCTCGCCGAGCCGATCTGGAACCTCAAAACCATCGAGGCAGGTCCGGTCGCCACGGTGAGCGCAGATTACGAGTTCCTGATCGACGGGGAGCGGTCACATTGCGGTGTCAACATCGTCAACCTGGTGCGGGTCGATGGTGCGTGGAAGATCGCCGGAATAGCCTATTCACACATCGAGACGGATTGCACGGGAGCGCCCGCACGATGATCGCGAAGCTGCTCATCGCCAATCGCGGCGAGATCGCCTGCCGGATCATGCGCACGGCGCGCGCGATGGGAATTGCGACCGTCGCGGTCTATTCCGATGCCGATGCCAAGGCGCTGCATGTGCGCGAGGCAGACGAGGCGGTGCCTATCGGCCCCTCGCCCGCTGGCCAAAGCTATCTCGTGGGCGACAAGATCATCGCTGCGGCGAAGGAGACCGGGGCAGAGGCGATCCACCCGGGCTACGGCTTTCTTTCCGAGAACGCCGCCTTCGCGCAGGCCGTGATCGACGCCGGGCTGATCTGGGTCGGGCCGAAGCCTGCCAGCATCGAGGCGATGGGGCTGAAGGACGCGGCCAAGAAGCTGATGCGCGAGGCGGGCGTGCCGGTGACGCCCGGCTATGAGGGCGAGGACCAGTCGCTAGGGCGCCTCGCACACGAAGCGGACAAGATCGGCTACCCCGTGCTCATCAAGGCGGTCGCGGGGGGCGGCGGCAAGGGGATGCGCAAGGTCGAGACGCAAGCCGATTTCGCCGCCGCGCTGGAAAGCTGCCGCCGCGAGGCCAGGGCCAGCTTCGGCAATGACGAGGTGCTCTTGGAAAAGTGGATCACCTCGCCCCGCCATATCGAGGTGCAGGTGTTCGGCGATGCCCACGGCAACGTGGTCCACCTGTTCGAGCGCGACTGCTCATTGCAGCGCCGCCACCAGAAGGTGATCGAGGAGGCCCCCGCCCCCGGCATGGACGAAGCCACCCGCGAGGCGATCTGCGCCGCCGCCGTGCGCGCGGCCAAGGCAGTGGATTACGAGGGCGCGGGCACGATCGAATTCATCGCCGATGCCAGCGAGGGCCTGCACGCCGACCGCATCTTCTTCATGGAGATGAACACGCGGCTGCAAGTCGAACACCCCGTCACCGAGGAGATCACCGGGGTCGATCTGGTCGAATGGCAATTGCTCGTCGCGGCAGGCGAGCCGATCCCGCTCGGGCAGGAGGATCTCAGCATCAACGGCCACGCGATCGAAGCGCGGCTCTATGCCGAGGACCCGGCCAAGGGCTTCCTCCCCAGCACCGGGCGGCTCGCGATGTTCTCGATCGACGATGGCATCACCCGCATCGAGACCGGCGTCGAGCAGGGCGACACAATCAGCCCGTTTTACGATCCGATGATCGCCAAGCTGATCGTCCATGCCGAGGATCGCGAGGCGGCGATCTGGCGGCTTGAGGATTGCCTCGAGGAATTGCTGGTCCACCCGATCAAGACCAACGCACCGTTTCTCCTGCAAGCGCTGACCTCGGACGATTTCGAGGCGGCGCGGCTCGATACCGGGCTGATCGAGCGCCATCTCGAATGGGCCGAGGCGGTCGAATTGTCGCAATCCGCGCTCGATCAGGCGGCAATCCCCATGCTCACCCGGCGCGATCCCCCCGGCGGGCTCGCGCTAACCGGCTTCCGCCTCAACGCCGCCCCGCGCACGGCTGTCGCGATGATGCACCGCGAGGCGGTGGTGATCGGCGATGCCGCGCGCCCTTTCGAGGGCGTGCTGCAATATGATGACGGCGAGACGATCTGGGTCAACGAACTGGGCGAGACCTTCGCGCTCACCCCCTTTGCAAGCCGCGGCACCGGAGCCGCCTCCGCCGCCGACGGCGCGATTCTCGCTCCCATGCCGGGCAAGGTCATCGCGCTGGATGTGGCCGAGGGCGAGGCCGTTGCCGCCGGGCAGCGGCTCCTGGTGCTCGAGGCGATGAAGATGGAACACGCCCTCACCGCGCCTTTCGCGGGCACGGTCAGCGGGCTCGCGGCCGAGGTCGGCGGGCAGGTGCAAGTCGATGCACTGCTGTGCGTGGTGGAGCCTGAGGAGGCTTGACCCACCCCCAGCCCCTCCCGCAAGCGGGAGGGGAGCGAGACTTGCGAGCCTGCTCGCTAGTCGCAGCGGGGTGGGCAACGGGAGGGCCGGATGACCTGGGCGAAGGAACTCGAGGAGCTGCGCCGCCGCGAGGCGCTGGCCGAGGCGATGGGCGGGCCGGACAAGGTCGCGCGCCAGCATGGGCGCGGCAAGATGGACGCCCGCGCGCGGCTCGCCGCCCTGTGCGATCCCGGCTCCTTCCGCGAGATCGGCAAGATTGCAGGGACAGCGCGCTATGACGAGGCGGGCGAGCTCGAAAGCGTCACGCCTGCCCCCTTCCTGTTTGGCAAGGCGCTCGTGCATGGGCGCCCCGTCGTCGCCACTGCGGACGATTTCACCATTCGCGGCGGCGCGGCCGATGCCGGGATCGCGCGCAAGATGGTGCAGGCCGAGCGCATGGCGCACGAGCTCAAGCTTCCCCTCATTCGCATGATCGATGGGACGGGCGGCGGCGGCAGCGTCAAGACCCTCGAGCAGATCGGCGCGACCTATATCCCCGCCGTGCCCGGCTGGGGCGATGTCGTGCAAAATCTCGACACCGTGCCCGTGGTCGCGCTCGCGCTGGGGCCGACCGCCGGGCTGGGCGCGGCGCGGACGGTCGCCAGCCATTATTCGATCATGGTCAAGGGCCTTTCCCAGATCTTCGCCGCGGGCCCTGCGGTGGTCGATGGGTTGGGCGAGGCCTACAGGGACGATGCCGCCAGCCACGAGGAGGCCAAAGAGCGGCTCGGCGGCTCGCAGATCCACACCCGCAACGGCGTGGTCGACGACGAGGTCGCCTCCGAGGCCGAGGCCTTCGCCCGCGCGCGCCACTTTCTCGCCTTCATGCCCGAGCATGTCGGGCAAGCGGCCCGGCGGGTCGAAACCGGCGATCGGGCCGACCGGCGCGAGGAGGCGCTTCTGAGCCTCGTCCCGCGCGATCCCAAGCAGGTCTATTCGATGCGCCGCTGCATGGAGATGCTCTTCGATACCGGCACCGTGTTCGAGATCGGCAAGCACTGGGGCCGCGCCGCGATCAGCGCGCTCGCGCGGCTCGACGGCTGGCCGGTGGCGGTGGTGGCGAGCGATCCCTCCTTCCTCGGCGGATCATGGGAGGCCAAGACAGCTGAGAAGGTCGAGCGGTTCGTGCGTCTCGCCGACCAGTTCCGCCTGCCGATCGTTCACCTCGTCGACAATCCCGGCTTCATGATCGGACGCGAGGCGGAAGTTGCGGGTACGATCCGCTACGGCGTCCAGGCGATGAACGCGATCTACCGCGCCAGTGTGCCGCTCGCCAGCGTCGTCCTGAGGCGCGCCTACGGCATTGCCGGGAGCGCGATGAGCAACGCCGAGCGCTACCAGTATCGCTATTGCTGGCCCTCGGGCGACTGGGGGAGCCTCCCTATCGCGGGCGGGCTCGAGGTCGCCTACAAGGCCGAACTCGAGGCGGCGGACGATCCCGCAGCGCTGCTCGAGGAAATCCGCGAGCGGCTGGCGAAAGTGACGAGCCCGTTCCGCTCGGCAGAGCGGTTCAACGTCGAGGACATCATCGACCCGCGCGACACGCGGCCCTTGCTGTGCGAATTCGCGCAGCTCGCGTGGCGGCGGCTCGGGGGCGAGCCTTGAGGCCTATTCGGCAGGGGCCGCGCCGAAACCCAATTCGGGCTCTGGCGGGCCGAACAGTCTGCCCTTCTCGCTGAACAGCACGAGCACGAGGCAGGCAAGGCCCGCCGCCAGCAGCGAGAGCGCGAGCGGCTGCGCGGTGCCATCGAAAGCGTAGCCGATCCCCGCGCCCAGCACTGCGGCCACCGTCATCCGCACGAAAGCGTGGACCGAGCTCGCCGCGCCCGCGATCGCATAGAACGGGTTCATCGCGATCGAGCCGAAATTGCTGCCGATGAAGCCCAGCAGCGCCATGTTGATCGCCATCAGCGGGACGAACACCCACAAGCTCTCCTCCGGGCGGTAGGCGAAAAAGACCTGCACACTGGCAACGAGGATGAACACCATCAGCGCGGTGTGGCTCACCCGGCGCGCGCCGAAGCGCTCGACGATGCGCGAATTGGACCAGCTCGCAAGCGCCATCGCGCCCGCGCAAATGCCGAACACGATCGGGAAGATGTCGCCCGCGCCGAAGGTTTCGGTGATCAATTGCTGCGAGGAATTGATGAAGCCGAACAGCGCGCCGAACACCAGCGAGGAACCCAGCACGTAACCGATGACGCTCGGCAGGCTGAGCGCGCGGGCCATGTTGCGCGCGATGGGACGCACACGGATCGGCTGGCGGTTCTCGGGCGCGAGCGTCTCGGGCAGGCGCAGCCACACCCAGGTGCCGATGATCGCACCCTGCACCGCCATCGCGCCGAACACCATGCGCCAGTCCGCCACCAGCAGGATCAGCTCTCCGATGCTCGGCGCGATCGCGGGGACCAGCATGAAGATGACGAAGATCATGCTCATCAGCCGCGCCATCCGGTCCCCGCCCACGCGGTCGCGGATGATCGCGGGCGGCAGCGCGACGATGCCCGCCCCGAAGAAGCCCTGCGCCGCGCGCACCGCGATCAGTGCATCGAAGGTGGTGACAAGCGCGCTGGCGAGCGAGAGCACGATGTAGAACCCGATCGAGACGAGCAGC
>JAZBNR010000074.1:0-98388 GCA_036350735.1 Erythrobacter sp.
CGGCTTGGAGGACAGGACGAGGCCGGAGCGCGCGAAGTCGTCGACCTTGAGCCGCGCCTCGGCGGTGGGGGCACCCTCGCCGCGCTGCTCATAGGCGAGCGTGCCCGAGAGCCGGCCCGAAAGGCCGAGGTCCGCGCCCGCCAGGTCGGCCAGGCGCAGCGGCATGCGGGCGAGCTGGGCGGAGAGGACGGTCTCCCCGCCGCCGAGCCGGCCTTCGAGGATGGCGTAGCCGCGCGCGAAGCCGATCTGAGTGGGCTCAAGCGCATAGCCCCCGCCCTCGAGCGATCGCAGCACGGCGCGGCGCGGCATGGTGATCGCCCGCCCGCCATACTCACCGCGCGCGAGCAGCGCGATGCGCTCGGGCGCGATGTCGCCCGCGAGCTTGAGCGAGAAGCGGTCGGCCCGGCGCCCGGCGATCGAGGCGGTCACGTCTCCGCGCCCGTCGGTGATATCGGCGTTTGCGGCGAAGCGCGCGAGGGTGAGTTGGCCATACTGGAAGCCCTGCCCGCTGATGGCGGCCTCGACCTGCGTTGGCGCGCCGCCGCCGAAGCGGCCACTGGCGTTGATCTGGGCGCTCGCGAGCGCGATCGTGGTCTCCCCGCCGAAGCGCGCACCGTTGGCGGTGAGGTCGGCATCGAACCGGGTCGCCCCGCTCTCGATGCTCGCCAGAGCGACGGTGCCGTCAAGCCCGCCGCCGCTCAGCGCAAGCTCGCCCGCCAGCCCGGCTTCGCCGAAGGTGAGCGTGCCGCGCGCGGTGGTGCGGTAAACCTCGAGCCGCTCGATATCGAGCCTGGTCGGGCCTTCCTCGGGCAGCAGGAGACCGAGCGTCCCCTCGAACGGCCCGAGCAGCGAGCCGCCCGCAACCTCGAGCGCGAAGCCCTCCTCAGCGGGTGCGATGCCGATGCGCACGTCGGCCAGCCCGGCGGCGGGATAGGGGTTGGCGAGCAGGATGTCAGCCGAGAGCGCATCGCCCGCAAGCTGGGCGGAGACCTCGAACGGGCCGTATTCGGCCTGCCGCCCGCTGCCCGTCAACGTGACTTCTCCCCCTGCGAGGCGGCTGTCGAAGCGCGCGGTCAGCACGTCGCTCTCGAGCACCACGTCGCGCAGCACGATCGGGCGCTGTGCCCCGAGGCTCGCCGAGCCGCGAAAGCGCAGCGGATCGCCCGCGATGTTGGCGATACTCGCATTGGAGACCTGGGTAAGCCGCCCGGAGGCGTTGGCGTTGACCGACCAAGGGGTCGCGGTGCCGAACTGGACGAGCAGCTTGGCGGTGCCCGAGACCTCGCCGACCTCGGGGATGCTCACCCCTTGCGCGTTGACCGGCCCGGCGAGCGCGAAGGCACCGGTCTCGAGATTGCCGCGCAGTGTCGCGACAGCGCTGAGGCCGGGGAAATCGAGCCGCAGCCGGTCCGCATCGAGCCGCGCGTCGCGATAGGTCAACCGCCCGCGCAGCGTGCCACCGACGAGGCGCGGGTCGACCAGGTCCTGCCCGGTGACGACGCGCTCGGCCGTGACGTCAAGCGGCAGCGCGAAGGTGCCGTCGATCCAGCTCGCCGTGCCGCTCTGGGCGAGGTCCTCCAGCCGGACCACGCCCGCATCGAGCGCATCGGCGGTGAGCGTGTGCGTGATCGATAGCCTGCTGAAGCGGCCAGTGAGCCGCGCAGCGAGCTCGGCATCCTCAAGCCGCAGGCTCTCGCCGAAGAGTCCGGGATCGCGCAGGTTGAGACGCGCCTCAAAGCCATCGGCGGCGTTGTCCGCGAGATCGAGCACGCCCCCTCCGCGCGCAAACAGCGCGTCCGTCACCACCGCGAGCGAACCGTCGAACACGCTCTCCTCGAGGGTCCCCGCGAGCGCCACCGCCGCGCCATCCCCGAGTGCGCGGGCAAGGATGCCCTCCTCGGCGATCTCCGGCGAGACTTCGCCGAGCACACCGTAGCGCCCGGCGCGATTGGTGATGCGAAAGGCGGCGACGCGGCTTGGCCGGGCGGCCTCCTCAGCATCCGGCGCAGGCGTGCGCGTGACGAGCGCGTGCCCGGTCCAGCGGCTCCATGTGCCGTCGCCCTCGATCCGGGCGCGATAGGCCGCATCGAGGCCGGCGAGCGCCGCAACCGGGCCATCGGCGGCGGCGCGATAATCGAGCGCGAGGTCGAACCGATCACGCTCGGGCACGGCGTCGAGCAGGAAGGCAAGCCGATCCTCGGGGCCGAAGCGCCCCTCCGCCTCCACCAGCGCGCGCCCGCTCCTGATATCGACCTCAGCCACCAGCTCGGCCCGCTGCTCCACCTCGCCCGCGATGCCCGGCGCAACACGCAGATCGTCGATCACCAGCCGGCCGACACGGATGTCGAAATCGGGCAGCAGCGGCGCGTCGGGATCGCCCGGCAGCAGCTCGGGCAGGCGCTGGAGCCGGGCGCGCTCGACGATCAGTTCCTCGACATCGAGCCCGCTCCACAGCCACGCCAGCGGTCGCCAGTCGAGCGTCACCACAGGCGCGGTGAGAAAGGCACCCTTGGGGTCCTTCGCCACCAGGTCGTAGATCACCGCGCGCGAGAACACGTCGCCCTCGATCCGCCCGACCTCGAAGCGCAGGCCGGATGCGGGCGCGACAGCGGCGATCTGGTCGGCGATGAAGCGCTTGCCGATGGGGCTTGCGAAGAATGCGCCCAGCAGCAGGAACGGCGCGAGCACGATGGCGAGCGCCCAGCCAAGCCGCTTGCCCCAGACGCGTCCGCGACGGCGCTGGGGCGCATCGTCCAGTGGCTCATCCGCAGCCATCAGAACGCCTGCCCGAGGCTGACATAGACCGCGACGGGGCTGTCGAACTCGTCTGGGTTGAGCGGCACGCCGACATCGACGCGGATCGGGCCAAAGCTGGTCTTGTAGCGGATGCCGATGCCTGCGCCGACGCGGATCACGCCGAAATCGGGGGTGGTCCCAGTAGAGACGGTGCCCGCGTCAATGAAAGGCACCACCTCGATCGCGCCATCGAGAAAGCCGGTCTGGATGCGCGCCTCGGCCGAGAGCTCGACCAGCGAGCGCCCGCCGATCGGGTTGCCGAACTCGTCGCGCGGGCCGATCGCCTGAAAGGCATAGCCGCGCACCGAGCCCCCGCCGCCGGCATAGAGTCTGCGGCTGGGCGCGATGTCGAAGACGCTCGCACCCACAATCGTCTGAACGTGCGCTCGGCCGGCAAAGACGTGATCGCCGATCGGCTGGTAGGTGATCGCGTCCACCCCGGTGCGCACATAAGTGCTGACCTCGCCGCGCGTGCGGCTGACATCGGCGGCGAGGATGCCGGTCAGGCGGAAGCCGCGGCTGGGATCGAGCAAATCGTTGCTGCCATCGAGTGTCGCGCGCCCAAACAGGCCGGCGATGAGGTATTCCTGGCGCGGCTGCCGTGTCTCGAAGAAGGTCGAGTTGCGCTCATTGGTATAGAGGACCTCGGCGCCGACCTGCCAGCTCAGCGGCTTTTGAAAGAGCAGGTTCGAGACCTTGGCGAAGGTGCCGCGCACCGCGAGGGTGCGCGCATCGATCGCGTCGGTGTCGAGATCGCTGGCATAGGCATCGAGCGTGAGGATCTGGTCGCGGCCCATGAAGTTGGAGCGCTGGAAGCTGACGCTGGCGAGCTGTTCCTGCGTGCCGAGGATGCCGCGCAGGCGCAGCGCGCCTTCGGGCGGGAAGAGGTTGCGGTGCTCCCAGCCCGCCTCGATCCGGAACCCTTCCTCGGTGCCGTAGCCGAGCGCGCCCGAAACGGTGCGCAAGGGTGCCCGCTCGAGCGCAACGTCGAGCGCAACCGTGCCCGGCTCGTCGCCCTGCGGCGGCGCAACCTCGCGCGGGGTGATCGCGACGCTGGAGACGAGGCCCGTCGCCAGCACCGCGCGGCGCAGATCGGCTTGCAGGCTCGCCTGATAAGCATCGCCCTCCTCAAAGCGCGCGATCGTTTCGAGGTGACGCCCGGAGAGGAAGCGTGGATCATCGCTGATGACCTCGCCAAACACATATTGCCCGCCGGGGGAGACGGGCACGGCGAGATCGCCTTCCAGCCGCGCATGGTCGATCAGCAGCGAGGGCTCGTCGATCTCGACGAAAGGATAGCCGCTGTCGCCGAGGAGAATGCGCAGCTCGGTGATCGCGGCCGGGATGCGGTCGGCATAGAGCGGATCGCCGGGATTGATGGCGAAGCTGGCGACAATGTCTTCGGCGTCATCGCGTTCAAGGTCGCCGAGCCGCCCGAGATCGACTGCGCCGAAGCGGTAGAGCGGGCCGGGCAGGATATCGAAGCGCACGCGCGGATCGCTCGCCGCGTCGCCGGTTTCCGGGGAGGTGTCGCCGTTGCCGTTCATGCCGCGGCGGCCGCCCGAAAGCTGGCGGATCACCTCGGCCGAATAGTAGCCGTAGACGCGCAGGATTTCGCTCAGCAGCTCTTCGTCGGCGCGGGCGCGGGCGGCGAGCTGGGGCACGGTTTCCTCCTCGTCGCCATCGAGCGCCTCGATCGTCGAGAGCGCCTTGTAGCGCTCGATGAAATCGGTGCGTTCGGGAAAACGATCATTATCGATCGGGAAGGCGAGAATGAGCTCATCGCTGATCCGGTATTCCTCGAGTTCGGGCAGATCGACGAGGTCGGGCGCGTCGATCGGGTCCAGCTCGGCGAGTTGCGGATCGGGCTCGAGTGGCTCGGGGACAGGCACATCCTCGGGCAGCGCGAGGACAGGCGCGGGCGCGATGAGGTCGCCAGCTTCCTCCAGCGGGGGCGGCGGAGGCGGGGTCTGCTGAGTGACGCCCTGCGCTGCCCAATCCTGCGGATTGTCGAGCGCACTGTCGGGGATGAGATCGTCCAGCCTGCGGGAGGAGAAGATGTCGGGGCCGGTCTCGGCGGGCGGTACCGGGGCGCGATCAGTCCGATCGGGAGCCTGCTCGGCTGGGCCCGGTTCGTCGCCCTGTGCGGGAGCCATCTCTTGCCGGCTCCGGCCCTCGGTCTCCGAGGAATCCGCAGAAGGCTGCGTCGTGCCGAGCGGCGCGGCTTGCTGGTCGTCTGCTTCGAGCGATGAGGGAGCCGGCGAACCCTGCGAACCCACGCCGCCCGCTTGTGCCAGAGCGGGCGCGACCGTGGGGCCGAACGGGATCGCGAATGATCCAAAGAGCCCGGCCGCAACAGCCAGGTTGGCACCCAGAATACGCAAAAATATCAGCTCGCAGGAAACTTGACGGGTTGTCCGTCTTTACCCCTTGCGTTGCAAATAGTTCCACCTTCCGATCCGCGCGGCGCGGTGGCCTGTGCGATAAGTCGGCTCTGCTCCTCCCCGTCCATCAATTGCCAGCCATCGCGGGTCAGCCTTTCGAGCGGACGATAGCGCACCTTGTAGGCCATGCGCGGCGAGCCATCGACCCAGTAGCCGAGATAGACGAACGGCAGACCATCCTGCGCGGCGCGCTGGATATGGTCGAGGATGATGTAATTGCCGAGCCCCACGCGGCTCTCGTGATCGGGATCATAGAACGAGTAGATCATCGAGAGGCCATCGCCCTGCCGATCGGTCAAACAGGCACCGACGAGCCGGCCGGGCGAGCCATCATCGGTGGGCTCGCGATACTCGACGAGGTGGCTGGTGACGGGGGTGTGTTCGACCATGTCGGCATAATCGAGCTCGTCCATCGCCGACATGCCACCATCGGGATGGCGCACGCTCAGATACTTGGCGAGCAGCGCGAACTGCTCGCTCGTCGCCCATGGGCGGCACTCGTTGACCACCAGATCGCTGTTGCGCTTGAGCTCGCGCTTCTGCGTCGAGGAAGGCTTGAACCGCGAGGCGACCACCCGGACCGAGACGCAGGCCTGGCAATCGAGGCAGCTGGGACGATAGGCAACCGTCTGGCTGCGGCGGAACCCGATGCGGCCCAGCGCCTCGTTCAACTGATCGGCATGAGCGCCCTTGAGCTCCGTGAACACCTTGCGCTCCTGCCGCCCCGGCAGATAGGGGCACGGCGCAGGGCTCGTCACGAAAAAACGGGGGAAGCGGATCGGGGCCGTCACGAGAAGGGGCTCAACCTCGGCTGTCGTGGTGGTTCGGGCGAAGAATCATCGGTATTGCTGTTAAGACAATATTATGCCTGTTTGGGTTCCCGGGTAAAAGTGCTTTAACCACGAAACCGAGCGAATTCCGGCTGAATTTGCGCAGTCGCCCTCCACAGACTTACCCACAGGCCTCGCGGCAGATGCATCCGGAACGGATATTGTTGCAGGAGCAACGCGGAGCGGCAATGCACGGGGCCGACAGCCCTGTGCATAGCCTGGCATTGTGGGACGATTCGTGCGCTTTTGGCGGCGAGCAGGGCGAGGCAGGTGACTTCAGTTCAGCTCGACCATCTGCACCTCGTAATTCGCCTCGCGCAGGGCGTTCACCAGGCGATCGACCTGCGCTGCATCGCGTGCCTCGCACTCGATATCTGTGATCAGCCCCTTGGCCGGGAGCGTGGTGAAGATGCGCTGATGATAAATCTCGATGATGTTGACATTGTGCGCATCGAACAGCCGCATGACCTTGAACAGCGCACCCGGTCGATCCTGCAGCGTCACCCTGAGGCGCGCGAGCCGGCCCTGCCGGGCAAGATCGCGCAACAGCACATTGGCAAGGAGGCGCGTGTCGATATTGCCGCCGCACAGCACGAGGCCGATTGTCTTGCCGGCGAAGCGCTCCGGATTGGCGAGCACCGCAGCGAGCCCCGCCGCGCCCGCGCCCTCGACGACCGTCTTCTCGATCTGCAGCAGCAGCGCGACCGCCTTCTCGAGGCTCGGCTCGTCGACCAGGATGATGTCGTCGACCAGCTCGGCGATCACCTTCTGCGTGAAAGCCCCTGGCCGCTTGACCGCGATGCCTTCCGCGAGCGTATCGCCCCCGCAGGCGCGATCCACACCCTTCACGGCGGCGAACATGCTGGGGAACAGCTCGGCCTGCACGCCCACGATCTCGATCGCCGGATTGAGCGCGCGCGCGACGGTCGCCATGCCGGAAATGAGCCCGCCCCCGCCGATCGGGGTGACGAGGCAATCGAGATCGGGCTTCACCTCGAGCATCTCGAGCGCGACCGTCCCCTGGCCTGCGGCGATATGCGGATCGTCGAACGGGTGCACGAAAGTGAGCCCGCGCTCGATTTCGAGCTCGCGCGCGCGGGCATGTGCCTCGTCGAACGTCTCCCCCTCGAGCACGACCTTGCCGCCGACGCTCTCGGTCTGCATGACCTTCACGGTCGGCGTGGTTTTGGGCATGACGATGGTGACAGGCACGCCGAGCCTCGTGCCGTGATAGGAGAGACCTTGCGAGTGGTTGCCCGCCGAAGCCGCGATCACGCCTCGCTCGCGCTGTTCCTGCGTCAATTGGAGGAGCGCATTCAGCGCGCCGCGCTCCTTGTAGGCGGCGGTGAATTGCAGGTTCTCGAACTTCAACCAGATGTCCGCCCCGGTGATCTCCGAAAGCGTGATAGAGCGCATCATCGGCGTCTTGACGACAGCACCCTCGATCCGCTGCGCTGCCGCGCGGACATGGTCGATCGTCAGGGCATCGAGGCCGGGTGTCTCCGCCGGCGGCTGGGCGAGGGCTTGGTTGGGCGCGTTCATGATGGTTGCACCGACTAGGCGCTCGGTGGCGCAAGGGCAAACCGATTCCGTTGGCAAGCGCGGCATTAGCCACTAGGCACTTGAGCCGTATGACGAACGCCAGATCCATCGCCTTCATCGGCCTTGGCGTGATGGGAGGCCCGATGGCGGGCCACCTCGCGCGCGCCGGCCACCGGGTCATCGCCTACAACCGCTCGGCCGCACGGGCCGAACGCTGGGCGCGCGAATGGGCCGAGGAGGGTCTCGAAGTCGATTTCGCCGACACGCCCGCCGGGGCTGCGAAGAATGCGGATTTCGTGCTCACCTGCGTCGGCAACGATGACGATCTTGAAGCGGTGACACTGGGCGAGGCGGGCGTGCTCGGCGCGATGGCGAGCGGCGCGTGCCTCATTGACCACACCACTGTCTCCGCCGACATGGCCCGCCGCCTCGCCGAGACTTGCGCGGAGCGCGCAATCGACTGCGTCGATGCGCCGGTGAGCGGCGGCGAGGCGGGCGCGATCAACGGCCAGCTCGCGATCATATGCGGCGGCACCGCCGAGGCGATGGCGCGGGCGCGCGGCGTGATGCAGCCCTACGCCAAAGCCATCGTCCATGTCGGCCCGGCGGGCGCGGGGCAGACCGCCAAGATGGCGAACCAGATGTGCATTGCCGGCATCCTGGGCGGGCTTTCCGAGGCGATCCGGTTGGCGCAGGCCGCCGGGCTCGATCTCGACAAGACCTACCAGGCGATCTCGGGAGGCGCTGCGCAGAGCTGGCAGATGGACAATCGCTGGGCGACGATGGTGGCTGGCGAGTTCGATTTCGGCTTCGCGATCGACTGGATGAGGAAGGACCTGGGCTATGCGCTCGCCGAAGCGCGCCGGCTCGGCCTGTCCGCCCCCATCACCGCGCTGGTCGATCAGTTCTACGCCGACGTGCAAGCCCAAGGCGGCGGGCGCCGCGATACAAGCGCGCTCATCACCCGGCTCGCCAAGGGCTCCGCAGACTAAGGTTTCAGCCATGCTCCAAAGTTTCGCCCCGGCCCTCGCCGCGACGCTCCTCCTCGCCGCCGCCCCTGCATTCGCCGATACGCTGGTCGACAATGTCGACGGCATCACGATTGACGAGGCGGGCGAGATCAAACGCTTCACCGGCCTCGTGTTTGACGAGGAGGGGCGGATCACCGCCGTGCTCGAGCGCGGCGATGCGCGCCCTGCGACAGAGTTCGGCGTCGATGGCGAAGGTCGCGTGATGCTGCCCGGCATGATCGATGCGCATGTCCACGTGATGGGGATCGGCGTCGGCGCGCTCACGCTCGATCTTTCGGGCACCGCCAGCCTCGAGGAGGCGCTCGCGAAGATCGCCGAATTCGCGCGCGACAATCCCGGCCGGCCATGGATCCTCGGTCGCGGCTGGAATCAGGAAAAATGGGGCCTCGGGCGGTTTCCCACCGCAGCCGAGCTCGACAGCGCGATCGCCGACCGCCCGGTCTGGCTCCAGCGGATCGACGGCCATGCGAGCTGGGCCAACAGCCTCGCGATCGAGCAGGCGGGGGTCACGGCGCAAACGCCCGTCCCCAGCGGCGGCGAGATGATCCGCGATGCCTCGGGCGCGCCGAGCGGCGTGTTCGTTGACCGGGCCGAGGAGCTCGTGGGCGCGATCGTCCCCGCCCCGCGCCCGGAGGATCGCGACGCCGCGCTCGCCAAGGCGCAGGAGCGGCTGATCGCACAAGGCGTCACCGCGGTCGCCGACATGGGCACCTCGGTCGCCGACTGGCAGACCTATCGCCGCGCGGGCGATACAGGCGCGCTCAAGCTCAGGATCATGGCCTATGCCGACAGTCTCGCGACGCTCGAACTCGTCGCCGGTCCCGCCCCCACGCCATGGCTCTACGATGACCGGCTGCGCATGGGCGGGATCAAGCTCTATCTCGATGGCGCGCTCGGCTCGCGCGGCGCGGTGCTCAAAAGCCCCTATGCCGACCGGCCCGGCGTCCACGGCCTGCCGCGGCTGACCCCTGCGCAATTGCGCAACCTGATGAGCCGCGCCGCGCTCGATGGCTTCCAGAGCGCTGTCCACGCGATCGGCGATGCTGCGAACGCCGATGTGCTCGCCGCGATCGCCGAGCTTTCGGAAACGTATGAGGGCGATCGCCGCTGGCGGATCGAACACGCGCAGATTGTCGACCCGTCTGACATTCCGGGCTTCGGCGAACACGGCATCATCGCTTCGATGCAGCCGCTCCACCAGACCTCCGACCGGCTGATGGTCGAGGCGCGACTGGGAGCGGACCGGCTCGAGGGCGCATATGCCTGGCGCAGCGTGCTCGAGGCGGGTGGACGGCTCGCCTTCGGGTCGGACGCGCCGGTAGAGCCCCCCGATCCATTCGCTGGCATTGCCGTGGCGATCAGCCGGACGGACGAGAATGGCGAACCCTTCGGCGGCTGGTGGCCGAGCGAGACGGTGAGCCGCGAGCAGGCGCTGCGGGCCTACACCGCCGATGCCGCCTATGCGGGCTTCGCCGAGGGCAGGTTCGGCCGCCTGGTGCCGGGCGAGCGCGCCGATTTCGTGCTGGTTGGCCGTGACCCGCTGCTCGCCTCTCCTGCCGATATCCGCACGACACGCGTGGACGAGGTTTGGATCGGCGGGGAGCGCGTGTTCAAGCGCTAGTTTTGGCGGAGGTTTCCTCCGAGGCATTCTTGGCGGCCTCCTCCGGCGCGATCTTGCGTTCCTGGAAGCGCATCAGGAAGAGCGATCCCTCGAACAGCAGCAGCAGCGGCACCGCGAGAATGATCTGGCTGCCCGGATCGGGCGGCGTCACCACCGCTGCCAGCGCCACCACGCCCACGATAATGTAGCGCCGCGCGGCGATCAGCTGGGCGCGCGTAACGATGCCTGCCCGGTTGAGCAGCAATAGCAGCACGGGCAGCAGGAACGTTATCCCAAAGGCGAGGATGAACTGCATCACGAGGTCGAGATAGTCGCCCGCCGAGGGCAGCGCCTGGACATCCAGCCCGCCATGCTCCCCGCCAAAGCCGAGGAAGAAGGTGAAAGCGGTCGGCATCACAACGAAATAGGCGAGCGCCGCCCCGCCCAGAAACAGCACCGGCGTCGCGATCAAGAACGGGAGGAACGCCTTCTTCTCGCTCGCATAAAGCCCCGGAGCGACGAACGCCCAGAGCTGGTTGGCGACGATCGGAAAGCTGAGCATGAAGCCGGCGAACAGCGCGACCTTCAGCTCGACGAAGAACACCTCGGGAAGCCGGGTGAAGATGAGCTGGCCCTCGCCATCGGGGAAGGCATCGCGCAGCGGCTGGACAAGGAAGGCGAGGATCGGATCGGCGAAATAGAGGCACACGCCAAACGCCACCATCAGCGCAAGGATCGAGCGCACGAGCCGGGTGCGCAGCTCGATCAGGTGATCGAGCAGCGGCGCCTTGGTCTCGTCGATGTCCTTGATTTTCAGTGCCATCGCTTAGAGCCCATCATTCCTTGGGGGGCTCGGCGCCGGATGAAGCTGGCTGGGAGGCGGGCTGCGGTGCTGGCGGCGTGGAAACAGGCTCGGGCGCAGGTTCGGCGGCCTTGCCAGCCTCGTCGCCGCCCGCGGGAGGAGCGATCGGCGGCGGGCCGGTCATCACCGGGACGCCGGCTTCCTTCTCGGCAGTGGCGGCACTCTGGCGCATGATCTCCTCATTGCGCGCCTTCCACTGCTTTTCCATGTCCTCAAGCTCGGCCTCGCGCACCATCGCATCGATCCCGGTGCGGAAATGGGCCGAGACGCGGCGCACCTTGCCGATCCAGCGGCCCGCAGTGCGCATCGCCATCGGCATGTCCTTGGGGCCGATCACGATCACCGCGACGATCACCACCACAAGCAGTTCGAGTGCGCCGATGTCAAACATGAACGACCTGCCCTGGCGCCCGCTGGCGCCACTCACGGTTGGTTGCGATCCTCAGGACGATCCCAGCGCCGCGCACCCTGCGCCGCTCAGGCGCGGGTCGACGTGTCGCTGGTTTCGGTGGCTTTATCCGAGGTGCCCGCATCCTTGGCCGGCGCCTCGATCTGGGCCTTGGCGGCGGGCGGCTCGGAGACATCCTCGTTCATCCCCTTCTTGAAGCTGGAGATGCCTTTGCCGAAGTCGCCCATCATTTCGGAGATGCGACCCCGCCCGAACAGGACGAGGATGACGACTGCGATGATCGCGATTTGCCAGACGCTAAGACCCATGGGGATACTCTTTCGTGTTCGTGTGCGCGCGCAATATAGGGATTGTGCCGGGGGTGCGCCAGTCGCTTGGCGGATTCACGCTTGCTAATTGTCGTCATGCTCGTCGTCGTCATGCTCGCCGGCGCGGTCATCTGCCGCGCCGAACCCACCCGACTCCAGCGCCTCCTCGAAGGCCTCGTCCACCGGATCGAGCAGACCGGCGGCGCGCAATTCGTCGATGCCGGGCAGATCGCGGCGCGACTGCAGGCCGAAATGGTCGAGGAATTCGGGCGTGGTCGCATAGATCACCGGGCGGCCGGGCACCTCGCGGCGTCCTGCGAGCCTGATCCAGCCCGCCTCGAGCAGCACGTCGAGCGTCCCCTTGGCGGTCTGTACCCCGCGGATCGATTCGATCTCTGCCCTGCTGACGGGCTCGTGATAGGCGATGATCGCGAGCACCTCGGTCGCGGCGCGGCTGAGGCGGCGCACCTGCTCCCGCTCGCGCCTGAGGAGATGCGCCAGATCGGGCGCGGTCTCGAAATGCCAGCGCTTCCCGCGCTCGACCAGTTGCACCCCGCGCTGCGCATAGCGGTGCGCGAGCGCGGCGAGGCCGTCGCGCACCTCAGCCGCCTCAAGCCCGCCCAGATGCGCCGCAAGCGCATCCACGGTGAGCGGCTCCTCGGCGGCGAACAGCGTCGCCTCCAGCGCGCGCTCGATCTCGCCTGGCGCTTCGGCACCGCTCGGGGCGACATCGTCGCTGGGGACCAGCCCCTCGCTCAAGCGGACGCACCCTGCTTGAGCCGCCGAATGCGCAAGGGCGAAAAGGCCTCCTCCTGCGCGAGCTCCGCCCGGCCGAGCCGCGCAAGTTCGAGTGCCGCGACAAAGCTCGAAGCGAGCGCCGACTTGCGCAGGCGCGGCTCGGCATGGGGGGGCAGGAAATCGCGGATGTCCATCCAGTCCAGCGTCACCCCCAGCATTGCCGAAACCCGGTCGAGCGCGCTCTCGAGCGTCATCACCGGGCGATTGGCGACGTGATAGATCCTCGGCGCGGTGCGCGCCTTGACCTGGCCATAGGCCTGGATCAGCGAATAGGTATCGGATTTCCACGCAGTCTTGCGGTCGATCCTGAGGCCCTCGGGCGCGCCGCGCAGGAAGACGTCGCGCCCGATCCGGTCGCGCGCCATCAGCCGCGCGGCCGCCTCGCGCATCGCGCCAAGGCGCTGAAGCCTGAGTTGCAGGCGCAGCGCGAGCTCTTCGGGCGAGGGGTCTTCCTGCTCCTCCTTGGGCAGCAGCAGCGCGGACTTGAGATAAGCGAGCCATGCCGCCGTCACGAGGTGATCTGCCGCCACCTCCAGCTTGAGGCCCTGCGCGCGCTCGATATAGGTGAGATACTGGTCGACCAGCGCGAGGATCGAGATCGCGCGCAAGTCCACCTTCTGGCGCCGCGCGAGATCCAGCAGCAGGTCGAGCGGGCCCTCCCACCCGTCCAGCTCGAGATAGAGCGCCTCCTCGCCGCTGCGCGCGGTAGGATCGGCCATGGTCGCGGCTGGCCCCGCGAACATGAACCCGCCCCCCGCTTTGTCGGCCGCCAATGCGGGATCGATCGCCGGGGTCGCATCCTCGTTCATGCGGGCTCCCCGGCCAAAGCGAGCAGTGCGTCGCGCTTGGCGATGAGCTCGCCGTGGGCGTGCTCGAGCGAAGATGCAATCCGTGTGCCCGCCAGCGCCCGCTCGAGCCGCGTGGCGCTCTCTTGCGACATCGGCGCAAGCGCCTCGCAAATGCCGCGCATATCATCCATCCTGGCCCAGCAATTGAGCACGATGTCGCAGCCCGCCGCCTGCGCGCGCCGGGCGCGCTCGGGCACCGTGTCGCTCAAGGCCTCCATGTCGATATCGTCGGTGAGGAGGAGGCCTGCAAAACCGATCTCGCCGCGAATGATCTCGCTGATGATCGTGGGCGAGAGGGTGGCGGGGTGATCGGCATCCCAGGCGGGGAAGACGATGTGCCCTGTCATCCCGATCAAGGCATGGCTCAGCGTCTTGAACGGGGCGATGTCGCGCCCGAGGTCCTCGGCGCTCTCGGCGACGGTCGGAACTTCCTTGTGGCTGTCGACCATCGAGCGACCATGGCCCGGCATGTGCTTGATGCACCCCGTGACCCCGCCCGCCGCAAGCCCCTCGAGCACCGCGCGCCCGATCGCGGCGATCTGCATCGGGTCGGCACCCAGCGCACGGTCCCCGATCACGTCATGCGCGCCGGGCTGGCGCAGATCGAGCGGCGGGTGGAAATCGACCGTGATCCCCATCGCCGCCAGTTCGAGCGCCATCGCATGCGCGTTGACCCGCGCCGCCTCGATCGCGCTCGCCGGGGCGACCTTGTAGAGATGATCGAACGCCTCGCCTGCAGGATAGGCCGCCCAGTGCGGCGGGCGCAAGCGGGCAACTCGCCCTCCTTCCTGATCGATGGAGATCAAGAGGTGTTGGCGGCCATGCAAGGAGCGCAGATCGTCGGTCAGCGCGCGCAACTGCGCCGGGCTCTCGCAATTGCGCCCGAACAGCACATATCCCGCCGGGTCAGCGTCCTTGAAGAAGGCGCGCTCTTCAGCGGTGAGTTCGGGGCCGGAACATCCGAAGATCGCGGGAATCATGAAACGAGCGTTACAGTTTGCCCGCGATCAGGCAAGCGCGGCGGCTACGGTGTGCCCGGGAAAATCGGCGCGCAATTGCGCGACGGTATGGTGCCGCGTCAGGGCTTGACCTGGCATTCGATCCCTTGCGCCTTGAGAGTGCGGCAAAGCTGATTGGCCGCCGCCCGATCGCCGGGGAGCGCCTGCAGGCGAAACACGGTGCCGATATCCGCGCGGCCCTCGATCACGCGGTATTTTATGCCCTGGAGCGCGCTGGTTCGCCCGGAAATCTCGCGCCACCCCTGCTCCGCGCGCGCGCGGCTGCTGTAAGCGGCAAGCTGGACGTTGGGCGTTGCCGGATCGGTGTTAGCGCCGGCAGCAGCGGCTGCGGGCTTCTCGGCCGGCTGCGGCTTGGGCGCAGGAGCCTCCGGCGCCTTCTCGTTTTTCGCAGGGACCGGCTTGGTGCCGCCCGCCAGCGGGGTCGCCCCGCCGATCGGGGGCATCTCGATCGAGAGGTTCTGGTCGCCCGCGGCCGCCCCCGTCTCGCTGGCGATGCGGCCCTCCGTCATCTGGCCCTCCGCCACGGCAGGCGCGACATTGCCCGTCCCCTCGACCTCGCGGCCGCCGCGCTCATCCTCGCTCGGGCGCTCCTTGTAGGGGTCTGCGGGAGCCTCGATCGTGCTGCCATCGGCCATCACGCTCTCGGCCTGATTCTGGCTCGAGAAATACCAGATCGCGCCGACCACACCCGCCAGGATCGCGAGCAAAACGCCGACGAAACCAACCAGCTGAGCGGTGTCCACCCCGCCTGCCGCCTGGTCTTCCTCGTCAGCCTCGAGCCACGGCAGGCTATCGTTATCGCTCAGGTCGAGCTGGTCGCCTTGCTCGTCGATCTCGTCATATTGCCCTTCGATAACCACCGATCCGTCCCAGTCCTTCATGCGCTCGCCCCAGACCCATCCTGTTTCGGATGCCCATCACATCGACTCGACAGCCGTCACACCGAGCACGCCGAGCCCATTGCGAATGACTTGCCCGATCGCGCCGGCAAGGAAAAGCCTCGCAGCGGACAAAGCGGCATCCTGTTCCACGATGAACCGCTTTGCCAGCTCCTTGTTGCCGGCGGTGTAGAGCGTGTGAAGCTCAGACGCGAGATCGTAGAGATAGAATGCGATCCGGTGCGGCTCGCGGGCCTTGGCGGCGGCCTCGATCTCTCGCGGAAATTGGGCCGCGCGGCGGATCAGCGCGAGCTCATCCTCGCCGAGCCGCGCGAGCGCCGCGGGATCAGGGGCGAAGCCATGCTCGTCCGCCGCCTTCCTCAGCGTGCGCTGGATGCGGGCATGGGCATACTGGACATAATAGACCGGATTGTCCTTCGAGGCCTCGACCACCTTGGCGAAATCAAACTCCATCTGCGCCTCGGGCTTGCGCGTGAGCATGGTGAAACGCACCACGTCGCGGCCCACTTCCTCGATCATGTCGGCGATCGTGACGAAATTGCCCGAGCGCTTCGACATCTTGACCGGCTCGCCCGCGCGCATGAGCTGCACCATCTGCACGAGCTTGACGTCGAACGGCATCGGCTTGCCCTGCCCTTGCGAGAGCGCAGCCACCGCCGCCTTGATCCGTTTGACCGTGCCTGCATGGTCCGCGCCCCAGATGTCGATCAGCGCATCGGCCTTGGCGGCTTTTTCCATGTGATAGGCGAGATCGGCACCGAAATAGGTCCAGCTGCCGTCCGATTTGCGGATCGGGCGATCCTGGTCGTCGCCGAATTGAGTCGAGCGGAACAGCGGCAGTTCGACCGGCTCCCAATCCTCCGGCGGGGTCTTGCCCTTGGGCGCTTCGAGCACGCCGTCATAGACATAGCCATGCTCGCGCAGCCACTGCTCGGCGGCGGCGGGCTTGCCCGCCTGCTGGAGCGCGGCCTCGCTGGCGAAGACATCGTGATGGATGCCGAGCAGCGCGAGATCGGACTTGATGAGCTCCATCATCCGCGTCACCGCCTCGGCGCGGAAGACGAGGAGCCATTCCTCCTCGGGCTCGGCCTGGAAGCGATCGCCCAGCTCGCGCGCCAGCGCCTCGCCTACCGGCACGAGATATTCGCCCGGATACAGCCCCTCCGGGATCGTCACCGTCTCGCCCAGCGCCTCGCGATATCTAAGGTGCACCGAGCGGGCGAGCGTATCGACCTGCCCGCCCGCATCGTTGACGTAATATTCGCGTGTGACCTGATGGCCGGAGAATTCGAGCAGGCTTGCAAGCGCATCGCCCACCACCGCGCCGCGGCAATGGCCCATGTGCATCGGGCCGGTTGGGTTGGCCGAGACATATTCGACGTTCACCGTGAGCCCCGTGCCCAATGAAGAGCGGCCATAGTCGTCGCCCAGGGCCGCGATTGCCTCGAGCTCGGCAAGCCAGGCGGCGGGATCGAGCCGCAGGTTGATGAAGCCCGGCCCGGCGATCTCGGCGCTGGTGATGGAGGGGTGCGCGGCAAGCTTGCCGGCGATCGCCTCGGCCAGCGCGCGCGGATTGGTTTTGGCTGGCTTGGCGAGCACCATCGCCGCGTTGGTCGCAAGATCGCCGTGCGCAGGATCGCGCGGCGGCTCAAGCGTTACGTTGGCGAAAGTGGAGTCGGCAGGCAGCACGCCCTCTGCGCGAAGCTCACCGAGGACGGTTTCGACGATCTGGCCAAAGGCGGCGTAGAGGGTTTGGTCGGTCATGGGTCTCGCATGGGCGCCATGGCAGGCGCGGCTGGATTGTGAGGAATGCCAGAAAGGAAGCGCGGCCCCGGGTCAAGCCCGCGAAGGTTGTCCAGACATCACGGATCGCACCTAATCGACGCCACAGGCGTCGCAAGGCCGACCGGCTGCCCGCAGCGATGCGACCTCCAGGTCGCTTGAGCGAGAATTTTGCGCGCCGGAGGGCGTGCGGAAAATCAACGCGTCACGTTGTAGGCGAGCTGGTCCTCGGTCAGCTGGAACCCGACCAGCATCTCGAAACTCGTTCGCTGGATCGCGGCGCGCACTGCGGGATCGGCCAGCGGATCAAGCGCGGCATCGACGTCGCCTGCGCGTCGTCGCCGGGTGATCTGCTCGCGCACGTCCTCGGGCAGCGTGGCCGCCGCGCGGTCGATAAAGCTTCCGGCCCTGCCGCTCGCCCGGGCGCGCTCCTCGCCATCGGCGAAAGTGAGCGTGACCTCGCCGATGCGCTTGGTCACCACCGCGCTGCCGGCCTGGAGCACGGTCACGAAATAAGGGAGCGTCACCGTCCGGCTACCCCGCGTATCGGTCCGCCGGGCGACGACGTCGAAGGTCGCTTCGCTGTAGACCCGCGCGCCGGTTTCATCGCAGGTCGAGCGCAGGTTCGTCATCGCGGCGGAGATATCGAGATTGGCCGCCGTCTTGTCGCCAGCACCTTCGCGGAAGGTGGTGACGTCGCCGGTATAATCCGGGATACCGACCGCCGGGCAGCTCGAGAGCACCGCGGTGATGCCGACGCCCTGATCGACCACCAGTTCGCCCTCGCGGGCGCATCCCGCAAGGCCGATCGCGGCAAGCAGCAGGGGCAGCACGGGGGCGGCAAGTTTCATCTTCGACAACGCTTCCTCGGATCGTTTCGGGGCCCAGGTGAGGCTGGGGCCCGCCTCGCGCTACGCCCTAGCGGGCGGCGGGCAAAAGCGCTAGAGGGTCAAGCATGAACGCGCCCTTTCCCGACTCCGCCCTCGAGCCGCCCGCATCGCTGAGGCCGCTCAAGATCCTGATCGCCGCGCCGCGGGGCTTTTGCGCAGGGGTCGACCGGGCGATCGAGATCGTGGAGAAGGCGCTCGAGCGCTATGGCGCTCCCGTTTATGTGCGGCATGAGATCGTTCACAACAAGTATGTGGTCGAAGGGCTGAAGGCCAAGGGCGCGGTGTTCGTCAAGGAACTCGACGAAGTGCCCGACGATGCGCCCGTGGTGTTCAGCGCGCATGGCGTGCCCAAATCGGTGCCCGCCGAGGCGCGGCGCCGCAAGCTGCTCTATGTCGATGCCACCTGCCCGCTGGTCTCCAAGGTCCATCGCCAGGCCGAGCGGCTGCTCGAAAAGGACATGCACATCATCTTCATCGGCCATCAGGGCCATCCCGAGGTGATCGGCACGATGGGGCAGGTGCCGCCGGGTCGCATGACGCTGGTCGAGAACATCGAGGATGTCGACAAGCTCCCGTTCGAAGAGGACGAGCCGCTCGCCTATCTCACTCAGACGACGCTCAGCGTGGATGACACGCGCGAGGTGATCGAGGCGCTTGAATGGCGCTATCCCAACATTCGCGGACCGCGCGCAGAGGACATCTGCTACGCGACTTCCAATCGGCAGGCGGCAGTGAAGGAACTGGCCGCCGATTGCGACCTCGTGCTGGTGGTGGGTGCGCCCAATTCCTCTAACTCGCTGCGCCTCGTCGAGGTCGCCGAGCGGCTGGGCACGCCGGGTCGGCTGATCCAGCGTGCTTCCGAGATCGATCCCGCCTGGCTCGAGGGCATCGAGACGGTCGGCCTCACCGCCGGCGCGAGCGCGCCTGAAATTCTGGTGCGCGAGGTCGTCGATGCGCTCTCGAAGATGCGCGCGGTGCATGAAGAAACGATCATGCACACCGAGGAGAGCATGGTCTTCAAGCTGCCGCGCCAGCTGACCGAGTAGGGGCCGCTCGCGCCTTGGCCGTTTACACGCATCTGGGCGCGGAAGAACTCGCCGCGCTGGTTTCGCAATACGATGTCGGCGAGCTGGTCTCGGCCAAGGGCATCGCGGAAGGCGTCTCCAATTCGAACTGGCTGATCGAGACCACCGGGCGCGATGGGGCGGGCGCGCGCTTCATCCTCACTATGTACGAACGCCGGATAGCGCTCGAGGATCTGCCCTATTTCCTTGGCCTGCTCGATCATCTCTCGGCCAAGGGCTGCCCGGTGCCGCGCACGATTCACGATTCCACCGGCGCGGCCTATCGCATGGAAGGGGGCAAGGCGGTCGCGCTGATCGAGTTTCTTCCCGGCGTCTCCCCCACCGCGCCCACGCCTGAGCAGACGCGCAATGTCGGCGAGGTGCTGGCGCGGATGCACCTTGCGAGCAAAGACTTCCCGCTCGCGCGCTCGAACACGATGGATTTCGCCTCCAACGCCGCGGTGCTCGAGCGTTGCGGCGAGGCGGCGCTTGCCTCGATCCACCCCGAGCTTCCCGAATTCCTTGCTCCTGCGCGCGCCGCCGCCGAGCTCGATCTAGAGCGCTTGCCCCAGGCCGAGATCCACGCCGACCTCTTCCCGGACAATGTCCTGATGCTGGGAGAGCGCGTTACCGGACTCATCGATTTCTACTTCGCCTGCTCGGGCGCGATGGCTCTTGATCTCGCGGTGACGCACGCCGCCTGGTGTTTCGATGCGGGATCGCTTTATCTGCCCGATCTCGGCGCGGCGCTGCTCCGGGGCTATGAGAGCGTGCGCGCGCTCGAGCGTGAGGAGCGCGCCCTGATGCCCGAGATCGCCATGGGTGCCGCGCTTCGCTTCGTCGCGAGCCGGGCGGAGGACTGGCTCGACACACCCGAGGATGCGCTCGTCACGCGCAAGGACCCGATGCAATTCGCCCGCCGTGCGCAAGTTTATGCGCGCAGCGGTGCCGAGATGTTTGCCTGAAACGCCCGGCTGCGTCAGTAAGGCTGCATGACTAAAGCGATGAAACGCGTCTCGATCTTCACCGATGGATCTTGCAAGGGCAATCCGGGGCCCGGCGGCTGGGCAGCGCTCCTGCGGATGGGGCCGCACGAGAAGGAGCTTTCGGGCGGCGAGGCGGACACGACGAACAACCGCATGGAGATGACCGCGGTGATCCGCGGCCTTTCGGCGCTGACCGAGCCATGCGTGGTCGACCTCTATTCCGACAGCAAATATGTCCTCGACGGGATCACCAAGTGGGTCGATGGCTGGAAGAAGCGCGGCTGGGTCACGGCGAGCAAGAAGCCGGTTCGCAATGCCGAGCTCTGGCACGATCTGATCGAGGTCGCCTCGCGCCACGAGGTCACCTGGCACTGGGTGAAGGGCCATTCCGGCCATCCGGAGAACGACCGGGTCGACACGCTCGCGAGCGAGGAAGCCGATCGCGCGGCGAGGGTCGACTGAAGGCGCGCGCATCGCCAATGCAAGACACATGCTTCCTCGCCGGGAGGATGCGCCCCGCTGATCCGCGCGCGTCAGGCGATCAGCTGTTGTCTTCGATCTCGGCGCCCGGACCGTTCTTCTTGATCGACTCGATCGCGTTCTGCGCGCTCGCCTTGCTGGCATAGCCCTCGGTCGAGAACATCACTTCCGAATTGTATTTGAAGCGCACGCGATATTCGCCAGCCTTGTCCTTGTAGATCTCGAATTTGTGAGCCATCGACTATACCTCTCCAGCGGTTGAAGCCAACATTTGTTAGGCAATCGCAGCGGGCTTGGCTACCCCACTTTCGCGCAAGATGCGTTGCTGAAGCGCGCGGGCGAATAGGCGTTCGCATCGATCGTTCGCGTCATGGCGTCGCGCGGCTGGCCGAGCATGAGCTGGGCCGCAAGACGTGCGGCGGCGGGTGCGGTCTGGATGCCAAAGCCGCCTTGACCTGCGAACCAGAAGAAATCGTCGACCTCCGGATCCGGTCCATAGACCGGCAGGCGATCGGGTGCGAAGCTCCTGAGGCCCGCCCAGCGCCGCTCGACCGCCGCGATCCGCCAGTCGGTAGCCGCCTCGAACCGGTCGATCGCGAGGGCGACGTCGAGCTCCTCGGGGGCGGCATCGCACGGCTCGCTCTCGATCTCGTCATGCGGGCTGAGCCAGATGCGCCCGGCATCCGGCTTGAAATAGAAGCTGCCGTTGATGTCGAACACAAGCGGGAGATCGGATGGAGCAGCGGGAGCGACGCGCAATTGCACCACGGTGCGGCGCTTGGGCGCGATGCCGATCGGGCGCACCCCGGCGGCTAGCGCGACCTGATCCGCCCAGGCCCCTGCAGCGTTGACGAGCCGCCGCGCACGATAGGTCTCGCCGCGCATGGTCGTGATCGTCCACACGCCATTGCTGCGCTCCACGCGGGCAAGCGCGGCGCGGCAGACCAGCTGCGCGCCCGCCTGCTTGAGGCGTTTGATATAATGCTGGTGCAGCCCGGCGACATCAATGTCGGCGCAGGCAGGCTCCCAAAGCGCTTCGCACCATTCCTTGCGCAAGCGCGCAGCCCTGGCCCGCACCGCCGCTCCGCTCAGGCGCTCGAGCGTGACGCCGGAACCTGCGTAATCCTTGATGAAGGCTTCGAGCGCCGCGCTTTCCCCGGCCCTTGCGATGTAGAGCGCGCCACGCCGATGCAGGAAGCCGTGGTGGCGCAGATAGCCACCCGAGGCGAGCGTGAGAGGCACGACACCCGGCCCCCCATAGCACTCGTCCCAGAAGGCCGCCGATCGTCCGGTCGCATGATAGCCGGGCGCATCCTCCGCCTCGAGCACCAGAACGTGTGCGTGCTCCGCAAGCTCGGCTGCAAGGCTCGCTCCCGCGATGCCCGCCCCGATGACGGCAATCTCGTGGATCTCCCTGCTCACGGCGCAGGGGTCCGCTCGGGGGCCACCCGATCGAGAAACTCGGCGATCCCGCCCATCGCGCGCGCCCTCACAGCGGTCTCCTCGCGCAGGATCTCATGATGCGCCTCGGGGCCGAATTCGAGCATCTCACCGCGCGGCAGGCGTTCTGCCGCGTGCAGATTGGCGGGATGGCTGACGAGCTTGTCCCCGGTGGTCGAGACGATCAGCACCGGCACCTCGACCGCCTCCATCGCGCCGGGCCGTTCGAGCCCGCGCCACGAGGCATAGGCGCGCTCCACCCAGCGCCAGCTCGCCGGCCCTATCACCAACTCGGGGCGTGCCTCGCGCCACCATTCCTCATCGGCGTAGCGTTCGTGATCGTGGGTCAGCAGCGCGCCGCGATCCGCCGGCAGCTCGCCCGGTTTCTCGCTCCATTTCCACGCCTGGCGCGCGGGGTCGCCGATCAGGGTCATCAGACGTGCGACAAGGTGCAGCACCGGCAGCGGCAGGCGCGGCCCCATCATGCCCAGCATCGGCGCGGAAAGCACCGCCGCGTCGGGCTCGACCTGCCGCTCGATCAGCGCGCGCATGACGAGGTGCCCGCCCATCGAATGGCCCATCAGGACATGCGGCCCCGGCGTCTCGGCGACCCAGCGCGACCACAGCTCGGCAAGGTCGTCGATCCAGATCGCGAAATCCTCGACATGCCCCGTCACCGCGTCCTTGCCGAGCCGTCCGCTGCCGCCCTGCCCGCGCCAGTCCGAGGCGGTGACGCGCCATCCGGCGCGGTGCCATTCCTCGAGGCTCTCGATGTATTTCTCGTAATGATCGCCCCTGCCCGGAAGGAAAAGGATCGAGCCGCGCGGGCGCTCGGGCGAAGCCAGCGGCCAGTCGATCCGGCGCACCTGGTGGCCATCGCTCGCCGCCCAGCGGCTCTCGCTCGCATGGGGCGGGATCGCACGCCGGTCGATCGGCGCAGGCGTCAATTCGCCGCGCGACATATCGGCCTCAAGGTTCTCGTGAATGGGGAGCCTCCGAGTTTGGTTATTTTTTATTAAACACTCACCTGTAGCAAGCCCTTCAAGGACGATGGACCGCGAGGCGTCTGTCGGCATCAAGGGGCAGAGCCGGACATGGTTCATCTTCAGTACGCACTGCTGGCCGGCTTGGCAATTGCGCTGGTTTTTGCGGCCATCACAGACATCCGCAGCCGCAAGATCTACAATTCCTTGAACGCCGCGATCGCGCTCGCAGCGCCGGCCTTCTGGTTTGCAAGTGGGATGGGGCTGTGGCCCGACATGGCGCTGCAGCTAGGCTTCGCCCTCCTCGTCTTCGCCGCTTTCGCGGGCCTGTTCGCGCTCGGCATGATCGGCGGCGGCGATGTCAAGCTGCTCGGCGCGCTCGCCTTGTGGTTCACGCCCTACGTTTTCCTGCAGCTGCTGATCGTCATGGCGATGATCGGAGGGCTGATCGCGGTCGGCTTTATGGTTCGCCGGGTTGTGTTCAAGCCCGAGACGCCCGGCAAGCTGCCCTATGGCGTGGCGATTACCGCAGGGGCGCTGTGGGTGATGGCGGTGACCTACTGGCCCCCGGCCGGGCTCGCCTGAGGCGCGTGGCGTGCACCTCGGCATGAACCCGATTTTAACCGTTCTGGCCGTACGCATCGAAACCATACCCGCCCGGAAATCACTTACGGGCCGAACACGAGGGGGCTTGATAAGCCATGGATAGGAAGAAACTGGTATTGCTTCTGGGGGCGCTGGTTATCGCAATCGGCACAGCGCTCGCCGCCCGTAGCCTCTTCTCGGGCGCCGCCGCCCCGCAGGCCGAAGCCGCAGTGCCGGAGCCGCAGGGCCCCAAGGTGCTCGTCGCCAATCGCGGCCTTGCAGCGGGCACCATCATCACCCCTGACTCGATGGGCTTCCAGCAATGGCCCGAGGAGCTCGTCCAGGATGCCTATTACATCGAGGGCGAATCCGACATCGAGAGCCTCATCGGCACGGTCGTGCGCTATCCGATCACGGCGGGTCAGCCGCTCACCGTGGGCGCGCTGGTCAAGCCGGGCGATCGCGGGTTCCTCGCCGCGGCGCTGGGCCCGGGGATGCGCGCGGTGACGGTGCCGGTTTCCGAACGCACTGGCGTTGCCGGTTTCATCTTCCCGGGCGACCGGGTTGACCTGATGTTGACCCAGACGGTCGAGGGCGAAGGCCGCCCGCTCAAGACTTCCGAGACCGTGTTGCGCAATCTGCGCGTCCTTGCGACCGACCAGTCGACCGAACAGGTAACCAACGAGCAGGGCAAGACGGTGGTGCGCAACTTCAACACCGTGACGCTCGAAGTGACGCCCAAACTCGCCGAGAAGGTCGCCGTGGCGCAGACGCTCGGCACGCTGAGCCTCGTCTTGCGCTCGCTCGCGGACAATCAGGCCGAGCTCGAGCGCGCGATCGCCTCGGGTGAGATCAAGATCCCCGAAGACGCCTCGCCGGAAGAGGAGGAGCGCATCCTGCGCACCGCCATGACCCGGCCGGTCGATCGCGGCACCACTTTCCAGACCGGCGGCGATGTCTCGCGCTTCCAGCGCAAGACCCTGCCCGAGGATGAGGCCGAAGCCAAGCGTCGCCGCGCGGAGGAGGAGGCCAAGCGCCAGGTCGAGCAGCAGCGCGCGCTCGCCGCAGCCCGCAATTCGGGGCGCGCTTTCGACGGCACTCCCTCGGGTCCGATCGTCCGCGTCGTGCGGGGCGGAGCGGCCCGCGAAGTCGAGGTCGAAGGCGCTGGCAGCCAGGCCAACGCCGCCGCAGGCAATCTCTTGCGGACCACCGCGCGCGGGGTCGGCCAGGCGGGCGACGCCATGCCGGCCGCCGCAGCGACGCTCATCAAGTAGATGCTGGCATCAAACAAAGGCTGAGACAGATCATGCACGCGCCGCACACATCCATGAGCCGCTCGAAGAGCCTCAGCTCACCGCCGCATCGCGAGGATGCCCGCGGCACTGCACTCAAGACCAACGGGGGTCGAACCATGAAACGCAATTTCGTCGCCAAGGCGTTCATCAGCGCCATCGCTCTTGCCGCGCCGCTGGGCGGCCTCACCGCGCCCACCATCGCCGAGGCGCAGCAGATTCGCAGCCCCTCGCAGGACATCGTCCTGTCGATCGGGCGCGGTGAACTCGTCACTGTCCCCGGCGCGATGACCGATGTGTTCGTGGCCAACGAGGGCATCGCCGATGTCCAGATCAAGTCGCAGCGCCAGCTCTATGTCTTCGCCCGCTCGGGCGGGGAGACGACGATCTACGCGAGCGATGCGCGTGGCGACATCATCTGGTCGGCCAATGTGCGCGTGGGCACCAATATCGACAGCATCGACCAGATGCTCGCGCTCGCCATGCCCGAGGCGAAGATCGGGGTGGCGACGATGGGCTCGAACACCGTGCTGCTGACAGGCACCGTGGCAAGCCCGGAAGATGCCTCGGAAGCCGAGCGGCTTGTCCAGGCCTTCCTCGGCGACAACGCCAATGTCATCGGCCGCCTGCGCACGGCGACGCCGCTGCAGGTCAACCTCCAGGTCAAGTTCGCCGAAGTCAGCCGCAGCCTCGTGCGCACGATCGGCGGCAATCTCACAACCTTCGATGCCGGCACCGGCGGGTTTCGCGGGGTGATCGGCACTGGCCGCAACTTCACCAATGGCGAAATCAATTTCGGCGGCCCGCTCGCGGGCGGCAATGGGGTCGCCCGGCCGCGGCTCGAGGGTCAGATCCCCGTGCTGACCGCCGATGGCTCGCAGGCCGTCGATCCCGCCACCGGCGCGCTCCTGTTCGAGGATTTCGAGATCCCCGGCACCGCGATCAACTCCAACGGCCAGACCACGCTCGGTGGCCTTGGCCAGCTGTTCGGGCTTGACGTGCTTGGCGCGTTCGACCTCGCCGAGCGCGTGGGCCTCATCACCACGCTCTCCGAGCCCAATCTGACCGCGCTCTCGGGCGAGACGGCGACCTTCCTTGCGGGTGGCGAATTCCCCATCCCGATCGCGCAGGGCCTCGGCAATGTCGCCATCCAATTCCGCAATTTCGGCGTCTCTCTGCAATACACCCCGACCGTCCTTTCCAACGGGCGGATCTCGCTGCGCGTGCGCCCCGAAGTGTCCGAGCTTTCAAGCCAGGGCGCGATCACGCTGAACGGCTTTCAGGTGCCCGCGCTCACCACCCGGCGCACCGAGACGACGATCGAGCTGGGCTCGGGCCAGAGCTTTATGATCGCAGGGCTCATGAGCAACAGCTCGCAGAACGCGATCGACAAGGCCCCGGGCCTTGGCGACGTGCCGATCCTGGGCAACCTGTTCCGCAGCCGCCAGTTCCGACGCGGCGAGACCGAGCTGGTGATCATCGTCACCCCCTATCTGGTCGAGCCGGTCAATGCGAGCGACATCAAGCTTCCCACCGATGGCTTCCACACCGCCGACGAGTTCCAGCAGCTGATCGGCTTCAGGGACCAGAACGGCGTCTCGGGCGAACAGCGCCCCGGGCCGACCGCGAAGGATCCCGCCGCGCCCATGCCCGAAGTTAACGCGGCCGAGGACCGGGAAGCAATCGAGCCTCGCCGGGCGGACAAGAAGGACCGCAAGGGCAAGGGGCGCACCGAACGCGCTGCCGAGACCGCCAAGCCCGGCTTCAGCATGTAAGCCCGCGTGGGCACCAGACACGAGGTTAGAACGATGCACACAGCGCCCTTGAAAATTTCGACCCGCCTGCTGATCGCCGCGAGCCTGGGCCTTGCGCTCGCCGGGTGCGGCGGGATGGCCACCAACAACACGCTCTATTCGAACAAGCAGCCCGTGGTGGAGCGCCAGACCTTCACTCTGGATGTGAACACCGAGACTTCGGGCCTGCCCATCTCGGAACAGGCGCGGCTCAACGGCTGGTTCGAAGCGATGGATCTGGGCTACGGAGACCGCATCTCGGTCGATGATCCTAGCGCCAATCCCGCGGTGCGCGAAGCGGTCAACGATCTGGCGGGGCGCTATGGCCTGATCCTCAGCTCCACCGCTCCCACCACCGCGGGCTTCGTGCAGCCGGGCGAGGCGCGCATCGTCATCACCCGTTCGAGTGCCGAGGTGCCGGGTTGTCCGGACTGGTCGAAGAAATCCGACCTCAACCTCAAGAACGCGACGAGCCCCAATTATGGTTGCGCCGTCAATTCGAACATGGCCGCGATGGTCGCCAATCCCGAGGACCTGCTCGAGGGCCAGAAGGCTTCCGCCGATCGTCCCGTCGACCCGGCGCGCAATGCGATCGGAGCCTATCGCACCGGTGGCAACGCTGGCGCTGGCGCGCCCGGTGGCAACTGATTTTGCTGGAGGAAACTGACCGATGAACGCTCCCTGGAAATCCGGACTTCCCGGCAATCGCGATCCCTTCGCCGCTTACATCTGCGACGAAGCCGCCCTCGACATCCTGCGCCCGGTGGTGATCGAGATGGGCTGGCAGCCGGAGAAGTGCAACAAGGGTGGCCTGCGCAATGCCATCCAATCGCTTTCCGTGAGCGCATCGCCTGCGATCCTGATGGTCGACCTCTCCGAGAGCGGCGATCCTCTCAACGACATCAACGCGCTGGCCGAAGTGTGCGAGCCCGGCACCGTGGTTATCGCGATCGGCCAGGTCAACGATGTGCGCCTCTATCGCGATCTGCTCGCGAGCGGCATTCACGATTATCTCCTGAAGCCGCTCTCCGCGCAGCAGGTTCACGATGCGCTCAATCAGGCGCTCGCGGTGTTCACCTCGCCCAAAGCGGGTGACGGCGATTCCGCCAAGCGCCACATCTCGACCGCGGTCGTGGGCACGCGCGGCGGGGTGGGAGCCTCGATGCTGGCGACCTCGCTCGCCTGGCTCTTCGCCGACCAGCACAGCGCGCCCACAGCGCTGCTCGATCTCGACGTCCACTTCGGCACCGGCGCGCTCTCGCTCGATCTCGAGCCCGGCCGCGGTCTGACCGACGCGATCGACAATCCGAGCCGCATCGACGGCCTGTTCATCGAGCGCGCAATGATCCGCGCGAACGACAATCTCTCGATCCTTTCGGCCGAAGCACCGATCAACGTGCCGCTGATGACCGACGGTTCGGCCTTCGTGCAGCTCGAGGAGGAGTTCCGCCAGGCCTTCGAGATGACCGTGATCGACATGCCGCGCAACATGCTCATCAACTTCCCGCAGCTGCTCGCCGACGTGAACATGGTGCTGCTGGTGTGCGAGTTGACGCTGGCAAGCGCGCGCGACACGATCCGCATCCTCTCCTGGCTCAAGGCGAACGCGCCTCATGCGCAGCCGATGATCGTCGCGAACAAGCTGCAGCCGCCCCTCGCCGAAATCAGCAAGGCGGATTTCGAGGCCTCGATCGAGCGGCGCATCGATTTCAGCGTGCCCTACGACATCAAGGCGGCCTCCAACGCGGCCAAGCTCGGACAAGTGTTTGTCGATGCCAACCGCGCGAGCAAGGCGACCGCGGCGATCAAGCAGATCGCCGAGCGCGTGATCGGCGCGGGCAACGAGGAGCTCGAGGACGGTCCGGCCGAGAAGAAGTCCCTGCTCGGCAGCTTCGACCTCAAGTCGCTCCTGCCCAAGAAGGACAAGGAAGCCGAGCCCGCCGAATAGGCGGCGCTGACGCCGGCCCGCCTGCATGGCGGCCGGAGCCGACGGCAGGGCAGCACGTAGACGAAGACCAGGATCAGGGCAGGACGCAATCGATGAACTTCCTCCAGACACTCATCATCACGGTCGTGATTTTCGGCGTGATCGTCGGCGTCTACACCCTGCTCGCCACTTCGACCGTCGCCAAGGCGCAGAAGCGGCGCATGCAATCGCTCCGGTTCCGCCATTCCGAGAGCATGGATGCGAAGGTCGAGTCGCAATTCAAGAAGGCGATCGCGGCGCGCCGACCCAAGACCTACAAGGTCGCAGGGTCCGGATCGCGGCTCGAGGCGCTCGCGATGCGGCTCGATCGCACCGGCAAGAGCTGGACCGTCTCTCAATACCTCTATGCCTCGGTCGGCCTTGCTCTCGCGGTCGCCGTTCTGGTTTTTCTGCGGACCGGCGCCCCGCTCATGGCGCTGGGCGTCGGTGCGCTGATCGGGGCGGGCATCCCGCACATGGTCGTGGGCATGTTCATCGGCAAACGGACAAATCAGTTCAACAGCAAGTTTCCCGACGGGATCGAGCTGCTCGTGCGCGGCCTGCGCTCGGGCCTCCCGGTGACCGAGACGCTGGGCGTGGTGGCGCAGGAAGTGCCGGGCCCGGTAGGGGTCGAGTTCAAGGGCATCGTCGAGCGCATCAAGATCGGCAAGACCATGGAGGATGCGCTCCAGGAGACCGCCGATCGCCTCGGCATCCCGGAATTCAACTTCTTCTGCATCACCCTGGCGATCCAGCGTGAGACCGGCGGCAACCTTGCCGAAACTCTCTCGAACCTTGCTGATGTGCTGCGCAAGCGCGCCCAGATGAAGCTCAAGATCAAGGCGATGAGCTCGGAATCCAAGGCATCCGCCTACATCGTCGGCTCGCTGCCCTTCATCGTCTTTGGTCTCGTGTGGTGGATCAGCCCCGAATATATCGGCGATTTCTTCGTCGACGAGCGCCTGATCGTCACCGGGCTTGGCGGACTTTGCTGGATGGGCATCGGCGTCTTCATCATGGCCAAGATGGTCAGTTTCGAAATCTGAGGACCGGAGCCCCAAACCCATGGTTATGCAGCAACCCCCCGGCCCCACGCTCCTCGGCTTCGACGTCATCACCGTCGGCACCGTGCTCGCAGGCCTTGCCGCTTTCGCCACGATCATGGCGATCTATGCCGCGGTCACCATCAAGGACCCGATGGCCAAGCGCGTCAAATCGCTCAACGCGCGGCGCGAGGAGCTCAAGGCCGGGATCATGGCCTCAGGCGCGAAGAAGCGCACCAACCTTGCGCGCCGGTCCAAGGGAACCGCAAAGGTCAAGGATCAGCTCGGCCGGCTCAACGTCCTTCAGCAGAGCCAGCTCGAGGCGGTGCAGCAGAAGCTTGCCCATGCCGGCTATCGCAACAAGGAATTCGCGGTCTACATCATCGGCCTGCGCGCGATCGGGCCGCTGGTGCTGGGGCTTTTGGGGTTCCTGTTCATCTACGTGATCGAGTATTTCCCCGATTGGGGGCCGATGACGCGCCTCGGCGCTGTCAGCGCGATGCTCTTCATCGGCTACAAGGGGCCCGAGATCTACCTTTCCAACAAGTCGACCAAGCGCACCAAGGAGATCCAGAAGGGCCTGCCCGACGCGCTCGATCTGCTGGTGATCTGCGCGGAGGCCGGCCTTACTGTCGATGCCGCGTTCAACCGCGTTGCCAAGGAGCTGGGCCGCGCCTATCCCGAATTGGGCGACGAATTCGCGCTCACCGCGATCGAGCTCTCGTTCCTCAACGAGCGCAAGATGGCATTCGACAACCTTGCCTACCGGGTCAATCTCGAGGCGGTGAAGGGTGTCGTCACCACCATGGTCCAGACCGAGCGCTACGGCACCCCGCTTGCATCCGCGCTGCGCGTGCTCTCGGCCGAGTTCCGCAACGAGCGCATGATGCGCGCCGAGGAGAAGGCAGCGCGTCTGCCCGCGATCATGACGGTGCCGCTGATCCTGTTCATCCTGCCGGTGCTGTTCATCGTCATCCTCGGCCCGGCGGCCTGTTCGATCAACGACGCGCTGATCAATGGCTAGGCGAAGGGGCCGCGCCTGATCACGAGAGCCCGGGTGCTTCGCGGCGCCCGGGCTCATCGCATCAGAGCGAGCGCGAGGCGAGTTCCTCCGCCCGCGCGTGCAGCTTGCCCAGCATGGCCCGCAGCGCCTCGCGTTCTGCCGGCTCGAAGCCTGCGAACAGCTCGCTTTCGGTGAGCCGTGCGAGCGGCATCACCTCCTCGTGGATCGCCTTGCCCTCGGGCGTCAGCCCCATCAGGTGCGAGCGGCCATCGTCGGTGTTGGGCACCCGCGCGATCAGGCAGCGCTCCTCGAGCACCTTGCACGCGCGGCTTACCGCGACCTTGTCCATCAAGGTCGCCTTGCCGATCTCGCGCTGGGTCATGGCCTGCGCCGGGGCGCGGGCCGCGCCTTTGCGTCCGGTGTCGCCGAGCACGGCAATCACGCGCCATTCGGGGATCTTGAGCGCGAAGCGGGCGCGATAGCGCTCGGCGATGAGCGCGCTGACGGCGTTGGAGGCGATCGAGAGCTGGTAGGGCAGGAAACCCGCCAAGTCGCCCCGCTCCGCTCGCGCATCGTCCTTGGCTTCGGGTTCAACTAGCTTCATGCCCACTCGTTTCCCATGAAACCATATCGGCTGGCAAGAGGCCCCGCCGCGCTCATTCGTAGCGGCGCGGCTCCCACCAGGGGTAGAAGCCGGGCATGTCCTCGCTCACCTTGCCCGGATAGTTAGGCCGGCGCTTCTCGAGGAAGCTCGCGATACCCTCTTTCGCATCCTCGCTGCGCGCGAGGCTGTAGATCGCGCGGCTATCGATCTTGTGCGCCTCCATCGGGTGATCCGCGCTCATCAGGCGCCACATCATCGCCCGGGTCAGCGCGACCGAGACCGCGCTTGTGTTCTGCGCGATCTCGCGCGCGAGCGTGCGCGCCTCGCTCATCAGCGCGCCGGGTGCATGGACCGAGCGCACGAGCCCGCCTGCGTGCGCCTCGGACGCATCGAACACCCGGCCCGAATAGCACCATTCGAGCGCCTTTGAGATTCCCACCAGCCGCGGGAGAAACCAGCTTGAGGCCGCCTCGGGCACGATCCCGCGCCGCGCGAAGACGAAGCCGTAGCGCGCCGTCTCGCTGGCGAGGCGGATGTCCATGGCGAGCTGCATCGTCGCGCCCACCCCCACCGCCACGCCGTTGCACGCGCAGATGAGCGGCTTCTTGCTCTCGAACAGGCGCAGCGTCAGCAAGCCCCCGCCATCGCGCACGCGCTCGTCCGACAAGTCCCCCACCGCCTCGCCGCTCGCGAACACCTGCCCTCCGCCCTCGGGCGTCAGGTCGGCCCCGGCGCAGAACGCCTTCTCGCCGCTGCCTGTGAAGATGACGACGCGCACCGCATCATCGGCGTCGATCTCGTCCATCGCCGCGATGATCTCCTCGCCCATGGTCCGGGTGTAGGCGTTCATCTTGTCGGGGCGGTTCAAGGTGATGGTGGCAACGCCCTCGGCCTTCTCGACGGTGATCTGGGTGGGTTGGGTCATGCAAGTCCTCTGTGCTGCGTCCTCTTGCCGGATGCGCGCGAGTGTGCGAGCGGAGCGGCCCGGGAGCAAGGGGCCTGTTACACCTGTTACACGGTCCAGCGGCAAAAAACCCCGCCTGCCCATCGCGGCATCGCGAGGGGCTCGTGGGGGCGGGGGAAGCGCGGATCATTGCGCGTAAGGATACAGGCCGGCAGGCGGGTAGGAAAGCGCGGGTTGGCGCTGGCGGACGGGGCGGCCGGATGGTAGCGTTGCCGCAGCCTTGCCGTATCGGAAACTTCGCATTGCGCACCCGCCTCGCTCTCCCGATTGTCGCACTGCTCGCCGCACCAGCGCTCGCCGCCCCGCCGGGATCAGGCGAAGCGCCGCCGAACGACGAAATCCTCGTCGAGGGATCGCGCGAGGGCGATGACAAGACCCCCGTCGCCCGCGCCTATCTCGAGGCGGTTGAATTCGGCTTTCTCGATCTTCAGACCGCGCGCTGGGAAGACAAGATCTGCCCCAAGGTGCTGGGCGTCGAGGGCCTGGCCGCACAGATGCTGGTCGAGCGGCTCAGCCAGGTGGCGGCGAGCGTCGGGGTCGAAGTCGCCTCCGCCGATTGCCGACCCAACATCTCGGTGGTGTTCACCGAGGACGCCGCCGATTTCATGGCAACCATCCGCCGCCGCTCGCCGCGCCGCCTGCGGGAAGCCCCGGCGCGGCAGCGCGATTTCCTCTATGCCTCGCAGGCGCCCGTGCGCTGGTGGTACAGCACCCAGCTTTTCGGCAGCGGCGGGCGGGCGCTGACCCCGTCAGAGCCGCCCTTCATCCAGTGTCAGGGCGATTGCAGCGGCGGCAGCGCGATCCCCTCCGGCCCCAACACCAAGTTCCTCAGCCATTACAGCAGCAGCCGGATCGCGGCGCCCACCGAGCGGCACATCAAGGCAGCCTCGGTGGTGGTCGATATCAATCTTGCCGCGGGCACGCCGATCACCGCGCTCGCCGATTACGTCGCGCTCGTGGCGCTGGCCGAGATCTGGCCGCGCGAGGGCGCGAGCGTGGGGGATTCGATCCTCGGCCTGTTCGAGGCGATGCCAGTCTCGCTCGAGCGCCCGCCGCAATTGAGCGAGACGGACGAGGTTTTCCTGTGCGGGCTCTACAAGATGCCGCTCGACCGGCCCGCGCGCTATCAGCGCGGCCGCCTGATCTCGGCGATCGCCAAGGGCGACTATGATTGCGGGAAGATGCCCCCCAGCCAGTGAGCGGGGCAGCTCAGGCGCGCGCGGCCATCTGCGCGATCCGCTCGCCATAGAGCCGCGCGGTTTCGAGATCGCCTGCGCGCGGGGCTTCCTCGGGCGAGGCATCGGCGGGCGAAATCGCCAGGGCTCCGCCCGAGCCGCCCGTCCAGTTGACATCGTCCGGCCCGTTGGCCTTGGTGTTGGCGGGCAAGAGGCCGGTACCGATCCAGATCTGGCCGTGCTGCATGGCAAGCGTCATGAAATACTGGATGGTCGAGAACTTGTCGCCGTTGACGGAAGCCGAATTGGTGAACCCGCCGGCGAACTTGTCCTTCCACTTGAGCTCGAACCACGGCTTGGAGCTCGCATCGGCGAACTTTTTGAACTGCCACGCTGGCCCGCCCATATAGGTCGGGCTGCCGTAGATGATCGCATCGACCTCGGCGAGCTGCGCGAACGCGGCATCGTCCCAATTGCCCTCATCGTCGATGACGAGATCGAGCACCTCAACGCCCTCGACCGATCGGACGCCCTCTCGCACCGCAGCGGCCTGCTTCTTCGTGTGGCCGTATCCGCTGAAATGAACGATGGCGACTGTCGGCATGAGGCAATTCTTCCGGCTGGCTGTGATACACGGGAAACCGCGCCGTCCAGCGACGAATCGATTCCGCACAGGAGGAATAGCCCGGAGCGCGCCAAGATTCCTCCTGAATCTTGCCCGAGTTTGAGCGCGTTAGCTGCGCGCCGGCAAAGACCCGATCGGCTCCGAAGAGCCGCAAGGGCGACCGCCCGCCCGCAGCGGGCGCAGCTCTGCTGCACATCTAGCGAGGGCGCGCCCCCGGATGGGGGCGCGCAAAACTTACCGCGGAGCCATACGGATCGCGCCGTCGAGGCGCACGTCTTCGCCGTTGAAATAGCCGCACTCGATCATGGTCATAGCGAGCCGCGCATATTCGTCCGGGTTGCCGAGCCGCTGCGGGAACGGGACGGACGCGGCGAGCGCTTCCTTCACCTGCGGCGGGGCGGCGTTCATCAGCGGGGTGTTGAAGATGCCGGGCAGGATGGTGTTCACACGGATGCCCTCGCGCATGAGGTCGCGCGCGATCGGCAGCGTCATGCCCACGATGCCGCCCTTGGAGGCCGAATAGGCCGCCTGGCCCATCTGGCCATCTTCGGCGGCCACGCTCGCGGTGTTGACGATCGCGCCGCGATCGCCGTCTTCGGAAAGTGGATCGAGGCTCATCATCCCTGCGGCCGACTTGGCGATGCAGCGGAAGGTGCCCACGAGGTTCACCTGGATCACGAAATCGAAGGCGCTTACCGGGAAGTGCTTGATTTCGCCCGATTGCTTGTCGCGGCTGGCGGTCTTGATCGCGTTGCCGATGCCGGCGCAGTTGACGAGGATGCGCTCTTGTCCGTGCGCCTCGCGCGCCTTGGCAAAGCCCGCATCGACCTCTTCCTCGCTCGTCACGTTGACCTTGCAGAAGACGCCGCCGAGCTCTTCGGCCATCGCGTTGCCCTTCTCCTCGTTCATGTCGAAGATCGCGACCTTGGCGCCCTTGGCTGCAAGCGCGCGCGCGGTGGCCGCGCCGAGGCCGGAGGCGCCGCCGGTGACGACGGCGGGGGTGTTGCTCGAAACTTCCATTGTTTTCCTCTCAGATGTTGGGTTTGTCTTACATTGCCTCGACGATGGTGACATTGGCGACGCCGCCGCCTTCGCACATCGTTTGCAGGCCGTATTTCTTGCCGTGGCGGTGCAGCGCGTGAACGAGGGTTGCCATCAGCTTGGTGCCCGAGGCGCCCAGCGGATGGCCGAGCGCGATCGCGCCGCCATGAACATTGAGCTTCTCGGGGTCCGCGCCGGTGTGCTTGAGCCAGGCGAGCGGCACGGGCGCGAAGGCCTCGTTCACTTCGTAAAGGTCGATGTCCTCGATCCTGAGCCCGGCGCGCTGCAAGGCCTTGTCGGTCGCGAACAGCGGCTCCTCGAGCATGATGACGGGATCGCCTGCGGTTACGGTGAGATTGTGGATGCGCGCAAGCGGCTTCAGGCCGTGGCGCTTCAGCGCCTCCTCGGAGACGACCAGCACCGCCGAGGAGCCATCGCAGATCTGGCTCGCCGAGGCGGCGCTCACCATGCCGTCGGGCGCGATCAGCTTGACGCCCGCAATCCCATCGAGCGTCGCATCGAAGCGGATGCCCTCATCGACGTTATGCATCTCGCTGCCCTCGGCGGTTTCGATCTCGATTGGCACGATCTCGGCCTCGAACGCGCCCGCTTGCGTTGCCGCAATCGCCTTTTCGTGGCTTGCAAGCGCGAAGCGATCGAGCTCGTCCTTGGTCATGCCGTGTTTCTTGGCGATCATTTCGGCGCCCATGAACTGGCTGAACTGGATGCCGGGAAACTTCTCCTCGAGCCCCGGCGACTTGTAGTGGCCAAGGCCCTCTTTCATGTGCAGCGTCGCGTTCGAGCCCATCGGCACGCGGGTCATGCTTTCAACCCCGCTCGCGATCACGACGTCCTGCGTGCCGCTCATCACCGCTTGCGCGGCAAACTGGATCGCCTGCTGGCTGGAGCCGCACTGGCGATCGATCGTCACCGCCGGGGTCGATTGCGGGAGCAGCTTCGAGGCCAGCACGCCCATGCGCCCGACCTGCATCGCCTGCTCGCCCGCCTGGGAGACGCAGCCGGTGACCACATCGTCCACCGCCTCGGGGTCGATCCCGCTGCGCTCGACCACCGCGTCGAGGCTTTTTGCGAGCAGGTCGACCGGGTGCACCCCGGCAAGCCGCCCGCCGCGCCGCCCGCCGGCGGTTCTCACGGCTTCGACGATATAGGCTGTGGTCATGTCCTCTCCCTTCTGACTGATCTGGTGCGCTGGATGTTCTGGTTTGCTGGACCAGCGGCGGCAGACGGGTTGCGAATTGCCACTCGCTTGGGTGAGAAGAGGCCTATTGGAGCAGGCGGGGTTTTACAAGCGGTCAAAAGCGAGCGGTGCGACCGAGCGCGCTTGCCAGCGCGCGAGCGTGAGGGCTATCGCGCCCGGGCCATGCGATCAAACACCCCGGCCGAGGCCATCGCGCAGATCGGAGCGGCGCTGCAGCGCGGCGATCTTGCCGCAGCGCGCGCGCTTGCCGAGGCCGCGCGGTGCGCGCATCCCGATGAGGCGGGGCTGGCCGCCGCGGCGGGCGAACTTGCGCTGCAGGCGGGCGATATAGAGGCCGCGATCGAACACTTCGCCGAAGCCGTCGCCGCCGAGCCGCACTCGCCCGACTACGCAATCGACCTTGCAGGGGCGCTCGAGCGCGCAGGCGCGCACAAGAAGGCGCTCGCCGCGCTCGCGCCGCACGAAGCGCGCGGGGCAACGCTGCTGCGCTATGCCGCCGCGCGCGCAAACCTGCACCAGGCCCTCGGCGAACCGGCCGAGGCCGCCCGCTGGCATGACCGCGCTCTCGCGCTCGATCCGCTCCATGGCCCCGCGCTCGCCGCCCGCGCCCGGCTCGCGCTCGAGCGCGGCGAAGCCGACGCGCTTGCCCGGTTCGATCGGGCCCTGAAGGTCAGCAGCGGCGATGCGCGGCTGTGGCTCGGCAAGGCGCAGGCGCTCGAGTGCGCCGGCGATCGCAAGGGCGCGCGGGCGATCGCCGAACAGCTTTGCGCGCAGGCGCCCGGCTTCATCGCCGCCCTGCGCTTTCTTGCAGGCTTGAGGCTCGCCGCAGGTGAGCCCGACTTCGCCCTCCCCTTCGCCGAGGCCGCCCGCAAGGCGCCGCGCGATCCCAACATTGCCGCAGCGCATGTCGAGACGCTCGCAGGGCTCGATCGTTCGCACGAGGCGTGTGCGGTGGCGGCCGCCGCCCGCGCGCGCTTCCCGGGTGAACCGCACTTCGCCCTGCTCGAGGCGATCCACGCCAGCAGCGCGGGCGAATGGGATCGCGCCGAGGCGATCTTCGCCGGGCTCCCCGCCAACACGCCACAGCGCGCGCTCCACGAGGCGCGCCATGCTCTTCGCGCCCGCGATCTGGAGCGAACGCTCGACCTGCTCGAGCGCGCGCTCGCGCAAGCGCCGTGGGACATCGCCGCGTGGGCCCTGCGCGGCATTGCGTGGCGATTGGCACAGGATGACCGCGCGCACTGGCTGCACGAGCAGCCGGGGCTGGTCGAGCTGCGCCCGCTGATCGCGCGCGAGGGTCTGATCGAGGAGGCGAGCGAGGCGCTGCGCGCGCTGCACGAAGGCGCGGCCATGCCGCTCGGCCAGTCGCTGCGCGGGGGAACCCAGACCCGCGGCATCCTGTTTCATCGCACCGAGCCGGTCATCGCCGAACTCCATGCGGCGATCCGGGCGACGCTTGAAGCCTATCGGGCACAGCTCCCCCCGACCGATCCGGACCACCCGCTGCTGCGCCACGGCGCGCGCGAATGGCAGCTCGAAGGATCGTGGTCGGTCCGCCTTTCGGGCGGGGGCGGCCGAGGCGGGGACCACCACGCGGCGCACATTCATCCGCAAGGCATCCTCTCTTCCGCGCTCTATTGCGTTGTCCCGCCAGCCACCGGCCAGGGCGAGCGCGGTGACGGCTGCCTCGAGATCGGGAGGCCGCCCCCCAATCTCGGCCTGGACCTCGAGCCGATCCGCACGATCCGCCCCCTGCCCGGCCACCTCGCGCTTTTCCCGAGCACGCTCTATCACGGCACGACACCGTTCGCCGCAGCCGAGCGGATGACGGTCGCGTTTGACGTCGCGCCCACAGACTAAGCAGCCTCGCCCGGCGACTCGCCGAGGGCTCCGACCAGCGCTCGCAGCGACCGGGCTGACGCAGTCGACACACCGCCCGCGAGGCCCGTCACCGTGACGAAAAAGTGGCCGAATCAAGGCGATTGCGACGGATTTTCGACCTGATGCGACACCTTCGGCAGCATGGTCGGCGCTTGCCCTCTTCACGGTGTTGCAACATCGCCACATGGATGTCTCATTTTTTGGATTTGGCGCAAGTTGACTAGCCTTGCCTTGGCCAAGGGTTCATTGCGCAACCGAGGCGTTGTATCGGCGTTGGCCGCGCATGCGTGCGCGCCACATATGTCGAAACAAGGCCCGAGAAGGGCGGGAACTGGGGCAATTTACTGAAGCGTCCCTGTGTCCCATCAACACTGGCCAGACGCGGTGCGATCTGGTCGCCATGATGAGGTATGCAACCAATGAGAAAGACCACACAATTGCGATCGAGCGCCGGCTTGCTCGCTGTAGGCCTGGCGCTGGCGGCGACGCCGGCTTTCGCGCAGGATGCAGAAACCGAAGATATGCCGGAAGTCACCGAGACGCAGACCATCGTCGTGACGGGCTCGCGCATCGACAATCCCAACCTGACGGCCACCAGCCCGGTTGCCTCGGTCAGCGAAGATTTCATCCAGCTGCGTCAGGCGACTGTCGTCGACGACTTCCTTCGCGAGATTCCCGGCATCACGCCGAGCATCGGCGCGCAGGTGAACAACGGCAATGGCGGTTCGACCTTCGTCGACCTTCGCGGCATCGGCTCCAACCGTAACCTCGTTCTCCTGAACGGCACGCGCGTCGTTCCCGCCGGCCTCGCCGGCGTGACCAACATCGACGTGATCCCCGTCGCCCTGCTCGAGCGGGTCGACGTGCTGACCGGCGGCGCGGGCGCGGCCTATGGTGCGGACGCGATTTCGGGCGTCGTCAACTTCATCACGAAGGACGATTTCGCCGGCTTTGACGTTTCGGCCACCAACCAGATCACCGAAGAGGGCGATGGCAACATCTTCCGCGTCGACGCGACGATCGGTGCCAATTTCGACGATGGCCGCGGCAATGCCGTGTTCAGCCTCGGCTACACCAACCGTGACGAGGTCTTCCAGGGCGCGCGTCCGTTCGGTGCGAACAACATCAGCTCGAACACCGGCAACCCCGGCGGCTCGAGCACGACCGTCCCCTCGGTCATCACCGTTCCGGGCACCACCAGCGGCACGCTGCAGGTTGCGCCCGATGGCCAGAGCCTGATCCCGTTCTACGAGCCGTTCAACTTCAACCCGTTCAACATCTACCAGCTCCCGCTCGAGCAGTATCGCCTTTACGGCGCTGCGCGCTACGAAGTGACCGATGCGATCGAAGTGTTCTCGGAAGGCATGTTCGTCCAGAGCACCAACACCACGATCATCGCGCCCTCGGGCACGTTCCGCAACGTGCTGCAGACCCCGCTGTCGAGCCCGTTCATTCCGACCGGCATCCGCAACCAGATCTGCGGCTTCGACACCAGCGGCACGACCCCGGGCGTCCAGCCGCGCTTCACGCAGGCCGAGTGCGACGCGGCAGCGCTCGCGACCGACCCGAACGATCCGAACTATCGCCAGGTCGGCATCGACTATGGTCGTCGCTTCGTCGAGTTCGGCACGCGTGACAACGATCGCGTGACCACGCTGTGGCAGGCCAAGGCCGGCTTCCGCGGCGGCATCACCGAAACCCTCGACTGGGAACTGTTCGGTGCCTACGGCGAGAGCACGGTCGCCTCGCGTCAGTCCGGTAACGGTCTGCGCTCGCGCCTGCAGCAATCGGTGCTGGCAACCAGCACCAACGCCTGTCTCGATCCGTCGAACGGCTGCGTTCCGATTGACCTGTTCGGCCCGGTCGGCAGCCTGACGCCCGAAGTCCAGGCCTTCCTCGACGTCGGCAACTCGACCCAGACCAACACCTCGCTCGGTCAGGTCCAGGGCTTCATCACCGGCGACTTCGGCTTCACGGTTCCCTCGGCGGTCAACCCGGTCAGCATGGTGCTCGGTGGTGAATACCGCCGCTACACCGCCGGCGTGCGCTCGGACATCCTGACGCAGACCCCGGGCGAAGTGCTCGGCAACGGTGCGGCGTCGCCGGATGTCTTCGGTGCCTATGAAGTGTCGGAAGCCTTCGGCGAACTCGTGATCCCGCTGATCGAGGACGGTTTCGTGCGCGAAGCCCGGCTCGATCTCGGCGCCCGTGTGTCGGACTACTCGACCACCGGCACCGAGTTCACCTGGAAGGTTGGCGGCACGATCAGCCCGGTCGATGCTCTGACGTTCCGTGGCAACTTCCAGCGCGTCACCCGCGCGCCGAACATCAACGAGCTGTTCGCGCCGCAGGTCACCGGCCTCGACAACTTCGACAGCGACCCGTGCGTTGGTGCGGCTCCGGTGAACAACGCTGACCTGCGCGCGGTCTGCCTTGCGCAGGGCGCCCCGGCCAACGCGATCGGCAACATCATCGTCGATCCGGCCGGCCAGGTGAACGTGACCTCGGGCGGTAACCCGAACCTCGCTGCCGAAACGGCGGACACCTGGACTGTCGGCCTGGTCTTCCAGCCCGACTTCGTGCCGGGCCTGTCGCTCACGGTCGATTACTACAACATCACGCTCAGCGACGCGATCACCACGCCGACCGCGGACGATGTCTTCATCGCCTGCTTCGGCCCGGACTTCCGGACCAATCCGTCGGTGAACGCAGGGTCGACGACCGATCCGGCCTGTACCGGCATCCGTCGTAACCCGGCCACCGGTAACCTGTTCGGCGCGGTCGACACCACTCCGGGTCTGCCGCAGGTCGTCAGCAACCTCGGTCGCATCGAGACCGACGGTATCGACGTCAACATCAACTACTCGACCGACATCGGCTTCGGGATGCTCAACCTGAACTTCCTGGGCAACTGGACGAACTCGAACACGTTCGACTCGAACCAGTTCGATCCGAACAACGTGGTGTTCGAGTGCGCCGGCTTCTTCGGCACGAACTGCGGCTCGATCATCCCCGAGTTCTCGTTCACCCAGCGCACCACGCTGGCGCTCGACGATGTCGATATCTCGCTGCTGTGGCGCTTCATCGACGAAGTCGAGCTCGAGCGTTCGGTGTTCAACGATCAGGGCCAGGCGCCCTTCCTCGATGAATTCGAGACGATCAACGCCGAGCACTATTTCGACCTCACGCTGCGTTGGCAGGCCACCGAGAACTTCGCGTTCACGGTCGCCGTCATCAACCTGTTCGACAACGATCCGCAGATCGTCGGCAGCAACATCGGGACGACCGCCTTCAACAGCGGCAACATCTTCCCGTCGACCTACGATCCGCTGGGTCGCCGGTACTCGATCACGGGCCAGATCACCTTCTAAGGCGATCGGCTTCGAGCCAGGAAATGGGGGCGCAGGACTATGGTCCTGCGCCCCTTTTTTGTTCGCCCCGATCCGCTCTTGTGGCATGAGGGCGTTCTCCTCGGCCCGCGCGTGCGGGCACCGCGAGCGCGCCGCAAACCCTAACCAGCGAGGACAACATCCATGCCAGGCACACGCACTCTGAAGACGGCAGCCGGAGCGATCCTGATCGCCGCAATCCCCACCGCACCCGTTCTCGGCCAGGCCGCCAGCGGCTCGGACGCGATCGAAACCAGCCCGATCGTGGCGAAGCTCGAGACCTGCACCACCCTCACCGACGATGCCGAACGCCTCGCCTGCTTCGATCGCGAGGTCGGCGCGCTGGTGGGCGCAACCAGCACAGGCGAGGTCAAGGTGGTCGATGCCGAGGCGATCAAGGAGGCGCGCCGCGGCCTGTTCGGCTTCCGCCTGCCCAAGATCGGCCTGTTCGGCGAGGGTGACGAAGAGGAAATCGAAATCCTCCAGTCGACCGTCACCCGGGTGCGCCAGGTCGCACCCAACGAATGGCACTTCTGGATCGCGGAGGGCGACGCGCAGTGGCGGATCAAGAACGGGCGGATGGGCTTCCGCCCTCCGGAAGTGAACGACGAGGTCGAGTTCAAGCCCGCTTCGATGGGCACCTACTGGATCAAGATCAACGGGCGCACCGGGGTCCGGGGCGAGCGCATCGGCTAGGCCGAGCCCCCAGCGACACCATCCTCCGTGGCAAGCCTGCGAAAAGCCCGGCCCCGCGCATGGCGGAGCCGGGCATTTTCATCAGCGCCGGCGGGCCCCCGCCCGCTGTCCGGTCAGGCGCGGCTCAGAGCCCGCCCGGACCGCAATCATTGGCAAGGTAATCCAGCATCTTGGTGTAGAGCTGCTGCTGGTGCTCGTACATCAGCGTGACCGAAAAGTGGTCCGCATCCTCGAGCGTCACGAACTGCCCGTTCTTGCCGGTCTTCTCGAACTCCTTCTTGTAGTCCTCGAAGTGGTAGTAGAGCACGCGGCTGTCATCCTCGGGGTGGATCATCAACAGCGGGATGTTGACCTTGGAGACCTCCTTGATCGGGTTGATCCCGATCGTGCCGCGCCGCTCGGCCCAGTCGATCAACGCCTTGGGTGCGCGGCTGCCCGCGCGGCCTGCGCCCTCGCGGAAGGTCTTGGCAGGGTCAGCCACCGCCGCGCCCGCGATGGCGCACTGATAGATCTGATCCTCGCGGCTGAGCGCCACCAGCGCGGCATAGCCGCCATATGACCAGCCAAACATCGCCACCCGGTCAGGATCGACCAGGCCCTGCTCGATCAGGTAACGGGCGCCATCGTCCTTGTCGTCCTGCATCTTGCCGCCATGCTCGCCATAGCCGCCATCGAACAGCCGCTGCCCCCAGCCCGTCGACATGCGATATTGCGGCTGGAGCACCATGTAGCCCGCATTGGCCAGCATCTGGCCCCATTCGTCGAACAGCACGACCTCGTTCACGTGCGGTCCGCCATGCGGCATCACCACCAGCGGGAACGGCCCCTTGCCCTTGGGCTTGGTGACATAGGCCGGGATCGTCATCCCGTCGCGCGCCTTGTAGGTGATGAACTCGACCTCGCTCAGCTGCTCGGGGCTGAGCAGCGGGTTGCGGCTGCCAAGCTTGGCGATCTGGCCATCCTTGACCAGCCAGAACGAGCCAGGATCCTTGGGCCCCACATTGTTGACGATCATCGTGCGCCCATCGCGAGAGCGGCTGGTGATGCGCACGAAGTGGCCGCCCGGCAATTGCTTCTCAAGCGCCTCGTGCAGCGCCTGTTCCTCCTCGTCGAACCACTTCCGCTCGTATTTGGCGCCCGGATAGACCGCCGCCACGATCGTGTCGTTGCCCGGGATCGAGTGCGTCTGCACCGCCATCACGTCGGCCAGATCGTCGCGGAACATCTCTTCGACGATCCTCTCCTGGGAGAAATCGTATTTGAAAAGCGCGGCCTTGTCCCCGCCATCCGGGTTGTCGACGATGTAGCCGATATTGGGGTTCTCGGGATCGAACGCCTTGACCCCGTGGATCCCGCCGAGGAAACGGTAAAGGTTCGCATGGTCGTTCTGGTCGTAAGTCGGGCCGAACTGCTTCCACGAGCCATCGCCCGGCAGGCGATAATAGGTCTTGATCGTGAAGTCGTCGTCGACCCCTTCGGCATAGCGCGGATTGCCCTGGTTATCGAAGCGGATGTTCGAATACTTGACGTTGCCCTGGATCACCAGCTTGCGGGTGCCGCGCTTCAGGTTGAGCTTGTAATAGCTGATTGGGCGGAAAGCGGCGAAGGGATCGATCCCGGTATTGTCGGTCACGTCCTTGCCGGTGCCGATCAGGACTTCATCGGGCTCATCGGGCAGATCGTTAACGAGGCGGAAATTGCCGCGCACCTGCTGGAACTTGTTGTCCTTGAGGCTGTAGAAATAGCTCGCGCGGTTGTAGGTCTCGTCCTCCTGCTCGCGCACGGTCTCGCGCACCTGCTGCCAGGCGCTACCGAAGATAACGTCGTCGCTGACCCATGTCGCGTTGATGATCTCCATGGGATCGGCGTTGAGCCGGCGGTAAGGCTTGGAGAGATCGTCGGTCTTGTAGATCTCGAGCAGGTAGTCGCCGTCGCGGGTTTCGGTCTTGTGGACGAGGATGTGCTTGCCATCGGGCGAAACCTCGACCGCGTTGACGACATTGCGCAGCGCCCACACGTCAATCGGGACAGTGGAGGCACCGGCGTTCTGCGCCTGGATCCCGGAGGGTGCGGCGAGGCTGAGACCGAGGGCGCATGCGCCGGCCAGGACAGCCACGGCGGTGGTCTTTGCAAGTTTCATGAATAAAGCTCTTTTTTCGATCGAGTTGAGTGCGAACCCGGGCAAAAGCGCCAGCCTCCATTCCGGCTGCTTTGCCGCGCGCCGAGTAAACCAAAAAGGCGGCCGCTCGACAAGAGTGAGCGACCGCCCTGATTGGCTCATCGACCTGCCATCACGGCCCGTTAGAACCGGTAGAGCAGCTGGGCGAAGAATTCGCGGCCGTCATAGTTGTAAGGGCTGCCGATCGGCACGTTCGAGACGCCGAAGACCTGCGCGGTGTCGATCAGGGGCGGCGCGGTGTCGAAGATGTTGGTGATGCCGGCGATGACCCGGAAGGTGCCGTTGTCCCAGCGCACCGAAGCGGTGTGCTCGAACCACTCGTCGGCAAAACCGACATCGCGGCAGAACACGCCGTCACCCGGCACCACCCCATTGGGCGAGCCATTGCCAAGGCAGGTGTCCGAGAAGAAGCCTGTCGGCTGGCCGTCAGGGCCATTGCCGAACACATCCGAGAACTCATCGATGGGGGTGTATCCCCTTTGCATACGTGATTGACTCTCTGGGTGGCGCGGCATAATCATTCGCCCGCTAATCAGGGGGCCGCATGGAAAGAGTTCCGTTTATTTTCTGTCGCTACTCAGCGCAGATCGATGATGATGAATTGGGCCACGTAGGTCTGTTTCAAGCGCTCACCGATATACAGGGGCGATACCTCCCGCATGGCAGAACTGCGGAAAGAGAGGGACAAGCAGACGTTGTGGTCATGCGCCCACGTGGGATCGATGTTGACGGTGAGCACGTGGTTACTTGGGCGATGGGCCACAGGCCCGGCCAGCGCGTTAAAACAAGTTATGATTCGGCCAACCAAGAGATAAAACAGAAGGTCGAGAAGGACGATCATATCATCTTTTCTGATTTGATCGCGATCCCCCGATTGGGCGCGATGGCGGTGACCGACCGACAGAGTGCTTTGCACATGGGGGGCAAGGTTGCCCTGTCCAGAACACGTTCGGCATTCCGATTTATGGACGGTGGACACTTCGCCTTCACTTTCCTCGCGCCAGGAGACGTGACGGCCATGATGAGCGCATTGAGCCTGAAAGAATACTCCTACACTGTGCGGCGGATAAACCCTACGCCGCCGGGGGTTCTTTCGGCTGCGCTTGATTCTTCAATGGAATCGGAAGGCATTGGGATTCTACGCGGGGTCGCTAAACCAATGCCAAGCGGCAAAATGGAGATGGATGAAGGCCTGATTGCTCAAACCGCTGAGTTGGCTGGCGGAGGTTATGGCGTGGTCGGATTCAAGGGAGAAACCGAGGCGGGAAGCGTTGCCCAAATTCGAAAACCGGCATTCAGCTTGGAGAAGTCTGAGAACCTTAAACAGATGGAGAAAGAGCAGCCGCTACGCGTTTTCGTTGAGGAAGAGAGCCAAATTCTTCCTGGCGTTGTGGCCGAACTTGTGAGATTCTATGACAATGATGCAGCGACCGGGGTTTCTGAAGAGCCTACTTGAATCATGGCAGCTAACGCTTGACCATGGCAAGGCACGCGACCTCGTCCCTTACTGGATCATCGGCTCAGGGTTGATTGGCGCTGCGGTTGCATATTTTCTTCCCACGAATTTCTGGGATCGCACCAAGCCGGATGTTTCCGTTGCAGTGCTTTCGGGGTTGCTCACGTTCAACGGAATTATCTTGGCTCTCTGCTGGTCCGCTTTTGGCAAGATTTATGAGATAATTGGTGCAGGGGCTTTTTCGAAGCACTTACGTAAACATAAGCTATTGAACCATTATTTGCTCTTTGTCGGCTATTGTCATGCAGCGCAGATTGTTGCGATTGCGCTAACGGCTTTTGCCCTATTTGCATTGTGGCTACCACTTGAGGTTTGGGCTATCCAAATCAGTGTGGGCGCTTCGGTTGCTGGCAGCATTTATGCTTTGCGCCAAGGCGTTGCTACATCCACCGCAATGCAGGATTTGATTTGGCGGAAAGCAATGTTTGATGAGGCTGCTCCGGAAGTAAAATCGGTGGAAGCAACCGCATGAAACTTTCAGAAACACGAGACAAGAACGGCAAGATGATCCCGTCCAAGCTCGACCAGTTCATAGCGGAACATAAAGACGAGCTAGGCGATGAAACCGCCTTCAACCTCACTTTGCAGGCAATGGCCGGAACGTCGAAAGAAGCTCCGGAAGCATCGTCTCCGGACGATCGCGACGATTGAACCGATACTCAAACTCTTTGACGTAGCGGTTCAGGTGTTTGGCGCTCACGCTGGTGTGAGTGCCGTTGATTGAGCATTTCAGATGACGCCAGAAATTCTCAATCCCGTTCACTGTGACCGTCTCGGCAAGGCGGTAATCGAAATACGCATACTCTTGCGCGCCGTGGTTCACGCGGGCGTGGCGATAGCCAGCTTCCGAGAGGCTCGCGTAGCTGCGCAGTTCGTCAGTGTGGACGTTGCCGCCGATGCGCACGTTGGCCTTCACAAACGGCTCAAGGGTGGCGCGGCGCTGGTTCGGAACCACTTGCGCCACAATGTCGCCACCACGTTGTAGAGCGCCCACAACTACCGTCTTACCAGCTGATCCACGCATGTGCTTGCCGCGCTTCACGCCACCAATGAGAGTTTCGTCAATCTCAACGTTTGTGCCTTCGCCGCCAATCGGAGTGTCGCCATCAACGTCTGCCATGTGCTCGCGGATCAGCGAAGCCATGCGCCATGCCGTTTTGTATGTCACGCCAAGCTGGCGCTGCAATTCCTTGCCGCTCACACCGTGGCGCGTGGTGGTGAACAGGTGGATGGCATAGAACCAGAGTTGGAGCGGGGTGCGGGTCTGCTGGAACGGTGTGCCTACGGTGGGGTGCAGGTGATGGCCGCACCACTGGCAGGAATAAGCGCGCTCAGCTTTGATCCGATACCAGTTCGAAGGGCGCTCGCATGACGGGCAAGCGAAGCCCTGCCCAAAGCGGGTTTCGAACAGGTGGTTGAGGCAGGTTTCATCGTCCGGAAAGAGACGGAAGAAAGCGGCGGTTGTGAGGGGCTTCGTTGTCATGCCTCATTATATGCCACACTCGTTTACGTATGTAAAGGGGATAGGCCCCCATCGATGCCGTCGGCATCTTGCTCGACCTCGCCAACATAGCGGGTCTGCCAAGTGAAGCGGAAATCCTTCCAGTCGACGAACAGGGTGGCGCGGCCGGTCCAGCTCGGGAAGAAGAATTCGCCTGCGAAGTCCTCCTCGTCGATATCGCCATTGCTGTTGATGAACAGGATCGAGCGCTCGATCAGGTGGTTGGCGCGAAGATCGAGGCTGACATCGAACACCTGATCGCCGATCGTCACGTCCTTGCCGAAGGTCGCGTTGAGGTCGATCCCGCGGACAGCTTCCTCGTTGAAGTTGATGAAGCCCTGGAACACGTCCGAGATCAGGAAGCGGTTGGCGGCATTCTCGCTAACAGTGATCCGATCGCAGAACGGGCTGCGGGTCCCGTCCTCGCGCTCGAAACAGTCGCTGACGATGAACTGCGCGCCCGGCTCGGTGATCGCGTCGCGGATCTGGATGTCGTAATAGTTGAAGTTGAACGAGAAATCAAAGCCGCTCGGGAAACTCTCCTCGAATGCGAAGCCGGTCGTGATCGAGGTCGAGGTTTCCGGTTCGATGTCGAGCGTGCCGCCCGAGGCGACTTCGACCGACGGGGTCGAGAAGGTGTTGAGCCCTTCGGCGTCGATCCCGACACGGGTCGGATCGCGGCCTTCGCGGATGCAGTTGGTAAGCACCTGCGGATCGCGCTGGTCGAGTTCGCGCTGGTAGCCGAGCTGCGCGTCGAACGCCTCATCGGGCACCGCGCACGGATCGAACAGGTTGAGGAAGCCCGTCTGACCCTGAAGGAAGTTCTCGCGCAGGTTGGGCGCGCGGAACGAGGTGCCGTAGGAGAACTTGAGCAGCAGCGGCGTCACCGGGCGCCAGCCCGCCTTGAGGCTGTAGGTGCCGTTGGTGCCGTAGAATTCCTGCTCCGTCAGGCGGCCCGAGATGTTGATGTTGAGCTCCTCGACAAGCTTTTCGCCCGCGATCAGCGGCACATCCACTTCGCCGAAAATCTCGCGGATCCAGGCCGAGCCGGCCGCACCGCTGTCGTTGAAGAATCCGAAGAACAGGCCGTTCGAGGCCACGAAGTTCGGGTTCGATTCGATCGTGTCCTCGCGCCACTCGGCGCCGACCACAACCCCGACCGGGCCGGCGGGCAGCTCGAACAGGTCGCCGGTGACGAAACCGTTGATGAGGATCTGCTCATAGGTCGTGTCGAACGAACGCTCGCCGAAGAGGTATTCGCGCTCGGCTGCGGTGGCGAAATCGCCGATGACCTGGCCAAGGACCGACTCGGCGAAGAGATTGACCGGAACGCAGCCGGCTGCAAGGTCGGCGGGGGCGAGGCCGGGGTTGGCAAGCGCGGAGACGTCGCACGGCGTGATTGTGCCGGGGTCGCCATCGAAGAAGTTCACGCCCTGGTTGTAATCGTCCGCGATCCCGTCGCCATTGTTGTCGACCACGCCGTCGCCGTCATAATCGAAGGTCGGATCGAGACCGATCGCGAGCGCGAGCTTGTCCTCGCGCACGCCGCGCCGCACCGAGCCGCCCTCTGATTTCGAGTAGACCCCGGCGACCTCGAAGGTCCAGGTCGAGCCGATGAACGGCAGATCGCCGCGCACGCCGAGCACGCCGCGATATTGCTCCTGCAGGATGTCGACGTTGTTGCGATCGCCACGGATGTTGAAGATCGGGTTGGTCGGCAGGCTGAACCCGGTCGAGAGCGGGCCGACCCCGCTATCCGGATCGAAAATGTTGGGATTGGCGACAAGCTGGAAGGCGTTGTCCGCCGCGCGGCAGTCCGCCCCGCCTGCAGCGATGTTGCAGGGGTTGAACGGGTTGCCGCCGGGCACAACCGGGAAAAGCTGCGGCGTGCCGGTGTTGGGCAGGCGGATCTCGGCGCGCGAATATTGCGCCTCGAAGAACGGCGTGATGTTGGCCTCGCCCGGAAAGGTGTATTCGCCATAGGCGAACACGTTGATCAGCTCCTGCTCGGAGATGAAGGTCTGATCGAGATTGGCGGCGTTGGTGTTGACGTTCTGGAAGTCGACATCGCGGATGCCGTCATTGTTGGTGTCGAGATCGACGTTTCTGAGCGCGGTGTTGTCCCCGAAATTCAGCCCCGGAATATTGGCGATGTTGCCGTTCGCCGGGAAATAGACCGAGCCCACGCGGGTGAACGGGATGAAGACGCGGCCCGAAATGCCGGAGACCTTGCACTCGTCCTCCGCCACCGAGATGCCCGGCGAGCGCGCCTGGACAATCGCGTTGTCGGCGATGCCGACGGTGCGGCGGTTGCCGTTCTGATCGATCTCGAGGTGGGTGTTGCAGCCGCGCAGGAAGTCGCGGTCGCGCAGCGTCACTTCGTCGCGGAAGGCGTATTCGGCGCCGATGCCGAACACCGCACGGTCGGTGTTGAAGCCCCAGGCCGCGCTGATCGTGTAATCATCGCCGCCGCCTTCGGGGTTGACGTTGCCGTTGGCCTGCAGCTCGAGCCCGTCGAAGTCCTTGCGCAGCACGATGTTGGCAACGCCCGCAACCGCGTCCGAACCATAGACCGAGGAGGCGCCGTCAAGCAGCAGGTCGTAACGGTCGACGAGGGTCGAGGGGATGAGGTTGATCGAGGGCTGGGTCGGCGCGCCCTCGACGCCGCCCGGCGCAAAGCGGCGGCCGTTGACGAGCACGAGCGTGCGATCAGCGCCGAGGCCGCGCAGGTTGATCGTCTGCGAACCCGGGCCGTTGTCGAGCACGAAGCCCTGGAAGGTCGCGTCGATCTGCTGTCCCGCGGCCGCTTCGGAGCGCTGGAGGATCTGCGCGGGGTCGAACGCGCCGACCGCCTGCTGGTTTTCGGTGGTGAGCACCTGCAGCGGCGAGATCGAGGAATAGGTGTCGCGCACGATGCGCGAGCCGGTGACGGTGATGGCGCCGGAGCGGGGCTGTTCGCCGCTGGCATCGGTCGTGACGTCGGCCTGCTCTTCGGGCTCTTCGTCCCCGGTCTGCTGCTCTTCGGGCTCGGCCTGCTCCTGCGCCGAGAGCGGGGCGGCCATGATCATGGCGATGGCGGATGACGAGAAAGCCAACGCCAGAAGCGTGTTCGATTGGGTCTTCATGTTCTCTCCAGTGCAACCACGAGGGGCCTGGAGCGCGCATGAAGAACAGCACAAGAAAGCCACAAAAGTGCAGCGTCGCGCGACCCTTCAGTACAATTACGCAATCAAGCCCCTGATGCGATGACAGATTTGTGCAAGCGGGGCGAATTGATGTCAAAGCCGGTTCATCTGGGATTAATTTTTTTCCTTCGGATGTTGCGCTATTCCCACAGGAGGCTTTGCGAAACCATCGGAGCGCGCGCCCGCGCAGGCTTGTTGATGCGGGACGCCTGCAAGCCCTGTAACTCCGCGCGCGTGCGCAAAGACGGCCATTTCACACAGATCGACCAGTCGCGATCAGGAGCTTTCGTCAATCCTGATCGAGAGTTGACCATCGCCCTCGTCGATCGAGAGCGTCGTTCCGTCAAGGATCTTGCCCTCGATCAGCAGCTCGGCGAGCGGATCCTGCAGGTAGCGCTGGACCGCGCGCTTCAGGGGCCGCGCGCCATAGACCGGATCGTAGCCCACCCGGCCGAGCCACCGCAGCGCCGCATCGGTCAGCTCGAGCCTGATCTTGCGATCGTCGAGCAGCTTCTGGACGCGGCCGACCTGGATCTCAACGATCGGGGCCATGTGCTCCATCGCCAGCCGATGGAACAGGATGATCTCGTCCAGCCGATTGATGAACTCGGGGCGGAAATGCCCGCGCACCACGTCCATCACCTGATCCTCGACGTCTTCAACCTTCCCGTCGTCGGGCAGGTTCGCAAGATACTGGCTGCCCAGATTGGAGGTGAGAATGATGAGCGTGTTGGCGAAGTCCACCCGCCGCCCCTGCCCGTCAGTGAGCTGGCCGTCATCGAGCACCTGGAGCAGCACGTTGAAGACATCGGTGTGCGCCTTCTCGACCTCGTCGAACAGCACCACCTGATAAGGGCGCCGCCGCACCGCCTCGGTCAGCACTCCGCCCTCGTCATAGCCGACATAGCCCGGAGGCGCGCCGATCAGGCGGGCGACCGAATGCTTCTCCATGAACTCGCTCATGTCGATGCGCACCATCGCCTGATCGTCGTCGAACAGGAACTCGGCGAGCGCCTTGGTGAGCTCGGTCTTGCCCACACCCGTGGGGCCGAGGAACAGGAACGAGCCCAAGGGCCGGTTCGGATCCTGCAAGCCAGCGCGCGCGCGGCGCACCGCCTTTGAGACCGCCTCGATCGCCTGCTTCTGACCGATCACGCGCTTGCCGAGAATCTCCTCCATCTCGAGCAGCTTCTCGCGTTCGCCCTCCATCATCTTGTCGATGGGAATGCCGGTCCAGCGCGAAACGATGCCGGCAATGTCCTCCTCGGTCACTTCCTCGCGCAGCAGCGCATTCTCGCTCATCGCCTCGGCTTCCTCGAGCCGCTTCTCGAGCGAGGGAATGGTGCCGTAGGAAAGCTCGCCCGCGCGCGCGAGATCGCCCGAGCGCTGCGCCTGCTCAAGCTCAAGGCGCGCGGCGTCGAGCTCCTCCTTGATACGCCCCTCGGCCTCGATCTTGTCGCGCTCGTTCTGCCAGCGGGTGGTAAGCTCGCTAGATTGCTGCTCGAGCTCGGAAAGCTCCTTGCGCAGGTTCTCGAGGCGATCGCGGGAGGCGGCGTCGTCCTCTTTCATCAGCGCGGATTCCTCGATCTTGAGCTGGATGATCCGCCGGTCGAGTGCCTCGATCTCCTCGGGCTTGCTCTCGACCTCCATGCGGATGCGGCTTGCCGCCTCGTCCATCAGGTCGATCGCCTTGTCGGGCAGGAAGCGGTTCTGGATGTAGCGGTCGGACAGGCGCGCTGCGGCCACGATCGCGGTATCGGTGATGCGCACGCCGTGGTGCAGCTCATATTTGTCCTTGATGCCGCGCAGGATGCTGATCGTGTCCTCGACGCTCGGCTCGTCGATATAGACCGGCTGGAAGCGCCGCTGAAGCGCCGGGTCTTTCTCGACATATTTCTGGTATTCATCGAGCGTGGTCGCGCCGATGCAATGCAGCTCGCCGCGCGAGAGAGCGGGCTTCAAGAGGTTCGAGGCATCCATCGAGCCCTCGGACGCACCCGCGCCGATCAGCGTGTGCATCTCGTCGATGAACAGGATGATGTTGCCTTCCGCATGCTTGACCTCGTCGAGCACCGACTTCAGCCGCTCCTCGAACTCGCCGCGATATTTCGCGCCCGCGATGAGCGAGCCCATGTCGAGGCTCATGAGGGTGCGACCCTTGAGGCTGTCGGGCACGTCGCCATTGGCGATGCGCAGCGCGAGGCCTTCCGCGATCGCGGTCTTGCCGGTGCCGGGCTCGCCGATCAGCGCGGGGTTGTTCTTGGTGCGGCGGGCGAGGATCTGGACGGTGCGGCGGATTTCCTCATCGCGCCCGATCACCGGATCGAGCTTGCCGTCACGCGCAGCCTGCGTGAGATCGCGGGCAAATTTCTCCATCGCGTCATAGGTGCTCTCGGCCCCGGCGCTGTCGGCGCGCTTGCCGCCGCGCAGTTGCTCGATCGCGGCGTTGAGCGCTTGCGGGGTGATGCTCGCCGCCTTCATCGCCTCGCCCGCAGCGCCCGGCGCCATGGCGAGCGCTGTCAGCAGCCGTTCGACCGTCACGTAGCTGTCGCCCGCCTTGTCGGCCAATTGCTCGGCGCTATCGAGCACGCGCACCGCGTCGTTGTCGAGCCCCGGGGTCGCCTGCGCGCCGCTGCCTGTCACCGCCGGGATCTTCGACAGGCCAACATCGACCGCGCCCGCCGCAAGGCTCGCCTCCCCCCCGGCGCGCTGGATCAGCCCGGAGGCCATGCCCTCGGAATCCTCGAGCAGCGCCTTCAACAGGTGCAGCGGGGTGATCCGCTGGTGGTTCATGCGGATCGCGACGGTTTGCGCGCTTTGCAGGAAGCCTTTCGCGCGGTCGGTGAACTTTTCGAGATTCATGGTCGTTGAGCCCCTCCAGAGGTTGCCACCTGCAGATAGTGTTGCACTTTGGCAACACAAGCCCGCACGGCGAATATTCGTCGCACTGGTGTGTTGCATGGCTAGGTGGGTTCGTTTGCACCCTTTGCAAGTGGCTGAACTCGGCGCTTGACGCCTCCCCGGCGCCCCGCAATTGTTCCGCCCCAAGGTCAAGCAAGAGAGTTCACGGCATGAAATGGGTCAAGCGCTTGGGGATCGGGTTCGTCGCCCTCATGGTCCTCGTCTTCGTGGTGCTCGCGACATGGGAGCCGTTCATGGCGAGCCCTGCCAAGGCCGCCTCCTCCAGAGCCTATCGCGCCGAGATCCTGCGCGATGAATATGGCGTGCCCTTCATCCGCGGCAAGACCGATGCCGATGTCGCCTTCGGGGTCGCTATCGCCCATGCCGAGGACGATTTCTTCACCCTCCAGGATGTCGCCGCGATGAGCCGCGGGCGTTATGGCGCGATCGCGGGCGAAGAGGGCGCGACCTTCGATTATGTCTATCACCTGCTCGATGCACGCGGCACGGCCAGCCGTGAATTCGCGCAGCTCCCGGCGGACACGCGCGCGCTGTTCGAGGCCTATGCCGCCGGGCTCAACCACTACGCCGACGCGCATCCCGAAGAGGTCAAGCTCACCAATCTATTCCCCGTGGACGGCGAGGACATCGCCGCCGGGTTCGCGCTGCGCCAGCCCTTCTTCTTCGGCATCGGCAACGCGATCCAGCCGCTGGTGGCAGGCGAGGAGCTGCGGCGCGAATACGGGCCGGACATTCCCGGCTTCCCCCGCCCCGATCCTTACGCGCCGGCACCTCAAGCCGAGGCCGCAGGCGATGCGCAGGCGCACAAGGGCGTCCACCCCCTGCCCTGGGGCGAGGACGCTGGCCTCTTGGGCTCGAACGCCTGGGCGGTCGCGCCTGAGAAGACCGGCGGGCCGACCACGCTCATCTCCAATTCGCACCAACCCTTGCGCGGCGGGGTGGCGTGGTATGAGCTGACCGTCGAGAGCGAAGAGGGCTGGCACTTCACCGGCGCGAATTTCCCCGGCTCGCCCTACCCCTTCCTCGGCCACAACGAGCAACTGGGCTGGACCAACACGGTCAACCGCCCGGACATGGTCGACGTCTACGAGCTCGAGATGAACGAGGCGGGCACGCAATATCGGCTCGACGGCGAATGGCGCGATCTCGAGACGAAGACGGTGATCCTGCCCGTGCGCATGGGGCCTGTCATCCTGCCGATCTTCCGCGACATTCATCGCAGCGTCCACGGGCCGGTGATCGTCAACGACAAGGGCGCGTTCGCGATCCGCTATGGCGGGATGGGCAAGCTCGACCAGCTCGATGCCTATTACCGGCTTAACAAGGCGAAGAGCCTCGAGGAGTGGGAGGCGCAGATCGCCAGGCTGGCGATCCCCTCGACCAACTTCCTCTACGCCGACGAGGAGGGCAACATCGCCTATGTCTATAACGCCGCCTTGCCCGATCGCCCCGAAGGCGTGAAGGCGAACTGGCGCGGCGTGCTCGACGGCTCGCGCTCGGAGCTGATCTGGCAGGGCACGGTCGATTACGCGGCGCTGCCCAAGCTCATCAATCCCGCCTCGGGCTGGCTCTACAATTCCAATAACGAGCCCTATACCGCCGCCGGGCCGGGAAGCGATCTTGATCCGCAAGCGTTCTCCCCGGTGCTCGGGATCGAGCGCAAGCAGACCAACCGCTCGTGGCGTGCCTACAAGCTGATGACCGAGGCCGAACGGCTCGACCGCGCCACGCTCGAGGCGATCAAGTATGACACAGGCTATGAGCGCCGCGGCTATGTCGATGCGATGCTCGATGCGGCCGAGGGTCTGGAGGCGAGCGGCCGCCTGGCCGAGGCGCGCGACCTCTTGCTTGCGTGGGATCTCGATTCCGACGGCAAGGGCGCGGGCGATGCGATCGCTTATCTGATCCTGCGCGATTACATGTCGGCCGAATATCAGAACAAGCCCGCCTATCCCGACATCGCCACAGCTCTCAGCGATGCAGCCGATCACCTGACGGCGCATTTCGGCCGCCTCGATCCGCCGCTGGGCGAGCTGCTGCGGCTGCGCCACGGCAACCTCGACCTGCCGCTCGACGGCGGCTCGGACACGCTGCGCGCGGCGACCACCTGGAGCGTAGAAGAGGACGGGCGCCTCAGCCTCGTCCATGGCGACAGCTACATCCAGTGGGTTGAATGGCCCGCGGATGGCGGCAAGGTCTCCTCGCGCTCGGTCCAGCCCTTCGGTGCGGCGATCACCCGCGATGGCAGCCCGCACCAGACCGACCAGATGCGCCTTTATGCCGAGCACAAGCTCAAGCCGGTGCGGTTCTGGCGGGAGGACGCGGAGGCTGCAGCGCGGCGGCGATATGTGGTTGAAGCGAACTGACAGGCGTGTAAGGAAGCTGGCTCAGGGGACGTCGGAACAGGCCGGGCTCACCATGCCCAAGCGTGATCCTCGGCCTTCAACACGAACTTTTCCAAGGGAGACTCCAGAATGTCAGTTGCAGGCACCTACAAGACCGTCGTCAAGAGCCCGATGGGCGACCAGACCGGCACTTTCACCGTCGTCCCCGGCGACGATGGCAACACCTTCACCGGCACGATGGCGGGCGGCATGGGCCAGATGGAAGTCGAGAACGGCAAGATCAACGGCGATACGCTGACCTGGGACATGAACATGACCGTGCCGATGCCGATGAAGCTCGAATGCGAAGCCACGGTGAACGGCGACCAGCTCACCGGCAACGTCAATGCTGGCGCCTTCGGCGCGATGCCGCTGACGGGCGAGCGCGAGGGCTGAACCTGCTTTTACGCGATGCGAGACAAAGAAGGCCGCCGGAGCATCTGCCCCGGCGGCCTTTTTCTTGTCCGCTTCAGGATTGGAACCATGCGCCCTCAGCGCACGATGTCCATCTCCTCGATCAGGCGATCGGCGCCGTCGACCTTATCCATCACCCACAGCATGTAGCGCGAATCGACATGGATGCTGCGCGTCGTGCGCGGGTCGAAGTCCCAGTCCGAGTTGATGCTCTCATAAGTGCCGTCGAACAGCAGGCCGACGAGCTGGCCCTTGGCATCGAGCGTCGCCGAGCCGCTGTTGCCGCCGGTCACGTCGAGATCGGACAGGAAATTGACCGGGACCGAGCCGAGGCTCTCAAGCGCGTAGGAGCCATAATCCTTCGCCTCGATCAGCTCAAGCTGGCGCTCGGGCGCGTTGAACGGGTCTTCGCCGGTGTCCTTGGCCGCGATCCCCTCAAGCGTGGTGAAGGGATAATAGGCCATCCCGTCCATAGGCGAGCCGCCCATCACGTTGCCGAAGGTGATCCTGAGCGTCGAATTGGCATCGGGATAGGTCAGCTGACCCTGCTCGCGCTGCCACGCGGTGATCGCCTCCATGTAGGCCGGGCGCAGCGCCAGCGCGCGGCCGGCGCGGGTCTTGGCCTCGGTCTCCCGCTGGAAGCCGTAATCATACATTGCCACCGCGAGCTTGATGAACGGATCCTCGCTCGCCTCGAGTTCCTCGGGGGTCGCCTCCATCAGCGCGAGCCGCGTCTCGGCATCGCCGAGCGTGGTTCCGGCATACAAGCGATCGAGCAGGCCGGGCAGGTCCGCCGCGCTGGTGTTCGCATCGAAGCCCATCGCCGCATCGAAGGCGGGCACGCGCTCGGCCACCGGCTGCGCGAGATAGCCCTCGAGAAACAGCAACCACTGCGCCTTGTCGACCGCAGGATCGTAGCGCCGGTCGAGCGCCTCGAGTCCCTGGCGGAAGAAGGTCATGTCGCGCTCCTGGTAGCCGCTTTCGCGCTGCGCATCGGGCTTCTCGCGCTCCTTGGCGAGGCGGTAGAGCCGCCGCGCCGTGCCGAACAGCTGGGCGCGTGTGGCGTTGCCGTACCAGAAGTCGGTCCGCTGGGCCTGCGCGCTCTCGTCAGAGAGCTGCGCGAGCTGGGCGATGGCATCGCCATAATCGCCCCGCGCCGGGTCGGCCGCGATCCACGCAGCGAGCGCGGCTTCACGCTCGCGGCGACGATCGACCAGCCCCACCCGGCGCGCGCCTTCCATCTGGCCGCGCAGGTTCTTCTCGTAATTGTTGAGCGAGGCGAGCAGATCCTCGTATTTCACCCGCTCATCCGAACCCTCGGGTGCGGCCTCCTCGATCGTGGCGATCCACCGCGTCATCAGCTCCTGGAACGTCGGATAATACCAGTCGAAGGTGTTCTCGACCTCGGCCAGCATGGCATAGCGGCTGGTCGATCCGGGATAGCCCGCGACCATCACGAAATCGCCATCCTCGACGCCCTTGGCGCTGACCTTGAGGTGGTGATCGGGCCGATAGGGGACATTCTCCTCGGCATAGTCCGCAGCCGACCCGTCGGGCGCGACATAGGCGCGATAGAACGAGAAGTCGCCGGTGTGGCGCGGCCACATCCAGTTGTCGATATCGCCGCCATACTTGCCGACCGCATCGGCCGGAGCATAGACCAGCCGCACGTCGCGCACCTCAAGCCGCTTGATCAGCTTGTATTGCGCGCCGCCGTAGAAGCTGCCGATTTCGCAGCGGTAGCCAGCGGTTTCCTCGCACGCAGCGATGATATCCTTGCGGCGCTGGTCGACGAGCTCGTAGCGCGCGAGCGGCTCAAGCCCCTGCGTGCCCTCGCGCACCTCTTCGGTTACGTCAGTCACCTCGGTGGTCACGTAGATGCGCGAGCCGGGCGCTGCGGGTAACTCGTTGCCCAGCGTGCGTGCATAGAAGCCCTTTTCGAGATAGTTGTTCTCTGCGGTGGAATTGAACTGCACCGATCCGCGCGCGCAATGGTGGTTCGTCACCACAAGCCCGGTGGGCGAGACGAAGCTCGCCGAGCAATTGCCGAGCGAGACGATCGCGCCCATCGGAAAGCCGGTGAGATCGGCCAGCGCCTGCGGGTCGAGCTCGAGGCCCGCCTCCTCCAGCTGCCCGGCGATTTCCTGCAACTGATCGGGTGTGAACATGCCTTCCCTGGCCTGGGCAGGGGCGGCAAACGTGGCGAGGCTGGCCGAGGCAAGCAGGAGGGCGGGCAAAATAGTGGGTTTCATCAGGTGGTTCTCGTTTCAGGTGAATAGATGGGAGCGCGGGCGATCTAGCCCAGCCTGTCTTTGAGCAGCTGGTTCACCACCGCGGGATTGGCCTTGCCCTGCATCGCTTTCATCGTCTGGCCGACGAAGAAGCCGAAGAGCTTGTCCTTGCCGCCGCGATATTCCTCGACCTTGTCGGCGTTGGCGGCGATGATCTGATCGATCGCGGCTTCGATCGCGCCCGTATCGCTGACCTGCTTGAGGCCCTCGGTTTCCGCGATCTCGTCCGGCTCGCGGCCCTGCCGAAGCACGATCTCGAAAATCTCCTTGGCCTGACCGCCGGAAATCTCCCCCCTGTCGGCGAGCGCAAGGATCGCGGCCTGGCGCTCGGCGGTGGCGTTGGCGGGATCGGCCTCTTCCCCGAGCGCCTTCATCACCCCGGGCGCAACCGAAAGCGCCCAATTGGCGACCGGCGTGGCGACCTTCGCCTCGCTCTTGCCGGTGGCGGCGGCGGTGGCGGCGAGCAGCGTCTCGAACCGGGCGAAGGTCTCGACCTCGGCGGTCAGTTCGCGCGCGTTGTAAGGCGTGAGGCCAAGTTCGCTCTCGTAGCGGCGGCGCTTGGCATCGGGCAGTTCGGGCAGGCTCGCGCGGCATTCCTCGAGGAAGTCCTCCTCGAGCACCAGCGGCAGCAGATCGGGATCGGGGAAGTAGCGGTAATCGTGCGCGTCTTCCTTCGAACGCATGGTGCGCGTCGTTCCCGTGCCCGGATCGAACAGGCGCGTCTCCTGATCCACCGTGCCGCCGCTCTCGATCACGTCGACCTGACGGTTGGCCTCGTATTCGATCACCTGCATGACGAAGCGCACGGAGTTGACGTTCTTGGTCTCGGTGCGCGTGCCGAAGGGTTCACCCGGACGGCGCACGCTGACATTGACGTCGGCGCGCATCGAGCCCTCCTCCATGTTGCCATCGCACGAGCCGACATAGCGCAGGATCGAGCGCAGCTTGCGCACATATGCCCCGGCCTCGGCGGGCGAGCGCATGTCGGGTCGCGAGACGATCTCCATCAGCGCGACGCCGCTGCGGTTGAGGTCGACATAGGACATTGTCGGGTGCTGATCGTGCATCAGCTTGCCCGCATCCTGCTCGACATGGATGCGCTCGATCCCGATGATCTTGTCCTCGGGAATGCCCCCCTTCTCGTCCGCCTCGATCAGCAGCTGACCCTCGCCCACCAGCGGGTGATAGAGCTGGCTGATCTGGTAGCCCTGCGGCAAATCGGCGTAGAAATAGTTCTTGCGGTCAAACCGGCTCCAGCGGTTGATTGCGGCCTCGATCGCCATGCCGGTGCGCACCGCCTGGCGGATGCACTCGCGGTTGGGCACCGGCAGCATTCCCGGCATTGCGGCATCGACAAGGCTCACCTGCGAGTTCGGCTCGGCGCCAAACGTGGTCGCCGCGCCCGAAAAGAGCTTGGCGTTGCTCGTGACCTGCGCGTGCACCTCGAGGCCGATCACGACCTCCCATTCGCCGGTTGCGCCCTGAATGCGATAATCACTCATCCTTGCTTTCGTCCTTTGATCTGGGCCTGCCCGTCTCGCTGTCGAACCGCGCCTCGCCCGCATCGATCGTCTTCGACAGATACATCACCCAGCCCGCCAGCAGGACGAAGCATATCAGGAAGATGATCGCATACAGCATCCGCTCACCCGCAAGGCCGCGCTAGTCGCGCTCGATCTCGTAGGCTTCGAGCAGCGCATTCTCGACCGATTGCAGCTCGGTGCGCGCCACATCGTCGAACTTCTTCTTGCCGGTGATGGTGATCTCCTCGATGAACAGGAGCGTCAGCGCACGGTATTCCGGATATTCCTTGAGCTCGCGCAGGGTGGCGATGAAGAGCGGCCCGTTGGCAACCTGCCGGCGCTCGAGATCCATCTGGTCGCGCAGCGAGCGCAGCAATTGCGCGTAGGCGAAATAGCGCTGGCTCGGCAGCCGTGCGCGCAGCCCCTCATCGCGCCGCCCGGCGCGCAGCACGCCATAGGCGATCATCGCATTGGGGACGATCACCCCGCAGATGATGAGCGCGATCAAGGTCCAGTCGAGCGTGCTCACCACCACTTCTCCGGCGCGGCGGTGAACCCGGCGCGCTGCTCGATCGCGAGGCCTGCATCGAGCACGCTTTGCTCGTCGAACGGCTTGCCGACGAGCTGCAGGCCCAAGGGCAGGCCATCCTCGGTGAGCCCCGCGGGCACGGACATCGCGGGCAGCCCGGCGAGCGAAGCGGGCACGGCGAAGACATCGTTGAGATACATCGTGAGCGGATCTTCGTTGAGGCTGCCCAAGGGAAAGCTCGGCGTCGGCGTGGTCGGCGCGAGGATCAGGTCGCAATGCTCCCAGGCCAGCTCGTAATCGCGCGCGACGAGCGCACGAACCTTCTGCGCCTGGTTGTAATAGGCATCGTAAAAGCCCGCCGAGAGCACATAGGTGCCGATCAGGATGCGGCGCTTGACCTCGTCGCCAAAGCCCGCCGCGCGGGTTGCGGCATACATGTCCTGCAGGCCTGCCTTCTCGGGCAGATCGCGCAGGCCATAGCGCACGCCATCGTAGCGCGCGAGATTGGAGGAGGCTTCGGCGGGCGCGATGATATAATAGGCGGGCAGCGCGTATTTGGTGTGCGGCAGCGAGATGTCGACGATGGTCGCGCCCGCATCCTCGAGCCAGGCCTTGCCCTGATCCCAGCTTGCGAGGATCGCGGCATCGGTGCCCTCCATCCGGTATTCGCGCGGGATGCCGATGCGCTTGCCCCGGAGGTCGGCGTTGAGCGCGGCTTCCCAGTCGGGCACGGGCATGTCGAGGCTCGTCGCGTCCTTGGGATCGAACCCCGCCATCGCGCCCAGCATGATCGCGCAATCCTCGATGCTGCGCGCCATCGGCCCCGCCTGATCGAGCGAGGAAGCGAACGCGACCACGCCCCAGCGCGAGCAGCGGCCATAGGTCGGCTTGATCCCGCAAATGCCGGTGAAGGCCGCAGGTTGCCGGATCGAGCCGCCGGTGTCGGTGCCGGTCGCGGCAGGCGCGATGCGCGCGGCGACCGCGGCGGAAGAGCCGCCCGAGGAGCCGCCGGGGCTCATCGCGGCATTCGAGCCGGCCTTGCGCCACGGCGAGGAGACATTGCCGAAAAACGAGGTCTCGTTCGAGGAGCCCATCGCGAACTGATCGAGATTGAGCTTGCCCAGCATGCCTGCGCCCGCATTCCAGAGGTTCTGGCTGACGGTGCTTTCGTAATGCGGGGTAAAGCCCTCGAGGATGTGGCTTGCCGCAGTGGTCTGGACGCCGTTCGTGGCGAAGAGGTCCTTCATCCCGATGGGCACGCCCGCCATCGCGGGAAGCTGCTCGCCCTTCGCGCGCGCGGCATCGACCGCATCGGCGGCGGCAAGCGCGTGATCGGGGGTGGTGACGATGAAAGCGTTCAATGCGGCCGCCTCGGCGACGGCGGTGTTGAAGGCCTCGGCCACCTCGCGCGCGGTGAAATCACCGCTGCGCACCCCGTCGCGGATGGCTTTGACGCCAAGTGTCGTGAGTTCAGTCATGCTTTCTCCCCTCCCGCTTGCGGAATGGGGCCGGGGTGGGCCTTCCTGCGCGGGAGTCGTGCGTAATGGGCGAGCGCCTGCCCCTTCCTACGTGCGGAAGGGGGAATGAGACTGGCCAGACCCGCGTCAATCACTCGATCACCTTCGGAACTCCGAAGAAGCCGTGCTCGCCCGCTGGCGCATTGGCGAGCACGTCCTCGCGCCGGTTGCCGCCCGTCAACGGATCGGCATCGACCACGTCATCGCGCAGGCGCAAGCTGTTGGGGATGACCGCGCTCATCGGCTCGATCCCGCTCACATCGACCTCGCCGAGCTGCTCGACCCAGCCCAGGATATTGTTGAGCTCGGGCACCAGCGCCTCCAATTCGGCATCGTTCATGCGGATGCGCGCGAGGCTGGCGATCTTGGCGACGGTGGGCTTGTCAACCGACATCGCGCTTAAAACCCTCCCGGCCCGCCCGGAACACCGCCCGGAGGAGCACCTTGCGGGGCGCCCTGCGGCGCACCGAGCCCGCCCGGCGCCTGCAGCGCCTGCTGGAGGATCTGGATGTTGCGATCGAACTGCGCCTGGCTCATGATTTCCACAACCTCCATGTCAAACACGAGGTCGGCATCGGGGGGGATCGGCGCGCCGGGCGGCGGCTCTGCGCCATAGGCCATCTCGGCAGGGATGAAGAGCTCGTATTTGCCGCCCTTGCGCATCTGCTGGAGGCCTTTGTAGAAACCCTCGATGGTCGCGTTCGCCTCGACCGGGAAGGGCGAGCCCTCCTCGGGGAAGATGCCCTGCACGGGCAATTGCACCGGGCGCGACTGGTCGAACACTTCGCCTGTCTCGGCGAGCGCACCCGAATATTTGACGAAAACGATCTCGCCTTCCTGCGCGAACGGGCCTTCGCCTTCCTCGATCGTCACCACCTCAAACGAGCGCGGGCCTGCAGGCATCGCCGCCCAGGCGAGCGCGGCGCCCGCGAGAATGGCAAGCGCAATGCCGACCCACAGCTTGGTGAGCGAGCCCTTGGCGACGGGCTTGAGCGGAACACGCGTGATTTCGGTCATGGACGATCCTAATGGAAGTGAGGCCGCAGCGGGCACGCGCCCCCATGCAAAAGGGCGCGGAACTCAGCCGCGCCCTGATGGCTTATCCGATTGCCGGTTTCAAGCGTTTCGCGGATGCGATCCGCGCTTTAGGCCGGTGGGAAGGCTGGGGCGTCGCGCCTGGGGCACGGGAACCCGGCCTTCGCCGGGATGACGCAAGGCTTGGGCGCCGCTCTTCGAGCGACCGAGCTTTGCTTTACTTGACCCCGTCACGCTCCATGCGCTTGCGCTCGAGCTTGCGCGCGCGGCGAACAGCAGCCGCCTTTTCGCGGGCACGCTTCTCGCTCGGCTTCTCGTAGTGACGACGCAGCTTCATCTCGCGATAAACACCTTCGCGCTGAAGCTTCTTCTTGAGCGCACGAAGGGCCTGATCGACATTGTTATCGCGAACCATGATCTGCATAAAGGAACACTACCTCGTTTCAAAAACGCGCAAGAGCCCGCCTGGCTTGGGAGCGGGATTGCGCAGAAAGTTGACGCAAAAAGACGCGCGATTCGCACAGCCGGAAAGGCACGAACGCGCTCAGCTATTGCCCTTGATAGCCCGAAAGGTGCGTTTTGGCAAGCTCTTCGCCGCAAGGCGACGTGCTTTGCGCCGCCGCACCGCCGAAAACCCGCCCCTTGCGCTAGGCATCGGCGCGTCCGCTCGCTAAGGCCTTGGCCCTATGACCCAGGTTCTCAACGCCCTTCCCGCATCGCTCCTCGTCGCCATCGGCGGCGCCGTGGGCGCGCTCGCGCGTTACCAGCTCGGGCTCGGCGTCGCCCGGATAGCGGGGCTGCAGGCGGGTTTTCCGTGGGGGACACTCGCTGTCAACCTCCTCGGCTGCCTCGCCATGGGCGCGCTGATGGGGGCGCTCGCCCGCACGGGTGCCGCCGCCGAGCCGCTGCGCCTCCTTGTGGGCGTTGGCCTGCTGGGCGGCTTCACCACCTTCAGCGCCTTCGGGCTCGAAATGGTCATGCTGATCGAGCGCGGCAGCGCAGGCGCCGCAGTGCTTTATGCCGCCGGATCGTTCATCGGCGGGATCGCCGCGCTCACCTGCGGTCTCGCGATCGCGCGGGGTGGCCTGTGAGCACGCCCCCCACGCCTCCCATATCGGCGCCGAGCGATGATGTGCGCCAGTTCACCGTGGCGGCCGACGATGACGGCATCCGGCTCGATCGCTGGTTCAAGCGCAATTTGCCGCAAATCGGCTTTGCCACCATCTCACGCTGGGCGCGCACTGGCCAGGTGCGGGTCGACGGCAAGCGCGCCAAGCCGGAGGATCGGCTCGCCGAGGGCCAGACCATTCGCGTGCCCCCCGGCGGCCAAGTCGCGGGCAGGCCCACCGGCAAGCCCCAGCGCGCGCGCCGTGAACTCAGCGAGGAGGACATCGCCGAGGCACGCGGCATGGTGATCCGCGAGACGCGCAGTGCGATCGTGCTCAACAAGCCGCCGGGCCTTGCGACGCAGGGTGGCTCGGGCATGACGCGCCATGTCGACGGGCTGCTCGATGCCTTCGTCGAGGGCGATGCGCCCCGCCCCCGCCTCGTTCACCGGCTCGACAAGGACACCTCGGGCGTGTTGCTGGTGGCGCGCACGCCGGGGGCGGCGGCAAGCTATTCCAAGCGTTTCGCGGGCCGCTCGGCGCGCAAGGTCTATTGGGCGCTCGTGATGGGGCGGCCCGAGGTTTCCGAAGGAATGATCGACGCGCCCCTCGCCAAGCAGCCGGGCACGGGCGGCGAGAAGATGCATGTCGACGAGGAGAACGGGCAGGCCGCCAAGACCCGCTACCGCGTGATCGACCGCGCGAGCGACAAGGCGAGCTGGGTCGAACTCGAGCCGCTGACGGGCCGCACCCACCAGCTGCGCGTCCACATGGCCGCGATCGGCCACCCCATTCTGGGCGATGGCAAATATGGCGGGCGCGAGGCCTTCCTCACCGGCGTCATCAGCCGCAAGATGCATCTCCACGCGCGCCGCCTGATCATCTCCGAGCCCAAGGCGAGCGATGGTGCCTCAAAAGATGGGGGCGGCGGCAAGCTCGACGTCACCGCCGAGCTCCCGGAGCATTTCGCCGCGAGCATGGAGGCGCTGGGCTTCGATCCGGCGCTGAGCGAGGCGGCGCCCTTGCGCGACGAAGCACCGGAGCGCTCGCCCGTGGAGAAGAAGCAGGCTGCGCGCCGCCACTTCAAGCAGGCGCGCAAGGAAACCCGCGCGCCGCGCCGGGCGCGGGGGGCGGCTTCAGCCAGGCAGGGGGCAGCGAAAGGCAAGCCCAAGCCCAAGGGGAAACCGCCGACCAAAGGCAAGGGCCGCTGATGCATCCCAACCCCGCCTACCATTCCGACGATCGCGCGCTGTGCGAGAGCCTGATCGAGGCGGTCGGCTTCGGCATGGTCTTCGCCGCCACGCCCGACGGGCCGCGCGTGGCGCACACGCCCCTGCTCCTCGGCGAGGAGGGAACCGTGCGGTTCCACCTCGCGCGCGGCAATGCGCTCACCCGCCATCTCGCTGGCGCGACTGCGCTGATCGTGGTCAACGGCCCCGATCACTATGTCTCCCCGCGCTGGTATGACAACCGCGATACCGTGCCGACATGGGACTATCTCGCGCTTGAGCTGGAAGGCTATATCGAGCGCATGAGCGATGAGGGGCTGGAGACTTTCCTCCACGCCGCGATCGGCAAGCACGAGGCGCGGCTGGGCGGCGAGGCCTGGCGCGCCGGGGAGACCTCGCGAGAGACCTGGGCCGGGCTGCTGCGCGGGATCGTCGGCTTCACCATGCGTATCGAGGCGTGGCGCCCGACGGTGAAGCTCTCGCAGAAGAAAACGCCCGCCGAGCGCGCCCGGATCGCGCAAGGGCTCGAGGCGGCGGGCGCGCCCGCGCTCGCGCATTTCATCAGGAGCCATGCGGCATGAGCGGCGTGCGGCTTGCCGTGTTCGATTGCGACGGCACGCTCGTTGACGGGCAGGCCGACGTGCTCTTCGCCATGCGCCGTGCCTTCGAGCGTGCAGGTCTGCCCCCGCCGCCGCCGGTCGAAGTGCGGCGGCTGGTCGGCCTCAGCCTCGCGGTCGCGATCCGCGAACTGGCGCCGCACGCGAGCGAGGCCGAGCAGCGCGCGCTCACCGAGTTCTACAAATCGAGCTTTCGCGCGCGGCGCGAGGAGGGGTTGCTCGACGAACCGCTCTATGAAGGCATTCACGCACTGCTGCATCGCCTGCACGAGGCCGGCTGGGCGCTCGCTGTCGCCACCGGCAAATCCGATCGCGGCCTTGCGGCGTGCCTTGCGGGCCACAGGATCGCCGATCTCTTCGTCTCGCTCCAGACCGCCGACCGCCACCCCTCCAAGCCCCATCCCGCCATGCTCGAGGCGGCGCTGTTCGAGGCGGGCGCGCAGCGATACGAGGCGGTGATGGTGGGCGATACCAGCTACGACATGCAAATGGCCCACGCCGCCAGGGTGCGCGCGATCGGGGTCTCATGGGGCTATCACCCGCCGCACGAACTGCTCGCGACGGGCGCCGATATCGTTGTGCAGTCGGTCGCGCAGCTTGGCGAAGAGCTGGACAGGTTCGCATGAGCGAGCGCGGTGAAAACGACCCCGCAGAAGCGCGGGCGGCGCAGCGTTATGGGGCGCTACAGGCGGTGCGGTTCGGCTCGTTGGCGCTGGTTATCGTCGGGATCGCGGCGGCCAATGAGGCGCTGCCGCTGCCCTATGCGCTTGGCGTGGTGCTGGCGGTGGGCGGGCTCATCGGGTTCTTCTTCGCGCCGCCGCTGCTGGTGCGGCGCTGGAAGGCCGGCGACGGGGAATAGCCTTGAAGCGGTTCTACAAGGACGTGGCGCTGGCGCAGGCGGATGGCGGATGGCGCGTGACGCTGGATGGGCGCGCGATCAGGACCGCTAGGGGAGCGCCTCAGATCGTGCCTTCGCGCGCGCTCGCCGAGGCGATGGCGCAGGAATGGAGCGAGCAAAGCGAGGTGATCGATCCGCAGGGCTTTGCGCTGCGCGACCTTGCGGATTATGCGATCGACGTGATCGCGGCCGAGCGCGCGGCGAGCATCGCCAAGCTGCTGGGTTATGGCGAAACCGACACACTGCTCTACCGGGCCGAGCCGGGCGAGCCGCTGTTCGCGCGGCAGGAGGCGGTATGGGAGCCGATCGTCGCCGCGTTCGAGGCCCACGAGGGGGTGGCGCTGACGCGGGTGAGCGGGGTGCTCCACCGGCCGCAAGGCGAACCAGCGCTCGCCGCCTTCGCCGCGCGGCTCGAACGCTGCGATGCCTTCGCGCTCGCTGCGATCGAGGCGATGACGAGCCTTGCCGCCTCGCTGCTCGTCGCTCTCGCCGCAAGCGAGACGGACAGCGAGGCCGAGGCGCAGAAGCTGTGGCGGGCCGCTAGCCTAGAGGAGGAGTGGCAGGCGCAGCTATGGGGCCGGGACGAGGAGGCCGAAGCGCGCCGCGCCAGGCGCGAGGCGGATTTCCTGAGTGCCCACCGTGCAGCGCGGCTGGCGCTGGCGCTGGCGGCGGATTAGGCGCCCGGATCAATCGCCAGCGAGCACCCAGTCGGCGATCTCGCCCGCGACCCGATTGGCCGCGCGATTGAGCGCAGGCGCGATCGCGGCGGTTTCCGGCAGCACCCCCGTCTCGCGCGCTTCGAACCGCCTGGTGATCGCGCGGCCCTCGCTGTTCGAGCGGACCGCATCGAAGCGCACCACGACCGAGGAGGTCGGCGCATCATAGCCAAGCTCAGACAGCGTTCCGCGCACCACGACGCTCGCCAGCACCGGCGTATCGTCGCTGTCGAGAATGAGCGGGGCGCTGCCCTCACGCTCGGCCACGCGCGCGCGCAGGCTTTCGCCGATCAGGCGGCGGAACAGGCGGGCGGGCTTCTCGACCCAATAGGTCTCGGGAAGGTAGGCGATCTGCGTCGCATCAACAGTGACCGGCAGGCGCAGCACATCGAGCTTGGCCGGGACTTCGGGCGTCAGCACCCCGATCGCCGGGGCCTCGGCCTCGCCCCCGGAGGCCGCGTTCATGCCGATCGGCGCGCTCACGTCCGGCGTAAGCGTCAGCAGGCTGTCGGGCGCATCCGCGCCAAGGCTGACGCAGCCGCCCAGCATCAGGGCGAGCGCAGCGGCAGCGAAGGCGGCGGCGGCGGCGGGGCCACGCGGGCGGGTGATATGCGTCTCACGCAAGTCGCTGTGCTCCTTCTTGGCCGGCCTTGATGCCATCATTGCGCCATCACTCGGGCTCGTAATCGGGCAATTTGGGCCCGCCCACGATCGATCCGATGCCCTGGCTATCGATCTTCTCGGTGATCGCGCGCAAGGATCGGCTGGTGGCGCGCAGGTCCTGCAAGGTCGCCTCGGCGGCAGGCAGGGTCGATTCGTTGAGCTGGCGCGCAGCGGGCTGGGTCTGCTCGAGCGTTGCTGCAAGCTCGTCCGCCGCGCCGGCCGCCGCCTTGAGCGTCGAGCGCAGCTCGTCGGCGAGCGATCCGCCCTCCGCGTTGACCAGCTCGTCGGTCGAGGCGGTCAGCTCCTGAATGCCGCGCAGCGTCTCGTTGAACTCGGCCATCGTGGTGCGAAACTCGATCAGGTTCTGCTTCAATTCAGGGGTCGCATCGGCGAGCCCCGCGGTCAGCCGGTCGGTGTTGTAGAGGATGCGGGTGATTTCCTCCTGGTTTTCCGGGCCGAGCAGGATGTTGAGGTTCTCGGTCAGCGTCGCGATCCGCTCGAGCAGCAGCGGGGCCGAATTGAGCAGCGCGTTGATGCCGCCATCCTTGGGCGGGATCACGGGGCGCCCCTCGGGGCAGGCGGTGGTCTCGCAGGTGATCGGCGGCTGGTTCTTGCGCGCACCGTCAAGCAGGATGGTCGAGACGCCGGTGAAGCTTGACTGGATCGTCGCGGTGGTGCCGACCAGGATCGGCACCTCATCGCGCACCTCGATCCGCACCCGCACGAAGCCGGGATCATCGTCAGACAGCGCGATCTGCGCGACCTGGCCGACCGGCACGCCGGCATAGGAGACCTGGCTGCCGATCGCGAGCCCCGTCACCGACTGGCCATAGAAGATATCGTATTCGTTGAGATTGCCCTGGCCCAGCCGCGCGATCCACACGATCGCCACCGCGAGCCCGACGAGCAGCGCCAGCGTGACCGCACCCACCCACAGATGATTGGCGCGCGTCTCCATCAGTTCACCAGGCTTTGCATCGCCGGATCTATGGACGCTTGGGAGGCATCATGTCCATGAACTTCTCGCATTATTCCCCGCATCAGCCGCGCTCGTGGCTCGCCTTGGCGGCACGCCCGCGCGGGCCGTTGAAATATTCCTCGATCCAGGGATGCTTCGTCTCGATCAGCTCGGGAATGGTGCCGACCGCGATCACCTTCTTCTCGGCGATCACCGCGACCCGATCGCAGCTCTCGTAGAGCGTATCGAGATCGTGGGTGATCAGGAACACAGTCAGCCCCAGCGTCTCCTTGAGCGCGACCGTCAGCCGGTCGAACTTGGCAGCGCCGATCGGATCGAGCCCGGCGGTCGGCTCATCGAGAAACAGCAGATCGGGATCGAGCGCGAGCGCGCGGGCGAGGCCTGCGCGCTTTTTCATGCCGCCTGAAAGCTCGCTCGGATATTTCGCGATCGCATCCTCCGGGAGCCCCGAGAGCAGCACCTTGTAGCGCGCGATCTCGGAGCGGAGCTCTGGGTGGATCTCGGGGTAGAACTGCTTCAGGGGCACCTCGACATTCTCGCCCACGGTCAGCGTCGAGAACAAGGCCCCACCCTGGAACAGCACGCCCCAGCGGCAGCGCACGCCGATATTCTGATCGGGATCGATCCCGGTGATGGTGCGCCCGAGCACATCGATCCGGCCGGCCTTGGGGATCTGCAGCCCGATGATCGAACGCATCAGCACCGATTTGCCCGTGCCCGAGCCGCCCACGACGCCCAGGATCTCGCCCTTGCGCACGGTGAGATCGAGCCCGTCATGAACGCGAAAATCGCCGAACTGGTTGACCAGGCCCTCGACCACGATCGGCGGCTCTTCGCCGCCATGCGCACGCTCGCGCTCGCTGGGGGTCGGGGCGGCCTCAGCCTGCGCCGGATCGCTCGCCTCGCTCATCCCCATCCGATCTCGGTGAAGAACACCGCGAAAAAGGCATCGAGCACGATCACTGCGAAGATCGCGGAGACCACCGCCATCGTCGTGCGCTTGCCGACCTCTTCGGAATTACCCTCGACCTTCATCCCGTGATAGCAGCCCGCCATCGCGATGATCAGACCGAACACCGGCGCCTTGATCATGCCCACCCAGACATCGTGCAGGGGCACAACCTCCTGGATGCGCGCAAGAAAGGTGAAGAAGGGAATGCCGAGCGAGACTGTCCCGATGACAGCGCCGCCGATGATCGCGACCACCGAGGCATAAAAGCCCAGCAGCACCATCATGAAGGTGCAGGCGATGATGCGCGGGATGATCAGGCGCTCGGTGGGCGACATGCCGATCGTGCGCATCGCATCGATCTCCTCGGTCAGCTTCATCGTGCCGAGCTGCGCGGCAAAGGCGCTGCCCGAACGCCCGGCGACCATGATCGCGGTCATCAGCACACCAAGCTCGCGCAGGGTGATGCGGCCCACGAGATTGACCGTGAGCGATTCGGCGCCGAATTGTTCGAGCTGGACCGCGCCTTGCTGCGCGATCACCACGCCGATGAGAAAGCTCATGAGGCCGATGATCGGCAGCGCCGCCACGCCGACCTGCTCCATCTGCGCCACCACCGCCTTGACGGGAAAGCGCGAGGGATGGCGCGCGAGATTGCCGAACCCGATGATGATCCGGCCCAGCGCCCCGAGCACGCCCGCAAAGCCCGAGCGCGCCTCGAACACCTGATTGCCGAGCGCGAGCGGCACCCGCTCCCACACCGGCGAACGCTCGGGCGTCATGTCGACATCGCTGCCGGCACCCTCGACCGCCTCGAGCAGCCGCCTGGTGCGCTCGTCCGCGCCGACGATATCGGCTTCGTGCGCGCGGGCGAGCTTGCACGCGACCCAGGCGCCCACGGTGTCGATCGGGCCTACAGCCGAGAGATCGACGGTGCTCAGGTTCTGGCCGATCCGTGCGAGCTGGCCCTCGAGCTTGCCCACGGTCGAGATCAGCAGCGGCCCTGTCAGCGCGAGGCGCGCACCCCCGCCCTCGTCTTCTTCCAGCGTGAAATGCGCCTGCTCGCTCATCGGCCCCGCTATGCGGGCATTCGGACGGCATCACAAGTTTTGTGTCGCAGGTTGCGCTGCACTTCACGCTCTGTAATGGCTGCGGGCCGTGTTTCACATGAGGCAGGCCGCCGCCCGCGGCCAGCGAGCGAGAGAATGACCCTACCCACCACCTTCAACCCCGCCGAGATCGAGGCGCGCTGGTATCAGCATTGGGAGCAGAGCGGCGCCTTCCGCCCCGAGCGCCCGGATGCGCAAGCCTTCACCATCGTCAACCCGCCGCCCAACGTGACAGGCTCGCTCCACATCGGCCACGCGCTCGACAACACGCTGCAGGACGTGGTGATCCGCTACGAGCGCCTCAAGGGCAAGGACGCGCTGTGGGTGGTGGGCACCGATCATGCCGGCATCGCGACGCAGATGGTGGTCGAGCGCCAATTGGAGGCCGCACAGGACAAGCGCACCAACTATTCGCGCGAGGCCTTTGTCGAGAAGGTGTGGGAGTGGAAGGCCGAGAGCGGCGGCACCATCACCAACCAGTTGCGCCGGCTGGGCTGTTCGATGGACTGGAGCCGCGAGCAGTTCACGATGGACGAGCACTTCACAAAGGCCGTCATCAAGACTTTCGTCGATCTCTACAATGATGGCCTGATCTATCGCGACAAGCGGCTGGTCAACTGGGACCCCAAGCTCAAGACCGCGATCAGCGATCTCGAGGTCGAGCAGCAGACGATTCCCGGCAGCTTCTGGCATTTCAAATATCCGCTGGCGGACGGCGTGACGCTCGATGACGGACGCGACTATATCGAGGTCGCCACCACCCGCCCCGAGACGATGCTCGCCGACATGGCGGTCGCGGTCCATCCGGAGGATGAGCGCTATCGCTCGGTCGTCGGCCGCCACGTCATCCTGCCGATCACCGGCCGGCGCATCCCCATCATCGCGGATGAACACGCCGATCCCGAGCTGGGCTCGGGCGCGGTCAAGATCACGCCGGGGCACGATTTCAACGATTTCGAGGTGGGCCGCCGCGCCGGCATCGCGCCCGCCGAAATGCTCAACATGTTCGACGAGAACGCCGATGTCTGCCAGGTGGCGGACGGGCTGATCCCGGACGAGTTTCTCGGGCTGCACCGCTTCCGCGCCGAGAAGCTCGTCGGCGATGGCAAGGCCGATCGCGGCGCGCGCGAGGTGGTGGTCGAGCGGATGAAGGAGCTGGGCTGCCTGATCCCGCATGTCACCAGGAACAAGGACGGTGAAGAGGTCATCGCCGATGCCGAGCCGCGCCAGATCGCCACGCCCTTCGGCGATCGCGGCGGCGTGGTGATCGAGCCGTGGCTGACCGATCAGTGGTATGTCGATGCGGCGAAGCTGGCTCAGAAGCCGATCGAGCAGGTGCGCTCCGGCGCGGTCGAGATCGTGCCCAAGAGCTGGGAGAAGACCTTCTTCAACTGGATGGAGAACATCCAGCCCTGGTGTGTCTCGCGGCAATTGTGGTGGGGGCACCGGATTCCCGCTTGGTTCGACGAAGCGGGCAACGTGTTCGTCGCGCAAGATGCGGAAGGCGCGCAATCGCTCGCCGGACCAAACGCGGCGCTGACGCAGGATTCGGACGTGCTCGACACGTGGTTCTCGTCCGCCCTGTGGCCCTTCGCCACGCTCGGCTGGCCCGAGGAACCGGCCCCGCCCCTCCTCGCCAAGCATTTCCCCAACTCGCTCCTCATCTCGGGCTTCGACATCCTGTTCTTCTGGGATGCGCGCATGATGATGATGGGGAACTACAATATGGGCACAGCGCCTTGGCCGCGGCTCTATCTCCATGGCCTCGTGCGCGCGGCCGATGGCGCCAAGATGTCCAAATCCAAGGGCAACGTGGTCGATCCGCTCGGCCTAATCGATCAATATGGCGCGGATGCCCTCAGGTTCTTCATGGCGGCGATGGAGAGCCAGGGGCGCGACATCAAGATGGACGAACGCCGCGTCGAGGGATACCGCAACTTCGCCACCAAGCTGTGGAACGCGGCGCGCTTTTGCCAATCGAACGGGATCGGCGCCTCGACCACGCTCCAAGCCCCCCAGGCGCGCCTTGCCGCCAACCAGTGGATCATCGGCGAGGTGCAGCAATGCGTCACCGAGATCGACCGCGCCATGGCCGAGCTGCGCTTCGATGCGGCGGCCAATGCGATCTACCAGTTCACATGGAGCAAGTTTTGCGACTGGTATCTGGAGCTCATCAAGCCGGTCTTCGCCGACGGCGCGGACCCCCAAGCGATGCCGGCGGTGGAGACCCGCGCGGTGGCGGGCTGGGCGCTCGATCAGATCCTCGTCATGCTCCACCCCTTCATGCCCTTCATCACCGAGGAACTGTGGCACGCGCAGGCCATTTACCATGGAGGTGAACGGGAATACGATTGCATCCTCGCCCGGTGGCCGAACCCCCGCGCCGAAGTCTCGAAAGAGGCGACCGACGCAATCGACTGGGTGATCGATCTCACCACCAATGTCCGCTCGGCCAAGAACGAGCTCGGCATCGCGCCCGGCGCCAAGCTCGCCGCCTTCGTGCCCGCGCCCTCGCCGCTCGCGGCCAGCACGATCGAGCGCTCCGCCGCCGCGATCGAGCGCCTCGCGCGCCTCGCGCCCGTGACGCTGGGCGAAGCCCCCGCTGGCCCCGCGATGCAGGTCACGGCACTATCGGACGCCTTCATCGTGCCGCTGGAGGGCATCATCGACATCGCCGCCGAGAAGGCCCGGCTCGAACGGGCGCTCGCCGCCAGCCGCAAGGAGGCCAAGAGCCTCGAGGGTCGGCTCGGCAATGCAGCGTTCGTGGAAAAAGCCAAGCCGGAAGCGGTCGAGAAGGCGCGTGATGATCTGGCTCATCACCTCGCCGAGATCGGCCGGCTGGAGGGCGCGCTCGCCCGGCTGGGCTAGAACCCTGCGAACGGGCGCGGCAACTGAACGACACGCCGCCAGGGCGCCCGGCGATCCCCTGTGCCCGGATGCCTTGCGGGCGCATATCAGCGCTGCCTGAGCGCACCGGGGCGATGCAATCCCTTGCGCGCACCCGGCCCTCCTTGAGAGAATGATGTGCCAAGAAGTTGACTCCCGGGCCATTGGCCCACAAGCTGCCCGGGAAGTTAGAGGCGCAGGGGGGAGAAGGGTCGCGCTTCAACAGCACTTTAGCTTCCATTGGTTCGGGTCGCATCCCGTCCGGACACTGAACGTTTCCGGACCCATTTGGAGAAGCTCATGAAAACTTTCGCAAAGTCGCTTGCTACCGGCATTGCTTTTGCAACTCTCGCCCTTGCTGCCCCGGCGGCTGCACAATTGCAGGTCTATGAGGATTATCAGCCCTCCGACGAGGTGCTCGAGATGACGTTGATCAAGGTCGAGGAAGGCCAGTTCGACACCTATCTCGAAGGACTGAAGAGCACCTGGGTTGCCGCCAACGAGGTGCAAAAGCAGCTCGGATATATCGAGGATTACGGGATCTGGGGCGTTCCCTATGGCGAGGGCGAGTTCAACCTGATCCTCACCGTCCGCTTTCCCAGCACCGAGATGATGGCCCCCAGCAAGGCACGCTACATGGCCTTTCTGGACGCCTACGGGAAAGCGAATATCGATCAGGGCAACCAGACCGTGCTCGAGCTCTATAACAAGATTCGCGAGATCCAGGGCGTTTACATGCTGCGCCAGATCGAGATGCTCGACAAGTAAGCCGGGGGCACTCCGGGCCTGCCGGGCTTGTGGCAATCAAGCCGCGAGCCCGGCGGGTTGCGCCGGGCGAAGCGATGATCCTCGAGACGCAAGATGGCCTCCCGCCGTGCGCGTGTGAGCCGGGTGTCGCAAGCTTGCCGGTCAAGGCCGATCCGGCGAGGCGGGCCGCTGGCTTGCACCACCTCGCAGCAAGGCGGCACGTTTTGCCGAAATGCGGATGGCCCGGCGCGCTGCCGAAGATCAATCCGGCCGGCGAGCTCGTTTCTTGGAAGCGACGGATTTGACGATTATCCCTGCGCCCCCTCCTTCGGGGAAGGGAGGATCGCAGCGAGCCACGGCCTGCTCGATGAACCCGCGCACGCAAGGGCTGGCGAAATGATGCTCGTCCTCGATCACGATATGTCGAATGGCCTTGCCCGAGCCCTTGAGCAAGCCTTGCGGATCGTCAAGCTCCTTGCCGCGAGGAAAGAACAGGCTGACCCAGCGCGGATAGGCCGTGATCGAAAACGCAATTCCCGATTGCTTCTCGTTTGCCGAAAACCCAACCGCCAGGGCATTGTAGCCGTCATAGACGAGGATATTGGCGCCGGGGAAATTCCCTCGCGACACTGAAATGAGAGTTTCGGCAAGTTCCCCGATCTCGGTCGAGAATTCAGAGAGGGCTCGATCAAGGATCGTTTGCGCTTGAAGCATGCGCGCAGGTTAAACGGCGGCCGATCATGCGGCAACCATGCGCCGCTTCCTTGCAGGGCACGAGCCCGTCGCAAGATTCGCATTCGTTGCAGAGCAACGTAACTGGCCGGTGCGCGAACACTTATGCGCGAACACCTATGCGCGAACAGGCGCGTTCCCGCGTTTTCCTAACCCCGCATTTCGTGGCATAGGCGCAAGGATGATCCCCGCCTCGCCTCTCCAGCCAGCCTTCATGAACGAGCCGACCGCTCAATCGCGGATGCATTTGCGGTGCGGGAGGAATTTTGCGCCTGGACTGTGTAACAGGCGGTTCAAGCGTGCTCCAGCAGCGATGAACCGTGCCGTGAGCGGGAGGACTCGGCATGGCTGATCTCGTTCTTGCGACCGATGATGCGGGCGAGCCCGAGATCTTCGCCTCGCTGCAGGGCGAGGGGCCGAGCGCGGGCATGCCGGTCGCCTTCGTGCGCCTGTCGCGCTGCAATCTCGCCTGCACCTGGTGCGACACCGCCTACACCTGGCGGTTCGCCAACGAACAGGGGGGCGACACCCGGCCGCATCGCGATGGGATCGCGTATGAGCGGCGTGCCAATCAGGTGAAGCTGTCCCCGCGCGAGGCGGCGGCGCGGATCGCGGCCCTGGGGCAAAAGCGGCTGGTGATCACGGGGGGAGAGCCGTTGCTTCAGGGCGGCGCGCTGGCAGACCTGCTCGCCGAATTGCCCGACATCGCGATCGAGATCGAGACAAACGGCACCACGAAAGCGCCCGCACATGTCGATATCAGGGTCGATCAGTACAACGTCAGCCCCAAGCTCGCACACAGCGGCAACCCGGCAGAGCTTGCGCTGATCCCCGAGCGGATGGATGCCTATGCGGTGGACCCGCGGGCCTTCTTCAAGTTCGTCATCGCCGAGCCGGCGGATGTGAACGAGGTGCTGGAGTTGGTGCGGGCCTACATCATCCCGCGCGCACGCGTGTTCCTGATGGCCGAGGGCACCACCAGCGAGGCGCTGCGGGCGCGGCAGGAGTGGCTGAGCGGGCTGTGTCTCGAGCATGGCTTGCGGATGAGCGACCGGCTCCACATCCACCTCTACGGCGATACGCGTGGGACCTGACGGGACAGGAGACGGCGGTCGGGCTGTGCGAGCAGCCGCAAGCGCTCCCTGCGCGCCCGCAGGTGCCCCGCAGCGCGCGAAGGCGAGTGGAGGGAACAGCACCGAGAGCGTGCCTGCGGACGCGGGCACCCAGGCGCGGGTTCAACCCTGGCTGCGCCAGCGCAGCACGACACGCTGGACCAGTTCCTCCTCGTCGCCGTCCGCATTCCACAGCTGGACGAAGCTCGGGTCTTCGGAGGCCGGGCGTTTGTGCTCCTCGAGATTGTCGAAGGTCACGCGGATCGGGATCGCGACACCCTCGCCGCACACGATGCATTCGCGGTTCCGCAGGGCCGGGATCGAATCGAGGAAGCCGCGCGAGCCCTCGGGCATGGCCGATCGCACGAAGGCCTGGTCGCGGTCGTTGTTGAGGCGCATCGAGATGATCGTGCCGCATTGCGAGAGCACGCCCTCGGCAAGGTCGGAGGGGCGCTGGGTGATGAGGCCGAGGCTGATGCCGTATTTGCGGCCTTCCTTGGCGATGCGCGAGAGGATCTTGCCGACCGAGGAGCCATCGGCGTTCTTCTCGTTGGGCACGTATCTGTGCGCCTCCTCGCACACCAGCAGAATCGGGCGGGTGTTCTCCTCACGGCCCCAGATCGCAAAGTCGAACACGAGGCGGCTGAGCACCGCGACCACCGTCGAGGTTATGTCCGAAGGCACGCCCGAGACGTCGATGATCGAGATCGGCTTGCCCTCGCCCGGCATGCGGAAGACGCGCGAGATGAAGGCGGCCATGGTATCGCTCACCAGCATTCCGGAGAACATGAACTGGTAGCGCGGATCGGCCCGCAGCTCCTCGAGCTTGCTCTTGATCCGCATGTAGGGCGCAGATGAGGTCGCCTTGTCGAGCTTGCCCATCTCGTCCTGGAGGATGTTGGAGAGATCGGAGAGGAGGTAGGGGATCGGGCTGTCAACCGTGATCTTGCCCATCGCCTGCGCGAGCCGGCTCCGGGAACGCGAGGCGAGCAGGCACTTGGCGAGGATGTCCATATCGACCTGACGCTCGTTGCCGGCACTGGAGAGGAGAACTTCGCAGTGCTCCTCGAAGTTCATCAGCCAGTAGGGCATCTGGAGATTGGAGACATCGAGGATCTGCCCGGTCTGGCGGAACGCGGCAGCATACTCGCCGTGGGGGTCGATCATCACGATGTGACCCTTGGGCGCGGCCTCGCAGATGCGGTGGAGGATCAGCGCGGCGCTGGTCGATTTACCGGTGCCGGTCGAGCCGAGCAGGGCAAAATGCTTGCCCAGCATCGCATCGATGTAGAGGCCGGCGCGGATGTCCTTGGTGGGGAAGACCTTGCCGATCGTGATGTTGGCCCGGCCATCGCTGGCGTAGATTTGCTTGAGGTCTGCGGTGGTGGCTGCATAGACCATCGCGCCCGGCACCGGATAGCGCGTCACCCCGCGCTTGAAGCCGTAAATCCGCCCCGTCAGCCGTTCTTCCGCGCCCTCGCCCAAGAAATCGATATTGGCGATGATGCCGCCCTCGGTGCGGCGGTCCTTGCGCTGGTTGCGCACGCTCGCGAGAAGCCAGGCATCGCCGACGCGAATCTTGATCTGGCTGCCGACCTGGCCGGCGAGCGCGATGGAGGGATCGGTGTCGTCCATGCATTCGTTGATGCGCTGCATGTCGAAGGCAACCTGAGAACCCGCGCCCGAAATCTCCAGCACCACCCCGATTGGCGTGGCCGCGTTCTGGGCGCTGTAATCGGCGTCGCTGAGCGGCTCGTGATCGGCCTCTGCGGCAGGTTCGGCACCAAGCGGCGGCCCCGTAAACCGCTCGAAGCTTTGCGGGTCTTCTCGATCCATCTTGAGGTGATCCACTTGTGTCGCTTTCCCCGTGGGCAGCCCGCCGCCCTCGCAGCGCGCCGATTGCCCGAAGGTCTAGGAGGAGCGGGGTTAAGATCGCGTCAAGAGCGTGTCGAGGCGGCGCTGGAGGAAGGTGGAGGCGCCCTTCAGCGCCGGCCCCGCGCCGCCGCCTGCGACCACTCCCATCACCACCGAGAGCGCGATCGCGAACAGGCCATAGAGCAGCGAATTGCGCTCAGCCTCGAGCACCACCCTGCCCTCGAGCCCGGCCTTGACCACCTCGATCCGCGCGGTCGCGGTCGCCAGCACGCGGCCCTGCGCGATCGCGAAGGTCTCGGCGGTATAGGGCCCGGTCGTGACATTGGAGGGCAGCGCAATCCGCGCCTGGTAGAGCACGCCCTCGCTGATCCGCACGCCTTGCGGGTTCTCGCTGTAGAGCCCCTGGCGCTGGCGCATCTCGACAAGGCCACGGGCAAAGCGGGCCTGTTCCTCAGGCTCGATCGAGCCGACCGGGCTCAGCTGGATGAAGCGCGTGCCCAGCTCGTAGATCGCGGCGGTGCGCTCATCCACGATCCGCTCGATCGGCTGTGAGGAGGCGACCGCGAAGAAAGAGGGCGCGGATCGAAAGTCGCTCGAGCCGGCATTCATCCAGATCCCCGCGATCCGCTCCTTCTCGCGCAGGCGGATCGGCTCGGCCGGACCCTTCAGCACGATCACGATGTCGTAGGGCTGGCGTTCGGTCTGGCTGCGCGCGCCCGGATCGATGATCGCGCCGTAGAGGAGGAGGTTGGCGCCGGTGAAGCCCTGGCGCACCTCGATGCGCGACTGGCTGACCTCGGGCACCAGGATCGGCTCGCGCTGTGCCGATAGCATCAGGCCGAATGCAAGCGCTGCAAGCGGGGCAAGCGGGCGCCTCACAGCGGGGCGACCGTGTAGATCTCGTCGGGCTGGATGCCAAGGCCCCACAGCATCCGCAAGGCCACGAAGATGACGATCGCGGCGAGCAGCAGGCGCAGCACTTCGGGCCGCGCCTTGAGCGCCACCTGCGTGCCGAACTGTGCGCCGAGCACCGAGCCCAGCAGCAGCAGCGCCGCCAGCACGATATCGACCGCCTTGGTGGTGAGCGCGTGGGTCATCGTCGCCACCATGGTCACGAACAGGATCTGGAACAGCGAGGTGCCGACCACGACATTGCCGCTCATGCCAAGAATATAGAGCATCGCGGGCACCAGCATGAAGCCCCCGCCCACGCCCATCAGCATGGTGAGAATGCCGACCAGCATTCCGAGGATCGCCGGCGCGAGCGGCGAGATGTAGAGCCCGGAGGAATAGAACCGCCAGCGATAGGGCAACCCTGCCACGAGCGGGTGATGGCGGCGCTTGCGCACCGGCGGGGGCACGCGCGCGGCGCTTACCTGCGGCAGGATCGCGGCGAGCGCCTCCTGCATCATCAGCGCCCCGATCGTCCCCAGCATGATGACGTAGAGCACGTTGATGACGACATCGATTTGCCCGACCGACTGCAGCAGCCGGAACAGCAGCGCGCCCACCAGCGCGCCGACCACGCCGCCGCCGACCATCACCCCCCCCATGCGGAAATCGACCCCGCCGCGCCGGCTGTGTGCCAGGACGCCCGAAATGCTCGCCCCCGTCACCTGCGTTGCGGCGGATGCGGCAGCAACCGTGGGCGGGATGCCGTAGAAGATCAGGAGCGGTGTCGTCAGGAACCCGCCACCCACCCCGAACAGCCCCGAGAGCATGCCCGTCACCCCGCCAAGCAGCACGATGAAAAGACCGTTCACGGAGAGATTCGCGATGGGCAGGTAAACGTCCATGGAAAAGCCAAGTAGCCCAGCGGAGCGGGCGTTGAAAGCGCGGCGTCCCTAGGTGTTCGCCGCGCAGGCGCGCGAGGTTCGGGACGGGACCGCGCGCGGGCTCAGAAGCTTGCGGAGACAGTCGCGGCGACACCCGATTCGGGCGCCGCATCGCCCGTCACGCGCTCGCGCCAATCGAGCGAGACGCGCGCGGGCACCTTCCCGAAGAGCATGTCGAGCCGCATGGTCGGGCCGATGTCGAGACGGCTTGCCCCCTCCTGCGCCCCGCCCCACGCGCCCCCGCCCACACTCAGGCGCACCTGACGCTTCGCATCGGGATTGTAGTCGATCAGCGGACGCGTGAGCGTGAACTGGCCGTCGACAAAGCCGGTGTCGGCCGCACCGCCGACATAGCCGCCGCCGGCGAAAAGCTCGCCCGTGACCTGCTCGACGAGAGGGAAGGGCGCAAGCTCGGTGAACACATAGCCGGCCGGGCGGATATCGGTCGCGAAGGGTGTCACGGCCAGCCGCACCTCGCCCGCAGCGCGCAGCGGCAGCGCCGGAACCGGACGGACCGAGGCTCCGGTCGCGAACTCGGTCTCGCCACCCGCGACGAGCGCCTGATAGGCGCGGGCATAGAGCCGCGGGTCGAACCGGCTCGATGGTGCCGCGCGCCACTGCGCGATGGTGCCGACCTGGCTCGCGCCGTAGATCGGCACGCGCCCCTGCGAGATCGGCGCTGCATCCGAGCCCTGGCGCACAAATGCCCACGAATCGAGCGACCACCGATTGCGCGAGCTGCGGCGCACTTTGGCGGCAGGGCCACCGAACGGCACCGCACCGGGCGCGCCGACGGGGTCCTGCGCACGGGCCATGGCGAGCTCCTCGCCGGTGATCCGGCCGAAATTGCGCCAAGTGCCGTAATCGTGCGCGAAGGAAGCGTCGGTGCGCTGCGCCGGGATAGCCTGCTCGGACGAGGCTCTCGCCTTTGCCCGGTAGACCGCCGGATCCTGCTCCGCTGCTGTGCGGGCCGATCCGGCATAGGCCCAGCCGGGCGGGAGTGCGGGGACCATGACATACCTCACAATCGGCGGCGCTCCGGGCACAATCCACGGGCCGAGCCCCGTCCCGCTGCCGGGAACGCTCTCGATCCCGGCGGCGAAAAGCGGATCGCGCGAGGGATCGGCATAGCTCATCGCCCCGGTGGGCCGACGCCGCGAAGCGGAGGGCTCAATCGCAGACAGCGCCACTTCATCCGCTGGCCCTGATAGGGCCTGCGGCGGCTTCTCGATCAGCGGGCTCTCCCAGGCGAGCAGCCGTCCGCCCACCCAGGCGCCGATCAGCACCGCGATCATCGCGAGCGGCCCGCCGCGAAGCGACTTGCGGCGCCTATCCCCGCTGGCCGGCTGAGGCCGATCGATCGGCCCCGCGTGCCATGCGACGATCACCTCTTCATTTCCCGCCGGAACGGATCAATCCGCGTCGGCGGATCGAGCCGGGTCGGATGAACCGAGTGCGGGGTCTTGTTCCATTCGATCGCCTGGCCGAGCAGCACACGGATATAGGCCGTCACCGCGCGGCGACCGGAGATGATCGAGATCACATTGGTGAGCGGGATACGCAGCACCGCGAGCACGCCCTCAGCGAGGCCGTAGCTTTGCGCGGTGAAGCCGAACCGCCAAGCGGTCCGCCAGGCGAAGGCCGCAAGATTGGCGGCAAGCAGCGCTCGCAACATCGGGGTGAGCTGCAGTTCGGGCAGCAGCCCCGCGCCGCTCGCGATGAACAGCACTGTGGTCAGCACCAGCAGGACATAGCCGATCAGCAGGACAAGCGCGGTAAACGGGCCGCGCCGGTCGCGCGCGCGCATCCAGCTCTCGGTCAGCGAGCCGGTCCAGCCCACGCTGTCCCAACCCTGCAAGGCGATCCCGTGGACCCAGCGGGTCTTCTGGCGCAACACGTCGCGCAGGCGCGAGGGGAAGTAGGCGCGGGTGGCGACGAGCCGCCCGTCCTCGCCCCAGGCGCGCACAAAGCGGCAGGTGCCGCCCATCTCGCCGATGGTGAGGCCGAGCAGATAATCCTCGGTCAGCGAACCGGCATCGAACGGGCGCATCCCCCCGCCGCGATCGGCGAGCCGCTGCAGCGCTGCCCGCGACACCGCACAGCCGACGCCTGCGCCCGGCAGCGCCGCGCCTAGCTCGCCGCGCACAACCATCGCCTTGCCGTGGGCCTCGGCGAACTCCTCGCAGTAATGGCTGCCGAGGTGCCGTTCGAGGAAGCCGGCGCGCGGCGGGATCAGCGGCTCGACCGGCAGCTGGACGAAGTCCGCCCCATCGGCGATCGCGGCATCGAGCAGCGCGAGGCCGGCGGGATCGACCATGTCCTCGGCATCATGGAAGACCACGCTGGTGAAGCTGCGGCCCGTCAGCCGCTCGTCATCGCGCATTGCGCGGTAGAGCCGGTTGAGGCAATCGGCCTTGGTGGTCGGCCCGGATCTGTCGTGGATGACGATGCGCAGCCGGTGCGCGCCCCCGCGTGAAAGATCGCGCGCGACCTGCATGGCCGCGGCAATCGTTGCTGGATCATTGCGATAGCATCCGACATAAAGCCGCATCGCATCGTGCGGCCAGGCGCCAAGCATGTGCGTGATCGTATCGCCGATCACCTCGTCCTCGCGCCAGGCGGGGATGAACACCGCGACCGGCCCTGAAAGGTCAAGCGCCTTGAGCGCAGCGCGATCAACGCTATGGGTCTTGGCACGCCCGGTGAGCTTGAGCCACAACCACGCCACATCGATCGCGATGTCATCGAGGGCACCGATGAGAAAGAACACGCCGGCAAACAGCAGGAGCTCACGCTGAAACACCGCAAGCCATTGCCACACGTCCCAAGCAGCCATTCCCATAAGCGCCCCGTTTCCTACCCGCAATCGAACCCATCGCCAGGCGGATTGACGCGAAAGGATACACACTTTGAAGAAGAGACCAGTTAAATGACTGATACCCCTTCAACTGTGCGCAAGCCCCTGCGCACGATCTTCGCCCCCGTGCGCGCACTGTTCGTGAGCGATGCCTCGGCCGGCATTCTGCTGATCCTCGTGGCAGCGGCGGCGATGCTGGCTGCAAACTCCCCCTTCTCGCAGGAATACAAGGACCTGTTCTACGGTCACTTGCCCTGGACACCGATCGCCAAGCTCGATGACCTGCATCTGTGGATCAATGACGGGTTGATGGCGGTGTTCTTCTTCGTGGTCGGCCTCGAGGTGAAGCGCGAGATCGTCTCGGGCTCGCTCTCGGATCCGGCCGCGCGCCGCCTGCCGATGATTGCCGCGCTCGCTGGCATGGCCGCGCCCGCGGTGGTCTACATGCTGGTTTCGGGCGGCGGGGAATACACCAGCGGCTGGGCGATCCCGGCGGCGACGGACATCGCCTTTGCGATGGGCGTGCTCGGCCTCCTTGGCAGCCGCGTCCCCGCCTCGCTGCGCCTGTTTCTGCTGACGGTGGCGATCGTCGATGATATCGGCGCGGTGCTGGTGATCGCGGTGTTTTACACGCCCTCGATCTATCTCGGCTGGATCGGCGCCTCGGCCGTGGTGCTGGGCCTCCTGATCGCGCTCAACCGGGCGCGTGTCGGGGTGTTCTGGCCCTATATCCTGCTTGCGCTGGTGCTGTGGTATTGCGTGCTCAATTCAGGCGTCCATGCAACCATTGCGGGCGTGCTCGCCGCGCTCACGATCCCGCTGCGGCGGCCTGACGGCGAGAGCATGCTGGGCAAGCTGGAGCATGGCCTCGCGCCCTGGAGCGCCTATTTCATCGTGCCCGTGTTCGGCTTTGCCAATGCCGGCGTCGCCTTGAAGGGCATGGGAGCGGAAGCGCTGCTCGATCCGCTGCCCTATGCGATCGCGGCGGGCCTCGTGATCGGCAAGCAGATCGGGATCTTCGCCACCGTCCTTATCGCCGACCGCACCGGTTTCGCCGCGCGGCCCATCAATGCGAGCTGGCCCGAGATTTGGGGCGTTTCCATCCTGTGCGGCATCGGCTTCACCATGAGCCTGTTCATCGGCGGGCTCGCCTTCCCGGGTCAGCCGCTGCTGGTCGAGGAGGCGAAGATCGGCATTCTGATGGGCTCGGCCATCTCGGCGGTGCTTGGCTTCATTGTGCTGCGGCTGACCACCACGCACCCGGACGAGGAATGCGACGATCAGGGCGTGATGCCGGAAGAAGAGCGAAAGTGAGGCCGACGGACTGAACGATGCGCGGCTCACCAGGTGCCGACATTCTCCATGCTCGCCCAGGGTTCGCGCGGCTCGAGCCGGCCCTCCTGGAGCAGCTCGATCGAGGCGCCATCGGGCGTCTTTACGAAAGCCATGTAGCCATCCCGCGGGGGGCGGTGGATCACGTGGCCCGCATCCGCGAGCCGCTGGCAGGTCGCATAGATGTCCTCCACCCGGTAGGCGAGATGGCCGAAATTGCGCCCGCCTGAGTATTCCTCGGGCGCGCTGCCATCCTCGGGTGGCCAATTGTAGGTGAGCTCGACCTCGGCGACGCCGTCCTGCCCTGGCGCTGCGAGAAAGACGAGCGTGAAGCGCCCCGCCTCGACCTCGAACCGGCGCACCTCCTCGAGCCCGATCAGCCGGAAGAAGTCGACCGTGGCGTCGATGTCGCTGACGCGCAGCATGGCGTGGAGGAATTTGGTCATGGCGCCGCTTCTACGGGCAAACGCGCCAACGTTCAAAAACGGTTCATCGCTTGTGATGCACAATTCGTCGCATCACCAAAGGAGGACCTGATGAACCAAGCCGATTCGCCCGATCGCACTGAGAGCCCCGGCTTCCTGAGCCAGCCCCGGACCTGGCGCTGGTTCGGCACCGCAGCGATCCTCACCGTCGGCATGATCGCGGGCGGCTACCTGCTGGGCGATGGCCTGCTGCGCGCCAAGGAAGCCGACCGCGCGGTGACGGTGCGCGGGCTCGCCGAGCGCGATGTCACCGCCGATCTCGCGACCTGGACGATCTCCTATTCGGCAAGCTCCGCCAGTCTTGCCGGGGCGCAGGCCAAGGTGCGCGAGGACACCGCCGCGATCCGCGCCTTCTTCGCTGAGCTCGGCTTTCCCGCCGAGGCGCTGCAGCCGAACGGCGCCAATGTCTCCAGCTACACGAGCGATGGCCTCACCACCTACACCGTGCGCCAGCGCCTCGCCTTGCGGACGAACGACATCGCGCTCGCGCAGAAGGCGGTCGCCCGGCAATTCGATCTGGTTGGGCGCGGAGTGCTGCTCGAGGAGGGCTCGGGAATGAGCTATGCCTTCACGCAATTGAATGCGATCAAGCCCGAAATGGTCGCCGCAGCAACCCGCGATGCGCGCGCCGCAGCGCAGCAATTTGCGCAGGATTCGGGCTCTGCGGTCGGCAAGATCCGCGATGCGACCCAAGGCTATTTCACGATCGAGGCGCGCGATGGCGAGGCCGGCGGCTGGGGCATGGCCGATAGCCCCTACAAGAAGGTGCGCGTCGTCACGACCGTCAGTTTCTCGCTCGATTGACCCGCCGGAGCGACACGCCGAATTGCGCCCGCGTCGCGTTTGGTTGCCCACTGGGGCGCGCGGGCGTAGAAGCGCTGGCCGCCTCGTCAACAAGCTGTCCATAAGACCTCGCTATCGCCCCATCCATGATCGAAGCCCTGCGCCGCCTTATCACCGCCCCGCCCCCGCGCCCCGCGCCCCGGCTTGCGCGGGTGCCTCAGGGCGAGCGTTATTACGTTATCGGCGACATTCACGGCCGGCTCGATCTGTTCGGTGCGATGATCGAGGGGATCGAGGCGGACGACCGGGCGCACGGCCGCGCCGCGAGCCATGTCATCCTGCTCGGCGATCTCGTCGATCGCGGACCGGACAGCGCCGGGGTGATCGCCGCTGCACGCGCCTGGCAGGAGCGCCGCAGCGTGCGCATCCTGATGGGCAACCACGAGGAGATGTTCCTCGACAGCTTCGAACGGCCCGAGGTGCTGCGCCACTTCCTCAAGCATGGCGGCGCCGAGACGCTGGCCTCCTACGGGATCGACCGCAAGGAGCTGGCGATGCGCGATCCCGAGGATCTGCTTGGAATGATCGCCGCCTTCGTGCCCGAACGCGACATCGATTTCATCGCCGGCTTCGAGGAGATGATCATAGCGGGCGATTACTGCTTCGTTCATGCCGGGATTGACCCCACCAGCCCGATCAACGCCCAGAAGCGCAGCGACCTCCTGTGGATCCGCGAGCGGTTCCTCAATCACGAAGGCCCGCTCGCGAAGGTGGTGGTCCACGGCCACACCATCTTCGAGCGCGTGATCGATTGCGGCAATCGCATCGGGATTGACACTGGCGCTTTCCGGTCAGGTGTGCTTACGGCGCTCGTGCTCGAGGGAGACCAGCGCCGGATCATGCAGGCGATCGCGCACGGCCCTGCGCAGGGCCGCGAGGTCGAGGTCTTCCACGGCGAACGCGCACGCGCATCCTGAGCGCCGATACGGCGCGAGCGATGCGGCGGCCCCTCGCTGACGAGGGACAACGAAAACCAGAAGGGCGAATGAGCCGATGAAGATTGCGATGGTGGGGTCGGGCTATGTGGGGCTCGTATCGGGGGCATGCTTTGCCGATTTCGGCCACGATGTGGTCTGCATCGACAAGGACGGCGGCAAGATTGCGCGCCTCAAGGACGGGATCATGCCGATCTACGAGCCCGGGCTCGATGCGCTGGTGGCGAGCAATGTCGCGGCCGGGCGGCTTTCGTTCACCACTGATCTGGCCGAAGGGATCGCCGGCGCGAGCGCGATCTTCATCGCGGTCGGCACGCCGAGCCGGCGCGGCGATGGCCATGCCGATCTCACCTTCGTGCACGAGGTCGCGCGGGAGGTGGGCGATCACCTCTCCGGCGATGCGGTGATCGTCACCAAATCGACCGTGCCCGTGGGCACCGGCGACGAGGTCGAGCGGATCATCCGCGACACCGGCACCGCTCACCGCTTTGCCGTCGTCTCCAATCCCGAATTCCTGCGCGAGGGCGCAGCGATCGGCGATTTCAAGCGCCCCGATCGCATCGTCATCGGCGCCGAGGAGGAGTTTGGCCGCGAGATCATGCGCGAGGTCTATCGCCCGCTGTTTCTCAACGAATCGCCTATCCTGTTCACCTCGAGGCGCACCAGCGAGCTCATCAAGTACGCCGCCAACGCCTTCCTCGCGACCAAGATCACCTTCATCAACGAGATGGCCGACCTGTGCGAGAAGGTCGGCGCCAATGTCCAGGATGTCGCCCGCGGGATCGGGATGGACAACCGGATCGGCCCCAAGTTCCTGCATGCCGGCCCCGGCTATGGCGGCTCGTGCTTTCCCAAGGACACGCTCGCGCTGCTCAAGACCGCCGAGGACTATGCCAGCCCGACCCGGATCGTCGAGGCGGTGGTCAAGGTGAACGAGAGCCGCAAGCGCGCGATGGGGCGCAAGGTGCTCGAGGCGCTCGGGGGCGCAGAGCAGGCGCGGGGCAAGAAGGCCGCCCTGCTTGGCCTCACCTTCAAGCCCAACACCGATGACATGCGCGATTCGCCCTCGATCGCGATTGCGCAGACCCTCGGCGATGCCGGAGTGGAAGTCGCCGCCTACGATCCGGAGGGCATGGAGCTTGCCGGCCCGCTGATGCCCGAGGTGGCGATGTGCAAGGACCCTTACGAGGCGATCAGAGGCGCCGACGTGATCGCGATCGTCACCGAGTGGGACGCCTTTCGCGCGCTTGACCTCGCGCGCGTGAAGGAGCTCGCCAATGCGCCCGTGCTGGTGGACCTCAGGAACATCTACAACCCCGAAGACATGCGCGCCGCCGGCTTCGACTATGCGAGCATCGGGCGGGTCTGACGCCCAAACGCTTGTTCGCGGCCTCGCCCCGCGGTGGCGAATCGCTTGCCGGATCGCACGCGGCGCAAGCGCCTCGGCTCGTCGCAGGCGGAGCACGCCTGAACCGCCTGTTACACTGTCCAGGCCCAAATAAATCGCCCTTGAGCAAACCGCACCTGTGACCTCGGGCAAGAGCGTCTGTGGGCATGAAACGAAGCGGGATGGCGCGAGCATCCCCGCACCATGCCAAAGCGCCCGCGAGTAGGAAAACGCCGCGTCCGCAGATCGGTGCGCGTGTGCGATCCGGGCCCGTCCTGCGGTGGGCCGATCATCGCCAATCCATCGCATCGCTTTAATCCCGGTCGCCTAAGCGAGCGCAAGGCCGACCGGCCGCCCGCAGGTGCTCGAGCCGAAAGGCTCGAGCCAGCACCGAGGTCGAGCGGCCGGATGGCCGCTCGAGAAACCAAGGCGCATCAGGGGGCGTCATAAGCCGGGTTCTGTGTCCGCGCGCGGTATCCCCGCAGGGGACCGGCCGCGCGGTGGCAGCCATTCATCTGGGCCGCCTGTCGCCAGACGGCTCTAGCAGCCAACCCGGGTCTCTCGGCTCGAAGCGAACCTGCCCTGTTAGAGGCGCGAGACCCCTATTCGGCCTTGCTCCGGGTGGGGTTTGCCATGCGGGCCCTGTTGCCAGCGCCCCGGTGCGCTCTTGCCGCACCCTTTCACCCTTGCCTGTGAGCCCAATCTTCCAAAGAAGCGCGCTCCATCGGCGGTATACTCTCTGTGGCACTTTCCCTTGACCCGCGCCCGAAAGCGCGCGCCCGGCGGGCGTTACCCGCCACCCTTGCTTCGTGGAGCCCGGACTTTCCTCGCATCTTGCGACACGCGGCTGCCTCGGCCCCCTGATGCGCGGGCTCCTTTATAGCACCGCGAGGCTTTCGCAAAGCCGAACGATCAGCGCGCCCGGCCCCGATCGCGATCGAGCAGCAATTGCCACAGGATCGCGCCGAGCTGCGCATCATACACCCCCTCGATGCGCTCGGGGCGCCAGCGCCGCTCGAACGCCTCGATCGTGCGGCGGCCCTCGGTAATGTCGTAGCCGAACCGTTCGAGCGCGAGGATGAAGGCACCTTCATTGGGGAAGGGATCGCCCAATTCGAGCTTGCGCGGGCGCGGCAGGCACAGGCCGTGCTCGGCCAGAAGCTCCCACGGGAAGAGCTCGCCCGGATCGCGCTTGCGCATCGGCGCGACATCGGAATGGCCGACGACATTGGCGCGGGGGACATCGTGGGTTTTCATGATCCGTGCGAGCAGCGGCATCAGCGCCTCGATCTGTGTCTCGGCGAAAGGGCGATAGCCAAGATCGTGCCCCGGATGATCGAGTTCGATGCCGATCGCGGCCGAATTCACGTCCTTGACGCCGCGCCAGAAGGACTTGCCCGAGTGCCAGGCGCGCTTGTCCTCGTCGACCAGCCGGGTGACGATCCCGCTCTCCGAGATCAGATAATGCGCCGAGACCTCGGCCTCGGGGTTGATGAGCTTGCCGAGCGCGGTCTCCATCGGCTTCATCTCGGTGTAGTGGATCACCACCATCGAGATAGGCAGCGCGCGCTCGTTGAAATTGGGCGAGGGGATGTAGGCGTGGACGAGCTCGTCCCCCTTGAGGGTCGGATCGCCGCTGCCCCAATCATCGCTCGGGTCGTGATCGCCCCCCGCCGCCTTCACCCGATCATGCCCTCCGGTTGCGGCAGGACTGCGCCGAGCACCAGCGCCTCCTCGCTCCTGGCGTATTGGAGGCCCCCACCCAGCTCGTCGGCGAGCAGCGCGATCATGTGGGCAGCGGCGGTGCGGCTGGTGATCTCATCATCCTCGAGTTCGGCCTGGAGCGCGCGCCCGATCGTCTCATCGAAGGCGATGCGCGGGCCGGTGGCGCGGGCGACGATCTCCATGTTGCCCTCGCGCATCTCCGCGCCGACATCGAGCGTGCCGCCGCGCACCAGCGCATCAAGCGCGATCTGCGCCATGTTGAGCAGCACCTTGACAGCGGGCTTGGGCAGGCTGGGCTGCGCGATCGCCCAGTTGAGCTGCACATCCTTGGCATCGAGCGCGAGCGCGCTCACCACTTCTTGTGCCTCCTCCACCGGGACGGCATCGCCGAACCCGCCGGCCGCGCCAAAGGCGAGGCGGAAAAACTTGAGCTTGTCGGTGCTGACCCGCGCCGAATGCTCGAGCAGTTCGAGGCACTGCGCGCGCATATCGGGATCGCGCTCGTCGGCGAGCAGTTCGAGCCCGTTCGAGATGGCGCCGACGGGCGAGAGCATGTCATGGCACAGCCGCGAGCACAGCATGGCGGCGAGATCGGTGGGCGAGGTCATGGCTGGTGCGGGTTTCCGATAGGGTTGTCGTGCCTGTTCGAGTGACCAGGAGCGACACTGTCGGCCCCTGACGGGCGCACGGGCGCGATGCGGCGATGGCGGTGCGGGTTTGACGTCATTGCGTCAGCCTTAGCGATCCTCAAGGCCATAGGAAAGCGCCTCGAAGCCAGCTTCCCCGTCGCGCCAGAACCGTATGTCGCGCTCGCCCGAGCTTGTGCCCACGATCGCCCACACCCGCCCGTCGCGCGCCGCCATCGCCTGGTCCGTCGCCGAGGGCTCCGGTGGGCCATCGGGGTGCGAGTGGAAATAGCCGACGACCTTTGGCCCGCCCGCACGAGCGGCACGATGCGCGTCGATCAGCGCCTGCGGGTCGATCTCGAAATGGGTGTGCGGGCTGGCATGAACATTGGCGGTTTCGCGAAACGCCGCAATGCGCGCGCCCTCGCCAAGCAACAGCCCGCACGCCTCGCGCGGATAGGCCGCGCGCGCAGCGGCGCGCATGGCGGCGAGGGCGGCGCGATCCACGCAAACATCCGTTCGTGCTGAGCTTGTCGAAGCACCGTCCTTCACTTACTCCGCCTCCATGCCATTCTGGGCTTACATGCTGCATTGCCCAGGAGGCAAATATTACGCGGGGCACACCGATGACCTCGACCTGCGCATCGCGCAGCACCAGTCGGGATCAGTGGCGGGCTCCACCAGTGACAGGCTTCCGGTCGAACTCGTCTGGTCGCAGGAGTTTTCAACCCGGCTCGAGGCGTTGGCTGCGGAGCAGCAAATCAAGGGTTGCTCACGGGCGAAGAAGCAAGCGCTCATCCAGGGAGACTGGGACCGGATCTCGGCGCTGGCGAAGAGTAAGGACGGTGCTTCGACAAGCTCAGCACGAACGGAGGAGAGCCTGGATCGACAAGCTCTGGGCAGAGGGGATTGCCAATGACCCAGACCCTCACCGGCACCATTCCCGCTCCGGGCCGGCTCGACAAGGCGCTGACTGAGGCGACCGAGCTTTCACGCGCGCGCATCCAGGCGCTGATCGCGAGCGGCGCAGTGACGGTCGATGGCGCGCAGGCGACGAGCGCCTCGGGCAAGGTCGCCGCGGGCGCGGCCTTCGCGATCGCGCTGCCCCCGGCAAGCGAGCCGCAGGCGCGGCCGCAGGCGATCGCGCTCGACATCGCTTACGAGGATGCGCACCTGCTGATCGTCAACAAGCCGGCGGGCATGGTTGTCCACCCCGCGGCGGGCAATCCGGACGGCACGCTCGTCAACGCGGTGCTGCATCATTGTGCGCAGAACGGTGGGGGCCGATTGTCCGGCATCGGCGGGGTCGCGCGGCCGGGCATCGTCCACCGGATCGACAAGGACACCTCGGGCCTCCTCGTCATCGCCAAGACCGATGCCGCGCACGAGGGCCTCGCCGCGCAGTTCGCGCAGCACAGCGTCCACCGCCGCTATCTCGCGATCTGCGCCGGCCATCCCAAGCCCGCCGAGGGCACGGTCGCTGCGCGGATCGGGCGATCGGACGCCAATCGAAAGAAAATGGCTGTGCTCCCCAAGAATTCCTCGCGCGGGAAGCACGCCGTAACCCATTACAAGGTGCTCAAACGACTCAGCGCCTCGGCGTTGATCGAATGCCGGCTCGAGACCGGCCGCACGCATCAGGTACGCGTTCATTGCGCGTCCATCGGGCATGCTTTATTAGGAGATCCGCTATACGGTTCGGCACCCAAACCCCTCAGATCGCTGCTTACGGAGCTTGGCTTTTCCCGCCAGGCGCTCCACGCTGCCGAGCTGGGGTTTCGCCATCCGGTGACCGGCGAGGCGGTGCTGCGCACAGCCCCGCTGCCCCCCGACATGGCGGAACTGATCGACGAATTAGAGCGTTTTAATCGATGAAAGGTGCAGCTTTTGGCGCCGATTATCCGTATACGTAACCAAGTGGCCCGGTCGTGCGGATGCCCATCAGGGGTCCGCGCGCAAAGTGGTCGACACCAGAAAGGTTAGGGAACAAGTGAGCACGACCAAGACCAACACGGTCCCCGCGCTGAGCGGCGAACAGAGCCTCAATCGGTATCTGTCCGAAATCAAAAAATATCCGGTGCTGACGGCGGAGCAGGAATACATGCTCGCCAAGCGCTATGAAGAGCACGAAGACCCCGAGGCCGCAGCCCAGCTGGTCTCGAGCCACCTGCGGCTCGTGGCCAAGATCGCGATGGGCTATCGCGGCTATGGCCTGCCTGTCTCCGATCTGATCTCTGAAGGCAATGTCGGCCTCATGCAGGGCGTCAAGAAGTTCGAGGCCGATCGCGGCTTCCGCCTCGCGACCTATGCGATGTGGTGGATCAAGGCCTCGATCCAGGAATACATCCTGCGCTCGTGGAGCCTCGTCAAGATGGGCACAACGGCCGCGCAGAAGAAGCTGTTCTTCAATCTTCGCCGGATGAAGAAGCAGCTCGAGGCTTACGAAGACACCGATCTCTCGCCCGACGATGTCACCAAGATCGCGACCGATCTCGGCGTGCCCGAGCAGGAAGTGGTCAACATGAACCGGCGGATGATGATGGGCGGCGACGGCTCGCTCAACACGCCGATGCGCGGCGGCGAGGAAGGCTCGGGCGAGTGGCAGGACTGGCTGACCGACGAGCGCCCCTTGCAGGACGAGACGGTGGCCGAGGCCGAGGAGGCGCAGGTCCGCCACGAAATGCTGCTCGAGGCGATGAACTCGCTCAACGAACGCGAGCAGCACATCCTCACCGAGCGCCGACTGACCGACAAGCCGCAGACGCTCGAGGAGCTCAGCCAGATCTACGATGTCAGCCGCGAACGCATCCGTCAGATCGAGGTGCGCGCGTTCGAGAAGCTGCAAAAGGCAATGCAGCGGATCGCGAGCGAACGGCTGCTGCCGGGCATCGCCTGAACCCCGATCGGCAAACCAATCACCAAGGCCCCTCCCGGCACCCGCCGGGAGGGGTTTTTCGTGCAGGCAACCTCACGATGCCGGCGCCAGATCCAGCACCGCTGCAATCATCGCGCGCGTGCCCAGCGTCACGCTCTCGCGCGGGGCGATCTTGAACAGCGGCGAGTGGTGGCTCGGCACGGCAGGGCCGCCAGCCTTGGCCGCCTCGAAAGCTTCGGGCGGAGTGCCGCCGACCGAGAAGTAATAGCCCGGCACGCCCATGTCCTCGGCGACGAAATAGGCGAAATCCTCCGCCCCCATGCCCTGCTGCTCATAGGGCTTGACCGCAGACGCGCCCAGATCGCGCGCCATCACCGCGTTCAGCCGCCGGGCGAGCGCGGGATCGTTGTAGGTAACGGGCGTGCCCTCGCTCACCACCACCTTGACCGGCATATCGGCGGGCAGGCCGTGCGCCTTGCCGACATTGACCGCGACCCGCTCGATCGCGGAGAGGAGGTATGCGCGCACGTCCTCGTCGTTCGAGCGCACGGTCAATTGCAGGTGCGCCTCGTCCGAGATGATGTTGTGCTTCGAGCCCGAATGGAACGATCCCACCGTGATGACGGCGGGATCGAGCGGCTTGATCTCGCGGCTGACGATCGATTGCAGCGCGGTGACGATCTGCGAGGCGATGTAGACCGGATCGCGGCCCATATGCGGGCTCGCGCCGTGGGCGCCGATGCCGGGCACGGTGATGTCGACCGAATCCGCGCTCGAGGACTGGATGCGCTCGGCCGCCGAAACCATGCCCGTCGGCAGCACCGAGGAGACGTGGAAGGCGAGCGCGTAATCGGGCTTGCCGAAGCGTTCGTAGAGCCCGTCCTCGAGCATCGCCTTGGCGCCGCCGACGCGCTCTTCGGCGGGCTGGACGATGAACATGAGCGTGCCCTTCCATTGGTCCTTCATCTCGACCAGCCGCCGCGCGGTGCCGACCATCGAGGTGATGTGCACATCATGCCCGCAGGCGTGCATGACCGGATATTCCTCGCCATCCTGGCCCACCTGCACCGCCGTGGAGGCGTATTCGAGGCCGGACTTCTCCTCCACCGGCAGCCCGTCCATATCGGCGCGCAGCAGGATCAGCGGGCCATCGCCATTCCTCAGCATCCCCACAACGCCCGTGCCCCCGACGCCCTCTGTCACCTCGAGCCCCGCCTGCCGCAATTCAAGCGCCATGCGCGCTGCGGTCTCGTTCTCGAGGAATGAGAGCTCGGGGTTCTGGTGAAAATGGACGAAGAGCGGGGCGAGATAGCTGTCGTAATCCTGCTCCACGGCGGCCGCGATTTCCTGCGGGCTGGCGGCGAGCGGCGCGCCCGCAAGGGCTGCGGCGAGCGCCATGGAAGCGGCGGCTTGGCGAAGGATGCGCATGAAAGTCTCCCCGTTAGTTCAGGCTTCTAGACAAGCACGAGTGCCAGCCTCGCGCAAGCAAATCGAGGCGGGCGAACAGCGATTGCTCTTGGCCCCGCAGCGCCCTAAACGCATCAGCCATGCGGCGCGCGCTCAAGATCATGGCCCAGATCATCCTGTGGTTCGTCGGGATCAGCCTTGCGCTCGTGATCGTCTACGCCTTTGTCCCCGTGCCCGTCACCGCAACCATGCTGGTGGATGAGAACGGCTTCACCAAGGATTGGGAGCCGCTCGAAAACATCGACCGCAACCTCGTCGATGCGGTGATCGCGGCGGAAGACAGCAAGTTCTGCGAGCACTGGGGGTTTGATGCCGAGGCGATCCGCGAGGCCGCCGAGGAAAACGCGCGGGCCCAAGAACAGGGAGGCGGGCGCATCCGCGGCGGCTCGACCATCACCCAGCAAACGGCCAAGAACGTGTTTTTGTGGCAGGGCGGGGGCTATTTCAGGAAGGCGCTGGAGGCGTGGTTTGCGTTCTGGATCGAGGCGGTGTGGGGCAAGCGGCGGATCATGGAGGTCTATCTCAACGTCGCCGAAACCGGCATCGGCACCTATGGCGCCACTGCGGGCGCGCAGCGTTATTTCGGCAAGTCCGCCGCCGATCTCACCCCGTCCGAGGCCGCGCGCATGGCCGCAGCGCTCCCGCAGCCCAAGGTGCGCTCCGTCAAGAACCCCGGCGGCTGGCTCGCACGCCACGGCCGCAGCATCGAGCGAAGGCTCGCAATCGTGCGGGGCGATGGGCTTGATGCCTGCATTTATCCCTCCTCTTGAAGCGTCCGCTGCCGCATCGCCCGATGCCGTGCGCCCGCGCTCCGCTCCCACTTGCCCATTGACCGTGGCCGCTCGCGCAGGCATCGCATCCGCCATGGGCATGAGGTTTCGGATCGGCCGCGGCATGGCGGGGCAAACGCGATGAACCGTTCGCCCGGGCAGCCCGCCCCTCGGCCCAGCGCGAGCGGTTCTGACGCTGCTGCCGCGCGCGAGGCGTTGCGCGCTGCGATGGCTCGCCTTGCTGATGGCGACAGCGCCGCGCTCGAGGAAATCTACCGCGCGACGCGCGTGAAGCTGTTCGGAATCTGCTTCCGTATATTGGGCGATAGAAAGGAGGCGGAAGACGCCTTGCAAGACGTCTATGTCAATCTCTGGCAACGCGCGGATCGCTATGATCCGCAGCGCGCGAGCCCGATCAGCTGGCTCGCCACTTTCGCGCGCAACCGCGCGATCGATCGCCTGCGCACGGGCAAGGTGCGCGGCGGCGCGGTGCCGGTCGACGAGGCCGCGCCGCTGGCCGACGAGGCGCCGCTCGCCGAGGCGCTGCTGATCGATGCCGAACGCGAGGCGCAGATCCACAAATGCCTCGAGACGCTCGACGACAAGGCGCAGACCTATATCCGCGCCGCCTTCTTCGGCGGCAAGACCTATGCTCAGCTCGCAGAGACCGCCGACGTGCCGCTCGGCACGATGAAGAGCTGGATCCGGCGCGGGCTCATTCGCCTGCGCGCCTGTCTCGAGGCGAGCGAGAAGGGGGAGGATGCGGCATGACCACGCGCGATCCCGAAACGCCCGGCATGCCAGAACGCGACTACAAGACGATCGCGGCCGAATTCTCGCTCGGCCTGCTCGAGGGCGAGGAGCTCATGGCAGCGCGCGGGCGCCTGCTGAGCGATCCCGATTTTGCCTGGCGCAAGGACTGGTGGGACGACTGGTTCATCCCCTTGAGCGACGATATCGCCGGCGCGGAGCCGGGCGAGCATGTCTGGCAGGCGATCAGCGCGCGGCTTGGAAAGGCCGGTGCGGGCGAAGCGGCCGAGGCGGCGGATGCTGCGAACATCGCCGCGCTCGAAGAGGCGCGCGCCGCCCGCGAAAGCGCGAAGCGCTGGCGTTTGACCGCCGCGCTCACCTCGCTCGCTGCCGCAGTGGCGATCGCGGTGCTGGTGGTGGGCCCGGGAACCACGCCCGTGAGCGAGCCCGTGCAAGGTGAGCGCATCGCCGCCGCCCCGCTCATGGCCTCGATGCCGGTGGGCGAAAGCCTGCGGCTCGGGATCACCTATCTGCCCGGCCAGCGCGAGATGCTGGTCTCGGCGAGCGGGCTCACCTCGGACGGGGTGCACGATCACGAGCTGTGGCTGGTGCCCGGCGATGGCGGGCCGCTGCAATCGCTCGGCGTCGTCGCCCCTGGCAAGGAGCGCCGCTTCCAGCTTCCCGACGACGTGACCCGCAACATCGCCGATGGGGCGCAACTGGTGCTCACGCGCGAGCCGTTGGGCGGCAAGCCCGAAGGCGTAGAGGCCGGCCCGGTGGTGGCCGACGCGCGGCTCGGCGCGGTCTGACGCGCCTGAAAGCGCACGCGCCCCTCATCGCGTGAGGCGCACGCTTTGCCGAGTAAGTCCTGCGATCCCTGCACAATTCCATGCGTGCCGCGCATCCCTGCGCCGAACACTTGCGTAGCTCGAGCGTGACCGGGAGGATCCCAACGTTACCAAGGAGACTATGCCCATGACCTCGACCCCGACCAAGCTCAAAGCATCCGCGCTCGCCATGCTCGCCGCCACCGCCGGCCTTGCCACCCTCGGCGCCGCCCCGGCGCTCGCGGACCACCACATGGAAGCCAAGGCCGAAAGCCCCGACATCGTCGCCACTGCCATGAGCACCGGCATGCATGAAACGCTCGTCGCTGCGGTCAAGGCCGCTGGGCTGGTCGAAACGCTGCAGGGGCCCGGTCCGTTCACGATCTTCGCGCCCACCGATGCAGGCTTCGCCAAACTCCCCGATGGCACTGTCCCCACCCTGCTCAAGCCCGAGAACAAGGGCGCACTGACGGGCGTCCTCACCTATCACGCGGTCGCGGGCAAGGTCACCGCTTCCGATCTTGTCGGCATGATCGAAGCGAATGGCGGCAGCGCCACGATCGAGACGCTCGCCGGCGGCACGCTCACAGCCAAGGTGATGGGCGGCAATGTCGTCATCACCGATGCGCAGGGCCGCTCCACCACGGTCGTCAAGGCCGATGTGATGACCTCGAACGGCGTTATTCATGTGACCGATGGCGTCTTTCTTCCGGCCTGATCCGTAACTCTTTTCGAGCGCTGCTTCCGGCCGTTCCCCCCCCCCCCCCCCCCCC
>JAZBNR010000075.1:0-3568 GCA_036350735.1 Erythrobacter sp.
ACCTGATTTTACCCTAAAAGTCTTGACAAAACCCACTCTATCCATTGTGCGGTGCACGAAAGAAAAGAACAAACACCCCTTAAAATTCAATTAGAACCAAATAGGGGATAATTATTAACCAAGTCTGTAAAAAAAGAACAGGCTTTAAAAACAATGCATTATGAGTACTATTAGAAATCACGTACAATTGATTGGAAACGTTGGACAAGAGCCAACCATTACGAACCTTGAAAGCGGTAAGAAAGTTGCCCGCTTCTCACTCGCTACAAACGAGTATTACAAAGACAGTAAAGGCGAAAAGCAAACGGACACCAACTGGCATACCGTTGTAGCTTGGGGAAAGACTGCCGAAATTGTAGAGAACTATGTTGATAAAGGTAAAGAAGTAGGAATTACAGGGAAGCTAAAGACCCGAACCTACACCACCGATGATGGCAACCAACGCTATGTAACGGAAGTCGTTGCCGATGAAATCCTCTTACTTGGAAGCAAAGGCGACAAGTAATCTTCAAAATTAAAGAGGGCGTTCCTCTGGAAAGTTGCGCCCTCTTTTTCATTATCCATTAATTAAAATTAGATAACAATGAAAGCACAAGTTAACGAAATAAAAATAAGCTACAAAGGGGAGTTAAAATCCTCTGAGTGGCAAAAAATAAGTAGTTCACAAGATGCGGCTGAACTGCTCTTTGAGGATTGGGATAAAGATACAATCGCCATACAGGAAACTTTCAAAGTTGTATTGTTGAATAACAGTAACAAAGTGAAAGGTGTCTATCAATTGTCACAAGGCGGAATTACAGGTACACTAATAGACCTTCGGATTTTATTTGCCGTCATTCTAAAATCCTTATCGGTAGCTATAATTCTAACGCATAATCACCCAAGCGGAAAATTGATGCCAAGTGAGGCAGATAAAAACCTTACAAGCAAAATAAAAAAGGCAGCACAATTATTCGATATTACCATTCTGGACCATTTGATATTTGCACCTGATGGGAATTATTATAGCTTTTCTGATAATGGACTTTTATAAATTAGAAAGCTATGATTTATTTGAATTTTACCGATTTGAGCGAGGAAACACAAGAGCGATTACTTGCCAATTCTAAGGAAGATGTAAAGGAAAAGTATGGTAAGGATATTATGGATTATGCAACCAAGCATAATACCAATTTGGATAAGATGCTTGATGAAGAAGCACTTCGGAATTTGTATTCGTATAAATACATTTTCAACATATAAATTTTAAGAAATTAAAAGTAAGCACCTCTAAAATTTAGAGGTGTTTTTGTATGCGATTAGTATATAATCAATAAAAAAACGTATCTTTATTTCGCTGAAATTTAGCATTCAAATTTAAGTAGGGTTATCCACTTTTCGACTTTCGCCGATAACCGTACACATCGAAAAATAACATATCGGAAAATCATTTTCCCTGAAAATGGCAATCGGCTTTTAGCCGGATTGTATGGATTTTTGTCACGCTTGCGCGTGACGAAAAGGAATAGCAAGAGGGTAACACGCTTCGCGATGTTTCGGATTCCTTTTCGTTTTCAACTATCTGATAATCAGTCAATTAAAATTATTATATTTCTTGACAATCAACGATTTGCGACAAACGGGCTGGAAACGCCCATTTTTAGGGAAGATTTTGCGACAAATCGGCGAAATATGGACTCATTTACTGGAATTAGATTTAAAAAGGAAACTGCAAAACGCTTCCAAACTTTCTCACGCACTTACTTCAAATCGCACACCGAAGCAATGGCTACGATGCTCGATTTTTTCTTCTATAACGAAATATCGCCAAAGGAAAAATTAGGACCAACTGGACGTACCATTGAGGCTAAATTACTCAAAAGAATCAATGCGGTTATTGCCATAATGCGAGACGTAGAAAAGACACAAACCAAACCTACGGTGGCTATGATTCAATCTCTTTTTGAAACAGAAGAACCAACCAAAAAACCGCTGATTGTAGAAAAGAAATATGCGGAAGAAAAGAAGGAAGTCCGCTTTCGCGAAAAGAAAAATCAAAGCAACCAACTCTAAACTTTCGAGCTATGTACATCACAATCACATCTCAAAAATTAGGCAACAATTATTCACAAAGTTCAGCTGATTTTGTAGGCTATTTGGAAAAGGAAAATCAAGGTTTGGAACAGCACGAAATGGAACATTTTTTCAATCAATATGGCGATGAGATTTCCGCTGAAGAAGTGGTCAAAGAAATTGATGGAAACACCGCAAAACTGAAAAAGAAGGAACCCAAGTTTTATTCGATAACGGTTAGTCCTTCAAAATATGAATTGCGAAAACTTCAGAACAATAGCCAAGATTTAAAAACCTATACTCGTGAGCTGATGAAAGATTATGTTGCCAGCTTCAATCGGGAAATAAACGGACGACCCATAACCATAGATGACATAAAATACTTCGCTAAAATTGAACATCAACGAACCTTTAAAGGAACAGATTTTCAGATTAAAGAGAACCAACCCTACGCCACGAAAATACTTCAGCTTAAAACCGAAATCAGAAACATTCAAGAAGGGCGAGCTGAAGGGAATATCAAAAAGATGAAAAAGGAAATTGCCAAATTGGAACGCCGAGCACCACATCAACAAAACGGAAAACGGATTGTCCAGGGAATGCAAAAAGATGGAAACCAAAGTCATATTCATATCATCGTGAGCAGGAAGGATGCTTCAAATTCGGTCAGTCTTTCCCCAGGAAGTAAACACAAAGCTTCCGAAGTTGAAATGCACGGCAAAAAGGTAAAGCGTGGTTTTGATAGAGATGCCTTTTTCGCGAAAGCGGAAAAAACGTTTGACAAAACTTTTGGCTACAAACGCAACTTTGCTGAGACCTACAAAGCAAGAAAGGATTTTGTAAAGAACCCGAATCTCTATTTCGCTGCCTTGATGAAATTACCAGCCAATGAAAAAGCTTTGGCTTTCAAAATGATTACCAAAAGTGGCTTACCAATTGTTCCAAGTATTCCAGTTAGTCAAGCGCAAATTGCACTTCGGGTTTTCAAACGTTTAAGACGTGGCGCAGAAGTGGCCATCAAATCAAGTTCAATCGGAATCTAATGGTTATGCAAATTGATAATCTTATAACAATACTTTCAATTATTGGTTTTGCCAGCACTGTTTTTTATGCGATGTTTCGGGTAAGTAAATATGCGTTTGTTTTGAATGTAGCAATGCTTTCAATTCTTGTATTCTATATTTCTGAAGGGAATCAATTCGTATCGGTATTACTCTACGTGGTTTGTCCTCTACTATTAATTAATACAGGACTGTATGTATTTCTGCATAAAACTGAAAGCTTGCAAAATGGCGATAAAAAGTATCAAGTCAATTTTGCTACGACTAATGGAAATTTCAAGTTAGATAATATTAAACGTGGCGCATCCATCATCGGATCTGCAGGAAGTGGAAAGACTGAAAGTGTAGTGTATGGATTTTTAAAACACTTCCGGAAAGAGCACTTCTGTGGAATCATTCACGACTACAAGGATTTTGAACTGACTGAAATGGCTTATCCTCTTTTTAAGGATAGT
>JAZBNR010000076.1:0-3501 GCA_036350735.1 Erythrobacter sp.
ATGTGGACACGATGGACACGCCGAGACCCTGACGGACCTGCGGAATGGCATCGACACCCAGATACACACGACGGCCCGGCTTGGACACGCGCTTGAGTTCGCGGATCACAGGGGTGCCATCGTAGTACTTGAGGCTGATTTCAAAAGCGGGGTGGCCGTTTGCATCAGTGGAACTTTCGTAGCCACGGATATAGCCTTCGTCCGCCATCACATCGAGCACGCGCGCACGCATTTTCGACGCCGGTGTCATCGTTGTCGACTTACCGCGCATCTGAGCGTTGCGGATACGGGTGAGCATATCGCCGATAGGATCGTTCATAATCTATGCCCTCCTTACCAGCTCGACTTGACCATACCGGGGGCCTTGCCATTGCTGGCAAGCTCGCGAAGCGCGATCCGGCTGACCTTGAGTTTGCGATAATAGGCGTGCGGACGCCCGGTGAGTTGGCAGCGGTTGTGAAGCCGTGTGGCAGCACTGTTCCGCGGCAGTTTAGCGAGTTTCAGGCGCGCTTTGAAACGCTCTTCCATCGGCTTGCTTTCGTCGCTTGCGATCGCTTTCAGCTCAGCACGCTTGGCGGCATACTTTTCCACCAGCTTCTGACGCTTCTTTTCGCGTTCAATCATTGCTTTCTTCGCCATGGGTCAATCTCCTCAGGCGTTGAAGGGCATGTTGAAATGCTTCAACAGCGCCTTGGCTTCCGCGTCAGTATCAGCGGTCGTCGTGATGATAATGTCCAGGCCCCAAACTTCGTCGACCTTATCAAAGTCGATTTCGGGGAAGACGATGTGCTCTTTCATGCCCATGGCAAAGTTGCCACGACCATCAAAGGACGGCTTCACGCCACGGAAGTCACGAATACGCGGCATCGCGATTGTGATCAGACGGTCAAGGAAGTCGTACATGCGATCCCCGCGCAGGGTTACTTTCGCACCCAGCGGCATCTCTTCACGTACACGGAACCCCGCGATGGACTTTTTGGCCTTGGTCGTCACGGCCTGCTGGCCCGCGATCTTTGTCAAATCCTCAACCGCAGATTTTGCCTTCTTGCTGTCCCGGACAGCTTCAGCACCACAGCCGATGTTCAGGACAACTTTGTCCAGACGCGGGATTTGCATGTCGTTCTTGTAGCCGAACTCTTCTTTCAGAGCAGGCTTGATCGTTTCAAGAAACGCAGCCTTGAGACGGGGTGTGTAGGTTGCAGTATCAAGCATCGATCACATCCCCTGTTGTCTTGGCGAAACGCACCTTCTTGTCGCCTTCCATGCGGAAGCCAACGCGGGTCGCTTTGCCATTTGCATCAACAAGCGCCAGGTTCGACAGATCGACCGGCATCGCCTTTGGCAGACGACCACCCTGTGCGTTCTGTGACTGACGCGTATGACGGATCGCCATGTTCACACCGTCGACCACGGCCTTGCCGGCCTTGGGATCAACAGAGGCGATGGTGCCCGACTTGCCTTTGTCTTTACCGGCAAGCAAAACCACCTTGTCACCTTTACGGAGTTTAGCAGCCATTACAGCACCTCCGGAGCAAGTGAGATGATTTTCATGAAGTTCTTGGCGCGCAATTCGCGCACAACCGGTCCAAAGATACGCGTACCGACCGGCTCCCCTGCGTTGTTCAGGATCACGGCCGCGTTGCGGTCAAAGCGGATGGCTGTGCCGTCGTCACGACGAACTTCTTTGGCGGTGCGTACGACGACGGCCTTGCGGACGTCCCCTTTTTTCACGCGACCGCGTGGAATGGCTTCCTTCACGGAGACTACGATGATGTCACCCACCGATGCGTATTTCCGCTTGGACCCACCCAGAACCTTGATGCACTGAACACGGCGAGCGCCGGAGTTGTCAGCGACATCCAGATTGGTCTGCATCTGGATCATTTGGTGTCTCCCGACCTTTGGGGGGCTGATGCGGCCTGATCCCCAGGGTTTCGATTAAGGGGGCGTTTACGCCTCGGCAGTTTCCGAGGTGAGAACTTCCCAACGTTTCGTCTTGGATTTCGGCGCGCATTCGATGATGCGGACCGTGTCGCCGACCTTGAACGCGTTGTCCTGGTCGTGCGCGCGATATTTCTTTGACTTCCGGATCGTCTTCTTCAGGACCGGGTGGGTGAAACGGCGTTCCACCAGCACGGTGACGGTCTGGGCGTTGGCATCGGAGGTCACGGTGCCGGTCAGGATACGTTTGGGCATCTATCAGGCTCCCTTGTGGTCCGAGGCCGCGGCGGCGGCTTTTTCGTTGAGGATCGTCTTGACGCGGGCGGCGCTGCGGCGCGCGGCCCGGATACCTGCGGTGTTTTCCAGCTGGCCGGTGGCTTGCTGGAACCGCAGGTTGAACGATTCTTTCTTGAGGTTGGCCAGCTCTTCGCGGAGCTGGTCAGGGGTCTTGTCGCGCAATTCCTTGGCGTTCATCGCCTTTTTCCTTTCAACATCACCGGAGGGCCGCCAAAGGCGTCACCCTGATTCCGATGGAGTTCATGATGAAGGGGCCGTATAGGCGCGTCTCGGCGCATTGGCAACCCCTTTCGGGACGGGGTTTAACGGGGCCGGTTTCCCGCGTAAAGCTGCGGGGGACATCCCTGCCAATTCGGTGATCCCATGCCCGACATCTCGTCCCTTTTCGTGACCCGCCTCTACCGTGCCCGCCTGTCCGACCACGCGCCGCGCATCGACACCGCCGAACTGGCCGCGTCCTGCTGTTCCATCGCCGAGGACGACGAGGCCGGACAGGACTGGTGCGAGGCGAACGATTACGCGGGCTATACCAGCTACGCCTCTCTGACCGACCTGCCCTGGCGCTTTCCGATCTTCGCCGACCTGGTCAAGGCGCTCGATGCCCATGTCGCCGCCTTCGCCGAAGACCTGGAATTCGATCTCGACGGAAAGCCGGTCACGCTGGAGGACATCTGGATCAACATCCTGCCCCAGGGCGGCATCCACACCAGCCACATCCACCCGCATTCGGTGATTTCCGGCACGACCTACGTCCAGATGCCCGAGGGCACCAGCGCGATCCGCTTCGAGGATCCGCGCAGCCAGATGATGATGGCCGCCCCCGTGCGCCGAAAGGACGCGCGCGAGGAAATGCGCACCTTCGTGTCGGGACGTCCGCAGGTCGGCGACGTGCTGCTCTGGGAAAGCTGGCTGCGCCACGAGGTGCCGATGAACATGGCCGAGGACGAACGGATCTCGGTGAGCTTCAATTACAGCTGGGGGTAACCCCGGCGCCGCCTTCCAGAAGACACATGGTATGACCCAGTTCCTGAGCCCCCCGGCATTGCGATCATTGGCGCCGCCGCCATTTGGCTGGTCCTTGTCGTCTGGTTGCTCCGGCGCCGGTCGCGAAGGCGCCGTCCCTCTCTTATACTGGACGGGTCCAAAGTGATGTACTGGAAGGACAACACGCCGGACCTCGCGACGGTCCTCGATGTCCTTCGGGCCTTGCAGGGGCGCGGTTTCACCGCTGGGGTCAAGTTCGACGCGAACGCCGGCTACCTG
>JAZBNR010000077.1:0-1465 GCA_036350735.1 Erythrobacter sp.
ATGGCTACTGGCGATAATGAACAAACCGCCAAAGCAGTATCAGACGAATTAAACCTTGACGGGTATTACAGTCAGGTACTGCCACATGAAAAGTCTGAACTGATTGAGAAGCTTCAAACGCAAGGTGAGTTCGTTGCAATGACTGGCGATGGTGTTAACGATGCTCCTGCCTTGGCCACAGCAGATATAGGTATTGCAGTAGGATCAGGTACGGATGTAGCTGCTGAAACAGCTGACATCATTCTCACCGAAAGCAGCCCAACTGACATTGCTACTTTGATTTTGTTCGGAAGAGCAACCTATAAAAAAATGGTTCAGAACCTCGTTTGGGCAACTGGCTATAATATAGTGGCTATTCCACTTGCAGCGGGAGTACTATTCTCTCAGGGCATTATGATCAATCCCGCATTAGGTGCCGCTCTCATGAGCTTAAGCACCATTATTTGTGCCGCCAATGCACAGTTGTTGAGATTAAAATTTAAAAAAGACTTAAAATGAAAAAGTTGAATAAAACAACCCTAATTCTAGCACTGAGCACACTTGTAATAGGAATCTTAATTGGCTGGCTGACATTCGGTAGCACCAATACGAACGCTATTAACGAAGATGACCATTCTATTGTTAAAGATACCGAGACCATCTGGACCTGTTCTATGCATCCACAAATCAGAAAAGATGAGCCAGGCGATTGCCCTATTTGTGGGATGGATTTAATACCGCTGGAGTCAGACCAAAACGAAGAACTTGATCCCATGGCAGTAAGTATGTCTGCTACCGCTATGCAGTTGGCACAGGTTCAAACGCTCACGGTGGGTAAGGGAAGTGTCACAAAATCCATTCAACTGAATGGCAAAGTGCAGGCAGATGAACGATTACTGCATACGCAATCTTCCCATGTATCAGGTCGTATTGAAGAACTAGCGGTAACGTTTACAGGAGATGTTGTTTCAAAAGGTCAGATCATTGCAAGGCTTTATTCGCCCGAATTAGTGACAGCTCAGGAAGAACTTCTCGAAGCGCAAAAAATTGCCACGACACAGCCTGCTCTATTCAATGCAGCCAAGGAAAAATTAAAGAAGTGGAAGCTCACAGATAAGCAAATAGATCAGGTGCTGACTTCAGGTCAGGCTATTGAGTCATTTCCTATTCTTGCGGATGTATCAGGTTACGTTACTGAAAAAATCGTCAACCTTGGAGACTACGTCAGTCAAGGCGAACCAATTTATCAAATAGCCGATTTATCAAAGGTTTGGGTATTGTTTGACGTGTATGAGACGGACATGGGTTTGATAAACAAAGGAGATGAAGTCAAATACACCATCCAATCAATACCAGGTAAAACATTCAGTGGTACAATCAGCTACATCGACCCTGTAATAGATCCCAAAACAAGAGTGGCCAAAGCAAGAGTAGAACGAAGCAATGCCGACTTATTGCTAAAGCCCGAAATGTTTGCCAGTGGAAT
>JAZBNR010000078.1:0-1798 GCA_036350735.1 Erythrobacter sp.
ACTCGTCGAGGTTGCGTCCAGCGATCTCCGAGGCCTGGGCCTGGAAATCGTCGCTGACATGGGTGCGGAAGTGCATCCGGGTGGTGTTCATCCACACGAAGAAAGGAACGTCCTCGTCCACCTTGCGCCGCATGAAGTCGATGGCCGCGGCCGACGTCTCCTCGTCGACAGTCTCCATGCGCTTCTTCGTCAGCGGGCCGGTATCCTCGATCTCGCCGTCGGCGGAGGCGCGGATCACGCCGCGCGGGCCGAAGTTCTCGCGGAATGCCGGGTCCTGCGGGTAGTTGAAGTTTTCCGGCTCCTCCTCGGCGTTCAGGTGATAGAGGTTGCCGAAGAACTCGTCGAAGCCGTGGTTGGTCGGCAGGAACTCGTCCTTGTCGCCGAGGTGGTTCTTGCCGAACTGGCCGGTGGCGTAGCCCAGGTCCTTGAGCGCCGAGGCGATGGTCACGTCGTCGGCCTGCAGGCCGATATCGGCGCCGGGCAGTCCGACCTTGGAAAGGCCGGTCCTGAGCGTCGACTGGCCGGTGATGAAGGTCGACCGGCCCGCCGTGCAGCTCTGCTCGGCGTAGTAGTCGGTGAACTTGATGCCCTCGGCCGCGATCCGGTCGATGTTCGGCGTCTCGTAGCCCATCAACCCGAAACTGTACGTCGAAAGATTGGTCTGCCCGATGTCGTCGCCCCAGATCACGAGGATGTTCGGGCGGCCGTCCACAGCCGCGGCTTCCTGAGCGTAGGACGCTCCTGCAATCAGCATGGCGGCCGCTGCTGCGGTCGCTGTCCAGCCGCGTGATAGTCTGTTGTGGAACACGAGAATTCTCCCATTTCAGGTCACGAAAACAGTTGCTGTTTTCGGGGCGCAAGGCAAGTCCGGTCGAGGATCCGACAGGCGGGAGGTCCATGGTCGCGCGAACAGTGATCAAACCAGTCGACGCTGACCGTGCGCCAGCGCTTTGACCGCGAACTAGAACCGTAAGTTATCGGCAAGAAAGGAACGCAAGCGCCATCAGCGCCCGCGCCCCCTGGGCTCGTGCCATTCAACAGGCCCTCGGCGGGCACGCGCTCGGGCAGCGGCGAAAACGGCTGCGAAGATGCCGGTCAACGCCTGCATCGGGCTCTGCGCGCTGTTCGGCCTCTTCAACGGTCACGCTCACGGCGGCGAACTCGGCAGCGCCGGTGCGACCGCATTCGGGATCGGTTTCGCGCTTTCGACGGGCCTTCTTCATGCAGTCGGCGTGGGGATCGCCGCGACCCTTTCGCGCCACCTCAAGTCAGCGCGCGGCACGCAGGTGCTTGGCGCGCTCACGGCCATGGCGGGCGCTTGGTTGGCCGTCGCCGGCTGACGTCGCCGAAATGCGACCGGCGCGGCCTTCGCGATGCGCAACTTCGGTCGCGCTCTCAGCGAAACCCACCTTCGACCCAGTTCGCCACTATCGGATCCGGCACGCTGTCCAACGCCCGGTCTGCATCCCGGGCAAGGTCCACCGCTTCCCCCTCCAGAGGCAGGGTCAACGGCCGCTGGTGTAAAGCGGAGATAGAGCCGCACCGCCTGGGCAATAATCTCCCGTGGGAAGCGATGGCCCTCAAGGCGCAGCGGATAGAGCGTGTCTGTCATCGCGGCGCATTAAGACCAGACCAGTCGGGCGTCAACAAGATGACAATCCCGTCAGAGGTGGGGAGGGGCGGTAGCCGCGTCCAGACGCCGGGCTCCACGCTCGCGCGCAAGCGAGACGCGAATGGCAGTCCACCGAGCCCGGCCGCCCGGCCGCCCGCCCGGCGACCGGCGACCGGCGACCGGCGA
>JAZBNR010000080.1:0-1537 GCA_036350735.1 Erythrobacter sp.
AAGACGTTGCCGATGACGCGATGGTCTACATCGTCGAAGGCGGCCAGATCTGCTACGGCAGCAAACGGGCGTGGGAAACCTGCCGCGATTGCTAAACCAAGCCAAAACGGCCGGCGGCGCGACCCGCGCCGCCGGCCTTCTTTTCAAACCCGAGGACAAACCATGACCAAAAATCAAACCATCGAAGACGCCTACACCGCCGCCCATGCCCGTGCGATCAAAGCCGCCGAAGCGGTTCGGCAAATGCTCGAAGACCAACCCGCACCGGCGGACGACGAAACGATCGGCTGGGACGACGTCGGCACGCTTCGCCACTACGCCGCCCGTCTCGAAGAATTGATCCAAACCGAAGACGCCGACGAGTAACCGCCGGCCCTTCGGTATTCCCGCAACACGCCGCGACGTTCGCCCAACGCCGCGGCGTTTCTCTGTTTCCGCATGGTTCGCCGGCCAGTCCGAATAACGCGACACGGCGTGTTTGTCGGCCACGTCGGCGGCATCGAAAAACATTCAAGAATCCAACGAATTGCTTGCCAATTTCGCTTGAGCTGTTTTCAAACCCATGGCTCATGTGTGTCACCGAAACGAATTCTTCATTCCGCAAACGGAGACACACCCATGCAAACCAATTTTGAATACCACTCGCGGCTGCCGCAGTACGAGACGCTCGAAGAGAACGTTGAAGCGGCCGTTCGCATCCTTCGGCAACTGATGTCGGAGGCGGAAGATTTGACCGACATCGAACCCGGCGACAACGAAACCAAAGAGATCCATTTCATGGCTGCCGAAGACCTACACCGAGCCGTCTGGACCGCCGCGAACGAACTCGAAGGAAGGCTTCGGTAGCGAACCAAAACGAAACTTCAAGATTCAAACAACCCCAATCCTGAGAACCCACCCATGCCCAATACCGCCAACAGGCCAACCACCGCCGACCTTTTGTATGCCCGCACCGCCGCGCTCGAACTGATCGAGGAATTGCACGCGGCCGTGAAGAACATGCCGATCCTCGAAGCGGCCAACCCCGAAAAGTTCGATCGCTATTTCGGCGAACTGGACGACCTGCACGACGAAGTCGACGGGTTGTTGGCGAACTTCCAAAAGAAGTTCAAAGACTGAATTCGCCCGTGTGTCGCGAGTTATCGCAGCTTTCCAGAAACATGGGAAAAGGCTGCGAAAAGATGCCCGAACTCGCTTGAGGTGTTTTCAAAACCATGGCTCATGTGTGTTAACGCCGAACGGCAAAACGCTTTTTCAAAACCCTTTCCGAGAGAGACCAAACCATGCCGATGACCGACGCCCAAAAGGCCCGCGCCGAAGCCCTCCGCCCGCTCTTCCGAAATATGGATCAGCACAAAGCCCAAGAGATGCGGCAAGCGTACTACCGCATCGCCGAAAACCTGCGGCCCTTGGTAGACGCCCTTGAAATGGCTGACTACGACGACGGCGCGCTGGCCGGCCCGCTGCTCGAAGAGCACTACATCTTTTGCGAGATGCTCGATCGGTTCAACAAGAGCCTGCTGGGCGCGGTGGTGTA
>JAZBNR010000081.1:0-1437 GCA_036350735.1 Erythrobacter sp.
GGGGTGCAGTTCATCGAGGAGAGCCGGACGATGGCAGTCGCTTCTATCCCCGCAAGCGCAGTCTGTTCCTCCCACAGCTGTGTCTCTGTGGGGCGATACCATTCTAACCTGGTGATGTTTGTGCGGATGAACCCGAAGCTGCGCAGCTCGCCAAAGGCGTATTCACCCCAGGCGAAGTCTTTGTCTGCCGTTTTCGCCAAGGCTTCGGGGGAGGGGGTGAGCGGAATGCCTTCGCCTTGCGCAATTGCTCGCCTGAAGGTCTCGATCTCGGAATCTGCAGCTTTAGCCAGTTTCTCGATGGCGACGCGGTAAAGCTGATCGACTCCTTCACTCATGGTCGAATAATAGCAGCCTGAATGCGGTCATCAATTGGGCTTGGGCCAACTGCCGCCATTTACTTCCTTTTCGTACTCGCTGAACCGCTTCCATTCGATCGCCGTCTCATCGAAGGTGTCATTCTCTAAAATGCGCGTGCAAATTGCATCGAGCTCTTCGGCGTCCGCTGGGATTTTTCTCTTGGTCCGATAAGCGTGGACCGCCTCCACAAGGCGCTTCAAGTCTTCATATTGCCCCATTCACTGTCTTACCCACCTGTTTCATATCTCTTGTTTGATCACAGCAAGTATTAAAGAGAAATACGGTCCAACATGGTATCAGGTTCCAGAGCATTCGAGATGGGAACCAATCGCATCGGTGCGACCTCGAAGCGACGTCAGATTCGACTGCATCTCCTTCCCCTCCCTGACGGACAGGGAATTGAGAGAAAGCCTCCCATCCTCTAAGTCGCGTGAGGATCTACGGAAACCGAGTTCGAGGTTCGCTATTTCCGCAGCACGTCCTCCAAAATGCGGACTAGCTTCAGCCGTTTGGTCGTAGGGAGTGCGTCCAGATTTTGCTGCTTCCACAAGACCGCCGGCAGGTCCTTCGCATGGGGAATATCCAGAAGCTGCCAATCAGGCTCGCCGGCTTTGAAGCCGATCAAGAATTCTCGGTGCTCCTCCGGCATGCCATCGACCATCTGGGCGACGATGGCTTCGCGTGTTTCCTCGAGCGCGGCAAGCTCGATTGGCTCTTGCGTCATGCCAACCAGCCCGCGCCTGAATTCTTCTTCTAACGGCTTGCGGACCGGCGCTAGAGTTTCCGCCATGGGGCGGTTGTGGCTGATGAGATAGACAACAAAAGCCTGTCGCAGAGCATCGTCGATCCCTTCGTGGGCCAGCAGGTCTCGGACATCGAAGAGATCGCGCGGATGCTGGCGGTCAAGTGCTGCGACAATCTTGCCAGCGTAGAGATCTGCAAAGGAAACGATTTGCATTTCGGCGAAACCAAAGGCGTCCTCGACCGCCGGCGCAACGCTTCGCAAGGCGGGGCCCTGGACCGTTCCGCGCAGTACGGGCGTGACTTCGATTTTGATCTGGACGCCATCTGCGCGAACGA